>NZ_WTVQ01000074.1 GCF_012910955.1 Aromatoleum diolicum
CTGAAAAGGCCTTCTTGAAGCTCAACTGAGCTGATTTGCCGCCTTCAAATTCGTTCGCTTCCGCCGCAGGGCGCCGGAACGACCGATTCCTGGCGCATCCGCGACCGTTTTTACACGGCCTCGGCCGGATACAGTCCTTCGCTACATGCTGAACGGCCGTACGTTCCGGCCGATCGAGAACTTCGGTCTCAGTCTGCAACTATCCAAGTTGGCTTGATTATTCGGTCTCGTCCGGCATGCCACATCGGTCGTCTGTACCGAGAGCTGGCGTGACCGGCAGCGATTCCAGAAATGAAAGCGGCGGCGCGCTGGATCGCGTCGCCGCCGCTGCAGGCTTCAAACAGGGACTGTCGCGTCTTAGCGGATGCCCAACGCACTCGGCTTCGGACGCAGCGAGGTATTATTCTGCGAAGTGGCCGCGTCACGTGTCGTCGCATGGGCAACCGGCAAAGGTGCTGACTCTTTCTCGTCCCGCTCGCGGGGCTGAACCTCGACGCCGAGCCAGCAGGCGAGGGCGGGCAGGAGGAAGATCGCGCCGAGCACATTCACGAGGAACATGAAGGCGAGCAGGATGCCCATGTCGGCCTGGAACTTGAGGGCGGAAAACGCCCAGGTGCCGACGCCGATGGACATGGTGACGGCGGTGAAGACGGCAGCGGTGCCGCGCTGGCGCATCGCTTCGTAGAACGCCTCGCGCAGCGGGGCGGCGTTATGCGCCATTTCGTGCTGCATGCGTTCGTAGATGTAGATGCCGTAATCGACGCCGACCCCGACACCGAGCGCGATGACCGGCAGGGTGGCGACCTTCAGGCCGATGCCGAGCAGCGCCATGAGCGCGTTGCACAGGATGCACACCAGCAACAGCGGCACAATGACGCACAGCACGGCGCGCCACGAGCGGAAGGTGAGCCAGCAGAGCAGGGCGATGGCGCCGAAGATCGAGGCCAGCATCTGCACTTCCGCGCGCTCGACGGCCTCGTTGGTGGCGGCCGCGACCCCCGCGTTGCCCCCTGCGAGGCGGAAGCGCACGTTGGGCGCCTTCTCCACTTCAATGAACTTGCGCGCCTCGTCGACGACGTGCTTCAGCGTGGCACCCTGGTGGTCGTTGAGGTAGATGACGAGCTGGATCGTCTTGCACCCGTCGGTGTTCAGGCCCAGTTCCGGGTTCGCTGCGCGTCCCCCGGTGCGCAGGGCCGCTTCCGAGCGCTGCAGCGCGGCCCAGCGCGGGTTGGCCTCGTTGTTGCCGGCAGCGTAGAGCTTGGCGCGGCCGGCGACCGTGGTGACCGACTGGACGCCCGCGACGCCGCGCATGCGCAGGTCGAAGCGTTCCACCGCATTCATGACGTCCCAGTTGAGGCACGCTTCCTGAAGGTTCTGCGTCTCGACGAAGACTGACAGCACGTCCATCCCGATCGAGTAGCTCGATATGATTTTCGCGTTGTCCTGGTTGTACCGGGATTCGCTGTGCAGCTCGGGGACGCCGGTGCCGACGTCGCCCGTCTGCAGTTGGCGCGAATACCAGGTGCCGACTGCGAGCAGGACGAGCATCACGGCGAAGCTCGCGAGCGCCGGGCGCGGGCGGGCCAGCGCGGACACGGCCCACCACAATCCGTGCTTGTGGTGCGTTTCGATCGGCTGATGGAGGGCGAGCCGCTCGAGGCGCAGATGGGACAGGATGATCGGCATGAACATCTTGTTCGTCATGATCATCAACGCGACGCCGAGGCAGGCGGTGACGCCCAGTTCATGCACGATGGGGATGTCGATGATCATGATCACGAGGAAGCCCAGCGCGTTCGCGAGCAGCGCCATCGTGCCGGGGATGGCGAGCTTGCGGAAGGCGCTCTCGGCCGCTTCCAGCGCGGTCATGCCGCTCAGCACGTCCTGCTTCCACGCGTTGGTCATCTGTACCGCATGCGACACGCCGATCGAGAAGATCAGGAAGGGAACCAGCACCGACATCGGATCGATGCCGTACCCGATCAGCGGAAGGAGACCCAGCAGCCAGATCACCGGCAGCAAGGCGACGGTGATTGCGAGCAGGGTAAGCTTCAGCGAGCGGGAGTACATCCACAGCAGCGCGGTGGTGATGACGAAGGCGATGGCGAAGAAGGTGACGACCGTGAAGAGGCCGTCCATCACGTCGCCCATGACCTTGGCAAAGCCGACGATGTTGATCTCGATGTCGCCGCTCGCGAATTCGCCGCGGATTTTTTCGAGACGCCGTGCGACTTCCGCGTAGTCGAGTTTTTCGCCGGTCTGCGGGTTGATTTCGAGCAGGTCGGCCTGGACGAGAGCGGACTTCAGGTCATTCGAGACGAGGCGTCCGAGCTCTCCCGATTTCGCAACGTTTGAACGCACCTGCGCGAGGCCCGTGGCGTCGGCTTCGAAGCGCGAGGGAATGACCACGTCGCCGGTGAAGCCGACCTCGGTGACTTCGATGTAGCGCACGTTGGGCGTGAACAGCGAGCGCACTCCGCCGCGGTTGACCCCGGGAATGAAAAAGACTTCGTCCGTGACCTTGCGCAGGATCTGCAGGAACTCCCCGTTGTAGATGTCGCCATCGCCCTTCCAATGCACGCTTACCATCACGCGGTTGGCGCCGGAGAACGTGGCGGAGTGCTCTAGGAAGGCTGCCATGTACTCATGCTTGAGCGGAATCAGCTTGTTGAAGCCCGGGTCCAGGCGCGTGTTCAGGGCGGAGATGCCGAATCCGAGCGTCAGTGACAGGAACAGCAGGCCCAACGGCTTGCGGTAGGCGATCAGCACGCGTGCGAAGAACGCCACCAGGGCTTCGATACGGGTCGTCGAAATGTTCGTCATTGGGGAACTCCGTAATGCAGGGTGGTGTGCGTCCGCGTCAGGACGCGCCATTCGCGCCGGCGCTCGCCGGGGCACGCGGCACCCAGGTCTGCAAGCCGCTGTCGCTGGCGAAGAGCCAGCTCCCATCGTTTTTCGTAACCAGGTCGGTCAGGCTTTCGCGCCCGCCGGCCCGGACGACGGAGAACGACTTCCCGGCGTCCGTGCTCGACAGAACGAGTCCGCCCTGTCCAACGAGCAACAGGGCCCCGTCGGCGGTCAGGGCATGCCCGTAAAGGGAAACGGGCGCGGGCACCTTCGACGCGGTCCAGCTCGAGCCGCCGTCCGTGCTGTGATAGACGTTGCCGCGCATGCCCCAGGCGACCCAGTTCGTGCCGCCTGCGTGGGTCGCACCGTAGAGCGAGCCGTTATAGAAGGCGGGAATCTGTGTCCATTCCCTGCCGCCGTCGGTGGAGCGCAGCATCGAACCGGCCTCGCCCACGATCAACCACTGCTGCCGGTCCGTGGAAGAGGCAATGCCATTGAGGTGCCAGTCTTCCTGTCCGCCGATGGTGAATTCCTGCCACGTATTGCCATCGTCGATGGAGCGCAGGGTGCGGCCGAAAGCGCCAACGGCGATCCAGTCGCCGGACGGCAGGCGCGCGGCAGACATCAGGGGCTCGCCGTTGGATTCGGAGAACGCGACCTCGGTCCAGTTGAGCCCGCCGTCCGCGGTCCGCAGGATCCAGCCCTCGTGTCCCAGTGCGACGCCCACCTTGTCGTCGGCAAAGACGAGGCGGGTGATGAGTGCCTGGCGGTCCTGCGTGAGCGCCGCTGCCTTCCAGGTAACGCCTTCGTCGTCCGAAACAAGGATGTAGCCGAGCTCGCCAGCCGCGACGAGGCCCGCCGCGGTGCGCACGACGGAGGTCAATTGCATCCGGTCCACCGGAATTCGGGTGGCTGCCAGGGGGGGAACACTGCGCGGCGAGAATGCATAGCTCCCGGCAAGAGCCACGATCAATGCCATCGCCATGCCTGCGAATGTGCGCATGGTTTGTCTCCTTGGTGGATCGGTCTGCCCCTGCACTGCAGCCAGGGTGGCGCCCATTATTGACTTCGGCCACGCGGGGACATCGTCCAAACGGGTTACTGCCAATTTACGCGCCTGCATTCGTCCCCGCATCAAACGCTTCGGGGGCTTTCGGGGAGGGGGGCTGCGTTAGTCCGTTCAGACGATGAGTCGCAGGGGGGCGTGTGAAACCCTTGCCTTAGCGGGTCAACTGACCCAGTGAAACCCCGTGCCGGCGGGCGCGACATGGAGGAGGTACGCAGAATGGGTGTTCTAACCAGTGAGCAGGTGGCAGGCGGTCTTGCCGACGATTACATGACTGCAGAGGCAAGCGAATTGTTGCGGCGCGCCTACGAGCTCGCGCCTCGCCTCGCGGCCCGGGCCGGTGAAGCTGAAGTCGCCGGCAAGGTGCCGGACGAGTCGGTCCGCGAGATTGCGGAGGCGGGACTCTTCCGTGTTCTCCAGCCGCGCCGCTGGGGCGGTTACGAACTGGATCCGCGCGTTTTCTACCGCGTGCAGATGGCACTGGCCGAAGGCTGCATGTCGACGGCGTGGATCTACGGGGTGATCGGGGTGCACAACTGGCAGCTGCCGCTGTTTCCGGAGCAGGCCCAGCAGGAAGTGTGGGCCGAGGACTCGGGGACGCTGATCGCATCCACCTACATGCCGGTGGGCAAGGCGGAGAAAGTGGAAGGCGGCTATCGCTTCTCCGGGCGCTGGAGCTTCTCGAGCGGTGTGGACCACTGCAAGTGGATTTTCCTGGGCGGCCTGCTGCCGAAAAACGACGGCTCCGACGCGCTCGAGCATACGACCTTCCTGTTGCCGCGCTCCGACTTCCGCGTCGAACCCAATTGGGACGTGCTGGGCCTGCGTGCGACGGGCAGTCACGACATCGTCGTCGAGAACGTGTTTGTGCCCGAACACCGTACGCAGCGGACCAACGACCACAGCGACGCGGGATGTCCGGGTCGGGTCGGGAACCCGAGCTGGCTGTACCGCATTCCCTTCACCCAGGTATTTCAGCGTGCGGTGTCGTCAGCCTGCCTGGGCGCCCTGGACGGTGCCATTGCGAGCTTTCGCGAACGGGCCGCGGCTCACGTCGGCAAGCATGGGGCGAGGACGGCCGATGACCCGAACGCGCAGACCGCGGTCTCCGAGGCGATGATGACGAGCGATCAGTTGAAGCTCGTGCTGTTCCGCAATTACGCGCGGATCGTCGAGTGCGCGCGCAGCGGCGAACGCATGCCGGTCGAGGAGCGACTGATGCAGCGCGCCCAGGCATCGCAGGTGCCGAAACTTTGCGCCCGCATGGCCGACGAGCTGCTGCGCGCCAGTGCCGCGTCCGGCACCTTCCGTCCGAATCCGGTGGAGCGCGTCTTCCGCGACATCCACCAGGCCCGCGCCCACATCGCCAACAACACCGACGCGTATGCGCGCTCGCACGGGGCCGTGATGCTCGGCTTGCCGAACGCCGACCCCTTCGTGTGAGCAAGCGGGAATACCGAATTCATCAACGAGGGAGATCGCAATGGGCAGGCTGGAAGGCAAGGTGGCGCTGGTCACCGGCGCCGCGAGCGGCGTAGGTCGGGAAGACGTGATTCTGATGGCGCGCGAGGGCGCTCGCGTGGTGATGACGGACCTCAACGTCGAGGCCGGCAGCGCATTGGCGCGCGAGATCGGGGAGCAGGCCTTTTTCATGCGCCATGACGTGGCCAGCGAAGCGGACTGGCGGGCCGTGATGGCGGCCAGCGCCGAACGCTTCGGACGGCTCGATGTGGTGGTCAACAACGCCGGAATTCTCGAGTCCGCGTCGATCGAGGAAGCCACGCTCGATCACTGGCAGCGGATCCAGCGCGTGAACGGCGATTCGTGCTTTCTAGGCTGCAAGTACGGGGTGCTGGCGCTCAAGGAACACGGCGGCTCGATCATCAACATGGCGTCGGTGTCCTCGTGGCTCCCCGTCGACGGATACGCCGCCTACAGCGCCTCGAAGGCCGCGGTCGGCGCGGTGACACGGGCGGCCGCCCTGCATTGCCGCAAGCGCGGGTATGCGGTGCGCGTCAATTCCGTGCACCCGGATGGAATCTACACGCCGATGATGCAAGCGAGCGCGCCTGGGGTCGATCCGAAGTACATGCTGTTCGATCCGGCGAAGAATCGCGGCGGACGTGCCTGCCTGCCGGACCAGATCGCCAACGTCGTGCTGTTCCTCGCGTCGGACGAGTCGCGTTTCGTCAGCGGTGCCGAAATCAAGGTCGACAACGCCGTCCTGGGAATGGGGTTATGAACGGGCCAGCGATCCGCCATCATCTCCTGCGGGTCGCGTCGGTCGTGAGCGAAACGCACGACGCCAAGTCGTTCGAATTCGACGTCCCCCCCGAACTCGCGGAGACCTTTGCCTACCGTCCCGGGCAATTCCTGACGCTGCGCGTGCCGGTGTTCGGCCGACATCTGCCGCGCTGCTATTCGATGTCGAGCGCGCCCACGCTCGATGGGCGACCCCGCGTGACGATCAAGCGCGTGGCGAAGGGGCGCGCGTCGAACTGGTTGTGCGACCACGTGCGCGCGGGCGACATGCTGGAGGTGATGCCTCCGGCCGGCGTTTTCGTCCCGCGCGCCTTGCAAGGGGATTTCCTGCTGTTCGCGGGCGGCAGCGGCATCACGCCGATCTTTTCCATTCTGCGTTCGGCGCTCGCGCACGGACAGGGGCGGATCGGGGTGGTGTATGCGAACCGGGACGAGCGCTCGGTGATCTTCCGCACGCAGCTGCAGGAACTCGCCGCAGCGCATCCGGCCCGTTTGCAGGTGATCCACTGGCTCGATTCGGTGCAGGGCGTACCTTCGGTCGCGCAACTGGCCGAGCTGGCGCGGCCGTGGCGCGAAGCGACGGTCTTCATCTGCGGGCCGGCCCCGTTCATGGACGCAGCAGTCGCGTCCCTGGCGATGCTGGGGGTGGAGGGCGAGCAGGTGCACGTCGAACGTTTCGTTTCGCTGCCCGACGAGGAAGACGCCGCGGCGGTGAGCGCAGCCGCTGCGGCCGCCATGTCTGTTGAAGCCGTGGCCCAGGCCGCCGTCGATGTCTCGCTCAACGGCGAGCGTCACACCGTCGCGTGCGGCGGAAACGAGACCGTTCTCGAAGCGATGCTGCGCGCAGGGCTGCAGGCTCCGCATTCCTGTCTCTCGGGCATGTGCGGGTCGTGCATGTGCCAGGTCGAGGAAGGAAGTGTCCATCTGCGTCACAACGAAGTGCTGGACCAGAAGGATCTGGCACGCTCGTGGACGCTCAGTTGCCAGGCCGTTCCGACCAGCGAGCGTCTGCGCATCCGTTTCGCGGAGTAAGGGCGCCAGCGGGCGAACGGATGTAGTCCTCATGGGGGATGCCCGGCAGGACTTGTTCTTCCATCATGGAACCGGGATCCGGCACAAGGCGTCGATGCGCCTGCCGGACGATCGCAATAACGTTCCGAGTGGGAGATACAAGTGAAGATTCTGGTCCCGGTGAAACGGGTGGTCGATTACAACGTCAAGGTGCGGGTGAAGTCGGACGGGAGCGGGGTGGAACTCGCCGGCGTCAAGATGGCGATCAACCCGTTTGATGAAATCTCCATCGAGGAAGCGGTCCGGATGAAGGAAGCCGGCATCGCGACCGAGGTGGTTGCGGTCAGCTGCGGAACCGCTGCCGCCCAGGAAACCTTGCGTGCGGCGCTGGCCATGGGCGCCGATCGCGGCATCCTCGTCGAAACCGACATCGAACTGCAGCCCCTGGCCGTGGGCAAGCTGCTCAAGGCGGTCGTCGAGCGCGAGTCGCCGCAGCTCGTCATTTGCGGAAAGCAAGCCATCGATGACGATGCCAACCAGACCGGGCAGATCCTCGCTGCGCTGATGGGCTGGGGGCAGGCGACCTTTGCATCGAAAGTCGTGGTCGACGGCGCGGTCATCCGCGTCACGCGCGAAATCGACGGCGGACTCGAAACCCTGGAACTGCCGCTTCCCGCCGTGGTGACGGCGGATCTGCGGCTGAACGAACCGCGCTACGCGACGCTGCCCAACATCATGAAGGCGAAGAAGAAGCCGCTCGACGTGCTGCCTGCCGCGTCGCTGGGCGTCGACATTTCTCCGCGTCTGCGCCAAGGCAGGCACAGCGAGCCGCCGGCACGCAAGGCGGGGATCAAGGTGGCCGACGTCGCGGACTTGATCCAGAAGTTGCGCAACGATGCAAAGGTCATCTGAGGAGCTTGCACACATGAAAGTATTGGTTATTGCCGAACACGACAACCGTCGGCTGGCCGGCGCGACGCTGAATGCCGTCGGCGCGGCGCAGAGGTTCGGCGGCGAAGTGCAGTTGCTGGTCGCGGGTAGCGAATGTGCCGGAGTGGCAGCCGAAGGCGCCGCCCTTCAGGGCGTCGCGCAGGTAATATGTGTCGAGGCGGAGCACTACGGCGCGCAGTCGGTCGAAAACCTGTCCGTGCTGGTCGCGGGGCTGGTGCGCGACGAGGCCTTTACCGTGGTACTTGCAGGCGCTTCGGGCTTCGGCAAGAATCTGGCTCCGCGAATCGCTGCGCTGCTCGATGTGGCGCCGGTTTCGGACGTGGTGTCGATCGACGGGGCAGGCAGCTACGTGCGCCCGGTCTATGCTGGAAACGTCATGGTGACGGTGACGTCCGATGAGCCGATCCAGGTGCTGACGGTGCGTACGACGGCCTTCCCTGCGGCGGCAGCCGGTGGGGCGGCTGCGCGGCGGCAGCTTGCGCCGGGCCCCGATCTGGGCCTTTCGCGGCTCGTGGGACGGGAGCTGAGCAAGTCGGAGCGCCCGGAGTTGGCGGCAGCGCGGATCGTCGTTTCCGGCGGACGCGGGCTCACCAGCGGAGAAAAGTATCGCGAGGTGCTGGAGCCGCTGGCGGACCGCCTGGGGGCGGCGCTTGGGGCATCGCGTGCGGCGGTGGACGCCGGATTCGTGCCGAACGACTACCAGGTCGGCCAGACGGGCAAGATCGTCGCGCCGGACCTGTATGTGGCAGTCGGTATCTCCGGTGCGATCCAGCATCTGGCGGGCATGAAAGATTCGAAGGTGATCGTGGCGATCAACAAGGATCCGGATGCGCCGATCTTCCAGGTCGCGGATTTCGGTCTCGTCGGTGACCTTTTTGACGTCGTCCCCGATTTGGTGGGCGCCTTGGCAACGGAATAGTGCGATACGGGTCCGGCGGCAGGTAGTGCGGCCGGACCGGGACCGTCGCGGCACACGGATCGATGTGCTTGCGGCAACGATTGGCGATAACCGGGACGTGGAGGGAACCCCGAAGGAGGGAACCCCCGGAAAGCGAGTCCCGGTAAAGGAGAGATCGTGGAAGCAGCAAAAGCGGCGTCACTTGAGCAGTCGCGTTTTTCGCTCGAGCAATTCGACCGGATAGTCTGTTCGCTCTATGACGCGGCACTGGATACGAAGCTCTGGGCGCCGGCGCTGGAGTATCTGCGGGAACTCTTCGCCGCGAATTATGTGACCCTGATCCTGCGCGCGCCCGAAGGCGTCGACATGGGTCTGATGATTGCGGTGGGGGATGTCGAAGGTGGCGGGCGCGTGAATTACATGAGCTATCCGCACACGACGACGCCGTTCGTCAATCAGCCGGCCGACCGCGTCTTCACGGTGGAAGACCTCATGAGCGAGTCGGAATGGCGTGGCTCGTCCTACTACCAGCACTGGTGCGCGGGGCACGGCGTGTTCCACGTCATGGGCGTCGATATCTCCACCCCCGGTGCGGGCAAGTTGCGTTTCCGTATCACCCGTCCCGAGTCGGGGGCAAAGTTTTCGCCCGAGGATCGCGCGCGTTGCGAAGCGCTCTTGCCCCATCTGCGTCGCGCGCTGCAGATTCATAACCAGCTCAATCGCAGCGCGTCCCTGGGGGCGATGTACGCGCACGCGATCAGTCGGCTGTCGATCGCCATGGTCGTCCTCGACGAGAGCGGCAAGGTGCTCGACCAGAACCTGATTGCGAAGGAGATCCTGGATTCGGGCGACGGCCTGAAGATCGTCGGCGGCCGGCTCGAAGCCACTTACCCGAGCGACAACCGGGAGTTGCAGCGCATAGTGCGTAATGCCTTCGCGCGCTACGGCGCGGAAGACCTTACGGTCACGGAGGCGATGTCCATCTCCCGTCCCTCGGGGCAGGTGAACCTGGGCGTCGTCGTCGAAGTCGTTCCCTCGAGCGAATGGGCCGAAGGCAAGGGCCAGCCGGCGGCGGTGGTCTATATCCGCGATGCGGCGGGCAAGTCGCTTGCGAGCAGTGCGGCGGCCAAGCAACTGTTCAACCTCACACCGGCGGAAACGGCGCTCGCGTTGGAGCTGACGAACGGCCTGTCGCTGGAGGAAGCGGCGGAGGCGCTCAACATCCGACGCAATACCGCGCGTGCTCACTTGCGCTCGATCTTCTCCAAGACGGGGGTCCGACGCCAGACGGAACTCGTGCGGATCATGCTCAACAGCGTGGCGGCGCTGAGCAAGATGAAGTGATTCCGGGTCCCTGAGGCGTCTTCTGTTGCGGGAGACCGCCTCGGGTCCGGAAGGCCCTGTTTCAGGGCTCGATGAACGCTCCCGAGCCGATCAGCCGGTTTCCGACGCGCACGACATAGGTGCGCTTGGGCTCGATCTTCTGCGTGGTCGGGTTGCGCCACGCGTACTGCAGTTCCCCTTCGCCCTTCTTTCTCGCGATGTCGATCATCTCGCGTACCAGCAGCTTTCCTTTCGAGTCACGCATGTCGCCGACCTTGCGTCCGATCATGCGCGAGGCTCCGCCGTGGGCGTGCATGACTTCATCATCGACGCCGATCACGAAGACGTAGAGGTCGTCCTGCACGAACGGCCCGTTAAGGTCGTTGAAGCGATCGAACGACTGGTCGCCATGCAGCTTGTACTCATGCACGGCGCGCCAAAGGAGCGACTTTGCAAGCTCGAACGATGCTCGCGGCACGTAATAGCCGGCGATCAGGATCGTGTCGCCCACCGCGCGGTAGCTCGCGACCTTGCGTTCGACGCGGCCATCCACCGGATTCAGCCAGCGATACTCAACGACGCCATGGCCTTTCGACCTCGCGCCTTCGACGATCTCGCGGAAGAAGGGCTTTCCGTCGGCATCTGTCATGTCGCGCAGGTTGCGGCCGATCAGGATGGCGGACGAGCCGCCGCTCGACAACATCACCCCGTCCCGATCGATCACATATACGTAAAGCTCGCCGTCCTTGAATTCCCCCGCCAGATTGAAGCTCGCCAGCGCTTTCTGCCCCTGCGCGCGGTAGTGCGCTTCCGCGCGGTCGAGCAGGGCGGACGTCCTTGTGGCGTCCGTTGCCGGATCGCGCGGTGCCGCGGCGACCGCGGACGGCGTGCCCGACAGGGCGACAAGCAGGGACAACGAGGCCATCAACGCGGGCAGTTTCTTCATCGCGGGCTGTCCTTTGAAGAGAAGGGGATAGGGTGAGGTCCGACATCCGGTCGGGCGAGTGCCGATTCGATCATATGCGGCCTGGGGCAGCCGTCCGTCGTCCGAATGGACTATGCGTGGACGAGATCGGGCGCCGGAGAGAAACGATCGATCGCGCTGGTCCGTTCAGACGATGTCGACGCCGCCCGGCGCGACAATACTGCTCGGACGGTTGTCTCCTTGACTCATTTTCCTAACCCAATCAGGAGTTCCCTCATGCGCATTACTGTTGTCACGGGCTCCGCGTCCGGAATCGGAGCCGCCGTCAGCAAGGCCCTGCAGGGGGCAGGCCACCGCGTTATCGGCATCGACCGCCAGAACGCGGACATCGCCGCCGACCTTTCGACGCCGGACGGGCGTCGCGCAGCCATCGACGCGGTGCTGGAGCGCTGTGGCGGCGTGCTCGATGGACTGGTGTGCTGCGCCGGCGTCGGTGCCACGGCCCCGTCCGCCGGGCTCGTCATCGGCGTCAATTATTTCGGCGTCACCGCGCTTGTCGACGGACTGGCCGACGCACTTGCGAAGGGGCAACGTCCCGCCGCGCTGATCATCGGGTCGATCGCGTCGACTCAGCAGGGCGCCGACAGCCAGCCGATGGTGGAGGCGATGCTCGCGGGGGACGAGGCGCAGGCACGCGAACTCGCCGACGCGCTCGGGGCTCCGCATGTCGCCTACGCGAGTTCGAAATTCGCGGTGACGCGCTATGCCCGCCAGAAGGCGGTCGCCTGGGGAAAGCAGGGAATGCGGCTCAACGTCGTTGCGCCGGGCGCAGTCGAGACGCCGCTGCTGCAGGCATCCAAGGATGATCCCCGCTTCGGCGAGGCGGTGAAGAACTTCGTCGCACCACTTGGCCGTGCCGGCGAGCCGCACGAGATCGCCGGTGTCGTCGCTTTCCTGCAGTCGGAGCAGGCGGGTTTTGTGCATGGGACGGTGGTGTTCGTCGACGGCGGCATGGACGCGATGGTCCGTCCGGCAAGCTTCTGACGCGGTGAAATTGTTCACTCTCGGGTGGTGAGGAAAAAGATGCAGAAGGTGGCGTTCGTAACCGGGGCAAGCCGGGGCATAGGGCGGGAAACTGCGATCGCGTTCGCGCGCGCAGGTTTTGACGTGGCAATCAGCGCGCGAACGATGGAAGAGGGCGAGTCGCACGTCCATGCGCTGCACAACGCCGACGGCAGCCCTCTTGCCGGTAGCCTTGCTGCAACCGCCGACGCTATACGCTGCCTCGGTCGCAAGGTTCTCGCGGTGCGCATGGATCTCCTCGATGACGAATCCGTGAAGGCTGCTGGCGAGGCGGTCCTGAATGAATTCGGTCGCGTGGACGTACTGGTCAATAACGCCATCTATCAGGGAAGCGACTTGAACCTTCCGTTCCTGGAGCTCGAGCCCGCGACTCTGCAGCGCATGTTCCAGGGATACATGATGGCCCCCTTCCTTCTGTCGCGAACGATCCTGCCGCGCATGATCGAGCAGGGCGAGGGCACCGTGATCAACGTGACCTCCGGAGCTGGCGAAAGCGATCCCCCGGTGGCGGCCGGCCGCGGCGGCTGGGGCTATGCATACGGCGCAGGCAAGGCGGCAGTATCGCGTCTGTCGGGGATCCTCTCAGTGGAATTGGGCGATCGCGGAATACGGGCTTTCACGGTCAATCCGGGCGTTGTCACGACCGACGCGCTGAAAGCGACCATCGGGGAAAAAGGCGTGCTCGCATTGCGCAATGGCTCCGCCCCTCCGGAGGTGCCGGCGGCCGTGATGGTGTGGCTGGCGACCTCGCCTGACGCCGGGCGTTTCCAGAAACGGACGATTCAGGTACAGCCGTTCGCGCTGGAGAACGGGATCGTTTCCGACTGGCGCGACCGACCTGCGCCATCCGCTCCGGCTTCGCACTGACAGGAACGGTCCGTCGAACGAAATCGAGACAGGCACCAGGCAAGTATGATGAAAGAAGAACGCGAATCGATGGAATTCGATGTCCTGATCGTTGGTGGCGGCCCGGCGGGGCTGGCGGCGGCGATCAGGTTGAAGCAACTGGCCAACGAGAAAGGCACGGAACTGGCGGTGTGCCTGATCGAGAAGGCCGCCGAGATCGGCGCGCACATTCTGTCCGGCGCGGTGATGGATCCGCGGGCGCTCACCGAGCTGATCCC
>NZ_WTVQ01000075.1 GCF_012910955.1 Aromatoleum diolicum
AACGCGGCGGGAGGGGGGGCCGTGCTGGCGGTGATCCACAGCACGTCGCGGGTGGTGGCGCCGCTGCGCAGCAGGAGGTCTCGGGCCATGCGCAGCGCGCGTTCCGGGCGCTCGCCGGTCTGCGGCATGACGTCGGCGGAGAACTCGGGCACCAGCTGACTGAGGGTGGTCGCGTCGGTGGTGAGCGGAGCAACGAGGTAGGGTTCCTCGGCATACACGATCAGCGCGGTCTGGCCGTCGGGCATCGCGCGCAGCAGGTCGAGGAGTTTCAGGCGGAGGTGCTCCAACCGCAGTCCGGCCGGGTCCCCTTCGGACAGTGTCGGAGACAGATCGACGACCAAGGCGCGCGCGGCTTCGCTGCGCAATGCGAGCGCGGTCTTCCCTGGGAGGGCGGGACCGGTCAGGGCCAGCACAGTGGCGAGCAGGCCGGCTCCGAGCAGCACCAGCGCGCGGCGCCGGCGCTGCGGGGTGCCGGGCGTGGTGAGATGGGGTAGCAGGTGCGCGTCGACGACGGCGTGCCAGCCGGTCGAGTGGTCTAGCGGCGCACGGGCGAGGCGCCACACCATCAGGCCCAGCGGCAGCAACGCGAGGAGCCACAGCGGACGCAGCAACACGACTCCGCCAAACACCAGAGAGATGTCGTCGCCCGCGCTCATGCCGTTGGTCTCGCGGCGCCGCGGTGGATCCGGCGCAGGGCCGGCACGGTGCTGAGGATCAAAGCAAGGGCGAGCGGCCACGGGTAGAGTTCCCGCGCCGGACGCACGACCGCGCTGCCCTGATCGGCGGGCTCCAGTTCATCGACGAGTCTGTAAAAGGCCGCGAGTGCGTCGCTGTCGGTGGCGCGCCGATAGGTCCCGCCGGTCTGCGCGGCAATCTTGCGCAGGGCGTCTTCGTCGAGGTCCGCGGACGGGTTGCTCTCGCGATCGCCATTGCCGGTAACGATGGGCGTGTGTTCCGCGCCGATGCCGACCGCGTGGATGCGCAGCCCTTCGCGTCGGGCGATCCAGCCCGCTTGCGCGGGTGTGAGCGTGCCGGCGGTGTTGGCGCCGTCGGTCAGCAATAGCAGTACCCGCGAGCTGTCGCCGAACTCGCGCAGGCGCCGGGTGGCCAGCGCAATGGCGTCTCCAAGCGCGGTTTCGCGGCCGGCGAGGCCGACCCCGGTGTCGGCCAGGGCGGCCTGCACGGCATGCAGGTCGTAAGTGAGCGGGGTGTGCAGATAGGCCTGGCTGCCGAAGACGATCAGTCCGATGCGGTCGCCATCGCGGCGCTGGAGGAAATCGCGCGCCAGTTCGCGCGCAGCATCCAGGCGCTCCACCGGCTGCCCGTCGAGACGCAGATCGCGGCTCGCCATGCTGGCGGAGACGTCGAGGGCAATCATCAGGTCGCGCCCGCTGACGGGGAGTTGCTGCGGGTCGCCGAAGCCTAGCGGCCGTGCGGCAGCAAGGATGAGCAATAGCCAGACGCATGCGGCAATGCGGAGATCGCCACGGGGGCGGATGCGCCGTGGAGCTTCCGCGCTGGCTGGCCCGGCGGTGTCCGAGGAAACGGCGAAGTCCGCCAGCGCGGGGACGCACAGGGTCATGCCGGTTTCGGTCGGCGGCAGCCAGCGGCGCACGAACCACGGCAAAGGCAGCAGCACAAGCATCCACGGCCAGGCGAGAGTCATGGGGCGTTGGTCCGTAGCCAGTGACGTGCCAGGGTGAGGAGCGCGGCGATATCTGCTTCGTGTTCGTGAGGGGCAACGTCGGCAGGGCGATAGGGCAGGGATGCGAGCTGGGCACCGGGGCCATCGGTGAAGCGGCCTGCGCCGCCGTGCCGGTCGAGAAACTGCAGCCAGTCGGCACCGATGAGTCCGGCTGCACCGGCTTGCGGAAAGCGCCACAGCGCGTAGCGGCGAAGCAGGCGCGAGATGCCGCGCGCAAGCAGTACGTCGTCGCCTTGGTGCGCGTGGGTGTGCGCCAGCGTGTCCAGTTCGCGCAAGGCGGCGCGCAGTGGCCGCTGGCGAGCGCGTCGCCGAGCAATCCACAGCGCGGCGCCCAGGCTCAGGGCCAATGCGACGAGCCACCAGCCGGGAGGCGGTGGCCACAAGCCCGGAGGGGGCGGCAGGTGAATGTCGCGCAGCTGGTCGAGTGAAGGCGATGGCATGCCGTGGCAGGGAGATCAGGCGTGGGTGGCCGACTGCGGGCCGCACTGTAGCCCGAGCAGTGTGCGCAACGCCAGCAACGGGTCGTCATCGGTGGCAAGCGGGATCATTGCTGCGCCTAGGCGTCGCGCCAGTGACGCGAGCCGGTCGCGACGCGCGCGGAAGGGGGCGCCATACGCGGCACGCGCCGCGGCTGTCCGCAGATCGAGCGTTTGCTCGCCCTGCGCGTCGCCGATGCGGTAGATGCCGGCCGGGGGCGGGGTCGCTTCGAGTGCATCGAATACCTGGATGAGCGTGAGTCGCGCGCCGCTGCGCAGTTGCAGGAGTTCGCGTTCCGCGGCTGCATCGAGCGCGTGGAAGTCGCTGAGCAGCACGACCTGTGTGCCGGGGCGCGCCGCGCGGGCGAGCGCGCGTAGCGGGGGGGCGAGACCGCCCGCGGCGCTTGCTTGCGGAGCCGTGGGGCTGCCGGCCGTCGGGCCCGTGTCGGCGAGGTGGCGGAGCAAATCCAGCGCGCCGGCCTCGCGCCCGCGCGGGCGGACGTCGCGGTGCGTCCGGCCATCCCACACCACGCCGCCGATGCGGTCGCCCGCGTCGACCGTGGCCCAGGCCAGCAGCGCCGCAGTACGCGCGGCAAGGACGGATTTGAAGGCGACGCGGGTACCGAATCGCATTGTCGGTCCGAGGTCGATGAATACCAGTAGCGGGCGTTCGCGCTCCTCGTGGAAGCATTTTGTGAACGGCCGCCCGCGCCGCGCCGTGTGGCGCCAGTCCATGCTGCGCAGGTCGTCGCCGGGCTGGTACGCGCGGACTTCGGCGAAGTCCATGCCGCGTCCGAGGGGCGTCGCGCGATGCGTACCGGCGCCGTCGCCCGTCACGCCGCCGCGCCGCAACATGCCGGCCGCGACCCGCTCGCGTTGTGCGATCAGGTCGCGCAGGGTGGGCGCAATGGCGCTGGTGTCGGCGGCAGTCATTGCGCGGCGCGTCCGTCTCGCCCGTGCACGACCGGCTCCCGGGGGCGTGACGCCACGCTCACGGCACCGGTACGCGCTCGAGGAGCGCGGTGACGAGCGTATCGGACGTCAGGCCTTCGGCCTGGGCTTCCCAGCTCGGCAGGATGCGATGGCGCAGCACGTCCGGCGCGAGCGCCTGGATATCGTCGGGCGAAACGTAGTCGCGGCCCTGCAGCCAGGCGCGCGCACGCGCGCAGCGGTCGAGGGCGATGGCGCCGCGCGGACTGGCGCCGAAGCGCACGCGGCCGGCGAGATCAGCGCCGTATCGTTCGGGCACGCGCGTCGCGGCCACCAGCTGCACGATGTATTCCTCGAGGTCGGGGCTCAGATGCAGGTCGAGCACCGCATGCCGCGCGGTGCATACCTGAGCTTGCGAGACAATGGGGGCGGGCGTCGTGGCGGTCGGCGCATCGAGGGCGGCGCGTGCTTCGTCGCGCGCGAGGCGCAGGATGTCGCGTTCGACGGACATGTCGGGGTAGCCGACGCGCACATGCAGCAGGAAGCGGTCGAGCTGTGCCTCGGGCAGCGGATAGGTCCCTTCGTGCTCGATCGGATTCTGCGTCGCCATCACCAGGAACAGGCTGGGCAGCGGAAAGGTCGTCTGGCCGACCGTCACCTGACGCTCGCCCATCGCTTCCAGCAAGGCAGACTGTACCTTGGCGGGGGCACGGTTGATCTCGTCGGCGAGCAACAGGTGGTGGAACAGCGGGCCGCGCTCGAAGTGGAAACTGCCGTCCTGCGGGCGGAACACTTCGCTGCCGGTGAGATCCGCGGGCAGCAGATCGGGTGTGAACTGGATGCGGTGGAAGTCGGCGTCGATCAGCGACGCCAGTGTGCGTGCCGCGCGTGTTTTCGCAATGCCCGGCGGCCCCTCGACGAGGAGGTGGCCGTCGGCGAGGAGTGCCACCAGAAGGCGCTCGACCAATTGCGTCTGTCCGAGCACTTCAGCTTGAAGTGCGCACTGCAGTTTTTGAAAAGCGGGATCGAGGGTCATCGGCCAGGACGTCGGCAGTCCGGTCTGCGGACGGCGGGAGCAGCAAGGGGAGGGGTGTGAACTTTCTCGGCAGGCACAGAACGTCGTCTCTTCAAACCGTTCCAGGAGCAATCGGGCGAATTGTAACGCAGGGGGGTTACCCAAGCGGCCGTGCGGCAACGCGTTTCGCGATCGGGATATCCCGGTGCGCATCGTCTCACTGTGGGGTGTCCGGCTCTCGGGGACGGTATGCGAGCCAGGCGAGCGCTGCGAGCATTGCTGCAAAAAGAAAACCGCCCTGATTCTGTACCAGCCATCGCATGTCGACGAATGTCCGCCAGTCCGCCGGAATTCCGCCCCAGACCATCGGGAGCTTTCGAAGCCACCAGATCGCAGCGGGCAGCACAACAGCGAAGCCTCCTATGAGAATCACCCATTCCCGCTGTTCGCGTATGGTGATCGTTGGCCGGATGGTCAGTGCAAGTGGAATCAGAATCAGGCAGTCATATTCCTTGAGACGCGGCAGGAGCAGGGCCGTACCTGCAATCGCAACCAGGGCCTGTGTCAGCGGTGTGGGCGAGCGGGCCACTGCGCGTAGCGTCAGCAGCCCAATCGCGCATACCCAGACAAGGTAGGCCGCCGCAATCCATGCCTTGCCTCCCAGTTCCAGGCCGCTTTTCCGGATCAGCATCGAAAAGCCGAAGCCAGGCACATCATTGGCATGATGAACGGCGGTGCTCAGCCATTCCGCAAAATGCGCGGGATACAGAAGGGCGTCGCTGGCATACCAAACGCCAACGATGCCCGCACCGATTGCCGGCATCAGCACGTCACGACGCAACAAGAAGGGGACAAGCAGATACGCTGCGTAGAGCGGTTTGAACGGAGCCATGACGGTGGTGAGCACGGCGACCGGACCCAAATTCGTCGCATTGCGCCAGATCAGCCAGATGAGCAGTCCATAAAACGGGACGCCCATGTTGCCGGACACCAGCTCCGAGACGAACACGCCGGCTCCTGGCGCAAGAAGGAGCAGCGGGAGTGTCCGGAGCGAGTTGCTCAACCGGTAAGTGACGTGCAAGAGGAGCAAGACGCCCGATGCGTATGCGAGAACATACCCATAGCTGAGCGCAAGACTGCCGAGCCGCGACGCCATATCGGCGAGCAGCCGTGTTCCGGCGTAAGGATAGGTGTGCGGCAGAAAATAACCTGCGCAATCGCCGACGAATTGGTAGGGGGAGCCGTTTGCCAGAGTGGTTTCGATGGCGCAGCGATAGACGGTCCCGTCCCAGAAATAGGCTTGGTGTTCCAGCAGGAGCGAAAACGCGAACACGCCCCCCGGGATCGTACACAGCAGCACAAGAAACGGCCGGCGCAGGGCGCTCATCGTGCCTGCGTCGCGCATTCGGTGGGTACTGTCCGCGGGCTACGGTTCATGACGGCCCAGCGGGCAAACTCGACTATTTCCTTGCGCCCGAGTTTCGATTCGCCAAGCTTGCGGTCGGGGAAATGAACGGTGACCTCCCGGATGTCCGCCCCGGATTGGGTCGCGTTTTTCAGCAGCGCCACGAGGAATACGTAGCCCTGCGCCGTCACTTCGCCGTACGCGGTGTTTTTCAGTGCGGATGTCCGCCAGGCGCGAAATCCGGCGGTGCAATCGCGGACCGGGGCGATGCCCAGCCAGTGACGTGCAACCAGATTGCCGCACCAGGAAAGGAGCCTGCGGCGCCAGCCCCAGTCGCACGGGGTGCGGTTTCCGTCGACGTAGCGACTGCCGATCGCGAGGTCGGCGCCGTCCTCGATTGCCGCGACAAGGCGCGGCAGATCCGAAGGCGCATGGGAAAAATCCGCGTCCATCTGTATCACGATCGCCGGCGTGTCGGTCGTCAGTACGTGATCCAGTCCACGCACATATGCCGCGCCCAGTCCGGCGCGCGGCCCGCTAAGGAGTGACACGCCCGGCAGGCGTGTCGCACAGTCGAGCACTTCCGTCGCGGTACCGTCGGGCGATTCATCATCGACGACCACGACTTGCACAAGCCAGCGCGGATTCGCGAGCGCGGCGAGCACCTGTTCGATGAGGCGCCCGACATTGCCGCGTTCGTTGTACGTAGGAATGACGACGGCGATTTTCATGTGGTATTGCCGCGCAGCTGATAGCGGCGAACCGCCTCGTGCCCGAATCAGGTCAATCGGGCGATTCGCGACACTGCCGCGCAGGATGCAGCTGCGGGACGCGTAGAATACAGCGGTAGGCTCCCTAAATCCAGACAGATCCATGCCAACGTCAACCGCATGCAGCTCTCGTTAGTCATTCCGGCGCGTAACTGTGCCGACGCGCTCGGACGATTGCTCGACTCGCTCGTCGGACAGCGGCTGGAAGGAATCGCGGGGTGCGAATTCATCGTTGTCGATGACGGCTCGACGGATTCGACGGCCGCAGTGCTCGCCAACTATCCCTGGCTGCGTGTGCTGCGGCTTGAGCGATGCGCAGGCGCGGGTGCGGCGCGCAACGCCGGGGCGCGGGTGGCGCAGGGCGACCTGCTGGTGTTCCTCGACGCGGACACCCGCATTCGAGAGCCGGACTTTCTCTCGCGATGCGTCGAGTTTTTCGAGACCAAGGACGACTACGACGCATTCTCGGGCTGCTACTACGATGTGAATCCGGGTGGCGGCCGCTTTGCCCGATATCTCGATTGCTGCGAGGCTGCGATGCGCAGCGGGGGGCTCGACCGTCCCGCCCCGGGGGGGCTTAGCGGCTCCGTCTGCGGCATCCGGCGGGCGGTCTTCATGAGCCTCGGTGGGTTCAGCGAGCATCGGCAGGTCGCGCTCGAGGATCCCGAACTGGGTTGCCGCCTTTCGGCGGCAGGACACAAGATCTGGCTTTCCGGGGACTTGCGCGTCGAACACGGGCAGCCCGATTGCATGCACTACGTGCGCGAACTGGTGCCCAGAACTCGCCATTACGTCCAGTTGATCCGGCGCTATCGGATCTTCAATCCGATGATGGGTGGGGCGCGCGAAGGTTTGGGAAGGGGATGCCTGATCCTCGGCGTGCTGTTTTCCAGCTTCGGGATTGCGATGCCGCAACTTGCGGTGGCGGGAGCGCTGCTACTGGGCCTAGCAGGGTGGCATTCGCAGCGCCTCCTTCGCGAACTCGTGTGCAGGCAGGGGGCAGCGTTCGTCCCGTGGGCTCTCGCTTTTCACGTCGCGACCAGCATGGCGATCGTCGTTGGCGGACTGCTCGCGCTCAGGGATATCACCCTGCGCGGATTGCGCAGCACACTCATCGATCTCGCGGTGCTGTGGGCCTATCTGCGCAGCTTATTATCACCCGGCTCGCCCGGTTATCTGATCCAGTTCCTGACGCATCGCTGCAACGCCTACTGCGGCCACTGCTTCGACATGCCGCAACGGCAGGCTATCGGTCGCGAGGCCGAAATGGACCTAGCGCGCATCCGGCGGCTGGCCGCGAGCGTCGGGCCGCTGGGCCACCTTTCGCTGACTGGAGGCGAGCCGCTGTTGCGCGACGATCTCGCGGAGGTCATCGCTGCCTACTATCGCGCCGGGGTGCGTTCGTTCAGCGTGTCGACCAACGGCTCCTATCCGGAAAAGCTCGCCCGGCTGCTCGAACGCCTGCCCGATGTCGCGCGATTCGGGCGGATCATGGTGACACTGTCCGTGGATGGGGTGGGGAGCGAACACGATCGACTGCGTCGCGTCCCCGGGCTGTTTGCGAAAGTCGAGCGGTCCCTGCGGCTTCTGTGCGAGGCGCGCCAGTGGCTGCCGCAGCTGCGCGTACATGCCTGCGTCGCGGCAACCGCGGAGAATGCGGGCGCGGTTCCAGTGGTCGTCGGGCATCTCCAGCGCTTCCGGCTCGATCAGCTGGAACTCACGCGCTTGCGTGGCAAGCCCGCAGACCGTTTGCTCGGCGGCGTAGACGAAGCAACGTACGCGCGCCTGAGCGCCTGTGTCGCAGCGGCGAACGGCACGGCGGCGGGACTGTCCCGGCTGTTTGTTCTGCTCGATCGCGCGATGTTTTCGATCGTGCGTTCGCCGCAGCGGTCCTGGCCCTGTGGCGGATGCCTCGCCGGGCGGCGGCTGGCCGTGATCCAGGCGGACGGCACTGTGCTGCCGTGCGAGATGATCCGCGATGTTCGGCCGGAGGTCGCGGCCGAGCACGACAATTTCATCATCGGCCGCCTGTCGGATCATTCGGACGATCTTCGCGCGCTGCTGCGCGGCCGCCAGGGCCGGCGCATCACGGACTATATCCGCGACTCGCAGTGCCGCTGCTCGTTCGAGTGCGCGATTTTCGCGACGATGGCCTATCGGCCTTGGACCTTGCCGCGCTTTCTGGTGCGCGGCGCCTTTTCAGGACGGGGCTCGCGCGTCGCGCTGAAGGGCGGCCAGGAAGCGGTAGAGCGCGAGGCCAAGGAGGGCGGCCAGAATCCACGGCGCGGCCAGGAAGGGAAGAGCCTTGGCGAGTTCCTTCACCCCGAGCAGTGCCGCAAGCCCGCCCGCGAGTACCCAGTATTCCTCGCTTCCTGCGCCGTGGCGCCGCATGTCCGCCCACAGCCAGGCAGCGGCCGGCACGATCAGCACGAGGTCGTATAGAAAGGCCAGCGGCAGCGCTAAGGGTGTTGCGAGGCACAGCACCGCGGCCTGCAGGTCGTGCGAGTCGGGATGCTTGCTGCCGCGCCACCACACGCCGACGACGAGCGCCAGCATCAGGGCGCTGACGGCATATTGGACGAACCACGCCTGATCCAGCGTCATGCCGGCGAGGCGCGCGGCGGACCACGCCGTGGTCATTGCTGGTAGCGCGAAGGCCCCTACCGAGAACCCTTCGATGTGGAACAGGCTCGTGCCGATGAAGGCGAACCATGGATCGTCGCCGAGCACGAGTACGCTCAGTGCGATCGGCAGGAGTACGCTCAGCGTGGCCGCGCCGAAGGCGCGCCAGTGCCTGCCGGCGAGCAGGGCGAACGGGACCAGCACGCCGAAATGCGGCTTCACACTTGCCAGGCCGATGAGTACACCGGCGCATATCGGGCGGCTGCGCAGCAGCAGCAAGCCCGATCCAAGCAGGCCCGCGGTCAGGAATCCAGTCTGCCCGTACATCACGTTGAAGAAGGCGGGCGGCGCGGCCAGGGCGAAAGGCAGGCCGAGGCCGCCGGGCAGGATCTTTCGCAGGGTCAGCAGGTAGGGCAGGGCCGTGACGCCCAGCCAGCCTGCCCACGCCAGCAGATAAGGCAGGTACGCGAGCGGGATCACCAGCAGGATGAAGGTCGGCGGATACATCCACGGCGCGAAGCCGACAACGCGGGCCTGCTGGTCGGTGATGTCGCCATAGATCCTGCGCGCCGCCTCTTTGCCCGCGGCGACCATCGTGCGCTGCATGTACACGAATTCGGCCGGCAGTTCGCGCACGACGATCGACGCGGCGTAGGTGGGGGTGAAATCCGTGAACAGCGGTGTCTCTCCGCGTGCCGCGTCGTGGTATCCGCCGGCGATCTTGGCGCCGACGAAGATCGCGTACCCCAGCACGACGAGCCACAGCAGGGCGCGCAGAACCTTGTGGTTCCGCGCCTGCAGCGGCGCGCTCAGATCGCCCCCTTGTGCAGGGCGGTGGACACGAACGGAATGCCGAAGAAGGTGAAGAAGGCGACGACGAAGGTGCCGGCAATCAGGGCCGCATTGGTCAGAGGCGGTGTGCGGAACGACGCGCGAACGTGCAGCGTCAGGCCGATCGCCAGCCAGGTGACGAGGGACCACACCTCGAGCGGATCCCACGACCAGTACCGCCCCCAGGCATCCTGCGCCCAGATCGCGCCGGCGACGATGCCGAGCGTGTCGAAGATGAGCGCAAGCGCCATGCAGCGATAGGCGGTTGCGTCGAGTTCCTTGTCGCCCGGCAGACGCTGCAGCGCAGCGGTGCCGAGGTTCAGCGCGCGGAAGATCGTGATCAGGCCGATGCCCAGCGCGACGAAGGCGGCGCCGAGGAAGATCTTCAGGAAGGCGATGTGAATGTACAGCCAGATCGTGCGGTAGGTCGGCGGCAGCGATGACTCGTCCATCGGGATCAGGATCATCCAGCCCATCAGCATCGTCACAACGGGCAGCACGAAGGCCGCGAAGGCGCGCACGCGGGGCAGCAGGATGTAGCCGATCCACACCGCGGCGACGAGCCCCCAGACGTTGGCCGATAGCATCTCGAAAGTGTTGATCACCGGTAGATGCCCGATGCGCATCCAGCGTGCACCGAATGCCATAGTGTGTACAACCCATCCGGCAATCAGCAAGGCGAGGATCAGGCGCGGCCAGTCGCGGCGGAAGACAACTCCGATGATCGCGGTCGCGGTGGCGACGCTGTAGGCGAGCACCGAGGCCCAGAAGGCGATCAGTTCTAGTTGAAGGAGGTCTGTCATTCTTTCTTGAACATCTCGATCTTGTCGGCGTGCTTTATCTCATATTTCTTCACGCCATCCTTGTCTTCGGTGCCGGAAATCGGCATTTTCACGCCCACCCCCTTGCCGTCGCGTTGCAGTTCCGCCTCCGTGAAACCGGGCGGAATGCCGCGTGTCGGGCCCCACGGGCCGCGTCCGAGCTTCGACTCCCATTCCCAGATCGCCGAGCGCGCCTGCGCGACCTTCCGGCGGAAGGGATCCTTGTCGGATACCACATGAAGGTAACTGCGCATGCCACCGAGCGCGGACTCGAGGTCGCCCATCGCTTCCGATGCCGTGGCGTGGCCAAAATAGGCCTCGGCGCGCAGCGGATCGCGGTCGATGGCGGATTCGTAGTAATCGCGTGCCTCGCTGAAGCGCTGGCGCTGCATCATCACGTCGCCCATGAGATGGAAGGGCTCGGCGTTCCTGGGGGCCAGGTACATCGCCTTGAGCAGGGATTCGGCGGCCCCGTCGGGCTGTCCCTTCTTCAATAAATCGCGGGCAAGGCCGATCAGGGCGTCGACCGTCACCCGGCGCACTTCGCTCAGGTGGCCCGCCGGATCCTTCTCGGGGTCGACGCTGAGTCGGCTGTCGGCCTCCGGCGCCGACTCCTGTGCTTTCTCGGCGCTGAAGCCGATCGGGCGGTGCGGGGCGATCGACGGAAACTGCGAGGCGTCAGCATGCGGGCTGCCGGTCTCGACGCCGCGGCCCGGCACCAAGGACACGATGGTGGCGAGCAGTGCGATCGAGAACGGCACGGCGAGGATTGCGCCCCGGCGGTAGTCACGCCCCTGCGCAGGACGCGCGGTCATCGGGGCCGTCATTTTTCTGCAATGACCCGGGCCGTTCCGGCTCTCAGGTGCTGCGCGACGCTCGCCTCGTCGACTGCGAAGCGCGTGCCGAAACAGATGAACCCACCATCCGGGCGGTGGAGAGTGCGCGAATAGATGGACATGCCCATGGCGTGGGTGGACCAGCGCCCCCCCTTCAGAATCCTCATCGGGTGGGTGATGTCGGAACCCGTGGTGCCGCTTTTCGGCGGTGCGGGATTGCGCATGCCATCCTTTAGCGCCAGGTCATGGGGATTGTTGTACCAGTCGGCCACATGCTCGAACACGTTGCCGCCCATGTTGTAGAGCCCGTAAGCCGAGCGGCCGTTGGCGAAGGCGTCGACCGGGGCGGGACTGCAGCCCGCGTGCGACTTGAAGCCGGCGAAGGTGTCGTCCGGGTATTCGTCGCCCCAAGGGAACATCCTGCGGTCGGCGCCACGTGCCGCCTTGACCCATTCCATTTCCGTGGGCAGCCGAAAGCCCAGCCATTGGGCCAGCTCGGCCGACAGTTCATTGGAGAGGTGGGTCGCCGGAAGGTCCTGGTCGGGCGCCTTTAACGTGTAGCCGTTCATGGCGTTCCCGGTTACTGCACAACCCTCGGTTTCGCCCGCGTACGTGCTGCGGCGCTTGAGGTCCGGTTGTTCGAGGAAGCGTTTCAGATCGCGTGCACGGGCTTCGAACTTGGCCATGTAGAAGCCGTCGAGCCAGACTTGGACATCGCGGTAATGCTTGCCATTCACCGGTCGCTGGTTGTCCAGGTAGTCGACGTTCTCGACCCCGTACCAGAAGTTGCCGGCGGGGATATGTACGAACTCGACGCCGTTGATCACGACCTCTTGGGGAAGAGGCGTGGAGGAGGGCTCGGCGAATGCAAGCGCGGAACTGATTGTCGCAAGAATGATTGCAGCGTGGCGATGGAACCTCATGGCTGTTGTCCTCACTCCTCGCGCACGATGCGCAGCCCGATGAGATCGAGCGTGTCTTGTTTGGGATAGCGTCCGCGCATCGTGCAACGGGTCTGTACGAATTCGGTACGACGGCTCCCGCCGCGGATCACCGCCTTGTCCAGGCCTGCGCTGTTGCGGGGGTTGAACAGGCTGTGGCGGGTGTAGCCGTCGGAGATGTAATCGTCGGCCGTCCACTCCCAGACGTTGCCGAGCAGATCGGAGAACCCCGCCCCATTGGCAC
>NZ_WTVQ01000076.1 GCF_012910955.1 Aromatoleum diolicum
GCCCCCGCCCCCGCCGCCAGCAGGAAGCCCGTCAGTGGCATGCGCAGCGAACCGGCGATCGGCGGCGCAACGGTGGAGAATCCCGGGATGAACTTCGCGACCACCAGCGACCACACGCCCCAGCGGACGAAACGTGCTTCGGTCTGCGACACGCAGGAATCCGGATTCAGCGACAGCCGGCACAGGCCAGACAGCACGCGATAGCCGAAGGCCCTGCCCGCCAGATACCAGATCCAGTCGGCAATCACCGAGGCCGCGACCGCCGCGACGAGCATCGTGCCGGCCTGCCCGGACGAGGCCGCGAGGCTGCCCGCAACCAGCAGCGTCGGCACCGCCGGCACCGGCAGGCCCAGTTGCTGCAACAGCACGTTCGCGAACACGACCCACACCGCATCGCGCTGGATCGCTTCGGTGATCTGGCTGAGGTCCATCAGGTCTCCCCGGTCGATTGACGTCGCGCGCGCGCCACGCGGTCGCCGCGAGCGATAGTGACGGAGGAACTGCTGGCGGAATCCTTCATGCGGGCGATCTCGCGGCGGCGTTGCAGCCGAAATGAAAGAACCACGATTCTCTCGCGAAAACCGTGGTCCGTACCCGCCAATCCTGATCAGCGCGACGAGCGGTCGCACTGCGTGCCGACACGAAGGGGCAGATCAGCGTTGCGATTCGCCCTTCAGCCCGCGCACGAAGGCCTTGCTGCCATCGCGCGCAGTGCGTCCGATCGCCCGGCCGGCGTCGCCGATGCCGTGCCAGGTGACGACCGCCGCATCGCGGACGGTATGACCGATATTGCGGCCGGCTTCGGCCGCACCGTGGCCGACCTCGCGCCCCGCGTCACGCGCACCGGTACCGATGTCGCGCATCGTCCCGCCAACGGTATGGCCTACCGCTGCCGCAGTCGACGGCTCGCGGGACTCGACGGGCGCGGCGGACTCACCGGCGACGGACACTGCCTGCACACCGAGCACCAGCGCCGCGCAGGCGAGGAATCGGGTGATTGAAGCCGGTTTTAGAGACCGGCAGGATCGAATGCTTGTTTGCATGATCGGGTCTCTCCTTGCGACGGATTGCGAGATAAAAACTGCGGGAAACTGCGTGCAGTTGCGCCGACCTGCGGACAGGCAAATGCACCCCGTCCGGCAGGCCTCGCGCACCAAGCTTACGCCAGCCGCGAACCCGTCACGGTAAGCAGGCGTAACGCCACCCTGCCGCCTTACAGCAGCGGCGCGAGCCACCTCGCCGCCTCGTCGACCGTCGTGCCGGTGCGCTTTGCCCAGTCTTCGAGCTGATCGCGGCCGATTTTCTGGATCGCGAAATAACGACTCTGCGGGTGGGCGAAGTAGAAACCGCTGACCGATGCCGCCGGACTCATCGCGAACGATTCCGTCAGCGCCATGCCGGCATTCTTCGGCGCGTCGAGCAGCTCGAACAGCGCCGCCTTGGACGTGTGATCCGGGCAGGCCGGGTAGCCGGGCGCCGGGCGAATACCGCGGTATTCCTCGCGGATCAGCGCGTCGTTGGCGAGCGTCTCGTCGGCGGCGTAGCCCCAGTAGTCCTTGCGCACCTGCGCGTGCAGCCATTCGGCGCAGGCTTCGGCAAGGCGGTCGGCGAGGCTCTTCAGCATGATCGAGTGGTAGTCGTCGTGCGCGGCCTCGAACTCGGCGAGCTTCTTCTCGATGCCGAGGCCGGCGGTCACCGCGAAGGCGCCGCAGTAGTCGGCCACGCCGGACGCCTTCGGCGCGACGAAATCGGCCAGACAATAGTGCGGTTTGCCCGCCGGGCGCTCGTGCTGCTGGCGCAGGCCGTGCCAGGTGATCAAGGGTGTCGCGCGCGCCTCGTCGGCGTAGAACGCGATGTCGTCGCCGAGGCTGTTCGCCGGGAACAGGCCGAACACCGCCCGCGCCTGCAACCAGCCCTCGGCGACGACCCGTTCGAGCATCGCACGGCCGTCCGCGAACACGTTGCGCGCGGTCTCGCCGACCACCGCGTCGTCGAGGATCTTCGGATAGCTGCCGGCCAGATCCCAAGTCTGGAAGAACGGCCCCCAGTCGATGTAGCCGACCAGTGCGGCGAGCGGCACCTCGAGCGCCTGCACGCCCAGCGTGTGCGGCTTCGCCGGCGCGTACGGGGTCGCGTCGAAGCGGAACGCGTTGGCACGCGCGGCCATGAGGCTGACGAGCGGCACGCCCTTCTTGTTCGCATGCTGCGTGCGAATCCGGTCGTAGTCGGCGGCGAGCTGCGTCTTGAAGTCCGCCGCACCGCCTTCGGACAACAAGGCAGTGACGACGCCGACCGCGCGCGAGGCGTCCGGCACGTAGACGACCGGGCCGGTGTAATGCGGCGCGATCTTGATCGCGGTATGCGCTCGGCTGGTCGTCGCACCGCCGATCAGCAGGGGTATCGGCGCGCCGTCGGCGAAACCCTGGCGCTGCATCTCGGCGGCGACGTGGCTCATCTCCTCGAGCGAAGGCGTGATGAGGCCCGACAGGCCGATCGCCTGCGCGCCGTGTTCGCGCGCGGCATTGAGGATCTTCTCCGCCGGCACCATCACGCCGAGGTCGATCACTTCGTAACCGTTGCAGCCGAGTACGACGCCGACGATGTTCTTGCCGATGTCGTGCACGTCGCCCTTGACGGTGGCGACGACGATGCGCCCCTTGGAGGTCGCGCCGGTCCTGAGTTTCTCGGCCTCGATATACGGAATCAGGTGCGCGACCGCCTGCTTCATCACGCGCGCGGATTTGACGACCTGCGGCAGGAACATCTTGCCGGCACCGAAGAGATCGCCAACGACGTTCATGCCGGCCATCAGCGGGCCTTCGATGACCGCCAGCGGCGGCTTGCCCGCGGCTTCGAGCTTCGCGCGCACCTCCTCGGTGTCGGCAACGACGAAGTCGGTGATGCCTTTCACCAGCGCATGCGCCAGGCGCTCCTCGACCGCCAGCGCGCGCCACGCGAGATCCGGCCCGGCGTTCTTGGCCTTTCCTTCCTTGACGCTCTGCGCCGCCTCGACCAGCGCCTCGCCGGCACCGGCGTTGCGGTTCAGCACCACGTCCTCGACCTTGTCGCGCAGCACCGGCTCGAGGTCGTCATACACGCCGAGCTGGCCGGCATTGACGATGCCCATCGACAGCCCGGCCTTGATCGCGTGGTACAGGAACACCGTGTGAATCGCCTCGCGCACCGCGTCGTTGCCGCGGAAACTGAAGCTGACGTTCGACACGCCGCCGGAAATCTTCGCGTACGGCAGGTTCGCCTTGATCCACGCCACCGCGTTGATGAAATCGACGGCGTAGTTGTCGTGTTCCTCGATGCCGGTCGCGATCGCGAAAATGTTCGGGTCGAAGATGATGTCTTCGGGCGGAAAACCGATGCCGGTGAGCAGGTCGTAGGCGCGCTTGCAGATCTCGGTCTTGCGCCGGTAGGTGTCGGCCTGGCCCTTCTCGTCGAAAGCCATGACGATGACCGCAGCGCCGTACTGACGGCACAGCCGCGCCTGGCGCAGGAACTCGGCCTCGCCCTCCTTCATCGAGATCGAATTGACGACGCCCTTGCCCTGGATGCACTTGAGGCCCGCCTCGATGACGCTCCACTTCGACGAGTCGAGCATGATCGGCACGCGCGAGATGTCCGGCTCGGACGCGATGAGCTTGAGGAAACGCTCCATCGCCGCCAGCGAGTCGAGCATCGCCTCGTCCATGTTGATGTCGATGACCTGGGCGCCGTTTTCGACCTGCTGGCGCGCGACCGCCAGCGCGTCGTCGAAACGGCCTTCGAGGATCATGCGTGCGAAAGCCTTCGAACCGGTGACGTTGGTGCGCTCGCCGACGTTCACGAACAGGCTGTCCGCCCCGACGTTGAAGGGTTCCAGTCCTGACAGGCGCAGCTTCTTCTCCAGCGCCGGCACGACGCGCGGCTTGAGATCGGCCACCGCCGCGGCGATTGCCGCGATATGCGCCGGCGTCGTGCCGCAGCAGCCGCCGACGATGTTCACCAGGCCCGACGCGGCCCACTCGCGGATGTCGCCCGCGAGCTGTTCCGGCGTCTCGTCGTAACCGGTCGGCGACAGCGGATTCGGCAGGCCGGCGTTCGGGTGCGCCGACACATGCGTGTCGCAAACGTGGGAGAGTTCGTCCACGTACTGGCGCAGCTCCTTCGCGCCGAGCGCGCAGTTGAGACCGAAGGAGATCGGCCGCGCATGCGCGAGCGAGTTCCAGAACGCCTCCGCGGTCTGGCCGGACAAGGTACGGCCCGACGCATCGGTGATCGTGCCGGAAATCATCACCGGCACGCGGTGGCCACCGCTACCTTCCAGTTCGACAAACAGCTTCTCGATGGCGAACACCGCCGCCTTGGCGTTCAGCGTGTCGAAGATCGTCTCGATCAGCAGCAGGTCGGCGCCGCCTTCGAGCAGGCCGCGCGCCGAGTCGTAATAGTCATCGACGAGTGCGTCGAAGCTGATGTTGCGGAAGCCCGGATCGTTGACGTCGGGCGAGATCGACAGCGTGCGCGAAGTCGGTCCGAGCACGCCGGCGCAGTAGCGCGGCTTCGCCGGATTCTGCGCGGTGTATTCGTCGCACAGCTCGCGCACCAGCCGCGCACCCGCCACGTTCAGCTCGTACGCAAGGTCGGACAGGCCGTAATCGGCCTGCGACACGCGCGTCGCATTGAAAGTGTTGGTCTCGATGAGGTCCGCACCGGCCTCGAGGTAGGCGCGGTGGATGCCGCCGACGACGTCCGGGCGCGTCAGCACCAGCAGGTCGTTGTTGCCCTTCAGGTCCTTCGGATGCGCGCGAAACCGTTCCCCGCGGTAATCCGACTCGCCGAGCTTGTGCTGCTGGATCATCGTGCCCATCGCCCCGTCGAGGATCAGGATGCGCTGGGCGAGCAGGGAACGGAGTTCTTCGGAACGGTCGGTTTGCATGGTTCTACCTCGGTCGTGCGATTCGATCACAGCCGGCAGACGACGCAAAAACAAACGGCGCGGCAAACCCGGCTGATGGTTTGCGAGCGCCGTTGTTCGGTTGCTGAGCCTGGCCCCGGGAGTCACAGCCCGTCGCGGGTCGCAGCGCTCCTCAGCAAGCAACGGATTCTATTGATTTTGCCGCCCGGTGCCAAGGCGGCGCGTGCACCTGTCCGGCGATCGCCGCCCACTGCGCATTGCGCCACGCCTCGACACGCACGATTTCGGGCATATTGGTCGGCAAGCCCTCCGCGCGTGTTCGACGATGAAACCGCTACCCCCCGACTGGTTGTTCCGCATCGCCCCCGGCCTGCAGATGTTGCGCCATTACCGGCGCGCGGACCTGCGTCACGACCTGGCGGGCGGGCTGTCGGTGACCGCGGTGGCGATTCCGGTCGGCGTCGCGTATGCGGAGCTGGCCGGCTTTCCGCCGGCGTCGGGGCTTTACGCATCGATGGTGGCGATGCTCGCGTATGCGCTGTTCGGCTCGTCGCGCCAACTCATCGTCGGGCCCGACGCGGCCACCTGCGCGATGCTCGCCGCCGCGCTCGCACCGCTGGCGGCCGTGGGCTCGCCGGAGTACCTCACGTGGTCGATTGCGCTGACCTTTCTCGTCGGCCTGATGTGCCTGGCCGCCAGCCGCATGCGCCTGGGCGCGCTGGCGGACTTCCTGTCGAAACCGATCCTGATCGGCTTCCTCAACGGCATCGCGCTGTCGATCGTGCTGGGCCAACTGGGCAAGCTGCTCGGCTTTCCGGTACAGGCGCGCGACATCGTCGATAGTCTGCTGGAAATCGCTGGCAAGCTGCCGCAGACGCACCTGCCGAGCTTTGCGCTGGGTCTGATGGCCTTTGCAACGATGCACTGGACGGGGCGCCGTCTGCCGAACCTGCCTGCGGCGCTGGTGGTGCTGGTGGCGTCGGGGACGCTGGTGGCGCTGTTCGGCCTCGACGACTACGGCGTTGCGGTGATCGGCGAAGTTCCCGCCGGCCTGCCCCCGCTCGCCGTACCGCATCTCAGCGGCACGGCGGTGCATACGCTGTTCAGCGCCGCCGCGGGCATCGCGCTGGTGAGTTTTTCGAGCGCGATGCTCATCGCACGCGGCTTCGCGACGCGCAACGGCTACGAGATCGATTCGGACCGGGATTTCGCCGCACTCGGCGTCGCCAATGTCGCCTCGTCGATGCTGGGCGGCTTCGCCGTCAGCGGAGCGGGTTCGCGCACCGCGGTCAGCGTGTCGATGGGCGGACGCACGCAGATGGTGAGCCTCGTCGCAGCCTGCGGCGTCGCGCTGGCGCTGGTGTTCCTGACCGCGCCGCTGCGTTACGTGCCGATCGCCGCGCTGGGCGCGGTGTTGGTGCACACCGGGATCTACCTGTTCGACGTGAGTGCGCTGCGTGCCCTGTGGAAACTCGACCGCAACGAGTTCTGGCTGGCGTTGGTGGTGCTATTCGGGGTGGTGATCAGCGGCGTGATCCAGGCCATTCTCGTCGCCGTGGCGATCGCGCTGGTGCGTTTCGTGCGGCTCACGGCGCGGCCTACCGTGGAAGTGCTCGGGCAGGTCGAAGGCCTGCCCGGCCTGCATGCGACCTCCCATCACGAGCGCGCGCTGACCGTGCAGGGCCTGATGCTGTTCCGCTTCAATGCCCCGCTGGTCTTTTTCAACGCGCCCTATTTCCGTCAGCAGGTGCTGGCGGCGGCGGACGCTGCCGGCGAGGAGTTGCGCTGGCTGGTGCTCGACCTGCTGCCGGTAAGCCGCATCGACGTCACCGGCTTCTACACGCTAAAGGAAATCCGCGATGCCCTCGCCCGGCGCGGCGTGGAACTCAAGTTCGCCGGCCGCACCGCCGAACTGGCGACCTATCTGGAAGGGCGCGGCATCGACGTCGGCCCGCTGCAGGCTTCCGCGTATCCGACCCTGCGCGCCGCGATCAAGGCCTTCCGCAAACAGCAACGTCCGAACGATCACGAGGCCGCGCAGGAAGCAGTCGCCGAGGAAGCCGTTACGCCCGACTGAGGCCTCGAGGGTGGCCGCGCGCAGCCGGCCGATCGAGCACGCTCTCGCTCAGCGCCGGGCGAGCCTGATCACCTGCGCCTGAACCAGCCCCTCCATCGCCTCGCCCCGCTGCGACGCAATTTCGTCCCCATCGTGGTAGAGCAAGGCCACGCTCAGCGGACCAAGCTTCGTGGCCCGTACCGCCACGTTGTCCGGACTGATCGTCACCCGCCCGAGGTGGCGCTCGGTCGGCCAGTCGAGATCGACGTAGCTGTGATAGACGAGTTCCGAGCAGACGATCCGGTCCGTCGACTGGACATCGAAATTGAAATCGTAGGCCTTCCCCACCTGGCGCAGCGCCTGCACGACAACTTCCGCCCGTTGCGCATCGGACGAGCCGTCCTGGCGCAACAGCGCGAGGTCGTCGACATTCAGGAAATGCGCCAGCGTATTCATTTCGACGCCCGATCGCAGGGCCTCGACGACGCTCCGGCCGGCACGTATCGCCGCCTGATGCGGGCGCACGGCGGGATGCTCCCAGATGCCCAACTGACGCAATTCGGCCTCATTGCCAACCCACACCGCGACATGTCCCCAATGCCCCGGAATAAAGGCGTCCGTCAGCCGGAACGGGGTCTTTTCCAGAAGAATGTCACCGGCCTGCGCCGTCGATGTCAGCTTGGCCAGGATCTCGGGGCGCGCATCGAGCTTGCCACGGCGACTTTCGACAAGGCCGACGGCACTTCCGAACAACAAACTCGACACGTGCACGCCTTCCTTCCTGAGCCCGTGCAGGGTGTCGAAGCTCAGCGTCGAGAACAGGCCGAACATGTTGCCGAAGAACTCCAGCGGCCGGGCCTGGCGCACGATATTCCGCGACGGGCTCTGCTCGATGAGCTGCACCAGATAGCGATAGGCTTCGTCGCGCCCTTCCTCGACCGCTACCTCCGCGCCCCCCTTGGTTTCAAACCACACCAGAGCGCGACGCACACGGCTGCGGTTCTCCGGCGACGCAAAGGAGGCCGCGATCCGGTTGAGCTCGCCTTCCCTGATTGCAAAGCCGCTGTCGGCACGATTGAGGTGCTGGCGCAGCTTCAGGTCGGCGCGAAACAGCGAAATCGCCGAAAGATAATTGTCGTACAGCACCAGCGCCGCCGACAGGGACATCGCGATTCCGGTTGCCTGCACGGCGGCCGCCTGCGCATCCGCCGGCATCGGCTCATCAAGCCAGCACTCGTGGGCCAGACTGACCCGGAACAAGGCCGCACGTTGTTCGAGCATCGCGGCGGCGCCCTGATTGAGCTGCTGCAAATCCCGGCCCGACAAGGCCTCGCGCCGCCCAGCCTTGTCACGCAATTCGTCCAGCAGGCGGATCGAGCGCGCGCGCATCGCCAGCGCTTCTTCCACCACGCCCTGATAGACCAGCACTTCGCGCGCGAGCGACTGCTGCTGCTCGGCGATCGTGGCGCCCGCATGGAAGGCCTCGCGGTGCTCGACGCATCCCGCACCGGCCCCCAGCCGATCCCGCTCCCACGCCGTTCCCGGCGCTGCCGATGACAGCGCATAAGTGGGCCCGGAAGCCCTATCGAGGGCCAGGCAACTCCCACACAGAAGGCTCAGCGTCATGCCAAGCGCTCCAAGCTTCGCGCGTGCGCCAGCCAGCATCCATTTCATGTCGATTCGTCTCATTGTGGTCGGGTTGCGGTTACGCGCGCTCTGAGTGTCAATCAAAGAGTTTCCGAGCCATCGGACGCCGGCAGGACGTACTTACGCAGATCCGGCCCGCATACCCCACCTGCCGCCTTGTGATTGGCCCGCGGCATCACGATCATGCCGTTGCAACGCGTTCGGTATCGGCCTGCCGGGCGGCAGCGATGTCACGCAGCAGGTCATCGCTCCAGATGAACTCGACGGGCGCATTGGCTGCGCGAGGCTTGCGGCACTGTCGGTCGTACGCGGTGGGCGCCTGTTCAAGTTCCTTCTCGTGGATGCTGCGGCGGTAGAAGAAGCCGATGTGCGGGTAATAGCCGCGGCGGATGATGTAGCCACCGCCCTCCCGCCGGGTCGCGGTCTGCGTCAGGATCACCG
>NZ_WTVQ01000077.1 GCF_012910955.1 Aromatoleum diolicum
CACCCGGATCTCTCCCCACCCCGCCATGACGCTCCGCGCCCCCTCCGCTTTCCAGATCGCCACCATCAAGGCGCTACTGTTCGCCATCTGCCTCGCCCCCCTCGCCGTCTACGTCCAGCGCGGGCTCGACGACGCCCTGGGTGCCAATCCGATCGAAACGATCACGCGCGCAAGCGGCGAATGGACGCTGCGTTTCCTGCTCATCACGCTGGCGGTGACACCGCTGCGCAAGCTCACCGGCCTCAACTGGCTGCTGCGCCTGCGTCGCATGCTCGGACTGTTCGCATTCTTCTACGCGAGCCTGCACTTCACGACGTATTTCTGGCTCGACCAGTTCTTCGACCTGCAATCGATCGCGCGCGACATCATCAAGCGTCCCTTCATCACGATCGGCTTTTCCGCCTTCGTGCTGTTGATCCCACTGGCCGTCACATCGAACAACTTCGCCATCCGGCGACTCGGCGGGCGCCGCTGGCAAGCGCTGCACCGCTCGATATATGCGATCAGCATCCTCGCCGTGGTGCATTTCTGGTGGCTGGTCAAGGCGGACATTCTGGAACCGCTGATCTACGCGCTGATCCTCGCCGCATTGCTCGCCGCGCGCGGCTGGTGGCGCGAAATCGAACGCCGACGGCAACTGGCTACGCCGCCGGAGATGCCGGGATTCGGCGGCAAAGTCATCCGTATCGTCGCAAAGTAGAACTGGCGAAACGCAAAACGCGACAGAAGTCAGCTTTGGCATGCTGCGGCCCCTGCTACGCCGCATTTCGTGGTGAGGCGTCCGCCACGCGCCAACAAATCGCGAAATGCGGCGCGGCGGGGGAGGACCGAAGCCGCAATGACGGACACACGTCCCGCCCCCAGGTGCATTCGCCCCCGGGGTTTCCGTGCAAAACCCGTGCGTCAGCCCTGCTTCGGCCGGATCGCCTGCTTGGGCCGGAAGGCCCTGATCACCGACTCGTCGGTCTCGACGTAAGGCCCGCCGATCAGGTCGATGCAGTACGGAATCGCCGCGAAGATGCCGACATGGCTCACCGAACCATCGGCCGCGCGCAGCCCTTCGAGCGTCTCGCGGATCGACTTCGGCTGCCCTGGCAGATTCACGATCAGGCTCTTGCCGCGGATCACCGCCACCTGTCGCGACAGGATCGCGGTCGGCACGAAATTCAGGCTGATGCGGCGCATCTCCTCGCCGAAACCGGGCATCTCCTTCTCGCCCACCGCCAGCGTCGCCTCGGGCGTCACATCGCGCGGCGCCGGCCCGGTGCCACCGGTCGTCAAAATCAACGAGCACCCTACCGCATCAGCCAGATCAACCAAGGTGCGCTCGATCATCGGCCGCTCGTCCGGAATCAACCGCGTCTCGGCACGCCACGGTGAGCTCAGCGCGCGCCCCAGCCAGTCGCGCAGCGCCGGAATGCCCTGGTCTTCGTAGGTGCCATCGGACGCCCGGTCGCTGATCGACACCAGGCCGATGGTGATTTCGTCGCTCATGCAAACTCCCTGTCGATCATTCGTCAGCGGCGGCGTCATCTGCGCCATCCTTCTCATCGCTCGCACCCACGGTGGTGCCGGCCTCGAGATCGCGCAACACCCGGAAAATCTCGCGGAACGCGCGCAGCGGCTTGTTCTGTTCACGCTCTTTCAGCGCATTGCGGCGCAAGGTGCGCAATTGCTGGAAATCCGCCTCCGGCCAGGTCTGCACGATGGTCTGCAGGGTCGACTCATCCTCCAGCAAGTCGACGCGCAGGCGCTCCAGACGGTGCTGACGCACGACCTCGGCCTTCGACACGCCATTGAACACGTCGAGCTGCGCCTGGATCGGCTCGGGATCGACGGTGCGCATCAGCTTGCCGACATACTGCATCTGACGACGACGCGCCTCGTGCTTGGTCATGCGCTTGGCGTCGCGCACCGCATCGGCGAGCGACTCGGGCAGCGGCACCTTCTTCAACTGGTCCAGCGACAGCGCCACCAGTTGTTCGCCCAAGTCCTGCAGCGCATGACTCTCGCGCTTGCGCTGGCTCTTGCTGGGCGGCTCCGGAACGCCCGAGTCGTCGTCAGGAAGCTGTTCGTCGTAGTCGGCGTGGATCATGAAAAGTACAGTCGGTGGGAACGGGGTAAGATTATAGCCTTTGCTCACTGGTCTCCCGCCCATGTCCGATCAAGGCTTCTCCTTTACTTCCGCCCGCCTGCAGGAAATCGCCAGCGACGTCCTGAAATTTGCCAAGAAACGCGGCGCGTCGGCGTGTGAAACCGACGTTTCCGAAGGCTTCGGCCAGTCGGCGACAGTGCGCAAGGGTGAAGTTGATACCATCGAATACAACCGCGACAAGGGCATCGGCGTCACCGTCTACGTCGGCCAGCAACGCGGCCATGCCAGCACCTCGGATTTTTCCAAGGCGGCCCTGAAAGCCACCGTCGATGCCGCGGTCTCGATCGCGCGCTTCACCGCCCCCGACCCCTGCGCGGGCCTCGCCGATGCTGGGCTGATGGCGCACGACTGCCCCGACCTCGACCTGCACCACCCGTGGCGACCGAGCGTCGAGGACGCGATCTCAACTGCGCGCCACTGCGAGGAAGCCGCATTTGCCGTCAGCCCGAAAGTCACCAACTCCGAAGGCGCCAGCGTTTCCACCCAGGAATCGCACTTTGTCTCGGCCAACAGCGCCGGCTTCATGGGCGGCTACGCCAGCTCGCGTCACAGCGTTTCATGCTCGGTGATCGCCGGCGAAGGCGACAGCATGCAACGGGAATACTGGTACGACACCCGCCGTGACGCGAGGGAACTGACGTCCGCCGAATCCGTCGGCCAGCGCGCAGCCGAACGCGCGCTCGCGCGCCTTGGCGCCCGCAAGATCAAGACCTGCGAAGCCCCGGTGTTGTTCGAGGCCCCGCTCGCGGTAGCACTCATCGGCAACTTCGTGCACGCCGTCAGCGGGGGTTCGCTATACCGCAAGTCCTCCTTCCTGCTCGACAGCCTCGGCCAGCCGGTGTTCTCGCCGATCGTGAATATCTCCGAGCGACCGCACCTGCCGAAAGCCTTCGGCTCCAGTCCTTTCGACAGCGACGGCGTCGCGACGCACGACCGCGAGGTCGTCATCGACGGCGTGCTGCAGGGCTACTTCCTGTCGACGTACTCGGCACGCAAGCTCGGGCTTCAGACCACCGGCAACGCGGGCGGATCGCACAACCTGATCGTCGGCGCGGGCGACATGGACTTCCCCTCCCTGGTCAAGCACATGGACCGCGGCCTCGTCGTCACCGAACTACTCGGCCACGGCGTCAATTACGTCACCGGCGACTACTCGCGTGGCGCCGCCGGCTTCTGGGTCGAAAAGGGCAAGATCAAGCACGCGGTCGAAGAGATCACCATCGCCGGCAACCTGCGCGACATCTTCCGCAGCATCGTCGCGATCGGTAACGACGCACTTCCGCGCGGCTCGAAGCACTGCGGCTCCATCCTCATCGAGCGCATGAAGATCGCCGGCCGCTGACACGTTCCAGCTCGTCACGGGAAGGCCTCATGGCAAGTCGGACGGCATAGGCTATGATTCCGCGCGGGTTTCGCCTGCCTTGTCAGCGCCAGTCCTCTGGGCTGTCGATATGCCACTGACCGAATTTCGCTAAACATAAGAAGGAGAGATCGTGGAACGTCGCAAATTTCTCAAGAGCGCAGGCCTTGCTGGCGTGCTCGCCAGCGGCACCGCCCCCGCCATCGTCAATGCGCAGGAAAACATCCGCTGGCGTCTCGCCTCCAGCTTTCCCAAATCGCTGGACACACTGATCGGCGCAGCCGAAACCTTTGCCAGGAACGTATCCGAGTCCACCGGCGGCAAGTTCACGGTGACCGTGCATGCCGCAGGCGAACTCATGCCCGCCTTCGGCGTAGTCGATGCCCTGCAGCAGGGCACCATCGAATGCGCCAACACCGCGCCCTACTATTTCTTCGGCAAGGACGAAGCCTTCGCCTTCGACTGCGCGATTCCGTTCGGCATGAACTCGCGCCAGCTCACCGCGTGGATGTACGAAGGCAACGGCCAGAAATTGCTGCGCGAATTCTATTCCCAGTACAACATCGTCAGCTTCCCGATGGGCAACACAGGCGCACAGATGGGCGGCTGGTTCCGGAAGGAAATCAAGTCCGTCGCCGACCTCAACGGCATGAAGTTCCGCATCGGCGGCTTCGGCGGTCGTGTGCTGGCCAAGCTCGGCGTCGTGTCGCAGAACATTCCGCCGGGCGAAATCTACTCGGCGCTGGAAAAGGGCACGATCGACGCCACCGAGTTCGTCGGCCCCTATGATGACCTCAAGCTCGGCCTGCACCGCGTGGCCCCGTATTACTACTACCCTGCATTCTGGGAAGGCAGCGCGCAGACCACCCTCTACGTCAATGCCAAGGCCTTCAACGCGCTGTCGAACGAATACAAGGCCGTCGTGCGCCAGGCGGCCTCGGACTCGCACGTCATGACCCAGGCGCGCTACGACGCCCGCAACCCCGCCGCACTCAAGCAACTGATTTCCGAGGGAGCCAAACTCAGGCGCCTGCCCAAGGATGTCATGGACGCTGCCTTCAAGGTTTCGCGCGAAGTCTATGCCGAGCTGAACGACAAGAATCCGCACTGGAAGAAGATCTACGCCGACTACTCGCGCTTCCTCCAGGAGCAGAACCAATGGACGCCGATCGCCGAAGGCAGCTTCGACCAGTACATGGCGACGCAAAAGCTGTAAGCCGAAATCCCGCCGCAAGACCGGCGCCCCGGCGGCGCCGGGTTACCGCGCGTCCCTGTCCTTGGGCCATTTCGACATCCCGCCAACATTCTCGACCCCGACTCCGTCCAGGGGCACACTAAGGTCCTGACGGACCGTAGCGAGAAGTCTGTTAGGGTTTTCCGCGAATTTCGCGACTGTACGAACCCCTGTAATCTCTGCGCCATTCGTACAACCAAAGCAAGAGGAGATGCCGTGGAACGTCGTTCATTTCTCAAGAATGCGGGTATCGCAGGAGTACTCGCTGCCGGAGCCGCTCCGGCCATCGTCAAGGCACAGGCGAACATCCGCTGGCGCCTCGCATCGAGCTTCCCGAAGTCACTGGACACCCTCGTCGGTGGGGCCGAGGCTTTCGCCAAGAATGTCACCGAGGCGACCGGCGGCAAATTCACCGTCAGTGTGCATGCAGCGGGCGAACTCGTTCCGGCCTTCGGCGTCGTCGACGCCCTGCAGCAGGACACCATTGAGTGCGCCCACACCGCGCCCTACTATTTCTTCGGCAAGGATGAAGCCTTCGCCCTCGACTGCGCGATTCCCTTCGGCATGAACGCCCGCCAGATGACCGCCTGGATGTACGAGGGCAATGGTCTCAAGCTGCTGCGCGAGTTCTACGCCCAGTTCAACATCGTCAATTTCCCGATGGGCAATTCGGGCGCCCAGATGGGTGGCTGGTACCGCAAGGAAATCAAGTCGGTGGCCGATCTGAACGGCATGAAGATCCGCATCGGGGGTTTCGCGGGTCGCGTGATCACCAAGCTCGGTGCCGTGCCGCAGAATATCCCGGCCGGCGAGATCTACCAGGCGCTCGAAAAGGGCACTGTCGACGCCGCCGAATGGATCGGCCCTTATGACGACCTGAAACTCGGACTGCACAAGGTCGCCAAGAATTACTACTACCCGGCCTGGTGGGAAGGCAGCACCCAGTTCTCGCTGCTGGTCAATAACAAGGCCTACAACGCGCTGTCGAACGAGTACAAGGCCATCGTCCGGCAGGCGGCCTCCGACGCCCACGTCAAAATCCTGGGGCGCTACGACGGCCACAACCCGACCGCGCTCAAGCAACTCATCGCCGAAGGCGCCAAGCTACAGCGCTTTCCTAAGGACGTGATGGACGCGGCGTTCAAGGCCTCGCGCGAGGTCTATGCCGAAATCAATGGCAAGAACGCGAACTGGAAGAAGATTTACGCCGACTACTCGCGCTTCCAGGCCGACGCGTACCAGTGGCAGGGCATCGCCGAAGGCAGCTTCGACCAGTATATGGCCTCACAGAAGCTCTAACTGCACCCTGGACGGCCCGCCTCGGCGGGCCGTTTCAGCTTCCGCCGCCCGGTACGGCGCTGTAGCATCCGATCCCCGGCGAGCCCGGCCCCCCGTAATGGCCGGTGCTTGTGTACCCTCCCCACGTTCCAGGTAAACACCGATGGGAATTCTGCTCAAGTTGTCACAATCGATTGACGTGCTAGGCCGACTGATCGGCAAGTCGATCATCTGGCTCATCCTCGCCACTGCGCTGATCAGTGCCGGCAACGCCGTCGCGCGCAAGGCGTTCAACATCGGGTCGAACGCCTTCCTCGAAATCCAGTGGTATCTGTTCGCCGCCGTATTCATGATCGGCGCCGGCTACGCCTTCCTGCAAAACGCCCACGTGCGCATTGACGTCGTCGCCAACAAGCTGAGCAAGCGGACACGCAACCTTATCGACGTCTTCGGCATCATCGTTTTCCTGCTGCCACTGTGCTACTTCATGATCAGCTTCTCGTGGCCGGTCGTCTATGGCGCTTACGTTTCCGGCGAGATGTCCTCCAATGCCGGCGGCCTGATCCGCTGGCCGGTATACGCACTGGTACCGGCGGGCTTTGCATTGCTCGGCCTACAGGCGGTCTCCGAACTGATCAAGCGCGTCGCCTTCCTGACGGGCCAGGGCCCCGACTGCCTCGCGCACTCCGGGACTGACGACACCGAAGACCACATTCACGCCGCCGTCGGCGACACCCCTGAACACAACGCTGCCGGCGAGTCCCAAAAATGATTGAATTCGTCACCGCCAACATCGCCCCGATCATGTTCGGGGTCATCATCTTCTTCCTGCTGTCCGGCTTTCCAGTCGCATTTTCGCTTTCCGCCTGCGGCCTGTTCTTCGGTTTCATCGGCCTCGAACTGGGGCTGATTCCCGCAGCCCTCTTCCAGGCGCTGCCGCTGCGGGTGTTCGGCATCATGCAGAACGACACTCTGCTGGCGATCCCGTTCTTTACGCTGATGGGGTTGATTCTTGAACGAAGCGGCATGGCCGAGGATCTGCTCGAGACGGTCGGACAGGTGTTTGGTCCGATCCGCGGCGGCCTTGCGCTGGCAGTCATCTTCGTCGGTGCGCTGCTTGCCGCGACGACCGGCGTCGTGGCCGCGTCCGTGATCTCGATGGGCCTGATCTCGCTGCCGATCATGATGCGCTATGGCTATAGCCGTCCGATCGCCGCGGGGGTCATCACCGCCTCGGGCACCCTCGCCCAGGCGATCCCGCCGTCCCTAGTACTGATCGTCATGGCGGACCAGCTCGGCCGCAGCGTCGGCGACATGTACAAGGGCGCGATGATTCCGGCTCTCGCACTGGTCGGTCTCTACGCGCTCTTCATCATCGGCCTGGCCATCTTCAAGCCGAAGATGGTACCGGCCCTGCCGCCCGAAGCGCTGGCCTATCGTGAACCCGACGGCAGCTCCGGCCTGCGCTCACTCGGCGTACTGGTCGTCATCGTCACCGCGGTCTCGGTTGCCCTCGGGCAGAACTACCAGTCGGTCATGACCTGGCTCGAAGGCAAGGAGGTGCTGGCACCGGCGCTCGATGAAGTCATCGTCGTCGCCCTGACGTTTGGCACCATCTTCGCGCTGGTTCTCGCCGTCATCAACCGCGTACTCAGGCTCGGCCTGTTGTCGCGCATTGCCGAACGCGTCACCTTCGTCCTGATCCCGCCGCTCATCCTGATCTTCCTCGTGCTCGGCACGATTTTCCTGGGTGTCGCGACGCCGACCGAAGGCGGCGCGATGGGCGCAGTGGGCGCTCTGGTGATGGCGACAGCGCGTGGCCGTCTGGACTTCAAGACACTGGTCCAGGCCCTCGAATCGACGTCGCGGCTGTCGATTTTCGTGATGTTCATCCTCGTCGGCTCGACGATTTTCAGCTTCGTGTTCACCGCGGTGGACGGCCAGGTCTGGGTCGAACACCTGTTCGACCGGCTCCCCGGCGGCCAGCTCGGCTTCCTGCTCTTCGTCAACGCGGTGATCTTTTTCCTCGGCTGCTTCATCGACTTCTTCGAGATCGCGTTCATCCTGCTGCCGCTACTCGGCCCGGTCGCCGACAAGATGGGGATCGACCTGATCTGGTTCGGCGTGATCATCGCGATGAACCTGCAGACCTCCTTCCTGACGCCGCCGTTCGGTTTCGCGCTGTTCTACCTGCGCAGCGTCGCACCGAGTTCCGCCTACCTTGACCGCATCACGAACAAGCGCATCGAGGGCTTCAAGACCATTGACATTTACCGCGGCTCGATCGCCTTCGTGATCATCCAGTTGTTCATGGTCGGACTCATCATCGCTTTCCCCCAGCTGGTCACCGGCGGTCTCGACGAGAAGGCCAAGGTCGATCTCGACACCATCCAGATCCAGCAACCGGCAGGTGGCGCAGGTGGATGGGGCGAAGGG
>NZ_WTVQ01000078.1 GCF_012910955.1 Aromatoleum diolicum
CCCCCATGCGGGCCGCCCACACCCTCAAGGGCAACGCCGGCAACATCGGCGCGCGAGGTGTCCAGACGGCTGCCGACGCGCTCGAACAGGCCTGCCGTGACAAGGCCCCGGCTGCGCGGCTCGCCCCCCTGCTGGAACGGACGCTTGCCGAACTCGCCCCTGTCATCGAAGGCCTGCAGCAGCTCGGCACGCCCGAAACCGCGCCGCCGCCGGCGGGAGAAATCTTAGCGACGATCGGCGCCGCGAACCTGCAACAAGACCTGGAGCGGCTCCGAGCCCTGCTCGAAGACAGCGACCCCGAAGCCGCCGACGCCGTCGCCGCGCTCACGCAGCGCACCGCCGGCACGTCCCTGGCGCCCATGTTGAAAAAGGTCGCGGCAAACATCGCGGACTATGACTTCGACAAGGCTCTGGAGAGTCTCGCGGCATTGACCGCGCGGGAGGCGTCAGGGGCGTAGCCACCCCTGCCTCGTGCCGCACCAGCCGTGAGCACGGCCCTTCCGAAGGCAGGGGTCGTCATGTGCCGCAGTTCGGGTATAATGCTGCGTTCCGTTGCCACGCAAGTGGCACAAGGCGCCCGTAGCTCAGCTGGATAGAGTACTGCCCTCCGAAGGCAGGGGTCGGACGTTCGAATCGTCTCGGGCGCGCCAGATATTTAAAGGCGCTGATTTCATGAAGAAATCAGCGCCTTTTTCATTCCACCCGACGTGATAAATCTGGGAACCGTCAGCGACCGACCTGGCCGTCGGCAATCAGGGCGGGGCTGGGCCATCTGCGGACCGTCACTCTCCATCCTTTTGACGACGGCAATGGGCGCATTACCCGTGCCCTTGGGGATCTGCTTCTTGCCCGCGCCGATGGCGCGCCACAGCGCTTTTACAGCCTGTCGGCGCAGATTCAGCGCGAGTGCAAAGGGTATTACGAGATTCTCGAACGAACCCAGAAAGGAACCCTGGATGTCACCGAATGGCTCGCGTGGTTCCTCACGACCCTGCACCTGGCGATTGATCAGGCGCAGCTCACCCTCGATGTCGTCCTCGCCAAGGCGCGCTTCTGGCAGCGCTTCGCCGGTGTGCCGATGAACGAGCGCCAGATCACGCTGCTCAACCGCTTGCTCGACGGCTTCGAGGGTAAGCTCACGACCAGCAAGTGGGCGGCGATCGCCAAGTGCTCTTCGGATACTGCGCTACGCGATATCAGCGAGTTGCTGTCTCAGGGGGTACTGCGAAAGTCGCCAACTGGCGGCCGCAGCACAAGCTACGAGCTTGCCGAACCCTGAGTCGGGCTCAGCGATAGCGAGACTCCGCACAAGGCCAAAGTCCGGCGTTGCCCGGGAAGCGGTTCGTCCGCGAGGCATCCGCACGTCAACGCGAACGAGATCGCGTGTAATTTCTTGATTTTCTGTCTTGACAGAATAAACAGTAATTTTATACTGGTGACATGCACCCGACGCCGCTACCGAACGCTTCATGCCGGACTGCGGTGCCAGGTGAAGAACCGAAGGCGGCTATTTTTTTGCGCATGTGTTTCTGTATTTACTGAAACAACAGTCAATAAAGGTGATGACGATGGATGATGCACGCTACCCGCTCGAGTTCCTCTATGACGGTCACTGCAGGATCTGCCAGTTCGACGTCGCCTGGCTGCGCAAGGGAGATTCCCGCGGGCGTCTCGTCTTCATCGACATCACCGCGCCATCCTTCGATCCGGCTCCGTATGGCCGCAGCGTTGATCAGTTGCTGGAACGTATTCATGCGCGCTGCGCCGACGGAACTGTCGTCGAGGGGCCGGAAGCGTTTCGCCTTGCCCTGACCGCGAATGGTTGGGGCTGGGCCGTGGCGCCGACTCGTTGGCCGGTAGCGGCCTGGATTACCGAGCGTGCCTACCGCTGGTTCGCACGTCATCGGATCGAACTGTCGCAACGCTATGGCGGCGTGTTCGCGCGAATGATGCCGGCCTGCGATGCAGGTGGCAGCTGCCGTGCGTATCGCCGCTAGGTCTCCGGGAGTTCAGCATGCGTATCCTCCTCATCAACCCGCCTTACCGCGCGGTATCGAGTGCCCACGGACTCGGCGAGCAGACTCCGCTCGGCCTGCTTGCCATCGGTGGCCCGCTGCTCGATGCCGGCCACGATGTCACCCTGCTCGATGCCGAAGTGCTGTGCCTGTCGGTGCCACAGGTTGCCGAGCATGCTCGACGACTGGCGCCCGAGCTCATTCTGACGGGCCATGGCGGCTCGACTCCGGCGCATCCCACGGTGGTCGAGATGGCCCGAGCGATCAAGCCTGCCCTTCCCGAGGTGCCGATCGTGTATGGAGGGGTCTTCCCGACCTACCATGGAGCGGAGATCCTCGCCGCGGAACCGTCGGTCGACATCGTGGTACGCGGCGAGGGTGAGCAGACGACACTGGAACTCGTCGCCGCCCTGAGCGACGGACAGCCGCTCGCGTCGGTACCCGGTTTGTTCGTGCGTCAGGCGGGACGCGTGGTCACGACGCCGGATGCCCCGCCCATCAAGCTGGACGCCTACCGCATCGGCTGGGAGTTGATCGAGGACTGGGACCACTATCAATGCTGGGGCGTCGGCCGTTCCGCCATCATCCAGCTGTCCCGGGGGTGCCCGCACCGTTGCACTTACTGCGGTCAACGCGATTTCTGGACGCGCTGGCGTCACCGCGATCCCGAGCGCGTCGCCGCCGAGATCGGCTGGCTGCATCGTCGTCACGGGGTGAATTTCGTTGACCTCGCAGACGAGAATCCGACCACTTCCAGAAGGATCTGGCGACGTTTCCTCGAAGCCATGATCGCGCAGGCCGTCCCGGTCAAGGTGTTCGCCTCGATCCGGGCCGGCGATATCGTGCGCGATGCCGACATGCTGCACCTCTACAAGGCCGCCGGCCTCGAGTGCTGCCTCATGGGACTCGAATCGACGGATCCCGTCATCCTGGAAAACATCAGCAAGGACTCGACCCAGTCCGTCGACCGGGAAGCGATCCGCTTGCTGCGCCAGCACGGCATCCTGTCCATGGCGGGGCAGATCTTCGGTTTTGAGCAAGAACGTCTGTCCGACTACTGGCGCACCTTCCGCCGTCTATGCGCCTACGATCCGGACCTGCTCAACGCCATGTACGTCACGCCTCACCGATGGACGGCTTTCTACGCCGAAAGCGGTCATCGGGACGTGGTCCAGGAGGACCGGTCGAAATGGGATTACCGTCATCAGGTCCTCAATACCCGCCACCTGGCGGCGTGGCAGGTCTTCCTCGCCGTGAAGGCGCTGGAAGTTGCGCTGCAGCTTCGTCCCCGTGTCGTGTTCCGGCTGCTTGCCCATCCTGACGCTGCCCTGCGTCGCGCGCTGCGCTGGTGCACCCGCAATGCGGCACGCGTATGGCTCGACGAGGTACACGACTTCGTGCTGCGCAGCCGCTACCGACGCCATGGCGTCGGGCTGTTCGAGTTCTGGGGCGCACCGATGACGGGCAAGCTGACGCCATTGCGGGAAGTTCCTCGTTCTCGAGTTGGCGGCGCCTCCGGAACGTGTTGATCTGCGGGGCTGGGGTATCGTCGGTCGCCACCTTGCCGCATTTCGTCCCCTCGCTGGTTGTTCGGTAGCATGCCCGCCCCGGACCTGCCGAGCGCGCAGGAAATTCGAGGCGAAGGCGACTCTCCCCATCCGCCTCCGAGCGCGTAAACTGTCAAAATCGCGGCCGCCGCAGGGGGCGGAACGGGAGGGGATGGCAGTGCGGATTGAACTGAGCGGGACGAGCAATTTTCGCAGCCTCAAGGGCTTGCCGACGCGGGACGGACGGCGCATCGCGGGGCATACGGTGTTGCGCTCGGATCAGCTCGATCGGCTGCAGCGGGCGGACTGGGACGTGCTCGCGTCGCTCGGCGTGAAGACGGTGTGCGATCTGCGCACGGCTTCGGAGCGGAGCCGGTTTCCGAACAGCCTTCCCGAGCGCGGTGTGCGGCAGATTCCGATCGAGCTCGTCGGCGACCTTCGCAGCAACCCCGAGCTGGCCGAGCCGCTGCGCACGCGGCAGGGCGTGGCGGGCGCGGTCGGCATGATGATGCAGATGTACCGTCAGTTTCCCGAGGCGCTCGCGCCGCACTTGGCGACGCTGTTCCGGCTGTTTCGGGAGGGCGAGGTGCCGGTGCTGGTGCATTGCGTCGTGGGCAAGGATCGCACCGGTTTCACGGTCGCGGTGCTCCTGCATGCACTGGGCGTGGCGGAGGAGGACGTGATGGCGGACTACCTGCTGTCCCGCAGCGTTCGCGAGACAGCCAACGAGGAGCGCCGCGCGGTCCTGGCGAAGCTGCTGCAGCGGGTCACGGAACGGCCGGCGAACAGCGAGATGGTCGACGCGCTCCTCGATGCCCGGCCCGAATATCTGCGGGCCGCCTGCGACGCCGTGACGGAGCGTTACGGCTCGATGCAGGGCTACCTGCAGGCCCGCGCCGGGCTGGATGAGCGCGCGCTCGGCGCGCTGCGCGACCGCTGGCTGGAACTGGCCTGAGCCGCGGCTGGCCACCCGCCGCGTCGTGACGGGCGGCCCGGCGGATCAGCGCACCTCGAGCAGGCTCGCGTCCCAGGCTTCGTGCTTCTCGAAGCCGATCAGGTTGGCGACGGTCGCCGCGATGTTCGACAGGCCGGCGCCTTCGAGCGTCTTGAGGCCCAGCTTGCCACCGCTGACGTTGTCGTAAAGGATCAGCGGCACCGGGTTGAGCGTGTGCGCGGTCTTGGCCTTGAACGAGCCGTCGGTGTTCTGCGCGGGCTGTTTGGTCTTCTTGTCGAGCTCGAACATCTCGTCGGCGTTGCCGTGGTCGGCGGTGATCAACGCCACGCCGCCGGCCGCGTCGATCGCGGGCAAGAGGCGCGACAGCGCGAGGTCGACGGCCTCGATCGACATCGTCGCGGCGCGGAAGTGGCCGGAGTGGCCGACCATGTCGCCGTTGGCGTAGTTGCAGCGCAGGACTTTGTGCTGGCCGCTGCGGATCGCGTCGATCATCGCGTCGGTGATCTCGGCGGCCTTCATCCACGGGCGCTGCTCGAAGGGCACGACGTCGCTGGGCACTTCCTGCCAGGTCTCGCCCGCGAACTTGTTCGAACGGTTGCCGTTCCAGAAGTAGGTCACGTGGCCGAACTTCTGCGTCTCGGAGCACGCGAACTGGGCAACGCCGCTCTTGGCGAACCATTCGCTCATGGTGTCGCGGATGGCCGGCGGATCGACGAGGAAGCGCTTGGGCAGCTTGAGGTCGCCGTCGTACTGCAGCATGCCGGCGTAGGTCACCTTGGGCACGCGCACGCGGTCGAACTTGTCGAAGCCTTCGCCCTCCTCGAAGGCGCGGGTGATCTCGATCGCGCGGTCGCCGCGGAAGTTGTAGAAGACCACCGCGTCGCCGTCCTCGATGGTGCCGACCGGCTGGCCGTCCTTGCCGATGACGAAGGCGGGCAGGTCCTGGTCGATGGTGCGGGGCAGGCGCTCGCGCAGCGCGCGCACGGCCTCGGAGGCGCTGGCGAACTGCTCGCCGCGGCCCAGCACGTGAGTGTGCCAGCCCTGCTCGACCATCTTCCAGTTGGCGTCGTAGCGGTCCATGGTGATGACCATGCGGCCGCCGCCCGAGGCGATCTGCGCATCGAAGCCGGCTGCCTGCAACTCGCCGAGGAAGGCCTCGAAGGGCTCGAGGTATTCGAGGGCGCTGGTCTCGGGCACGTCGCGGCCGTCGAGCAGCGCGTGGATGCGTACCGCCTTCACGCCCTCGTCGCGGGCGCGCAGCACCATCGCCTTGAGGTGGTCGATGTGGCTATGCACGTTGCCGTCGGAGAACAGACCGATCAAGTGCAGCACACCGCGACCCGCCTTGGCGCCGGCGACGATCTGCTGCCACGCGGCGCCCTGCCAGATGGCGCCGGAATCGATCGCGCCGGCGACCAGCGCGGCGCCCTGCGAATAGACCTGGCCGGCGCCGATGGCGTTGTGGCCGACTTCCGAGTTGCCCATGTCCTCGTCCGAGGGCATGCCGACCGCCGTGCCGTGCGCGCGTAGCAGCACGTGGGGGTAGCTGGCGAACAGCGCGTCGAGGGTCGGTTTCTTCGCCGCGGCGATGGCGCTGCCGACGTCGTGCTTGGGAATGCCGTAGCCGTCCATGACGACGACCACGACCGGGCCGGCGATGCCGGGGAAGGACGAGAGTTTTTGCAGCATGTTGGGGTTCCTGCGTCGGGGGTCGGAGAATCCGCTATTTTACTGTATGTGCCGACCGCCTCCGGGGTCATGCCGGATGGCGGAATGACCGGCCGCGCCCCGAACAACCCCTTCCGGATGCCACCGCCATGACCCCAGCCAGCACCCCCGTCCTGCCCACCGTCGAGGTTGAGACCGGCCCGAAGCCGACCCATGCGGTGATCTGGCTGCACGGCCTGGGCGCCGACGGCCACGATTTCGAGCCGCTGGTCCGAGAGTTCGACCCCGACCGCCTGCCGCCGACGCGTTTCGTCTTTCCGCACGCGCCGATGCGGGCGGTGACGATCAACGGCGGTTACGTCATGCGTTCCTGGTACGACATCGTGACCACCGACTTCGCGCGCCGCCGCGAGGATGCGCAGGGCGTGCGCGAATCGGCGGCGCAGCTCGAGGCGCTGATCGCGCGCGAAAACGGCCGCGGCATCGCCGCTGCGCGCATTGTGCTCGCGGGCTTCTCGCAGGGCGGCGCGATCGCCCTGCACACCGCGCTGCGCCGCCCGCAGCGGCTGGCCGGCGTGCTCGCGCTGTCGACCTACCTGCCGCTGGCCGACACGCTGGCCGCCGAGGCGCAGCCCGCCAACCGCGATACGCCGATCTTCATGGCCCACGGCTACGGCGACACGGTGATTCCCTACGACTTCGCCGAGCGCTCGGGCACGTTCCTGCGCGCCGAGGGCTACGCGCTCGACTGGCACGCGTACGAGACCGAGCACGGGGTCTGCCTCGAGGAGTTGCGCGACGTCGAGGCGTGGCTCGCGCGCGTGCTGCAGGACAAGGCCGGCGCGTAGCCGTTCTGCACCACCCGTCGACGCTTTATCCCCCAACTTCCGCAGGGCGACCGGACCATGCTTACCCAGACCGCCTTCATCCTGCTGGCCGCCGTGCTCCTGATCCCCCTCGCGAAGCGGGTCGGGCTGGGCGCGGTGCTGGGCTATCTCATCGCGGGTGTGCTGCTGGGCCCGTGGGGGCTGGGCCTGATCCGGGACGTGGAGGTGATCCTGCATTTCGGGGAATTCGGGGTCGTGCTGCTGCTCTTCGTGATCGGCCTCGAGCTCAAGCCTTCGCGTCTGTGGATGCTGCGGCGGCCGGTGTTCGGCCTTGGCAGTCTGCAGGTGGGGCTCACGACGCTCGCGCTGGCAGCCCTGGCGGCCAGCTTCGGCCTCGATGCGCGGGCCGCCGTGGTGATCGGCCTGGCCGGCGCGATGTCATCGACGGCGATGGTGCTGCAGTCGCTGGCCGAACGTAACCAGCTGCCCGATCGCCACGGACGTGACGCCTTTGCGATCCTGCTGTTTCAGGACATGGCGGTGATCCCGGTGCTGGCCGTGTTGCCGCTGCTGGGCGACGGCGCGGCCGATTTCGCCCCGCTGCCGATGCTGGGCGCGGCCGCCGCGATCGCCGGCGTGGTGCTTGCGGGGCGGGTGCTGGTGCGGCCCGTATTCACGTGGATCGCGACCCTCGGCAGCCGTGAGACCTTCACCGCGGCGGCGCTGCTGGTGGTGATCGCGACCACCCTGCTGATGGATTGGGCCGGCCTGTCCGCGTCGCTCGGGGCATTCCTCGCCGGTGTGGTGCTGGCGGACTCCGAATACCGCCACGAACTGGAAGCCGACCTCGAGCCGTTCAAGGGCTTGCTGCTCGGCGTGTTCTTCATGGCGGTGGGGATGGGGGCCAATCTCGGCCTGCTGGTCGAGGCGCCCGGCGTCGTCGTCGGGCTGGCGCTGTGCCTGATCGCACTGAAGCTGCTGGTGGTGTTCATCGT
>NZ_WTVQ01000079.1 GCF_012910955.1 Aromatoleum diolicum
GGGGCGGGCCGCGGGCAGCGCGCGCAAGCTCGCGATCGCGCTGGCCCAGGGCGGGGAGTTCGCCTTCGTGATCTTCCAGCTCGCGCGCCAGCACGGACTGCTCGACGCAGCCGTCATCGACACCGCGACCGTGGCGGTGACAATCTCGATGCTGCTGTGGCCCCTGCTCTTCCTGATCGAGGAGCGGGTGCTGGCGCGCATCTTCCGTGCCGCCCAGCCGCGCCCCTTCGATCGCATCGCGGACCACGGCAATCCGGTGATCATTGCGGGCTTCGGCCGCGTCGGGCAGATCGTGGCCCGCGTCCTCGCGCTGAAGCGCATCGCCTTCACCGTGCTGGAAGCTGACCCCCAGCAGGTGGATTACGTGCGCCGCTTCGGCAACCAGGTTTACTTCGGCGACGCCTCGCGTCTGGACCTGCTGCGCGCGGCAGGCACGGCGCAAGCGCGGCTGTTCGTGCTGGCGATCGACGACGTCGACGCGTCGCTCCGCACGGCCGCGCTGGTGCGTCGGCACTTCCCCGACGTTGCCGTCATCGCGCGTGCGCGCAACCGCTTCCACGCCTACAAGCTCCTGGATCTCGGCGTGGAGGCCCCGATCCGCGAGACCTGGCACGGCAGCCTGGCGCTCGCCGAAGACCTGCTCGGCCGCCTGGGCGTGCCGCAAACGGAAGCCCGCCGCGCGGTCGAGCGCTTCGCGGCCCACGACGAGGCCAGCCTTAAACGCCAGCACGCCATCTATCAGGACGAAGCCAAGCTCGTCGCGAGCGTCCAGCAGGCGCGGGAGGAACTGCGCAGCCTGTTCGAGCGCGACGAAGCCGAACTCGAAACCCGCGAGACGCCCGCCGGCTCGGTCGGGTGAGCGCCGCAGGGGGGCGCGCCGGTCAGGTGGCGGCGGTGCAGCGATCGATCATGCGGAGGGGTGCTATCCACCCGGGATGCCCTCAAGGGTCCGTCGGTAGGCGGGCAAGCGCGGCCCGCCGATGGCTACCGCCCGTTTGGCGGCTTCCCGGGCGGCCGTCCGCTGCCCCCGCTCGTGGAGGACCTGGGCGAGGTTGTTCCAGGCATCCCCGGATTCGGGGTGGTCGGCCGCCGCCTGGCGGAAGGCCGCTTCGGCAGCATCGAGCTCGCCCCGCCGGTACGCGGTGTTGCCGAAGCCGATGCGGGCGACGAGATTGTTCGGCCAGGTTCCCAGGGCGCTGCGGTAGGCACGCTCGGCAGCGGCCGGGGCCACCCGCTCCAGGGCCACCGCCGCCGCGACATAGTCCGCTTCGACGGCAGTGGCGGGCAGCCGCTCGGGCGGCAAGGCGACGAACGCCCAGCGGCCGGATTTCGCCCAGCTGCGGTCGAAGTCGTCGAGGTCCATGACGAGGCGCTTCTCCCGCCCGGAGCGCAGCACCACCTGCCGGGCCGGCAGGTCGTAGCCGACCGCCACGGCGTAGTGCCATTGGGGCGCCCAGTCGAAGCGCAGGTTCTGCAACACCACCACCGGATGGCCGGCAGCCAGTTCCTTCAGCAGCGCCCGGGGCTGCGCGGCGAGACGGTAGGCCACGGCACCGGAGCGGCGGACGGCGGCCAGCATTTCCGGCTGCAGGCTCCCCTGGCGCGCGGGGATATAGACCTCATTCGTGAGTTCCTCGGGGCTGCGCCGGATGCCGGCGCTTCCCAGGGCGGTGGCCAGGGCAGCCGGGCCGCACTGGTACACCTCCTGGGGATGGAACGGCGCATCCGTTCTCTCCGCCCGCTGCGGGAGCGGGTCGGTGGACGGATACCCCCATTCTCCCGGGGGCAGGCCGGCGCAGGCCGCCAGGGCCAGCGTTGCGGCGGCGCTCAGCCAGCGTGCGAGGCGCCTCACCTCAGAGGGCGATCACCACCAGGATGGCGACAAGGATGATGAGGATCCACTCCATAGTGGTGATGTTGCCCCCCGCCGGCATGGAATCGATGCGCTGGGCGAGGGCGTGGATTTCCTGCTGATCCAGGGCCGCAACCCGGTCAGTGGCGGCAATGCCGTCCACTCCCATGGCCTGGAGCCGTTCCTTGACGTTGGCCTGCTCGAGGAACTGCTGCACCTTGGCACGCTCGGCATCGGCCGATGCCTGGGTGGCGACGTCCGGGGTAGCGACCAACTCGGCGTGCAGGGCAGGCGTCTGGAAACCGAGAGCAAGGGAGAACAACGCTACCGGGACGATGCGGGCGGAAGTCTTCTTCATGGTTTTCTCCTTCTCCTTGGGGGACAAGCCCTATTTCGACACCCCTCCGCCACAAAGAATTCATGGGCATATCGTGTCAAGATGCAACCGTCCGCGCCGGCACAGGGGCGCCAGGCCACGGCGCGCTCCGCAATCAGCCGCAAGAATTTCCGGGGGGCATAAGGCGTCCCGGCTTGTCGGCGCGCGGCGATGAGCGTGGCAAGTGAAAATGAGTGTTGCAGGCGGTACGGGCCGGATCAGCGCTTGCGGGCCGCGAATGCCTTGCGCACCTCGATGAACACCGGCCCCCACATCGGGTGCCCGCCTTCGGCCTTGTCGAGCTCGAAGTTCGGGTCGATCCGGAGCGCCTCGCGGAATTCGCTCCGGCATTTGGTGGGGTTGCCGGTCGAGCAGAGGATGAAGGCGAGATATTTGCGGGCTCGCACGATCTCGGCCGACGTTCGCAGACCGAGATCGAGCGCGCGGTTCAGTTCGACCGCCGAGGTGTCGTAGCGGCCGCTCTCATACAGAACCACGCCGGTGTTGAGCGCTGCCGCAGCGTCGAGGAAGTGCGTTGGTGCCCGTGTGCCAAAAGGTACGGGCTCATAGGGCAGACTGCCGACGCAGCCGGACACGAGCAGGCTCGACAGCAATATGACGCGGCGGGTGACGCCACCAAGCACGGACAGAATCGAACCGGGTTTCACTGGAAACGGTAACTGATGCTGACGGATCTGCCGGATTCTATCTTCACCCTCTGGATACTGGGCGGGAAACCGGCGTTACGGATTTCGATGCGGTACGTTCCCGGTGGCAGCTCCAGCACCCGCAGCGGAGGCGTGACTCCCCGTCTGCGGCCGTTCACGTAAACCTCGCCCCACGGCAACACCGCGAGTCGTAGCTGGCCCCGCGCCGGGGCCGCCGGGTCTCGCCGTGCCGGCGCTGGCACCGTGGCCGCGGCGACCGCAGGCTCGGTCGGCGTTGGCGGCGGCGCCGCCTCGGGTTCGGACGGGGTTGGAGCGGGCACCACGGTGGGGGCTGCTGTGACGGGAGCGGCTGCACTTAGCTCGGCCGCGGCCGGCGCAGCGGCAAGCGGCGGCGGCGGGACGGGGGCGGGCGCTGTATCGTCGCCCCTGCCCATGAATCGGCCCAGCATCGCGACCAGCACGATCAGGGCACCGCCTAACAGCGCCAGTTCGTGCCAACGGGACGGTTTCGCGCGCTTCGCTTCGCCGGTCGAGGGCAAGCGTTCCGCGAGTGGCTCCGCGGAGGGGGTGGCGAGGGTCGCGCCGTCGAGCACGCTTGGCGGCGCGCTGCGCGCCCGAGCTTCCCCCCGGCTGTCATCGAGCATGCTGCAGAGCGGCGCGAGCACACGACTCATCTCGCGAGCACTTGCGAAGCGTGCGGCGGGCTCCTTGGCGAGCGCCTGCATGACCAGCCGGTCGAGCTCGGGGGGAACCTCGGGGTTCAGCGTCGCGGGCGAGGGCGGGTCGAGATGCACGATGTTGTGCAGCGCCATCTCCATGCTGTCGCCGGTGAACGGATGCTTGCCGGTCAACAGCTCATACAGGGTGACGCCGAGTGCAAAGAGGTCGGTGCGCGCATCGACCCGACCGCCGGTCAGCTGTTCCGGTGCCAGGTAGGTGGGCGATCCGTGCATCCTGTCGTCGAGTATTTCGCCGGTATCGACCGCCAGGGCGATGCCGAAGTCCCTGATCTTCACCATGCCGTGATGGGCAAGCATGATCTTCGCGGGCGTGATGTCGCCGTGAACCTCGCCTTGCTGGTGAGCGTAGTCGAGGCCGCAAAGGACCAGCAGGGCGACGTCGATGACCTTGTGCAAGGGGAAAACGATGCCACTGTCGAGACTATCGCGCAGGGTCAGCCCGGTCAGGACTTCCATCGCGATGTAGGGGGCACCGTCGCTGCTCTCGCCGACATCGTAGATGGTGACGATATTGGGGTGATCGAGGCGCCCGGCCGCCTTTGCCGCGCGAACGACGCGCTCGCGGACGTCCGCCTGGTCTGCCGGCAGCAGGTCGAGGGCGAACACCTTGAGCGCGACCTTGCGTTCGGTCAGCGGGTCCTCGGCCCGATACACAGTACCCATCGCACCGCGACCCAGTTCGGCGGAAATGACATAGCGGCCCATCGTGCGCTGATCGACGGCTGGCGCTACAGGTACGGAGGTGGGCGAAACCATCGTTGCGATCGGCGACCGAAAAGGAGGTTCAGCGGAAAAAGGTACCACAAGCGCGGCCAAGCGGCCCAGAACCGGGCAGCGGGCAAGGACACATGTGCGGATCCTTGCCCGCGACGAAGATTTGGCTTCAAGGCGGGTTCCCCGGACGCATCCCGTGAATCGGGTTCCACAGCCTCCGCTTCTTGCGCGTCCGTTACATGCAAGAGAGGGCACCCGATCCAGGTGCCCTCTCTTGTTTTCGGCGTGTCCGTCGCCAGGCTGCGGAAGCAGCCCCCGACGGGGCGCTCAGGTCACGACATCCGGATCCTCACGCGTAGCCTTTGGCGGTGGCGTCCGGGGGCGCATCCGGCGCGGCTTCGGACGGCGCGGCGCGCGGCGCTCTCAGGCCCGGGATATGGCGTTTCACGATCACCAGGGCGAGCAGCGTGAACACCATCGCGAAGCCGAGCAGCGACAGGTAGCTCGACGCGCCGCCCGAGGTGATGACTGCGGCGCCCGCGAACGAGCTCAGGATCGCGCCGAGGCGGCCGAAGGAGAGCGCCGAGGCGGTGCCGGTGGCGCGCACCAGGGTCGGATAGACATAGGCGCACAGCGCATACATCGTCGCCTGCACGGCGATCACGAACATGCCGTGGATGCCGAGGCCGATCATCAGCCAGGTGGTGTTGTCCGCGAAATTGATGCCCTTCAGCAGGAAGGCGCTGGCGGCTGCGCCGATGCTGCACAGGATCAGCGGCCAGCGTGAGCCGAAGCGCGTGATTGCGAGCGCGCAACCCAGCGAGCCGACCACGCCGCCGAGGTTGTAGGCGGTCAGGCCCGAACCGGCCAGGGTTGCGGGCAGCCCTTCGGCAGCGAGCATCGTCGGCAGCCAGCTGAAGGCGCTGTAGGTGGCGAGCATGACCATGAAGAACCCGGCCCAGATCGCGAGCGTGTCGCGCGCCCGTCCCGCCACGAACAGCGACGCGAAGCCGGCGCGTTGCTCGGCCGCGTGCTCGACGGCATCGATGAAGACGGTATCGGGGGTGGTCGGACGGGCCATGCGTGCGAGCAGCTTGCGCAGTTCGGCCCAGCGCGCGGTCTTGCGTGCGAGGTAACGGGGCGATTCCGGCAGCGTCGCGAGCAGCACCAGGCTGTAGGCGACGGGCAGGGCGCCGCCGATCCAGAACAGGCCGCGCCAGCCGAGCACCGGCAGGACCGCGCTCGCGAAAAGCCCGGCGAGCATGCCGCCGAGCGGATAGCAGACGATGGTCGCGGTGACCGCCAGGGTGCGACGGCGGGCCGGGGTGAACTCCGCCGTCATCGTCGACGCGCTCGGCAGGGCACCGCCGATGCCCAGGCCGGCGAGGAAGCGCAGCACCGCGATCGCGGTCACGTCGGGCGCGAAGCCGATCGCGATGGTCGCGGCGCCGAACAGGAACACGCTGGCGGCGAGGACCAGCCGCCGTCCGATGCGGTCCGCGACGATGCCCGCGCAAGCGCTGCCGACCGCCATGCCGACGAGCCCCGCGGCTACCGCCGGCGCGAACGCCGCATTGGTAATGCCCCACTCCTTGATCAGCATCGGGATGGCGAAGCCGATCAGCTGGCCGTCGAATCCGTCCATCACGATCGCGAACGCGGCGAGCATGACGACGAGCTTCTGCATCGAAGTGAAGGGGCCGTAATCCAGTACGCCGCCGATGTCGACGGACGCTGCGGTGGGCGAAGTCTTTTGCGTCATGAACCTGTCTCCGGTGAATTTCTGGCCGCGCACGGTTTCCCGGCATGTGTTCCGGTCAGTCGCCAAAACGATACCATTTCATTGGATGGACAACAATCAGTTTGTATCACATCGATTTGGCGGACGGTCATCAAGACCGCGGCGCAGCCAACGAGGGTTACGCCAAGCGCGCCACGGACGCGTCGCATTACCGCTCTGGGCCTGCGTGTGCGGCGATTTGTCACGCTGTCGTGGACACACAGTGGTAAAACTTCCCACCCGGAGGGAATTCCTCGATGCCGTTGTGGTCTTCTGATTGTCTGAATGCATCGCCCGGCTGCGGCCGGCTTGCAACGAGGAGAGCATCATGAAATGGTTCAAGTGCGTTCTCGCCCTGATCGTGGTTCTGGGATCGGTGACGCCGGACGTGGCGTCGGCCGATCGTGGACGCAGAAGCAGGCATCACAGCCATTCGAGCATTGGGCTGCACTTCGGCGTGCCGTTGTTCTGGAACTGGCCATCGCCGTACTACGGATATCCGTCGCCGTACTATGCCTATCCACCCGGCTACGCGTATCCGCCCTCCTACGCCTATCCGGCCCCTTCATCACCGCCGGTGTACATCGAGCGTGGTGACGACGAGGCCGCGCCGTCGCGGGATCAGGGCTACTGGTATTACTGCGACCGCCCCGAAGGCTACTACCCGTACGTCAAGGAATGTCCCGGCGGCTGGGAGCGGGTCTCGCCGACGCCATCGCGTTAAGGGAGCATCATAATCATGATCGCCATTTTGAAGATTGCCCCCTCGGCCGGCGTGCTTGCCGCCTTGCTCGTCGCGGGCGGCTGCGTGTCCATGCCCGTCGGACCGAGCATGCTGGTGCTGCCGGGCACCGGCAGCAGTTTCAGCGAATTCCGCGCCGACGACCTCGCATGCCGGCAGTATGCGTATGACTACATCGGCGGGCGTTCCGCCGAGCAACGCGCAAGCGAAAGCGGGGTGGCCAGCGCGGTGGTCGGTACCGCGATCGGTGCCGCAGTCGGGGCCGCGGTCGATGGCGGCCGCGGCGCAGGGGTGGGTGCCGGCGCGGGGCTCCTGATCGGCAGCGCTGCCGGGACGGAAGCCGCGCAGACCTCGGCCTACGGCGCGCAGCGGCGCTACGATTACGCCTACATCCAGTGCATGTATGCGAGCGGGCACCGCGTGCCGGTGTCGGGTCGCTATTCGACCGGCCGCGCGGAACGCTACCGC
>NZ_WTVQ01000007.1 GCF_012910955.1 Aromatoleum diolicum
GTGATGCCCCATGCGCGACCCCGCCGCCCGCCCGCCTGCCCCTGAAACCCGCGACCGCATCCTGGATGCGGCCGAAGCCTTGTTTGTCGAGCATGGCTTCGAGGCGACCTCGATGCGCATGATCACGGGCCGCGCGGAGGCGAATATCGCGGCGGTGAACTACCACTTCGGCACCAAGGACGCGCTGATCCAGGAAGTGTTCCGGCGCCGGCTTACCGAGTTGAACCGGCAGCGATTGGCCACGCTGGATCGCCTGGAAGTCGAAGCCGGCGGTGCACCGCTGAAGCCGAGCCGCATCGTCGAGGCCTTCTTTGGCACGGCGCTCGAGATGGCGGCGGATACCGAGCATGGCGGGCACACTTTCATGCGATTGCTCGGTCGAACTTATACCGAGCCAAGCGGCTTCGTGCGCCAGTTCCTCGCCGAGGAATACGCCGAGGCCGTGGAGCGCTTCCTTGCGGCGCTGTACCGCGCGCTGCCTGAGGTGCCGCGCGAGGAAATCCTGTGGCGCTTCCATTTCATGATGGGGGCGATGTCCTACGCGATTGCCGGTACCGACGCGCTGCAGTTGTTCGCCGGAAAGTTCGATGACGCGGTGCCGGAACGCCTGATGCCGCGCCTGATGTCCTTCCTGCTCGGCGGGTTGCGTGCGCCCTTGCCGGGCAACGGTGCCGATTCCGCCAACGGCGAGAGCGGCGTACCGGTGGCAATGGGAAAAGACCTGCAGCGCGTGCAGAAGCGGAAATAGTTTGAACACGACATTCGGCCCGGCCGACGACCGCGACGCAGAGCGTGGCGCAGCCGGTGTGTGGGCCTGATACAGATGATCGAGGAGACGACAATGATCTGGTGGTTTATCGCTTTGCTCCCTCCCTTGGCAATCGCGCTCGCCTACGGGCGAGCGCCCTTTTTTGCCTGGGCCGGGACGGGACTGGTGTGGCTGGCGGCGTTCGCCTGGCTGGCGGGTTGGTCGCCGGCCGTTGCGAATACGGTGCTCGTGGCGTATGCGGCGCTGGCGGGGCTGTTCCTGATGCGGCCGCTGCGCCGTGCACTGGTGACCGCGCCGGTGTTTCGCGCCTTCCGGGGGGCGCTTCCGTCGATGTCGCAGACCGAGAAGGATGCGCTCGAAGCCGGTACGGTATGGTGGGAGGGCGAGTTGTTCGGCGGCAAGCCGGACTGGTCGAAGCTGCTGAGTTATCCGTGGCCGACCCTGACCGCCGAGGAGCGCGCCTTTCTCGACCATGAAACCAGCGAGCTGTGCCGCCTGACGGATGACTGGAAGTCGACGCAGCGCCAGGATCTGTCGCCGGAAGTCTGGCAGTACATCAAGGACCGGGGCTTCCTCGGCATGATCATCCCGAAGGAGTATGGCGGGAAGGGCTTTTCCGCCTACGCACATTCGCAGGTCGTCACCAAGCTGTCGACGCGCTCGTCGGCGCCGGCGATTACCGTGATGGTGCCGAACTCGCTCGGGCCGGCCGAGTTGCTGCTGCATTACGGCACGCCGGAACAGAAGTCCCATTACCTGCCGCGGCTCGCGAAGGGCTTGGAGATCCCGGCTTTCGCGCTGACCAGTCCGTGGGCGGGCTCGGATGCGGCCTCGATTCCGGACGCGGGCGTCGTGTGCAAAGGGACCTGGCAGGGGCGCGAGGTGCTGGGCATGCGCGTGTCCTTCGACAAGCGCTACATCACGCTCGCGCCGGTGTGCACGGTGTTCGGGCTGGCGTTCCGCCTGTACGACCCGGACGGGCTGCTCGGCGCGAATCCGGACCTGGGCATCACCTGCGCACTGGTGCCGCACGATCATCCGGGTGTTGATATCGGCCGCCGCCATTTCCCGCTCAACGGCATCTGGATGAACGGGCCGGTGCGCGGGCGCGACGTGTTCATGCCGCTCGATTTCATCATCGGCGGGCCGGAAATGGCCGGGCAGGGCTGGCGCATGCTGATGCAGTGCCTCGCGGCGGGGCGCTCGATCTCGCTGCCGGGCTCGAACACCGGCATGCAGAAGATGATCGCGCGTGCGGTCGGTGCGTATGCGCGGGTGCGCTACCAGTTCAAGACCGCCATCGGCCGCTTCGAGGGCGTCGAGGAGGCACTGACGCGCATCGGCGCGAACACCTATCTGAGCGATGCGGCGCGGGTGATGACGGCCGGCGCGATCGACCTCGGCGAGAAGCCCTCGGTGGTGTCGGCGATCGTCAAGTACCACGTCACCGAGCGCGCGCGCCAGACGGTCAACGACGGCATGGACGTCGTCGGCGGCAAGGGCATCTGCCTCGGGCCGCAGAACATGCTCGGGCGCGCCTACCAGCAGATTCCGGTGGGCATCACCGTCGAGGGCGCGAACATCCTGACGCGCAGCCTGATCCTGTTCGGCCAGGGGGCGATCCGTTGTCATCCCTATGTGCTCGACGAGATGCACGCGGCGCAGGACAAGGATCTCGCGGCGTTCGACAAGGCTTTCTGGGGTCACATCGGCTACACCGTGTCGAACGCCGTGCGCGCGCTGGTGATGGGCATCACCGGCTCGCACTTCGTGACTATCCCGGACAACGTTGCGCCGGAAACGCGACGCTATTACCAGCAGCTGACGCGCTTTTCGACGGCGTTCGCCTTTCTTGCCGACATCTCGATGGGCACGATGGGCGGCGCGCTGAAGCGCAAGGAAAAGCTCTCGGCGCGCCTCGGCGACATCCTGTCGCTGATGTATCTGGCGTCGGCGACACTGCGCCGCTACGAGGCCGAAGGCCGCCAGGCGGCCGATGCGCCGCTGATGCACTGGGCGATCTGGGACTGCATGTTCAAGGCGCAGAACGCCTTCGAGGGCGTGATCGCGAACTTCCCGAACAAGCTGTTCGCGACCCTGCTGCGCCGCATCGTGGTGTTCCCGCTGGGGCGGCCCTACGTTGTGCCGTCGGACCAGCTCGGCCATGAAGTCGCAAGGCTGCTGATCGAGCCGTCAGCGACGCGTGACCGGCTGACCTCAGACGTGTATCTGCCGGACGACGTCGAGGAGCCCGCCGGGGCGCTGGAGGCGGCGCTGCTGGCGACCATCGCGGCCGAGCCGATCGAGGCGAAAGTGAAGCAGGCGCAGAAGCAGGGGCGTTTCGATCCGGGGCTGCTGGTCGGCGGCGGTGTCGATGCACTGTGGCAGCGCGCTTTTGAGGCCGGCGTCATCAGCGCCGAGGAATTCGCGGTGCTCGCGCGTCGTGGCGAGCTGCGCGACAAAGTCATCCGCGTCGACGACTTCCCCTACGACTTCGGCCTGCGCGAGGCACTCGCGGATGTCGACACGAACGATTCGCGCCCGCTGCGTGCGGTGGCTTGACGGGATCCGAGGAGCGCACAGGGCATGAGTGGCAGCATCTACATCATCGACGGCGCACGTACGCCCTTCCTGAAAGCGAAGAACGCGCCGGGGCCGTTCGCGGCGTCGGACCTCGCGACCGCAGCGGGCGCGGCGCTGCTGATGCGTCAGCGTTTTGCGCCGGACCAGCTGGATGAAGTCATCCTCGGTTGCGCCAGTCCGTCGCCGGACGAGGTCAATATCGGCCGCGTCGTCGCCCTGCGCATGGGCTGCGGGCACAAGGTGCCGGGCTGGACCGTGATGCGCAACTGCGCGTCGGGCATGCAGGCGCTCGATTCCGCGATCGCGAACATCCAGGCGGGGAGGTCGGACCTGGTGATGGCCGGCGGCGTCGATGCGCTGTCGCGTGCGCCGCTGCTGTTTTCCGATGCAATGGTGCGCTGGCTGTCGGGCTGGTACGCGGCGAAAACCGCCGGGCAAAAGTTCGCCGCGATCCGCCAGTTCCGGCCGACTTATCTCGCGCCGGTGATCGGCATCATGAAGGGGCTGACCGATCCGATTGTCGGCCAGCTGATGGGCCAGACGGCGGAAAATCTCGCGCATCGCTTCGATATCTCGCGCACGGACATGGACGCGTTCGCGGTGCAGAGCCACCGACGCGTGCTTGCGGCGCAGGAGCGCGGCCATTTCGACGAGATCGTGCCGCTGATCGATCGCGACGGTACGGTGTACAAGGACGACGACGGCGTGCGCCGCGATTCGTCGATCGAGAATCTGGCGAAGCTCAAGCCTTTCTTCGACCGCAAGTATGGTCGCGTGACGGCGGGCAACAGCTCGCAGATCACCGACGGCGCCGCCTGGCTGATCCTCGCCTCCGAGACCGCCGTCGCGCGCCATGGCCTGACGCCGCTCGGGCGCATCGTCGACAGCCAGTGGGCGGGGCTGGATCCGGCGCAGATGGGGCTGGGGCCGGTGCATGCGGCGACGCCGATCTTGCAACGCCACGGGCTGGGCGTGAACGACCTCGATGCGTGGGAGATCAACGAAGCCTTCGCGGCGCAGGTGATCGCCTGCCTGCGCGCGTGGGATGACGCCGATTACTGCCGCGACGAACTGGGACTGGGCGGCGCGCTCGGGCGCCTCGACGAAGCGCGTCTGAACATCGACGGCGGTGCGATCGCGCAGGGCCATCCGGTCGGGGCGAGCGGTGCGCGCATCGTGCTGCATCTGCTGAACGTGTTGCGCCGGGGCGGGCTCAAACGCGGTATCGCCAGCATCTGCATCGGCGGCGGCCAGGGCGGTGCGATGCTGGTGGAGGCGCTGCCATGAGCATCAATTACAGGCACCTCAGCCTGGTGCGCAAGCATGATCCGGACGGCATCGCGTGGCTGTATCTGGACCGCGCGCAGTCGACGACCAACACCCTGTCGCGCGATATGCTCGATGAGCTGGCGGGGGTGTTTGCGGCGCTCGAAGCGAATCCGCCGAAAGGGCTGGTCATCGCGTCGGCGAAGCCGGCCGGTTTCATTGCCGGCGCCGACATCGAGGAATTCACGCGCATCGACTCGCCGCAGGCGGCGCGCGATCTGGTCGAACGTGGCTGGGAGCTGTTCAACTGGCTCGCGCGGCTGAAATTCCCGACGCTGGCGCTGATTCGCGGCCATTGCATGGGCGGCGGGCTGGAGCTGGCGCTGGCGTGCCGCTACCGCATCGTCGTCGACGAGCCGGGCACGAAGCTCGCGCTGCCGGAAGTGATGCTGGGCATTGTTCCGGCGTGGGGCGGCATGATGCGCCTGCCGGCGCTGATCGGCCCGGCCGCAGCGCTGGATCTGATGCTCACCGGCAAGAGCGTCGACGCACGCCGTGCGAAGGCGTTGGGGCTTGCCGACGAGTGCGTGCCGCCGCGCGTCATGGAGAACGCCGCGCGCATGTTGGTCGGCTCCGGCCAGCGTCCGCGTGCGCTGCCCTTGATGCAGAAGCTGCTGAACGGGCCGCTGAAGGCAGTCGTCGCCGCCAGCGCCCGCAAGCAGGTGGCGGCGAAGGCGCGGCGCGAGCACTATCCTGCGCCCTACGCGATCCTCGAGATCTGGCAGAAGTTCGGCGGCAATGCGCTGGCGGTGCCGGCCGGGCACCCGGCCTCGCTGGAGGCGATCTTCCGCTCGCCGACGGCGAAGAACCTGGTGCGCGTGTTCTTCCTGCAGGAGCGGCTGAAAGGCTTCGGCAAAGGTGATGGCAAAAGCGGCGATTTCGCGCCGCGTCACGTACATGTCGTCGGCGCCGGGGTGATGGGCGGCGACATCGCGGCGCTGTGCGCATTGTCGGGCATGACGGTGACGCTGCAGGACCAGTCGGTCGAGCGCATCGCGCCGGCGATCGCACGGGCGGCGAAACTGTTCGAACGCAAGCTGAAGCACGATGCGCGGCAGGTGCGCTTCGCGCTCGACCGCCTGATCCCCGACCCGCAGGGGCATGGTGTGGCCGGCGCGGATCTGATCATCGAGGCAATCTTCGAGAACCTCGACGCCAAGCGGACCTTGTTCGCGGATCTGGAGCGCCGCGCAAGACCGGATGCCGTACTGGCGACGAACACCTCGAGCCTGCGCATCGAGGATATCGCCGGCGCCCTCGCCGAGCCGCGCAGGCTGGTCGGCATCCACTTTTTCAACCCGGTGGCGCTGATGCCGCTGGTGGAAGTGGTGCGCGGCGAGGTTTCGGACGCCGAGGCGCTGCGCCGTGCCGCGGCCTTCGTGCGGCGCATCGACAAGCTGCCGCTACCGGTGAAAAGTGCGCCGGGCTTCCTCGTCAATGCGGTGCTCGGTCCTTACATGCTCGAAGCCTTGCGTTGCGTCGATGAGGGCATTGCGCCGGAAACGGTGGATGCGGCGCTGGTCGCGTTCGGCATGCCGATGGGGCCGGTCGAACTGGTCGACACCGTCGGGCTCGACATCGCCGTCGCGGCAGGCAAGGCGCTCGCCGGCAGCGCTGCCCAGCCGCCGAAACGCTTGATGGAACTCGTTGCCGCGGGGCATCTTGGTCGCAAGACCGGACAGGGTTATTACCGCTGGGCCGACGGCAAGGCGCAGAAGGCTGCGGCGGCGGCTGTGCCGGCGGGGCTCGCGGATCGCATCGTCGCGCCGCTGCTGGCCGCGACGCGCCGCTGTGTCGAGCAGGGCGTAGTCGCCGATGCCGATCTCGCGGATGCTGGTGTGATATTCGGGACTGGTTTCGCGCCCTTCACGGGCGGGCCACTCAGTTATTCCCCTGATTCGGGTAAAACAATGACTGACGAGCTGTCGCGTCCGTCCGATGGTGCTATGGTTAATGCTGGATGAGCAAAATGAGGAACTGCCGATGAGCGATGCTTCCGAAGCGCCGGCGCAGCTGCCGGAACACAAGCAGCCCGCCCTGCGGGTCATGCCGATGCCCGGCGACCTTAACCCTTTCGGGGATGTATTCGGCGGCTGGATCATGGCGATGGTCGACATTGCCGGCGCGATTCCGGCGCATCGCCGCGCGCGCTGCCGCGTTGCGACGGTCGCGGTGAATTCCTTCGTCTTCAAGCAGCCGGTTTCGGTTGGCGACCTTGTAAGTTTTTATGCCGAAGTAGTGTCGGTCGGCCGCACTTCGATCACTGTGGACGTCGAGGTGTTCGCCGAGCGCGATCCCGAGAATCCCGTGGTCGTGAAAGTCACCGAGGCGACGCTGACTTACGTTGCGCTCGACGACAAGGGACGTAAACGGCCGGTTCCGGCCGCGTGAGGCGTATCTGAAGTAGTTCGCGGGTTCTTCGCGATGCCGGAGAGTTCGCGCAAATCCTGGCAAGCCGTGGTGGCGCTCCGGAGATGCTGCGCCCGGATTGCACAGACAATTCAAGAGGAGACGATGTACATGAAGAAAACGACGATTGCCCGCCTGCTTCCCGCGGCCCTGCTCGCATTGGGCGCCGGGACCGCGTCGGCCGCGGGCTTCCAGTTGCTCGAGCAGAACGCCAGCGGCATCGGCAATGCCTACGCCGGTTCGGCCGCGGTGGCGGAAAACGCCAGCACCATCTTTTTCAACCCTGCCGGCATGACGCAGCTGCAGGCGCGGGAGTTCTCGGTCGGGGTCTCCGCGGTACGGCCGAGTTTCGAGTTCAAGAACAAGGGCAGCGTCATCCTCAATGCCCCCCGGATCGCGACCACCGGCGGGGACGGCGACGACGCCGGCTCGTGGGCGGCGCTGCCGAACGGCTATCTGTCGTGGGCGCTGAACAAGGATTTGTATGTCGGTGTCGGCCTCGGCGCGCCCTTCGGCCTGATCACCGAGTATGACGATGACTGGGTCGGTCGCGCGCAATCGATCAAATTCGATCTGAAGACCTACAACATCAACCCGTCGATCGCGTATCGCGTGAATGACAAGCTCTCGATCGGCGCGGGTGTCAGCTGGCAGCGGCTCGAAGCCGAATACGAGCGGGTCGCCACGGTTCTGCCGACCGGGATCTCGCCGGTGCCGGGGTTGAGTTCCACGTTCGCGACGCTGGACGCCGATTCGGACGCGTGGGGCTGGAACGTTGGTGCATTGTTCACGCTGTCGCCGGCGATGAAGGTCGGCGTGTCCTACCGCTCGACGGTCGACCACACGCTCGAGGGCGATCTGAAAGTCGAAGGCCCGGCCGCGGGACTCGCGCCGACCCTGCAGTCGGTCAAGGCCGAGGCGGATGTCGAGTTGCCCGACACCTTCATCGTTAGCGTGACGCAAAAGCTCAACGACCGCTGGGAGATGCTCGGCGACCTGTCGTGGACGGGCTGGAGCAGCGTCGATCAGGTGCATATCGTGAGAACGTCCGGTCTCGCGGCGGGAACCGTCGCGCAGACGCTCGAGGCTGACTTCAAGGACACCTGGCGCGTCGCGCTCGGCGCGAACTACCAGCTGAACGATGCGTGGAAGCTCAAGTTCGGCATCGCCTGGGACCAGACGCCGGTGAAGGACAAGGAGCGTCGCCTCGTCGCGCTGCCGGATAACGACCGCACCTGGCTGAGCGTCGGCGGCCAGTGGAAACTCAGCAAGACCAACACCGTCGATCTCGGTGCCGCCTGGCTGTATATCCCGAAGACCAAGATCGACAACGACCAGAGCACGCTCGGCCGCGGCCGCGTGACCGGCGAGTACGATTCCAGCGTGTGGATCCTGGGCGCTCAGTACTCGATGGCGTTCTGACCGTCGCATCGCGCGTCGGGCGGCGGTGCGCATGCCGCCGCCCTTCTTTCCAGCAAACGCCGGCCTGATCCGCTAAAACGATAACGGGAGAGCGCCCGGGGTGGTGCTTGCTTCGGGTAAATGACAAATGGGTAATCCGGAAACCGGAGAAATGGCATGAGCAATTTCATCATCCGCAAGGTCGCGGTGCTCGGTGCGGGCGTGATGGGCGCGCAGATCGCTGCCCACTGCGCCAACGCCGACGTGCCGGTGCTGCTGTTCGATCTGCCGGCGAAGGAGGGCAAGCCGAACGCGATCATCGACAAGGCGCTCGCCGGGCTGAAAAAACTCGATCCGGCGCCGCTCGCGGCGAAGGACCGCGCGGGCTATATCGACGCGGCCAACTACGCCAGCGATCTCGACAAACTGCGCGACTGCGATCTGATCATCGAGGCGATCGCCGAGAAGATGGAGTGGAAGCTGGACCTGTATGCGAAGGTCGCGCCCTTCATCCGCGCCGATGCGGTGTTCGCGTCGAACACCTCGGGGCTGTCGATCAACCGCCTCGCCGAAGGCATGCCGGAACAGCTTCGCGGGCGCTTCTGCGGCATCCATTTCTTCAATCCGCCGCGCTACATGTCGCTGGTCGAACTGATCGCGACGCGTGACACCGAGCCGGCAATGCTCGACCAGCTGGAGAGCTGGCTGACGACGCGGCTGGGCAAGTCGATCGTGCGCGCAAAGGACACGCCGAACTTCGTTGCGAACCGTGTCGGCGTATTCTCGATCCTTGCGGTGATGCATCACACCGCACGTCTGGGCATGGGCTTCGACGAAGTCGATGGGCTGACCGGCCCGTTGATCGGCCGCCCCAAGAGCGCGACCTACCGCACCGCCGACGTCGTCGGTCTCGACACGCTGGCGCACGTGATCGGTACGATGCAGGCGACGCTGCCCGACGATTCGTGGCACGCGTACTTCAAGTCGCCCGACTGGTTGCAGGCGCTGATCGCGAAGGGTGCGTTGGGGCAGAAGACGCGCGCCGGCATCTACCGCAAGGAAGGCAAGCAGATCCAGGTACTGGACCTGAAGGCCCAGGACTACCGGCTGAGCGCGGGCGACGTGGTGTCGGAAGTCGAAAGCATTCTGAAGACGAAGGACCCGGTCGAGCGTTTCGCGCTGCTCGCCGCGAGCGAACTGCCCGAGGCGCAATTCCTGTGGTCGATCTTCCGCGACGTGTTCCATTACTGTGCGGTGCATCTGGGCGACATCGCCGACAACGCGCGCGACGTCGATCTGGCGATGCGCTGGGGCTTCGGCTGGGCGCAGGGGCCGTTCGAGACCTGGCAGGCGGCGGGCTGGGCGGACATCGCGAAGCTGATCAAGCTGGACATCGACCACGGCCGTGCGATGGCCAACGTGCCGCTGCCGGCGTGGGTCTTCGAGCGCGAGGGTGTGCATGAGGTGGCAGGTTCGTACTCCGCGACCGACACGGCGCTGAAGCCACGCTCGACGCTGGCGGTGTATCAGCGCCAGCTGTACCCGGAGCAGGTGCTGGGCGAATCCGCACCGGAGCGTGGCGAGACGCTATGGGAGAACGCGGGCGTGCGCCTGTGGACGCGCCCCGATCAGGATGCGCGCATCGGCATCCTGTCGTTCAAGTCGAAGCAGCACGCAATCGGCGGCGAGGTGGTGGACGGCTTGCTCGAAGCGCTCGCGCGTGCCGAGACGGACCTCGACGGCGTGGTGCTGTGGCATCCGGCGCCGTTCGCAGTCGGCGCGAACCTGCAGCAGGTGGCGGAGGCGTGCAAGGCCGGTCAGTTCGACATGCTCGAGCGCGGCGTCGCGACGTTCCAGCAGGCATCGATGCGCCTGAAGCACGCGCAGGTGCCGGTGGTCGCGGCCGTGCAGGGCCTGGCGCTGGGTGGCGGTTGCGAGTTTGCGATGCACTCGGCGCACCGTGTGCTGGCGCTGGAAAGCTACGTCGGCCTCGTCGAAGCGGGTGTCGGCCTGATTCCCGCCGGTGGCGGCAGCAAGGAGTTCGCGCTTCAGGCGCACATGCTGGCGCAGAAGACCGCCGGGGGCGACGTGTTCCCGTACATCCAGCAAAGCTTCCAGACGATCGCGATGGCGAACGTGTCGAAGAGCGCGCTGGAGGCGGTGCAGCTGGGTTTCGCGAAACCGACCGACGACGTGCTGTTCCATCCGCAGGAGTTGCTGTACGTGGCGATCCGCCGTGCGCGCGCACTGGCGGAAGCCGGCTATCGGCCGCCGCTGGTGCAGCGCGCGGTGACGGTCGCGGGGCGCAACGGCATCGCAACCTGCGAGCTGATGCTGGTGAACATGGCCGAAGGCGGCTTCATCTCGCCCTACGACTACAAGGTGGCGAAGGCCGCGGCGACAGCGCTGTGTGGCGGCGAGGTCGAGACGAATTCGCGGGTCAGCGAGCAGTGGATTCTCGACGTCGAGCGGGCGCAGTTCGTCGAACTGCTGAAGCAGGAGAAGACGCAGCAGCGCATCGCCCACACGCTGGAAACCGGCAAGCCGCTCAGGAACTGAGCGTTGCAACGAATCGGGGAATGGATATGAGCAGACAGATTCAGGAAGCCTACATCGTCGCCGCGACGCGCACGCCGGTCGCCAAGAGGAACGGGATGTTCCGCAGCGTGCGTCCGGACGACATGCTCGCGCACGTGCTGTCGGCGCTGGTGGGGAAGGTGCCGGGCCTGGACCAGGGGGAAATCGGCGATGTGATCGTCGGCTGCGCGATGCCCGAGGCCGAACAGGGCATGAACGTCGCGCGCATCGGCCTGCTGCTGGCAGGCCTGCCCGACACGGTGCCGGGGATCACGATCAACCGTTTCTGCTCGTCGGGGCTGCAGGCGGTTGCCGACGCGGCGGCGCGCATCCGGCTCGGCGAGGCGGACGTGATGATCGCCGCCGGTACCGAGTCGATGAGCGCGATGCCACAGATCATGGGCAATAAGGTGAGCCTCAATCCGGCGATTTTCGCCAAGCAGGAAAACGTCGGCATCGCCTTCGGTATGGGACTGACCGCCGAGAAGGTCGCGCAGCAGTGGAAGGTGAGCCGCGAGGACCAGGACGCATTCGCGCTGCAATCGAACCAGCGCGCCTGCGCGGCGATCGCAGCGGGGCATTTTCGTGACGAGATCAGCGCCTACACGGTGCGGGCGCATGTACCGGGCGAAGGTGGCGCGGTGCGCGTGGTCGAGCGCGTCGCCGACACCGACGAGGGGCCGCGCGCGGATGCGTCGCTCGAATCGCTGGGCAAGCTGAAGCCGGTGTTCGCGGCGCGCGGCTCGGTGACGGCGGGCAACAGTTCGCAGATGTCGGATGGCGCTGGCGCGGTGCTGCTGATGAGCGAGGCGGCGGTGAAACGCCACGGCGTGACGCCGATCGCGCGTTTCGTCAGCTACTCCGTCGCGGGCGTGCCACCGCAGGTCATGGGGATCGGGCCGGTGGAGGCGATTCCGCGGGCGCTGAAGGCGGGCGGCGTGGCCACGGCGGATGTCGGCTGGATCGAACTCAACGAGGCGTTCGCGGCGCAGGCGCTGGCGGTGATGCGGCAACTGGCGCTGGATCCGGCCAAGGTCAATCCGCTGGGCGGGGCGATCGCACTGGGCCATCCGCTCGGGGCCACCGGGGCGATCCGCGCGGCGACCTTGATGAGCGCGATGCAGCGCGAGCCGAAACTGCGCTACGGCATGATTTCGATGTGCATTGGCACCGGGATGGGGGCGGCGGGGGTGTTCGAGCGGGTGTGAGGCATGCGCCCGAAAATTCTCGACCGCATCCCGCCGCGTTTCCGCGCCGCGCTGCTGCGCATCGGCTTTAATCTGTATCCGTCCTACCGCGCGACCGGCGGGCGGGTGATTCACGTTTCGCGTGACCTCAGGACGATCCGCGTGATGCTGCGGCATTCCTGGCGCACCGTGAATCCGGCCGGCGCACTGTTCGGCGGGGCGCTGTACGCGGCTGCCGACCCGATGTTTGCGATGCTGCTGGCGTTGCAGCTGGGCGACGACGTGGTGGTGTGGGACAAATCCGGGCAGATCCGCTATCGGCGCCCGGGGCGCAGCCATCTCTTCGCGGATTTCCACGTCACGGACGAAGACGTCGAGGCGGTGCGCCGCGCGCTGCGGGAAGGTGGCGAAACCGAGCGCACGTTCTGCGTCGAGCTGAAGGATCGCCACGGCGAGACGCACGTCGAACTCGAGAAGACCGTCTACATCGCGACCAAGGCATACTACAAGGCCAAGATCGAACGCCGCGACGCTGCGCCCGGGAACGCAGCGCGCTAAACATCTCAGGGGATCCCCACTCATGGCCAATACCGTATTGCTCGAAGTCACCAACCGTGTCGCCACCCTCACGCTGAACCGTCCGGCGCAGCTCAATGCGCTGTCGATGGAGATGATGGAGGATCTGCTCGTCGCAGTGCGCAAACTGCGCGACCTGAAGGACGTCGACATCGTGGTGATCACTGGTGCAGGCGATCATTTCATGGCCGGGGGCGACCTGAAGGACTTCGCGACGCAGTTCCATCTGGGGCCGGAGGCGCGCAAGGTAACCTTCCGTGCGATCGTCGAAAAGCACGTCAATCCGGCCGTCGAGATATTGCAGTCGCTGCAACAGCCGGTGATCGCGAAGGTGCGCGGCGCGTGCGCCGGCTTCGGCATGTCGCTGATGCTGGGTTGTGACCTGGCGCTTTGCGCGGATAACGCGAAATTCACGACGGCATACTCGTCGATCGGCCTGCCGGCCGACGGCGGCATGAGCTACTTCCTGCCGCGCGTCGTCGGTAGCCGCAAGGCGATGGAGCTGCTGTTGCTGGCCGAGCGCTTCGACGCGGCCGAGGCGCTACGCCTGTGTCTCGTCAATCGTGTCGTTGCGGCCGCCGATCTCGACACCGAAACCGCCACGCTTGTGAGCCGTTTGCAGAACGGGCCGCGTCATGCCTACGGGGAGGTCAAGCGGCTGCTCGCGAGTTCGTCGGACGCCAGGATCGAATCGCAACTGCAGAGCGAGGCCGAGGCTTTTGCACGTTGTAGCGCGACCGGCGACTTTGTCGAAGGGATTACCGCTTTCCTCGAGAAGCGCAAGCCGGGTTTCCGCGGCGCGTAAGGCGCCGGCGGTGCATCCGCGCTCGGCATTTCTGGCCGCGCTGCTCAGCGCGGCTCGGCCGCCGGTGGTGGCGCCTCCGGCAGCGGGATGAATTCGGTTTCGCCGGGCACCGGCGCGAAGCGCCCCGTGCGCCAGTCCTCCTTCGCCTGCTCGATGCGTTCGCGCGAGCTGGCGACGAAGTTCCACCACACGAAGCGGGGCCCGTCGAGCGGTTCGCCGCCGAGCAGCATCAGACGTGTCTGCGCCGTCGCCGTCAACATTACCTCGGCACCGCGGCGGAAGACGATCAACTGGCCGGCAGGAAAGATCTCGCCGTCGATATTGACCGCGCCCTCGACGATGTACGCGGCACGCTCTTCATGTTCCGATGGCATCGACAGTTGCCGCTGTGGCCCGAGCGTGACATCGGCGTAGAACAGCGGTGAGCGGGTCGCGACCGGCGAGCACTCGCCATAGAGTTCGCCGGCGATCACGCGAACGGCGACGCCGGGTTCCGCGACAACCGGCAGTTCGGTGTCGCCGTGATGCACGAAAGCGGGCGCGGTTTCCTCGTCGCGTATCGGCAGCCCGACCCAGGCCTGCAGGCCGGACAGTTTGGGCCCCGACGGACGCAACTCGGGCGGTGTGCGTTCCGAATGGACGATGCCGCGCCCGGCGGTCATCCAGTTGAGTTCGCCGGCGCGGATCGGCTGCACGCTGCCGAGGCTGTCGCGGTGCAGGATCTCGCCGTCGAACAGGTAGGTGACCGTGGCGAGCCCGATGTGCGGATGCGGCCGGACGTCGAGGCCGGTGCCGGCGGCGAGCTGCACCGGACCCATCTGGTCGAGGAATACGAAGGGGCCGACCATGCGCCGCTGCGCCGACGGCAGGGCGCGCAGCACCTTGAAGCCGCCGCCCAGATCGCTGCTGCGCGGGATGACGACCGTTTCCACCTTGGCTGCTGGCGTCGTGTCATTGCTCATGAGTGCTCCTCTAGGGCGATGGAAATTGGATGTCCCGGTCCTTCGCGATTAGAGCAGCTTGCACGCCTCGTCGAAGTCGAGCCGCGGACTGCGCGGGAAAAGCTTCGCCGGGTCGCCGTAGCCGAGGTTGCACAGGAAGTTCGTCTTCACGTGGCTGTCGGGGAAGTATTCGAGGCAGAACTCGTCGCCCTCCGATTTGCGGCCGGCGGGGAAGAATTCGTGGTCGACTTTCGCCTGGTCGAAGCCCGACATCGGCCCGCAGTCGAGGCCGACGGCGCGCGCAGCGAGCATGAAATACGCGCCCTGCAGCGAGCTGTTGCGCCGCGCGGTGACCTCGGCGAGTTCCGGCGTGTCGGCGAACCAGGAACGCGCGTCGGCATGCGGAAACAGCTTCGGCAGCAGCTCGTAGAACTTGCCGTCGTAACCGATGACCGCGGTCACCGGGGCGTGCAGGGTCTTGTCGACGTTGCCCGGCGCCAGCGCCGGAATCAGCCGGTTCTTCGCCTCGGGCGTACGCAGGAACAGGATGCGCGCGGGGCAGCAGTTGGCGCTCGTCGGCCCCCATTTCATCAGTTCGTAGAGCTCGCGCAGGGTGGCGTCGTTGACCGGGGCGTCTAGCCAGGCGTTGTGCGTGCGCGCATTGCGGAACAGCAGGTCGCGTCCTTCTTCGTTAAGTACTGCGCTCATCGTTTTCTCCTTCGGGATTCGCCGCAGGGCGTGACGTGAGGATGTCGTACGGCGTGCATTCATCGTAGACCGCGCAACGGCGGATGAATACCGCGGACGACGGCGATGTATCCGTTCGTCACCCATTTGCAATTGCACACGGCGCCGATCCCGGTGCGGCATATTTGTATCAAATGCCGGTAATTCGGCATATCCATCGAAAGTCGGGATTCGGTGAATTATTTGCTTACCCGGATCGAATCCTTGATTTGTGCAATTTGGGCCTCTAAATATGAGGAATGCCGTTCATCGGCATTGGAGGTAGCCATGTTTCGGAGATATTTTGCATCCGTTTTGTTAGCGGTTATTTCAAATCTTGCAATTGCAGATGACGTGTTCAATATTTCGGCGACCGTCGGATCATTGACAAATTCGGCGGGTTTAACGACTGCCAGCGATACATTCGATTCGCTCACGCAAAGCGAACTGAATGCGTTAATTCCGACCTACACCGGGACGGAAATCGCCAGCGTCGATATCGATTTCCGTGGCTTGGCGCTCACCGTGGCTTACCCCATAACCGGGGCGCCCGATCTCGTTCTGAATATTCCGAGTCTAGGCATTTCGAGGACCTTCGTCGGCAGCACGCGGGAGGAAAGCCGACGGCTGCTGCGCGATTTCTTCAAGGACGGAAGTATGCTGGGGCGCATCATGCGGGAACTGGCGCAGGTGTCACCGGTGGATCCGATGGCCGGCAACCCGAATAGCCTGCAGGCACGCATGATCACGGGTGCTTTCGAGCGCAATTTCCGTCGCCAGGTGAGCCGGATCAAGGGCGAGCGCGACACGCGCAGCGCGCTGCGGAACGAACCGCTGCGCTTCGCCGCGAATCAGCAGCGCGACACGATGACGGATGGTGTGGCAGCGAGCGCACGGCGTTCGTCGAGTGTGGACGTGGGGGCGACCGTGAGCGCTTTCCGGCAGGAGGGGCTGGGCACCGCGAGCGTCGATGTGCCTTTAGGCTATGCCTTTCCGCCGGATCCGGGGCGTCCGTTCTCGCTCAACGCGGATCTTCAGGTGAGCGACACCGAAGGGGCTGCGAGCTATGGCGCGGACATAGGTGCGGCGTATCGTTTCGACCTCAATGAGCGCTGGTTCCTGGCGCCGTCCGCCAACTTGGGTATTGTCGCATCCGAGGACCTCGGTTCACTGGGAACGGTCGCGTCCGCCGCGCTGACCAGTGCCTATCTGCTCTACGACGGCGGCTATTCGTTGTGGATGGGCAATGCGATCAATTATTCGCGAACGCTGCACACCTCGATTGCCGGATATTCATTCGATTCGAAAATAGAGAATGTCGTATTCGTCAACGGCCTGTTGCTGTCGACGCCGCTCCCTGCGCTCGGGGCGAATTATTCGATCGAATATTCGCTGACCGATATCCGTTATACCGGGACCGAGCTTTATAATAATTATTATGACGAAATCGGCGTCGCGCTTGGTCGCGGCTGGAATTCGGGCGGCGTCGAAAATAATCTCAGAGTCGGGTTGAGTTACCTGACGTCGGAGAATTCGCGCGGCTTCACCCTGACTTTGGCCTATTCCTTCTGAAAATCGCGGGGTTTTGAATTTAGTACCGCCTTGGCGGCAGGCGCTGCGGCAGCAATATCAGCCGCTGTATCGTGCGAAGCTTCTGGCGGAATTCGGTGGCCATGCGTTCCTTTTCGAAGCGCGGGGGCTCACCCCCGCGCAGCGTATAGACATCATTTTCCTTGACCAGCACCGGGGTCCAGAGGCCGGATTTCGACGATAGGCGCACGCGTCCTTCGGTGACGCCGACGGCCGCGTCTTGGTCCTTTTCCAGCTTGACCCAGAATTCCGTGCCTTCGACGCCGGCCGTGACAAATTGGGTCTCGACGCTGAACAGGCCCTTGGCACGCACGATCAGCTCGCCGAAATAGGCGAAGATCGAACCGACCCTGACGCGGCTGCGGGGCAGGACGAAGACTTCGTGGCCTTCGGGAAAACGGATGATGGCGGTGGCGTTCGCGCCCGAGTCGAGTTCGTCTCCGGTTTCGAGGGCCATCGGCAATTGTGCGGCGATGACCCGTCCCTTGCGTGTGACGGTGAGGTTGCGCGGGATGTCTTCGGCGCGCATGTCGTGGTACCCGCCCTCGGGGCCGGAATCGGCCGTGACGACACCCGTCAGCAGCGGGCCGGTCTGGGCACAGCCGCCGGCGAGTGCGCTCAGCGCGACGATTGCGAAGCAGCGTGACAAACCACCGCTGATGCCGGATGGGACTGTTCGGGGGATCGTCATGCGGGTTCCTCGGCGGTGGCGGATATTGCACGCTCAGGCGGACGACTGCCCGGCGACATGAGCGCGGGAGTCGCGCGTTTCCAATAGACGCATCCGGCGCGCAATCTTGACCAGAGCGACGTACGCGATGAAGAAGGCGCTGATGTGGTAGGGCTGATTGAGCAGGATGTCGGCCTCGACATACAGCAGAAGGGAGGCCGCGAAGTAGAGCAGGGGCACTCCGACAAGGTAGACCCATCGCAGCGGGCGCGATTTCAGCACACCGGCCAGCCGCGCCGTGACGCCGAGTCCGCCCATGGCGATCATGATCAGGAATTGGTCGAATGGGTCGAGCGGATGGATGCGGGTGCCGTGCAGGATGGTGTTCAGCGTGTCTGCATGCACTTCGTAGCCGCCGCGCTCTTCGGTGGTGAGGCCGCGCAGCACCGCGATGCGGTCGTCACGCGCTTCGGACCCGACCAGCACGATGCGGTCCTTGAAGGCGTCCGGCGGGATCGCCGCGGGGTTCTGCACGAGTTCCTCGTAGCGGTGGCGACGGCGCGCGAGCTGATCGGGTGGGCGGAAATCGACGATCAGCTGTGCGACGGCGTCGCCCTTCTCAAGGATGGGGCAGGCCTTCTGGCCGCTCGTCAGGACTTCGTCGAGGGAGTACGCGATGCGCTTGAGGCCTGCCGGCGTGCGCAGCAGGATCGTGCCCGATCGCGTGTCGATTTCCTCGACGACCGAGTTCGGCTCCGCGGCCAGCAGGCCCAGCGCGATCACGTCCTGCTTGCCGCGGACCGCAAGCGGCACGACCGTCGCGTAGCCGAGCCGGGTGCCCGCACACAGCATGCCGGTGCCGGCGACGACGTCGGTGAGTTCGGCGATGCGGGAGGGGCTGCCGGTGCGCGTGCCGAACACGACCGCGGTGCCGTTCTGCTTCGCGGCGCGGATGGCCTCGACCAGCATCTCGTCATCAGGACCCGGTTCGCCGAGGAAGATGTCGAAGGCGATGACGCGGGCGCCTGCGCGGGACAGTGCATCGATCAGCTGCGCGTGTTCGCGTCGCCAGCTGCGGTCGAACGGCCGCCCGATCTTCCGTTCGGTCTCGGCGTCGATCGCGACGATCTCGAGGCGTTTGTCGACCGGGCTCTCTCGGAGCACGTTGCCGAGCGCCATCGTGTAGCTGGCCATCTTGGTGTCGAGCGTCAGGAAATCGAACAGCGCCGTCCACGCGGCGAAGAACATCGCGATTGCGACGCTGGGTGCGATCCACCATGCGAGGCGACGCAACTTCATCCGCACGACGAGATCGGTGATGATGTTCGCCAGGCCCCGCTTTTCGATCGCGGCGATCAGGTTAGCGAGATCGGCCTTGAGCCGTCGCCCGCTGATTTCCGGCGCGTTCAGGGACGGGAGCGCCGAGATGTCCGCGGGGAGCGCGGTCGCATGCGGCATCTGCGCGCCTTCCAGCAGGACGGGAATGACGCGCTTGCCCTGGCGTAAGGCGCTGGCGATCTCCAGCCGGACGTAGTCGTCGGGGTCGTCGAGGCGTCGGATGCCGTCCTTCTCCATCGTTGCCCAGCGTGGAGTGATCATTACCAGCAGGACGGTGCAGTCGGCGATCCGCTCTTCGATCTCCTTGCGGAAGTCATCGCCGTAACCGATCTTCTCGATGTCCATGAACACGCGGTCCGCGCCGAAATAGTCCGCGAGTTCGCGGTAGATCAGTTCGGTATGGACGGTCGCGTCGTCCCGACGATAGCTGAGAAAGATCCGAGTCACTTCGGCCATGTCCGCCTCGCGGGTTCCGCTCTTGTACGGCCCTGGCGGGTCATGTCACAGGGTTTTCAGATAGTCGACAAGCGCGTCCTTGTCGGCGTCCGGCAGCGTCGTGCCGAAGTCGTGCCCGCCATTGCCATTGCCGCGCAGACGGGTGTCATAGCGCGTACCGACGCGCTCGGCATCGGGGCCCGCGGTGACAAAACCACCTCTCTTCTGATCATAGACATCGTAGCCGCGCAGGAATTCGACCGGGCGCTGCGACGGCGGCTCCAACAGGTCGCGCAGTGTCGGCACCGAGCCGTTGTGCAGATAGGGCGCGCGCAACCAGATACCGTCGAGGAACTGGATGACGTAGCCGTCGAGCGTTTCCTCGACGAGGCCCTTGCGCTCGATGCCCATCTCGCGCACGACGCGGTTGGCGGCGATCGCAGCCTCCTTGTTCCAGCTGTCGAGCCGCCCGCGGTCGGTGCCGATCTCGGCCAGCGGCAGGCGCGTGCCGGTGCGCTCCGACATGTGGCAGGCGGCGCAATGCGCATCGAACACCGCCTTGCCGGCGGCGGCCTTGTCGGCGTCGATCGCGAAGGGGTACTTCGGCGCCGGCAGTGAGCCGAGGTACGCGTGCATCCAGTCGACGTGGCCGAGGAAGGCCTGGCGGTCCTTCGGCGGGGCGCCGAGTACGCCGAGCGCGGAGTCGATGATCACCGAGCGCGCGTCGTGGCTGTCGCCGGCGAGGTTCATGAAGTGCCCCTTCTCCGGCTTGTATTTGTTGAGGTTCCACAGCGACGGCATGTCGGTCGGGCCGAAGGTGTCGTCCATCGGCGCCTTGATGAGGAAGTACTTAGTGAGGTTCATCGAGTCGTCGCGGCCGCGCCCCCAGTCGGGAAAATCGGGCCGGTAGATCCAAGCGAACTGCGCCTCGCGTTCGAGCAGGCGCTTCTTCGTGAGCGGGATGATGAGGAAGCGCCACGCGAGGCGGTCGAGCCAGTCGAGTTCGGTGACCAGCGCGATCTCGCGCATCAGCACGTCGGCGTTGAAGCGCGGGTCTTTCGCGCAGTCGATCAGGTAGCGGAAGAAGGCTTCGAGGTTGAGCGTGTGGCCCGGCCCGGCGACGACGTAGGTGGGGTTCTCGTCGTGGCGGCTGCGGTAGCTCGCGGTGTGGCAGGCGGCGCAGGTGTTGGCGACACGTGGAAAGCCGATGGTCTTCTTGGTGAAGCCGATCGGCAGCTCCTGGCCCTGTTCCCAGGCGACGCCGAGCGCGGCGTAGCCGCCGGCGCCGGGAAGCTTCTCCGGAAAGAGGCGTGGCAGCACGTAGAAGATCCAATAGGGGATGCCGGCATCGTTCTCGGCGCCGATCGAGCCATACTTGAAACGCATTTCGGGCGTCGCGGTGACCCATGCGGGCTGCGGCTCCTCGCGCAGGAAGCGGTACCAGCCGACGTAGGCGAGGACGGCGCCGAGCACGAGCAGCAGGGTCAGCGCGAGCCAGAACCAGTGATGCTTCGGCCGCCCGGATAGCGGATCGGTGCTCATCTCTTTCTCCTTCGCGGATTGCATCGCGGGCCTCCGGTCAGAAGGTCTTGAGGAATTCGACCAACGCGGCCTTGTCCTCGTCCGGCAGTTCGGTGCCGTAGGCCTTGCCTTCGTGGCCGGCGTTGCCGTTGCCGGGTACTGCGGTGTCGTAGCGGAAATACTGGCGCGCACCTTCCTGGCACACCTCGCTGACGAAGCCGAGCTTCGCCTGGTCGATGAGGTCATACCCGCGGCAGAAGCGCGCCGGGCGCGTCGCGGCCGGCTCCAGGAGGTCGCGCACCGTCGGCACCGAGCCGTTGTGCAGGTAGGGTCCGCGCAGCCACAGGCCGTCGAGGGGCATGTTGGCGTAGCCGAAAGTCTTGCGGAAACCGGTGAAGCGCCACGGGTAGCCGGCATACACCGAGCCGAGGTTCTGCGCGAGCTCGGGCGTGAAGGAGTCGAGGCGGTGGCGGTCGGTGCCGATGTCTGCGAGCGGCGTGACGTGGCCGACGCGCGCGCCGCCGAAATCCTGCCCGCTGGCGCCGTGGCAGTCGGCGCAGTACTCGGCGTAGAGCGGCGCGCCGCGCGCGGCGAGCGCCTGGTCGATGTCGTACGGGTACTTCGGCGGCGTCGCGTCGAGCAGCCATTCCTCGAGGCGGCCGATCGCCACCAGGTCTATGGTCGGCGGCGTCGTGCCGGTGCCGAAGGCGGCGTTCTTGTTGCGCTCCTCGGCCTTGGTGTTGTTGCCGTCCCAGTGCAGTTGCATCGGCTGACCGTCGTCGCGCGTCTTGCGTTTGCGTTGTTCCCAGATCGACGGGAAGTCGGTGGTGCCGATGCGTTCTTCGGGCGACAGGCGCGCGGACGGGAAGTTGAACAGCGCCTTCGACGGGTTGAAGGTATCGACGCGCCCCGGGCCCCACGGCGGCTGCGACAGCGACCACGTGAAGCGCTCGCGCAGCATCAGCAGGCGCTCGCGCATCAGCGCGATGGCGACCGGATAGACGAGGTAGCGGTCGAGCGGCCCGAGCTTGCCCGCCTGTGCGTCGATCTCCGGGATGATGTAATCGGGGCTGAAGCGCGCATCGGCCGCACAGTTGAAGAAGAAGTTCTCGAAGCCCATCAGGTTCAACTGGTGGGCGGGCATGCCGAGGTACACGCGCGGCGCCGATTGCGGCGTGTCGCGCACGGTGCCGGCGTGGCACGCGGCGCAGTTGAGGAACACGCGGTCGAGGCCGAGGCTGCGGCGCATCGACACGCCGACCGGCAGCGTGCGCCCCGGTTCGTAGAGCATGCCCAGCGACGCGTAGCCTTCACCGGGCAGGTACTTCGCGCACACTTTCGGCAGCACCTGCCAGATCCAGAACGGAAAGCCCGACGCGCGCTCGCCGCCGGTGGAGCCGTACTTGAAGTGACGCTCGATGTCCGGGTAGGTGACCGGCTCGTCGGCGCTGAAACGCACGTACAACCCGACGGCGATCGTCACCGGCACCAGCAGCAGCGCGAGCAGCGTCGCGAAGGCCGGGCAGCACCAGCGCTTGCCCTGTGGCGGGGGCGGGGGGGGATTCGAGGACGAATGTGGAGCAGGCATGATCGCGACTCCTTAGCTCGGTGCCGGCAGGCAGGGAGCGAGGGCTTCGTAGTTGTCCGGCCGGGGCAGGACGCCGCCGCCGGCGAGTTCCGCCGCGTAGGCCCGCAGCGTCGCAAGTTCGGCGCTCGCCGGCCAGCGTTCCGGGTCGGCGCCGAGCGCGCGCAGGGCTTGTTGGGGCGGCATCGGCGTCTTCGGGCGCGCATCGGGTGGCAGCTGCCACATCGCGAGGCGGTAGCGGATGCGCGCGGCGCAATGGGTCAGGCGGGCGCGCACGGTCGCGTCGTCGCCGTGCAGGAAGTTCGGTGGCGAACTTGCGGGCGTCTGGTGACAGGGGGTGCAGTAGCGCTGGAACAGGCCGGCGGACGGGGCGGGCGGGAACTGTGGAGCGTCGCGCACGGGCGGCGCGACCGCAAGGGTGGACGACGCGCTCGCGGGAGCTTGGCCGAGTTGCGCGAGCAGGGCGGGCATCAGCCGATCGCGCCGAAATGGCACCGCAGCGAAGGGTCCGCCATCGGCGGCGGCGAGGGCTGCGATCGCGCGGCTGACGCGCGCGAAATCGGCGGGCTCCGCGACACGTCCGGCGAATGCGGCATCTAGCCGGGCGAGATCGCGCGCGCCGAGAAAATCGGCAAGGCCCGCGACCGTGTCGTTAATGCGCGCGTCGTCTGCTTGCCGCCAGATTTCCAGCGGCGCCCGCGGGGCGAGCGGCTCGAAGGGCGCCGGGATGTTCGCGAGCAGCACGCCACCGGCTTGTGCAGCGTCATCGGGTAGCGGATCACGGCTCGGGATGTTGGGGTCCGGCAAGGCGAGGCCGCCGGGCCAGCGGGCCTGCCACGCGGCGGCGAAGGCCGACCGGATCGCCTCGCGCCGCGTCGCGGCGTAGTCATGCCGGCCGGTGGCGCGGTAGTGCAGTGCGGCTTCGAACAGCGCCGCACGGCAGCGCACGCCGTGCTCGCCGTCACCACAGCCGATCTGCCACAGGGTTTGCCACAAGGCGAAGCGGGTCGCCCGCGCGGTGGCCGTATCGATTGCCGTGGGCAGATCGATGCCGCGCTGCACTGGCACGCCATCGAAGCTCGGTTGCCGGGCGAGCAGCCGTGCCGCGACTGCCGGATTGGCGTTGGTTTCCTGCCACAGCGGGCGCGAGAAGATCGGTGCGTGGTTCTGGTGGCAGGACAGGCACAGCGCGCGCCGCGCATACACGACACGCGGGCTTCCGCCGGCGCGGTAATCGAGCACCAGCTGGAATTCGAAGCGCGCCGCGGCCTCGTTGTAGCTGATCACTTCGATGATGTCGCTGTTGCCGACGTGGCCGAGGTACAGCCGGTCGCGCTGCAGCGGGCCATCACTGTCCGGCTCGCCGGCCATCGCCGCGACGATGCGCGGGTGGTGGAAGAAATCCGGTGCGGCGGCGAGGCGTTGCAGCGAGCGACCGATGGGGATCAGCACGCGCACGAGGCAACGCCCGTCCGGCAGGTCCGCGCAGCGTGCGTCGCCTTCGACTCGCTCGAGCAGCTGTTCGAACGGGTAGGGCAGCGCCGCCGCCCCGCCGAGCGCGGCGACGCGCTGGTCGAACAGCGAGGTGCCGAGCGGTGGCAGGTCGTCGCCATATGCGTCGGGCGCGACCAGCCAAGTCGCAGCCGGCGGGCGCGCGTAAGGGCTCGCCACCGCGTGGTCCGGCGTCGGCGCAAGCGCGGAGTTGGCCGCCGCTGGCGGCGACTTGCGCCAGTAATCCCAGCCCGCCAGGGCGAGCGCCGCGGCAAGCATCAGGGCACTGGCCCGGGTGATGGCGCGCATGGCTGGATGTCCGTCGGCGCACGCGCGGGGTGGCCTACTTCGCGGCGACCACGACCCGTTTCTGCGTGCCTCCCCAGCAGTCTTCCTGCACTGCGCCGGTCTTGTCGAACGCGGGGCCGTCGCGTTCGGCGATGTCCTTGTTGTACAGCACGAAGTTCAGCACGAACACGCGGTCCATGTAGGCGCGGCCGAGGTAGAGGCCCGGCCGGATCATGCGAATCTCGTCGCGCACCTTGAGCCCGCGCCGGCCGGCGAGGAAGTCCGGTTTCTCCAGGTAACCCGGCAATTCGTCGGTGAAGGCGTAGTCGATGATGATCGATTCGCGGCGCGAGTCGATCAGGCTCTGGCCGCAGTAGAGTTTCGCCGGGAACAGCAGCCACGCGTCCTTGCGCCCGACGGCGATCTTCTGCGGTTCGCCCTCGACGAGGCCGGCCTTGCGCAAGGTCTCGAGATCCTCGATGCGATTCCGCAGCACGCGTTCGTTGCGGTAGAACACCTTGCCTTTCCACAGCGCCTCGCCGACCTTGTCGACAGCGATGCCCTTCAGGTGCAGCACGAAACCGGCCAGCCCGCCGACGATCTCGCCGGCGCGCAGCTTGCCGCTCTCGCCCTCGGACAGGACGATGCTGCCGTCGAACGGGCCGTCCGGGATCGGGCCCGCGCTCAGGCGCGCGTAGATCTGGTCGAGCTGCTCCTGGTTCAGCAGCGCGAGGTTCTTGGGCGTGATCTTCGCGAGGTCGGCGGTGCCGAGAGGGTATTGATACTCGACCTGGGCGAAGTCCGGCTTGCCCGAATACTCCGTCGAATACGGCGCGAACGGGATTGCCGGCGGCTCCGTCTTGCCGCAGGCGGCGAGCACGGCGGTGACGAGCACGGCGCTCGCGGCGAGAAGGATGCTGCGGGTCATGGCGCGGTCTCCTTTCGCTTACAGGGTCGCGAGGAAGGCGATCAGCGCCTTCTTGTCGGCGTCCGACAGGTCCTCGCCGAAGCGGTGACCCCCGTTCTCGATCACGTCCGTGCAGTTGTTGTAATGCTGGCGCAGCAACTCGCGCTGGCCACGCAGCAGGCCGGCGAATTCGGCCGGCGACGCGAGGATGTCGTCGGCGAGCTTCTGCATCTGCGTCGTCGTGTCCTTGCCGAGCCGCGTCTCGAGCTTGGCGGGATCGCGCTTGGCGAGGAAGAGATCGACGACCAGATCCTTGTGCCGCAGGCTGGTCATCGAGTTCGCCGGAATGCCCGCCGGAACACGCACCTGTCCAGACCCGACAAGCGGCTTCTCGCTCGTGCCGTCCCAGTGGCGCGGGCCGAGGTCGAGCACCACGTCCTGGTCGGTGAGCGTCGCCTTCGGTTTCCGCGCCGCCGGGTACAGCAACTCGTGCATCGACGCGAGATACAGCCGGTAGCGCCCCTCGACGCTCGGATCGGTCTGGAAGCACTCGCTCTGCGTCGCGGCGATCTTGCCCTCGGCGTCGAGCTCGCGCGGCCGGAAGAAGTCGTTTGCGGCGTTCGCCGGCTTGCCGCACAGCTCCGGCCCGATCGCGTTGTTGTGCATGAAGGGCGCGTGGGTCCACAGGTTCAGCAGCGACACGTTGCGGTAGTAGCCGCGGCCGCCGTCGTTGGGCTCCTTGATATTGATGTCCGGCGCCCGCGCGCGCAGGGTCTCCGAGCCGTATTCCTGCCACACGTGGCCTGCCAAGTGGTTCGAGTGCAGTGCGCGGCAGCGGTTGGTGCCGACCTCGGCCGCGGGCGTTGCGACGTCGTTGCCCAGCCAGTCCGCGCGCAGGCCGTTGTCGGCCAGGGCGTAGAAATCGCGGTTCGCGAACGGCCCGCCGCTGCTTTCCGGGATGCTCGAATGGCAGCGCGCGCAGTTCGCCGCGAACACCGCCTTGCCGCGCGCCACGGCGCTGGCGCCGTGTTCCGTCTCGAGGTCCGCGATCAGCGCGTCGCGCGTGTACTCCGGCGCGGCCGCATCGGCGGCCTTGCGCACCGCATTGCGCGCGACGTGCAGGTCGGTCGCGTTCGACTCCGCGGACAGGAAGAACGCGAGGAGATCCGGCAGGCGGTCCTCGATCGCGCGGAAGTTCGGGCAGTCGCGCCGGCACTGGCCGATGTTGAACGGCGTCTGGCCGAAGCCGCGGCCCTGCGGATCGACCTGGCGCAGGTCGGTGAGGTGGTTCAGCCAGCACTGCTCGGAGCACGAGCCGATGTTGAAATACACGCGCTGGATCGCCTCGAGCGCGCCGATCGAATCCTCGCCGCCCTTCAGGATGTGATGCACGCCCGGCTTGCCGAGCGTCGTGTCGTCGCCGCGCACGCTCTTCTCCCAGCACTTGCCTTCGCGCCCTGGTTCGCACCAGCACTTCGTCTCGTCCTTCTCGGCGCCGCAGCTCGCGGACTTGCGCCACTTGGCGATTTCCTCGCCGGCGAAGATCGGCCGCTGCGCCACGTTGATCAGCGCGTTGATCGTGCCGGGATTGTTCACGCCGTCGTGCGGGATCGCCGAGGTGTCGGTGACGCCGGGCCGCGCATGCGCGAACATCTGCCATTCCAGACTGCTGTGCGGCATGCCCGAGCCGAGGATCTCCGACTTGCGGATGTACTGGTTGCCGACCAGTCCCTTGATGTTGGCCCACTGCGGATGCGCCGGGTCGGCCGGCGGATTGAGCGGATCGAAGGCGATGTGGCAGGAGCCGCAGCTCGTGCCGATCAGGAAGGGCGGCTCGACCGACGCGTCGGCGAGCTTGGTCGCGCGTTCGTCGGACGGCACTTTCGTCTGCTCGACCATGCGCTTGCCGAAGCCTCCCCACGTGCCGGGGCCACCGTTCACCTTCTTCCACTGCTCCGGATCGAAGCGCGGATTCGGGAACTTGCGGAATCCCAGCGCGCCGGTCGAGGTGCCGAAGCGCAGATCGCACGCGGAATGGCGCATGTCGCGGCCGTCCTTCGCATGCGGGTCGGCTACATCGAGCGCGGCATCCTTCAGGCCGCAAGCGGGGTCCACGTAGCCGGGCTTGCCGACGTACTTCAGCAGCACGTCGTCACCCGGACACCAGTCGAAACCGTAGGTCTCGTCGCGACTCTTGGCCGGGCAGTTCGCCTCGCCGGGTGCGCAGCAGGACGGATCATTGATCAGCCCCCACGCGCGGAAGCGGTCGTCGCGCTGGTCGCTGCGCAGCACGCGGAACCAGTCCGGCAGCACGCCGACGCGCTGCTGGAAGGTGTAGGTATGGAAGCGCTCGTTGCCTGCCGTCGCCTTGAACCAGATCAGGCGCCCGACACAGGCCGACTCCGACAGCCCTTCGCGCGCGCAGGCCTCGAAGTACGGCGCGTCCTGATCCACCGACGTGCTTTCGGGCACCGGCTTGTCCGGTGCGACGACAGCCGGCAACTGAGGTGGCGACGGCGGTGGAAGCTGGGCCGAGGCGGTTGCGACAAGCGGGGAGGGCGAGATGTCCGGATCGCGGTCAGCCGAAACGAACACCATGGCGAGCAGCGCGCCGACGGCGACGCCGGCGGTGACGAGCAGTTTCATGGTCCGCTCCTGTTGGGTTCCGGGCCGCCCGCTCAAATGACGGGGCTATGCCCGCGGCGCATATGCACTGCTGGTCGCGCGACGTCCTTCATGCGAGTCGCCGCCGCGATTTTCTTGTGGCGCTTAAGCTTCTATAGGCAAGCACAACCCGGAATGCAAATTCCGATACACGTTGTGAATTTGCCGGAGAGCCGTCAGGGAGGGGGCGCTGCGCCGATCAGCGCCTCAGGCGGTAGGCGAGCAGACCCAGCCACTCGTGGGTCGCGTACCAGCCGGCATAGGCGGAGGTGGCGCCCGGCAAGGCGCTCAAGACCTGATCGCTCGCATCGAGCCCGCCCAGCCAGGCCGTCGGGGCGGGGATCACCTGCAGGCCCTGCGCCTCGAATTCGGCCTGTGCTCGCGGCATGTGCACCGCGTGCGTCACCAGCAGAACACGTTGCACCCCGGCGGCACGCAGCGGAATCGCCGAAAACTGTGCATTCTGCCGCGTGTCGAGCGAAGCGTTTTCGACCCAGCGGACCGCAACGCCGAAGTCCTCCTCCAGCGCGACCTTCATCAGCTCGGCTTCCGCCTGTTCGCCGGTCGGCGCACCGCCGCTGACCAGCACCGGCAGGCCCGTGCCGCGCGCCAGTCGCGCACCGTAGCGCAGGCGTTCGAGGGCCAGGCGGTTCACCGTCTCGCCGCCGTATTCCGGAGCGTAGCGCCGCTTGCCCGCGCCGAGAATCACGATCGCCTGGGCCGCGCGGATCGCATCGGCGCCGGCGACCGGCGCCGTTTCGAGATCGCGCAGCACCCAGCCGACGCTGGACGGCGTTGCCAGCAACAGCGCCAGCAGCAGACCCAGCCAGGCTAGCGCGAGTCCGCTGCGCCGCCGGCGCTTCAACAGCAGCAGGCCGAACGCGATCAGCAGCAGCGGCGCAAGCGGCGGCAGCAGCACGATGGAGGTCAACTTTTTCAGCCAGAACAGTACGAGTGCGGAATCCAAAGCCATCTTCATTGTCGGGATCAAGGGGCGCCAGTATTATCCTCGACTATTCCATCGCCGCGGCCCGTCCGGGTTGCCTTCGCCATGCAAGACCATCGTTCCGGCAGCTCCGGTCACGGACTGCACTGTTCCCGCACTTTCCGCCACCCGGCGCCGCCGGCCTTGTCCGCGCGTGGCGTGCACGGGGCGAGCTAGACATGGGCTTGCGCGAAGTCATCCTGCTTGCCATTGCCGTGCTCGCGGTCTATGTCGGCTATCAGCTCTATCGGGTTTCGCGGGGCGGTGCCGACAAGGTCCCGACCACGCCTGCCACCGACGTGCCGGACAAGGCGTCCGCGCCGCTGTCCAGCACCGCAGTGTCGGCCGAGGACGCGGAGGGCGATGATGACGAGTTGTTTCTGTTCGAGCGGCCGAGCCCGCCACACAGCGAAACGCCGCCCGCTGGCGACGCTGCGTCGCGCCCCGAAAGCTTTCAGCTGGAGCTCGAAGTCCGCCAGCTGCGCCGCGATGTCGCCCAGCAGCAGACCGAACTCGCCGACCTGCGCCGCCTGCTCGATGAACTCGGCGCCACCGTGCGCTTGCAGAAGGAACAGGTCGATGCCAGCCTCGCGAGCCACGGGGCGTCGCCGGAATACAACGAGGCATTGGTATTCGCGAAGCGCGGGCTGGATGTCGAAGCGATCGCCGAACGTTGCGGCATAACCGTCGCCGAAGCTGCGCTCGTACAGTCGCTCGCGCGCAGCCAGGCCGGCGAATCCGGTAGCCAGCATGAGTGAACGCGTTCCGGCGCGCGACAATTCCGTTGATTCCAGTCCCGATAGCCTGCGCAAGGCCGCACTGCAGCGCGCTGGCTTCGCGACGATCGCATTGCTGCTGCTGCTGGCGGCGGCACTGTGGCTGCCCGATACCGACGAGGTGACGCAGCCGCCGTCCGTGCCGGTTGCGGTGAGCCCCCAGGACGACTCGCAGGCAGCCGTCGAGGCGAGCCCCCCCGCAACGCTGTCGCTACCCGCGTCAGACCCGGTCGCGCCTCAGGCGGAGGCCGCTGCGGCTCCGCCGGATCCGCCCATGCTCACGTGGGTGCCGGGCGGCACCGTGTCCTCCGTATCGCCTGCCACGGCGCAGCCCGCTCCGGCGACAACTGAACCGACTGAACCGGCGACGACGGCACAGGTGCCGGCACCGGACGTCCCCGGCAATCCGGCTACCGTGACATCGTCCATCGCGCCCGCGCCGGCCGCCGAACCGTCCGTGCCGAAGCTCCCCGCGAGCCCGCCGCCCGGCCCCGGTTACCTCGTGCAGCTCGGCGTCTTTCTCGACACCGAAAATGCCGAAGGCCTGCGCCGCGAACTGGCCCGCAAGGGCTATCCCGCGCATCTGCAGAGTCGTGTCGTGCTCGGCCCTTTTCCGGATCGTCAGGCGGCGCTGGCCGCACAGGAAAAAGTTCGCCGCGAACGCAAGCTCGATGGCATTATCCTGCAACCACGCAAGCCCTGACGGCAGACGCCGCAGCGTTCACATGACCATCACGCGTGCGTGCGGCGACACAAACTGAACCAGAGGAGAGACTCATGAAAATTGAAAGTCAGGTGTTTGGTACCGTTGAGGTCCCGGAAGACAAGGTCATCGATTTTCCCGCCGGCCTGCCTGGTTTCGAGCATTGCAAGCGTTTCGCCCTGGCGCACGAGGAAGGCTCGTCGGCATCGCTGTTTCTGATGCAGAGCGTGGAGGATTCCGACGCAGTGTTCTCGATCACCGCGCCGGACAGCCTTGGCGTCAATTACGAGTTCAGCCTGAGCGACGAGGAAGCCGAAATGCTCAAGCTGGCGAATCCGGCCGATGCGTTCGTTGCGGTCATCGTGCGCAAGGGCGACGGCGCAGACCCCGCCAGCGCGGGCCTGAGGGCGAACTTCATGGCGCCGCTGGTCATCAATGTGTCGGCCCGCCGTGGCCTGCAGAAAATCATCAACAAGCTCGGTTGCGACGTCACCTTGCGCGCCGAGGGCTGAATGCCCGGCTGAGCATCACGCTGTCCGGGGCAGCGCTCGCCGCCTGCCGCCGGGCAGGGATCCCGAGCCCCGGCGGCCCCGGCCGGTGTGCCAGTCGCCCCCTGCAATGAGGAAATCCGCAATGAGCCGCAGCATCATCTCCACCCCCAAAGCCCCTGCCGCCATCGGCACCTACTCGCAGGCCGTCAAGGTCGGCAACACCGTGTATTGCTCGGGCCAGATCGGACTCGACCCGGCCACCATGCAGATGGTCGAAGGTTTCGAAGCCCAGACCGTACGCGTGTTCGAGAACCTCAAGGCGGTTGCCGAAGCCGCTGGCGGTTCGCTCGCCGATGCAGTCAAGCTGACGATCTACCTGACCGATCTGGCGAATTTCGCCAAGGTCAATGAAGTGATGGCGCGCTACTTCGCCGAGCCCTTCCCGGCGCGTGCCGCGGTGGGCGTCAAGGAACTGCCCAAGGGCGGGGTGGTCGAGGCCGACGCCATCCTGTTGCTTGGCTGAGGCGCAAGGCTGGGCCGGCGTCGGCCCGCAACTCGCAGGCCGGCTGGCGAAGCTCGACATTCGCCGGCCGCAGGATCTCGTCCTGCACCTGCCGCTGCGCTACGAGGACGAAACCCGGCTGACCCCGATCGGCACCGCGCGTGCGGGGGCCGCCGTGCAGGTCGAAGGCGAGGTGGTCTCGTGCGAGGTCACGCTGCGCCCGCGGCGCCAGTTGGTGGCGCGGATTCAGGATGCCTCCGGCACGCTGGTGGCGCGCTGGCTCAACTTCTACCCTTCGCTGCAGAAGCAGCTCGAAACCGGGCGACGCGTGCGTCTGTTCGGCGAAGTGCGCGGCGGTTTCTTCGGCGACGAGATGGTGCACCCGCGCGTGCACCCGGTGGAGGCCGGTGAGCCCTTGCCGCAGGCGCTGACGCCCGTCTATCCGACCACTGCCGGGCTCGCGCAATCGGCCCTGCGCAAGCTCATCGGGCGAGCGCTGTACAGCGTGCCGCCGGATGAATTGCTGCCCGCGGCACTGCTTGGCGGGCTGGATCTGCCCAGCTTCGCCGACGCGCTGCGCACCCTGCACCAGCCGCCGCCGGACGTCGACCCGTACGCGCTGGAGGATCGCGAACATCCGGCCTGGCAGCGCATCAAGTTCGAGGAGCTGCTGGTCCAGCAACTGTCGCTGCGCCGCGCCTACAATGCCCGCCGCACGCGACACGCCCCGTCGCTGCGCGACCGCGGCGGGCTCACGGCGGCGCTACGGGCGCAACTGCCGTTCGCGCTTACCGGCGCACAGGCGCGCGCAGTCGCCGCCATCGCTCGCGACCTCGCCACGCCGCACCCGATGCAGCGCCTGCTGCAGGGCGACGTCGGCAGCGGCAAAACCATCGTCGCTGCATTGGCGATGCTGCAGGCGGCCGAAAATGGCTACCAGTCGGTGCTGATGGCACCGACCGAAATCCTCGCCGAACAGCACTGGAAGAAGCTTGCGTCGTGGCTCGAGCCGCTGGGCATCGGCATTGCGTGGTTGTCGGGCAGTCGCAAGAAGCGCGAACGCGAGGCTGAACTCGCACGGCTCGCGAGCGGCGAAGTGCTGCTCGCAGTCGGCACCCATGCGCTGATCGAGGATCCGGTCACGCTGCCGCGCCTGGGGCTCGCGATCGTCGACGAGCAGCACCGCTTCGGCGTCCGCCAGCGCCTCGCGCTGCGCGAGAAGGGCGCCAACGCGCTGCACCCGCACATGCTGATGATGTCGGCGACACCCATTCCGCGCACGCTGGCGATGAGCTACTACGCCGACCTCGACGTCACCGTGCTTGACGAGCTGCCGCCCGGCCGTACGCCCATCCTCACCAAACTCGTCACCGAGTCCCGTCGCGAACAGGTGGTAGCGCGCGTGCGCGATGCCTGCCTCGGCGGTGCCCAGGCCTACTGGGTGTGCCCGCTGATCGAGGAATCCGAGGCCCTGCAGCTCAAGACCGCGCAGGAGACCTTCGACACCCTCAGTGCGGCATTGCCGGAACTGAAGGTCGGGCTGGTGCACGGGCGCCTCAAGGCCGACGAGAAGTCCGCGACGATGGCGGCCTTCTCGGCCGGCGAACTGCAGTTGCTGGTCGCCACCACAGTCATCGAGGTCGGCGTCGACGTGCCCAACGCCAGCCTGATGGTGATCGAACATGCCGAGCGCTTCGGCCTCGCACAGCTGCACCAGTTGCGCGGCCGCGTCGGGCGCGGTACCGCCGAATCCGCATGCATCCTGATCTACGCCCACCCTTTGTCGGAGAACGGTCGTGCGCGGCTGAAGGTGATCTACGAGCACAGCGACGGCTTCGCGATCGCCCGCGAGGACCTGCGCATCCGTGGTCCCGGCGAATTCGTCGGCGCGCGCCAGAGCGGGCTGCCGCTGCTGCGTTACGCCGATCTCGAAGGCGACGCGGACCTGCTCGAACCGGCCCGCGCGCTCGCCGAACGTTTGCTGCGCGAGTCGCCCGACACGGCGACGCGCCTGATGGAACGCTGGCTCGGCGGGCGCGAGGGGCTGCTGCGCGCGTGAGTCGCAGGCCCGGCCCGACTTGGGTGTGCCGTGTCTTGCCGGTATGATGCCCGACGTTCCAAAGCTTCCGTCCCATGCGCACCCGTCCTCATCGCGAAACCTGGCTGAAGCGCCCGCCGCGCGCGACCACTCCGCCGCGGCTGCGCCCCTGGCTCACCGATCCCGCCTCACTCACCGCGCGCATCCGCATGCGCTGCGGAACGTTCTCGGTGCAGGTGCTGTGCCAGCGCCTTGCCGTTCCGCATCGCGACGAAGCCGCACTGCTTGGCCTGCGGCACGGCGAACTTGCGTGGCTGCGCGAAGTGCTGCTGATCGCCGATGCTTGCCCGGTGGTGTTCGCCCGCTCGATATTGCCGCGGCGCAACGTGCGTGGCGCGTGGAACCTGTTCCATGGCATCGGTGCCCGCCCGCTCGGCGCCGCGCTGTTCGCCGACCCGCGCATCAGCCGCTGCGCGCTGGCCTGTGCCTGTCTCGACCGTCGCGACGCGCGCTATCATCGTGCCGCGGCCGCCACCGCGCCGTTGCCCCTGCCGCCCGGCGTGTGGGCGCGGCGCTCGCTGTTCCGCCTGCGCGGCCGGGCGCTGCTGGTCAGCGAGACCTTCCTGCCCACGATTCTGGAGTTACCCGAATGATGTCTGCACCGCTCCCCCTGTCCGCGCGCCTGCCCATCTACCTGCGGCTGATGCGGCTCGACAAGCCCATCGGCATCCTGCTGCTGCTGTGGCCGACGCTGTGGGCGCTGTGGCTGGCAGCCGACGGAATTCCCCCGCTGCATCTGGTCGTGATCTTCACCGTCGGCACCGTGCTGATGCGCTCGGCCGGCTGTGTCATCAACGACTACGCGGATCGCGATTTCGACGGCCATGTCGAACGTACCAGGAATCGCCCCCTCGCGACGCGCGCGGTCAGTGTCCGCGAGGCGCTGCTGCTCGCCGCCGGGCTGTCGCTGATCTCCTTCGCGCTGATCCTGCCGCTCGCTCCGCTGGTGCTGTGGCTGTCGCTGCCGGCGCTGTTTCTTGCCGCAAGCTACCCGTTCATGAAGCGCTTTTTCGCGATTCCGCAGGCCTACCTCGGCATCGCGTTCGGCTTCGGCATTCCGATGGGCTTCGCCGCGGTGCAGGGCGCGGTGCCGGCGATCGCATGGTGGCTCCTCGTCGCCAACATCTTCTGGACGATCGCCTACGACACCGAGTACGCGATGGTCGACCGTCCCGACGACCTCAAGATCGGCATCAAGACCTCGGCGATCACCTTCGGCCGCTTCGACGTTGCAGCGGTGATGCTGTGCTATGCGCTCGCGTTCGCGCTGTTCGCTGCGGTCGGTGCCGCAGCGGGGCGGGGCGTGTGGTTCTTCAGCGGGCTAGTGGTCGCGTGCGGCATCGCCGGTTATCACTACACGCTGATCCGCGCGCGTGACCGGGCCCGCTGCTTCAAGGCCTTCCTGCACAACAACTGGATCGGTGCGACGATCTTCGTGGCGCTTGTCATCGACTACATTGCGTTTCCGGGGCTGTGAGCTAGGGTGAACCGACCGGAGCGAATGCGGTCGAAACAAGGCGCGGACCAGTCGCCGCGCATCACCCAAGGAGACCACAATGAAGAAAAGCGTAATCGCGGGTCTGTGCGCCATGGCGCTGTCCGCCAGCGCGTTCGCGATGCACTGTCCCGCAGACATGAAGAAAATCGACGAGGCGCTCGCCAAGAATCCCGCGCTCACCGCCGAGCAGATGATGGAAGTGAAGAAGCTGCGCGCGGACGGCGAAGCCTTGCACAAGGCCGGCAAACATCAGGAATCCGTCGACACCCTCGCCAAAGCCATGAAGATGCTCAACATCGGCATGTAAGCGGGTCATCCACAGCCAATCCGGGGCCGCCTTCGCGCGGCCCCGCGCTATTTCGGCACGGCGTTCCCTGTTTCCCGGCGTGGGCGCACGGCGCCCATCCGGCTTATCATGCTGCCCGGACAATCCAGGACGCCCCCATGCACTTCATGTACGCCCTCCAGGCCGCCTGGCAGAGCCGCAACAGCCTGCTCTGCGTCGGCCTCGACCCCGATCCCGCGCGCTTCCCCGCCCACCTGCAGGGACGCCCGGACGCCATCTTCGAATTCTGCAAGGGCATCGTCGACGCCACCGCCGATCTCGTCTGCTGCTTCAAGCCGCAGATCGCGTACTTCGCCGCGCAGCGCGCCGAAGACCAACTCGAAGCGCTGATCGACCACATCCACGACCGTCACCCGCACACGCCGGTGATCCTCGACGCCAAGCGCGGCGACATCGGCAGCACCGCGACGCAGTATGCGGTCGAAGCCTTCGAGCGCTTCCGCGCCGACGCGATTACCGTCAATCCCTACATGGGGCGCGACTCGGTCGAGCCCTATCTCGAATACGCCGACAAGGGCGTGATCCTGCTGTGCCGCACTTCGAATCCCGGCGGCAGCGACCTGCAGTTCCTCGAGGTCGGCGGTGGCGAGCGCCTGTTCGAGCGCGTCGCGCGCCTCGTTGCAAATGACTGGAACGCCAGTGGCAACTGCGGTCTCGTGGTCGGCGCAACTTTCCCCGCGGAGATCGCCCGTGTGCGTCAGATCGTCGGTGACATGCCGCTGCTGGTGCCCGGTATCGGCGCCCAGGGCGGCGACATCGCCGAGACCATGCAGGCAGGCGGCAACAGCGCCGGCACCGGGCTGATGATCAACTCCTCGCGCGCGATCCTGTACGCCGGCAGCGGCGAGGACTATGCCGCCGCGGCGCGTCGTGTCGCGCTCGAAACGCGCGACGCGATCAACGCCCACCGCTGAACCGCACCACCGGAAAGGACTGCATGCGTTATCACGACCTCCGCGACTTCATCGCCCAGCTCGAACAGCGCGGCGAACTCAAGCGCATCGGTGTTCCCGTCGACACCTACCTCGAAATGACCGAGATTGCCGACCGTGTGCTGCGTGCCGGCGGCCCGGCGCTGCTGTTCGAAAAGCCGGTGACGCGGGGCGTCCCGCAGAGCATTCCGGTGCTCGCGAACCTTTTCGGTACGCCGCAGCGCGTCGCACTCGGCATGGGCGAAGACCTGCCCGATGGTGACTGGCAGACGCCGCTGCGCGAAGTCGGCAAGCTGCTCGCCTTCCTCAAGGAGCCCGAGCCGCCGAAAGGCCTCAAGGACGCGTGGGAGAAGCTGCCGGTGTTCCGCCAGGTGCTCAACATGGCGCCGAAGGAAGTGCGCTCCGCCCCCTGCCAGGAAGTCGTCTGGGAAGGCACCGACGTCGACCTCGCGCGCCTGCCGATCCAGCACTGCTGGCCCGGTGACGTCGCGCCGCTGATCACCTGGGGCCTCGTCGTCACGCGCGGCCCCGGCAAGAAGCGCCAGAATCTCGGCATCTACCGCCAGCAGGTTCTCGGCCCCAACCGCGTTGTCATGCGCTGGCTCGCGCACCGCGGCGGCGCGCTCGATTTCCGCGACCATCAGCTCGCGCATCCCGGCGAGCCGTTCAAGGTCGCCGTGGTGCTCGGCTGCGACCCGGCGACGATCCTCGGCGCAGTCACGCCGGTGCCCGACTCGCTGTCCGAATACCAGTTCGCGGGGCTGCTGCGCGGCGCCAAGACCGAGCTGGTGCAGTGCCTCGGCTCCGACCTGCAGGTGCCGGCTTCCAGCGAAATCGTGCTCGAAGGCGTGATCCACCCCGACGACATCGCCCCGGAAGGCCCCTACGGCGACCACACTGGCTACTACAACGAGGTCTCCGAGTTCCCGGTATTCACGATCGAGCGCATCACGATGCGCAAGGATCCGATCTACCACTCCACCTACACCGGCAAGCCGCCGGACGAGCCGGCAATGCTGGGCGTCGCGCTCAATGAAGTGTTCGTGCCGCTGCTGCAGAAGCAGTATCCGGAGATCATCGACTTCTATCTGCCGCCCGAAGGTTGCTCCTATCGGCTCGCCGTCGTCAGCATTCGCAAGCAGTATCCGGGGCATGCAAAACGCGTGATGTTCGGTATCTGGAGTTTTCTGCGCCAGTTCATGTATACCAAATTCATCATCGTGGTCGATGACGACGTGAACATCCGCGACTGGAAGGAAGTGATCTGGGCGATGACGACGCGCGTGGATGCGACGCGCGACACGGTGCTGGTCGACAACACGCCGATCGACTACCTTGATTTTGCCAGCCCGGTCGCGAGCCTCGGCAGCAAGATGGGGCTCGACGCGACCAACAAGTGGCCGGGCGAGACGACGCGTGAATGGGGCCGGCCGATCGTCATGGATGCCGCGGTCAAGCAGCGCGTCGATACAATGTGGGCCGAGCTGGGTCTGTAGCGGGGCGCTTGCCGCGTGTCGCGTCCCGCATGAAATGCCACGATGGCAAAGGAGTTCCGCATGTCACAGATTTCGCCCGACAGCGCCCCGGTACGCACCGGAGATCTCGGAAACCTCGTCACGCTGACGCATCTGATCTACGCCTTGCACGCCTTCGCGGTGGTGACCGGCGTCGTCGGTTCGGCGACCATCATCGGCAGTTTCGTCGCCAGCCTGCCGTCCATCGTCGCCGTCGTGCTCAACTACCTGAAGCGCGGCGCGGTGCGCGGCACCTGGCTGGAAAGCCACTTCCGCTGGCAGATTCGTACCTTCTGGTTCGCGCTGCTGTGGATCGTGATTGCGCTCTTCCTCGTCCTGTCGTTCATCGGTATCCCGTTCGCGCTGGCACTGGTGGCCGGTGCCGGGCTGTGGGTCATCTACCGGGTCGCGCGCGGCTGGTGGAATCTGCTCGACCGCAGCGGCATGCCGATGCCGCCGCCACAGCCCTGACGCGGTTCAGGGCGCGGCGGCTGGCGTCGGATCAGCGATGCCCGCCCACACCCACTCCATCAGGGCATCCTGCGCGGCCTGGCTGCTGCCGGCCTCTACGTGATTCACCAGCATCACCACCGCATGGCGCCGCCCGTGGCGATCCAGCACATAGCCGGCAAACGCGCGCACGCCGTTGATCGAGCCGGTCTTGACGTGCGCGTAACCGCGCGCCGGGCTGTCGTACAGCCGACCGCGCGCGGTGCCATCCTGTCCGGCAATCGGCAGCGCCGCCATGAACTCGGGCATGAACGGACGTCGCCATGCGGCAATCAGGATCTCCCCCAGCGTGCGGGCGCTGACGCGCTCGATGCGCGACAGCCCCGAGCCGTTCTCGATCACCAGCCCGGCGGTCGTGATGCCGGCCGCGTCGAGCTGCGCCCGCGCGACTTCCGCGCCGCCCGCCACCATGTCGAGCCCGCCGGGTACGCTGCTGCCGAGGCTCGCGAGCAGCTGGCGCGCGATGACATTGCTCGACCACTTGTTCATCTCGCGCACCACGTCGGCGAGTGGCGGCGAGGTCTCGGTGAGCAGCGCCGCCGCGTCCGGCGGCGTGGTGCCGCTGCGCACGGCGCCCTCCACCCGGCCTCCGACATCTGCCCACAGGCTCGCGACCAGCGCCCTGCCGAACTGCTCCGGTGATAGCGGCGCCGTTGCCCAGTCGCGTTGGCCACAGCTCGCCGGCAGACTGCCGAACAGTACCAGGCGCGGTCCGCGCGGCCCCGCCTCCAGCGTCGCATCCAGATTGCCGTACCACACGCCGCAGGCCCCGGCCGCGGTGGTGATGCGGTTGTCGATCTCCAGCCCGCTCAGCGCCGGGCTCGCCGCGAGGCCGACGCGCTGGCCGGCCTCGCTGGCGGGGAGCAGGCGCAATTGCAGGGTGTTGAAGTGCATCAGCAGCCCGTAGGCGCCGCTGTTGTAGGGCCGCAGCGCGCGCCCGTCGAATGCCGCGGGATCATGCGGCGGCAGTTGCAGCGCCGAGCCATCCAGCACGATGTCGCCGCGGATCGTCGTGACGCCGAGCGTGCGCACCTGGCGCAGCAGCTTCCACAGCCGTTCGTAGCTCAGCATCGGGTCGGCCCCGCCGGTCAGGTACAGGCTGCCGTCGAGCACGCCGTCCGCCACGCGTCCGGTCGTCGCAAGCCGCGTGCTCCAGGTGTACGCCGGCCCCAAGCGATCGAGGGCTGCAAAGGCCGTGACGAGCTTCATCACCGAGGCCGGATTCATCGGTCGCCCGGCATTGAGCTGCAGCTGCGGCGCGTCGCTGTCAACCGCCTGCACCCACACCGATACGTCCGCGACCGGAATGTGTGCCGCGTCGAGTGCCTGTCTGACTGCGACGGGCAACTCCCCGCCGTGCGCATGGACCAGCCAGCCGCTCAGCAAGAAGGTCAGGAACAGACGGAGTGCAGTGCTTGCTGTCATCGGGTGTTCTTCAAACGCGTGCAGGATGGTTGCGTGCTGCAACAGGACGGGGCGGGCGCCGAATATTCTGGCGCGATACAATCACGCCCTTGCTCCCACCTTGCCGAGGCATTTTACGCCGCGCGGTGCGGAGGGATTTCCGGTAAAGAGGTGGATTAATGATTCTGGTCACAGGCGGCGCGGGCTTCATCGGCGCCAATTTCGTACTCGACTGGCTGCGCGAGACCGGCGAACCGGTCGTGACCCTCGATGCACTGACCTACGCGGGCAACCCCGAAAATCTCGCGTCATTGCAGGGTGATGCGCGCCATGTGTTTGTCCACGGCGACATCTGCGACCGCGCGCTGGTCGATCGCCTGCTGAGCGAACACCGGCCCCGCGCCGTCGTGCATTTCGCTGCCGAAAGCCACGTCGACCGCTCGATCCACGGCCCCGCGGCGTTCGTCCGCACGAATGTCGAGGGCACGTTCACGCTGCTCGAAGCCGCGCGCGACTACTGGACAATGCTGGCCAGCGACCCCAAGGCGGCTTTCCGCTTCCTGCATGTCTCCACGGACGAAGTGTACGGCTCCCTCGGTCCCAAGGATCCGCCCTTCGCCGAAACCAAGGCCTATGAGCCCAACAGCCCGTATTCGGCCAGCAAGGCGGCCTCCGACCACCTCGTGCGCGCGTGGCACCACACCTACGGCTTCCCGGCGCTGACGACCAACTGCTCGAACAACTACGGTCCCTACCAGTTTCCCGAAAAGCTCATCCCGCTGATGATCGCCAATGCCCTTGCAGGCAAGGCGTTGCCGATCTACGGCGACGGACGCAACGTGCGCGACTGGCTGTACGTCAGCGATCACTGCGCCGCGATCCGCGAGGTGCTCGCGCGCGGCCGCCTTGGCGAAACCTACAACGTCGGCGGCTGGAACGAGAAGCCCAACCTCGAGATCGTGCATACCGTGTGTGCGCTGCTTGACGAACTGCGCCCCGATCCCGCCGGCGCGCATGCACGCCTGATCACCTACGTCACCGACCGCCCCGGCCACGACCGCCGCTACGCGATCGACGCACGCAAGATCGAACGCGAACTCGGCTGGCGGCCCGCCGAAACCTTCGAAACCGGCATCCGCAAGACCGTCGCGTGGTACCTCGACAATCAGGACTGGGTGGCCCACGTGCAAAGCGGCAGCTACCGCGAATGGGTCGATCGCAACTACGCACAACGCTGACGGAGCAAACACGCAATGAACGCGCGCAAAGGCATCATCCTCGCCGGCGGTTCCGGCACCCGTCTGCATCCCGCGACCTTGGCGGTTTCCAAGCAGCTGCTGCCGGTGTACGACAAGCCGATGATCTACTACCCGCTCAGCACCCTGATGCTGGCGGGCATTCGCGACATCCTCGTGATCTCGACGCCGCAGGACACCCCCCGCTTCGAGCAACTTCTCGGCGACGGCAGCCGCTGGGGCGTGCAGCTGCAGTACGCCGTCCAGCCCAGCCCGGACGGTCTCGCGCAGGCCTTCCTCATCGGTGAGGACTTCCTCGCCGGCGGACCCTCGGCGCTGGTGCTCGGCGACAATCTCTTTTATGGTCACGACTTCTCCGGCGACCTCAAGGAGGCCACGCAGCGCGCCCATGGCGCGACCGTGTTCGCCTACCCGGTGAATGATCCCGAACGCTATGGTGTCGTCGAATTCGATGCCGAGGGCCGCGCCATCAGCCTCGAGGAAAAGCCGCTCCAGCCGAAGAGCCGATACGCGGTGACCGGTCTGTATTTCTACGACGAGCGTGTCGTCGACATCGCCCGTGCGCTCAAACCCAGCCCGCGCGGCGAACTTGAAATCACCGACGTCAATCGCCATTACCTCGACGCCGGCGCGCTCGACGTGCAGGTGATGGGGCGCGGCCACGCGTGGCTCGACACCGGCACCCACGAAAGCCTGCTCGAAGCGAGCCTGTTCATCCAGACCATCGAAAAGCGCCAGGGCCTCAAGATTGCCTGCCCCGAAGAAATCGCCTGGCGCGCAGGCTGGATCGATGCCGCGCACCTTGCCGATCTCGCCCGGCCGCTCGCCAAGAACGGCTACGGTCAGTATCTGTTGCGCCTGCTCGAAGAAAGGGTGTTCTGATGAAAGCCATCCCGACCACCATTCCCGACCTGCTGGTACTCGAACCGAAGGTCTTCGGCGACGCACGCGGTTTCTTCCTCGAAAGTTTCAACGCGCGTGCCTTTCGCGACGCCACCGGGCTCGACGAGCAATTCGTGCAGGACAACCACTCGCGCTCCGCGCAAGGCGTCCTGCGCGGCCTGCATTACCAGATCCGCCAGCCGCAGGGCAAACTCGTGCGCGTCGTGCGCGGCACGGTGTTCGACGTCGCCGTCGACCTGCGCCGCCGCTCGCCGACTTTCGGCCGCTGGGATGGCGTCGAACTGTCCGAGGACAATCACCGCCAGCTATGGATTCCGCCGGGTTTCGCACACGGCTTCGTCGTGCTGTCGGCGTCGGCCGATTTTCTCTACAAGACCACCGACTACTACGCGCCCGAACATGAACGCTGCCTGTCGTGGAACGACCCCGCTGTGGGTGTCGAATGGCCGCTGGACGGCGAGCCGCTGCTGTCGGCCAAGGACCTCCTGGGGAAATCGCTGACGGAATGCGAGGTGTTCGAATGAAATTGCTCGTGACCGGCGCGAATGGCCAGGTCGGCTGGGAGCTTGCGCGCAGCCTGATGCCGCTCGGCGACGTGATCGCGCTGGATCGCAGCCGCTGCGACCTGTCGCGGCCGGAAACGCTCGCCGGGCTCGTCGCCGAACTCGCGCCGGACGTCATCGTCAATGCCGCCGCCTACACCGCCGTCGACAAGGCCGAGGCGGAAGAAGCGCTCGCCACCACGATCAACGGCACCGCAGCGGGCGAACTCGCGCGCGCGGCGAAGGCCGTCGGGGCCTTGCTGATTCATTACTCCACCGATTACGTATTCGATGGCAGCAAGGCCTCGCCCTATACGGAAGACGATCCGGTCGCACCGATCAACGCCTACGGTCGCAGCAAACTCGCCGGCGAGATGGCGATCGGTGCGAGCGGGTGCGATCACCTGATCCTGCGCACCACCTGGGTGTTCGCCGCACGCGGCGGCAACTTCGTGCGCACGATGCTGCGCCTCGGTGCCGAGCGCGAACAGCTGCGTGTCGTCGCGGACCAGCACGGCGCCCCCACTTGGGCGAGAAACATTGCCGACGCCACTGCCCAGGTCATCGCCTGCGCGCAGCGCGAACGGCAGCAGGGGGGCTTCACCTCCGGCGTGTTCAACCTCGCGTCGAGCGGCCATACCACCTGGCACGGTTTCGCCGAAGCGATTTTCGACGCGGCGCGCGCACGGCTTCCCGCTGTCGGGCTCAAAGTCGCCAGGGTCGAGCCGATCCCGGCCGCCGCCTACCCCACGCCGGCGGCACGCCCGGCGAACTCCCGCCTGGCGCAGGAACGGCTACGGGCCCGCTTCGGTATCGTCATGCCGCGCTGGGACGAGGCACTGTGCCGCTGCCTCGACGAACTGTCTGGTCGCTGAGGCGAAGACGATGAGCGGATTCGAACATTTTGCCCGCGATGCCTGCCAACTCGAGCGCGAGATCCTCAAGCGCGGCATCCTGCTCGAGCTCGACTGGGACGACCGCGCCACGCTACGCGAACTCGCGCGCGAGGCACTGCAGGGCGGTGCCTCGCATACGCGCGCACTACTGGCCGATCCGGATCCGCGCCTGCGTGCGCGCGGCGATCTGTTTGCACTCGCCGTATTGATGCTGCGTGTCATGGAAGAGAGCGCCGACACCGGCGTGCATACCCACGGCGGGCCGGCGTGGAAATCCTTCGGCAGCGCCCTGATCGAAGAGGCGCATGCCAAAGGGAAGGGCGTGAATCCGGCCGCTCAGCTCAACGGCGACTCCAGCGCATAGAGGGACTCCACCGTCTCGCGCTGGCGAATCAGGTGGACGCGCTGGCCATCCACCATCACTTCGGCGGCACGCGGGCGCGTGTTGTAGTTGGAACTCATCGCCATGCCGTAGGCACCCGCCGACAGCAGCGCCACCAGATCGCCCGGCTCGACGGCCAGACTGCGATCGTGCGCGAGGAAATCGCCACTTTCGCAGATCGGCCCGACGATCTCGTAATTGCGCGCCGGAACGTCGCGCGGCTGCACCGCCACCACCTCGTGATAGGCGTCATACAGCGCCGGGCGCGCCAGATCGTTCATGGCCGCATCCACGATCGCGAAATTCTTTTCCTCACCCGGTTTCAGGTACTCGACGCGCGTCAGCAGCAGGCCTGCATTGCCGACCAGCGAACGGCCCGGCTCGAAACAGATCTCCTCGGTCCGCCCGTCGAGCAGCTTCAGCAAGGGCCCCAGATACTCGGTTACCGTCGGTGGCACTTCGTCGCGGTAACGGATGCCCAGCCCGCCGCCGAGGTCGATGTGATCCAGCGCAATGCCTTCGGCCGCGAGACGGTCCACCAGGTCGAGCACCTTCGTAGCGGCCTCCGCGATCGGCGCCGGATCGAGCAGCTGCGATCCGATATGGCACGCAATCCCGCTGACGCGCAGATGCGACAAGCTCGCCGCCCGGCGGTACAGCTCCAGCGCGGTGTCGAAGGCGACCCCGAACTTGTTGCTCTTCAGCCCGGTCGAGATGTAGGGATGGGTCTTCGGGTCCACGTCCGGATTCACGCGGAACGCGATCGGTGCAACCTTGCCGAGTTCGCTGGCCACCTCGTTCAGTCGGTCGATCTCGGCCGCCGATTCCACATTGAAGCAGCGGATGCCCGCCGCGAGCGCCTGGCGCATTTCGGCGCGGCTCTTGCCCACGCCCGAGAACACCACCTTGCCGGCGTCGCCACCGGCGGCCAGCACACGCGACAATTCACCCCCCGACACAATATCGAACCCCGCGCCCAACTGCGCGAACACCGACAGCACGCCGAGGCTCGAATTGGCCTTCACCGCGTAGCACACCAGCGCGCGGCGACCCGCGAGCGCCCGCTGATAGGCGGAAAATGCCTCGACCAGCGCGCGGCGCGAATACACATAGGTCGGCGTGCCGTAGGTCTCGGCGATCGCGGCAAGAGACACGTCCTCCAGCTGCAGGCCGTTGCAACCCTGGCTCAGGGTCGGGGTCGGAAAATCGGGGGTCATTTCGAGTCGCTCGGGGCGGAAGGGGCTTTGCTATGATCGACGCCTGTTGCCGGAGATGCCTTGGGCGGCGAAGCGGGAATCTCGGGCAGATACAGCGGCCCCTTGATGCCGCATCCGCTCAGGATCAGGGCGCCGCACAGCGCGGTGGCTCTCAGGATGGCTCGCATGGTGTCGTCGGCTGAAAAAACGGGAATGCTAACAGAAGGAGCGAACATGGAAGAGTCCGCATTCAATGCCCTGGCGGAAGCCGAACTGGTGCGCATCGAAGCTGCACTCGATGCCTGCGGCGCCGAACTCGACATCGAGAACAAGCCCGGCGGCGTGCTCGAAATCGAATTCGACAATGGCAGCAAGATGATCATCAACCGCCACACTGCGGCACGCGAGATCTGGGTCGCGGCCAAATCGGGAGGCTTTCATTTTCGCCCCGATAGCGGACGCTGGCTCGCCTCCCGTGACGGCGCCGAACTCTACGCCTTGCTGTCCTCACTCGTCAGCCAGCAGTCCGGTACGCCGGTTGAACTGATCCCCGGTTGAACGCCGGCGCCCGTCCGGGCGTTTGCGCCGCCTCAGCGCTTGATCGGCGTCGGACTGCGTTCGACGACCGGCGCCGGGATCGCCTGTGCCGCCGGACGGGCCTGCGGCAAAGCCTCCTCGGGCGCCTCGGCGGGAAGCGGCAGTTCGTCAAGCCCGACCGGTGCCATCATCGGCTCGGGCGGCAGGTTCTCACGATAAATGAATTCCTCGCGTCCGCTGTCGGGCGCGTGCGTCGCCAATAGCCCGTCCGGCCGCGGCGGGAATTTCTCCGGCAGGCTCTTGAGGGCGGTGCGCATGTAATTCACCCACATCGGCAGCGCCGCCGAGCCGCCGGTCTCGCCGCGCCCCAGGTTGCGCGGCTGGTCATGTCCCATCCAGCTCACCGCGACCAGGTCGGGGTGGAAGCCGGCGAACCACGCATCCACATAGTCGTTGGTGGTTCCGGTCTTGCCCGCCAGGTCGGGACGCTTCAGCGCCAGGGCCCGTGTGGCGGTACCGCGGCGGATCACGTCCTGCATCATCGAACCCATCAGCCACGCATTGCGCGGGTCGATCACGCGCGGGGCGCTCTCGCCGGCAACCGGCGGATCCACCTTGGCGACGACGCGGCCTTCACCGTCGATCATCTCCTTCACGACATACGGATCGATGCGGAAGCCGCCATTCGCAAACACCGCATAGCCCGTCGCCATCTGCCACGGCGTCACCATCCCGGCGCCCAGCGCCATGGTCAGGTAAGGCGGATGCTGGGCCGCGTCGAAGCCGAAACGGGTGATGTAATCCTGCGCGTACTCGGGCGTGATCGACCGCAGCAGGCGGATCGAGATCATGTTCTTGGAGCGCGCCAGCGCATTGCGCAGCGTCATCGGGCCTTCGAATTTGCCATCGTAGTTCTTCGGTTCCCAATCCTTGCTGCCGGTGATGCCTGCCGGGAAGAACAGCGGCGCATCCTCCTCGACGCTGCCCGGCGAGTAGCCGCGCTCAAGCGCCGCGGAGTAGATGAAGGGCTTGAAGCTCGAGCCGGGTTGGCGCTGCGCCTGCGTCACATGATTGAACTTGCTGCGGCTGAAGTCGAAGCCGCCAATCAGCGCCCGCACGGCGCCGGTGTTGGCGTCGAGCGCGACCAGTGCGGCCTCGACTTCCGGCAGTTGCGCGATCTCCCAGCCCTTGTCACCGTTGTTGCGGATGCGCACGATGGCACCGCGCCGGATGCGGCGTGCCTGCGGGGCGCGTTCATTGAGCATCGGCGCGGCAAAGCTGAGGCCACTGCCGGTAATGTTCAGCACTTCGCCATGGCGATACACGCGCACTGCCTTGGGCGTTGCGTCGATGACCAGGGCCCCCAGCAGATCGTCAAAGTCCGCAACCTCGGCCAGTAGCTCGTCGAGTCGCTCCTCGTCATCGAGCGCAACATCCTTCAGGTCGACAAAACCCTCCGGCCCGCGATATCCATGCCGCCGGTCATAATCCATCACTCCCTGCCGCACCGCCTTGTAGGCCGCAACCTGGTCCTCGCGCGTCACCGTGGTGATGATGCGGATACCGGACTGGTATGCCTCGTCGCCGAACTGTTCCACCGCGATCTGGCGCGCCATCTCGGCAACATAATCCCCACGCATCGGACTTGCCGCCGAGCGCCCCGAGGCGAGCACCAGGGGTTCGGTGCGCGCTGCCTCGTGCGTCTTTTCATCTATGAATCCCGCTTCGACCATGCGACGCAGCACATATTGCTGTCGTTGTATCGCGCGTCGCGGGTTGGCGATCGGGTTGTACGCCGAAGGCGCTTTCGGCAAGCCGGCCAGCATCGCCGCCTCGGCGATCGTCAAGTCCTTCATCGGCTTGTCGAAATAGGTCCGTGCCGCTGCCGAGAAACCGTAGGAGCGCTGCCCGAGATAGATCTGATTGATGTACAGCTCAAGAATCTGAGCCTTGCTCAGGCTCCGCTCGATCTTCAGTGCCAGCAGGATTTCATAAAGCTTGCGGTTGAACGTCTTCTCGCGCGTCAGGAAAAAATTGCGCGCGACCTGCATCGTGATCGTCGATGCACCCTGTCCGCGACCGCCCGAGACAACGTTCGCCAACGCCGCGCGTGCGATGCCAATGACATCGATTCCGGGGTGTTCGTAGAAGCGTTCGTCCTCGGCTGCAAGGATGGCCTGCGTGAGGGCTTGAGGGACCTCGTCGATCTTGACGACGAGGCGACGCTCCTCGCCAAACTCGCCCAGTAAATACCCATCCGACGTGTATACTCGCAGCGGAATCTTGGGCCGATAGTCGGTCAGGACATCGAGAGACGGTAGATTTGGCCAGGCCAGTGCGGACACCGCTGCCAAGGTAGCTGTGCCGAGGATGACCAGAGCGATCAGTCCGGCGAGGGGGTAAAAAACCCAGCGCATCGAGAGTCCAAAAAGGGTTCGGGGTGGCGATTATACGGTTGCGCGACCGGGGGGCTCCACCAGCGCTTGTCAAGGCTCCGCTTTACACTTGCAAGCCTTTGTTGCTAGCATCTCAGAAGCTTATTCAGTATCTGCGCCTAACATAAAGAAATTTAAGGGTTTTCTTTGTGATTGATTTCTCCCTGTTTCGTCCGAAGGCGCGCCAGCTGGTGGGGCTCGATATTTCATCTTCATCAGTGAAGATGGTCGAGCTATCAGAGGGCGAAAAGGGTGCGTACCGCATCGAACGGTACGCCATCGAGTCCCTGCCGCGCGATGCGGTGGTCGATGGCAATATAGCGAGTCTCGACGGCGTCAGCGAAGCCATCGTCCGCGCGCTGCGTCGCATGGGGGGCGGTATCAAGCAGGCGGCCGTTGCCTTGCCGGCGTCCGCCGTCATCACCAAGAAGATGATTCTCCCCGGTGGCCTCCGTGATCAGGAAATGGAGCTTCAGGTCGAGTCGGAGGCCAGTCAGTACATCCCTTTTGCGCTGGATGAAGTCAATCTTGACTTCCAGGTGGTCGGTCCCTCGCCGGGCAATCCCGACGAAGTCGAAGTGCTGATAGCCGCCTCGCGCAAGGAAAAGGTCGAGGATCGTGTCGCGGTGGTCGAGTCCGCCGGGCTCAAGGCCGTCGTGATGGACGTGGAGTCCTTTGCTGCAGAGGCAGCCTTCGAACTGGTCGCGCGGCAGCTTCCGGGCGATGGTGCGAACAAGATCGTCGCGGTCATCGACGTTGGCGCGAATGTCATGAATGTGAGTGTGCTGCGCAACGGTCAGCAGCTTTATGCGCGTGAGCAGGCTTTCGGCGGCAGCCAGCTGACTCAGGAAATCTCCCGCCAATACGGCATGAGCATGGAAGATGCCGAAGTGGCGAAGCGTGCCGGGGGCCTTCCCGAAGACTACGAGCGCGATCTGATGCGTCCATTCATGGACAGTCTCGCGCTCGAGGTCTCACGCGCGTTGCAGTTTTTCTTCACCTCGACGCAATACAACCAGGTCGACCACATCGTGCTGGCGGGTGGCTGTGCAGTGATGCCGGGCCTTTCGGATGTCGTCGGCGGCCGAACCCAGGTCGCGACGATCGTCGCCAATCCCTTTGCCGGTATGGCATTGTCCTCGCGCGTGCGACCCAAGAACCTGCTGGCCGATGCTCCGTCGCTGATGGTGGCCTGCGGTCTGGCGCTTCGGAGATTTGATTCATGATTCGAATCAATCTGTTGCCACATCGGGAGTTGAAGCGTCGTGAGCGGCGCAAGCAGTTCTATGCGTTTTCCGGTGTGATGGTCGTTGTCGGCCTGGTCATCGGTGTGATCGTCCATACCGTCATCGCCGGCTACGTCGAGCGGCAGGAGCGGCGCAACGCCTTCCTGAAGACCGAGATCACCAAGCTCGACGCCGAGATCGCGGAAATCAAGCGTCTGCGCGAGCAGATCGATGCCTTGCTGGCGCGCAAGCAGGTGATTGAATCCTTGCAGGCGACGCGGGCGCAATCCGTGCAATTGCTGAACGAGCTGGCCACCCGCGTGCCCGATGGCGTCTACCTGCGCTCGATAAAGCAGGCCGGCGCGAAGATTGCGCTGCTTGGATACTCCCAGTCCAATTCGCGCGTATCCAACCTGATGCGCAGTCTCGACGAGTCCGCCTTCCTTGAACAGCCTGGCCTGGTCGAGGTCAAGTCGGCCACGCTCAACAAGCGCCGGGTCAGCGACTTCGCTCTCAATATCAACATCGAGCGTCCCAAGGCCGAGGATGAGGGCAAGGGAGCGAAAAAATGAAACTGGGTAATCTCCAAAGTATCGATTTCGAGCGCCTGTCACAGGATTTCAAGGGGCTGGACCCCAATGATCCGGGCGCATGGCCGCTGGCACCCCGTGTCGCCGTGTTCGCCGCGCTGCTGGTAGCGGTCGTCGGCCTGGCCTGGTGGTTCGACTGGAGAGACCAGGCGATGCTGCTCGAGCAGCGCGAGGCGGAGGAGGTTCAGCTGCGTCAGGACTGGCTGACCAAGAAACGTCTGGCGGTGAATCTCGACGCCTACAAGCTGCAGCTCGAGGAAACCGACCGTCAGTTCGGCGCCTTGCTCAAGCAGCTCCCGAATCGCGCGGAGATGGACTCCCTGTTGTCCGACATCAACCAGGCCGGACTGGGGCGCGGACTGCAGTTCGAACTGTTCAAGCCGGGTGCCGACGTGGTCAAGGACTTTTATGCCGAGATGCCCATCGATGTGCGCATCGTCGGCGCCTACAACGATCTCGGGGCGTTTGCGGAGGATGTTGCCCGCATGCCGCGGATCGTGACGCTGAACAACGTGGCAATCGAAGGGCAGAAGGACGGGACGCTCAAGCTGGAGGCGAAGGCGATCACCTACCGTTATCTCGATGAAGAGGAACTTGCCCAGAAACGGCAGCAGGAGAAGGCCGCCAAGGCAGCAAAGGGAGGCAAGTGAAATAGCCATGAAACGCCTTCTGATACTACTTGCGGGCAGCCTCGCGCTCGTCGCGTGCTCGAGTGAGCAGGAAGATATCCAGAGCTGGATGCTCGAGCAGGAAAAGGGGATGACCGGCTCGATCAAGCCGCTTCCCGAGGTCAAGCCATTTCCGTTGGTGAAATACGATGTCGAAGGCGGGCTTGACCCCTTCGCTGCGAGCCGCATCGAGCCGGAAACCAAGGCCACGACCCGGGGAGGGCCAGATCTCGACCGCCGGCGCGAACCTCTCGAAGCGTTCCCGCTCGAGTCGTTGCAGCTCGTCGGTGTGCTGACACAGAACAAGAAAGTGCATGCACTGGTAAGGGCGGACAAGAATCTCTTCCAGGTCAGGGTGGGGAACTACGTCGGACAGAATTTCGGTCTGGTGACCGGGATTTCGGAAAGCGAAGTTACCCTCAAGGAACTCGTTGAAGATCTGAATGGCGACTGGGTCGAGCGCATCAGCAAGTTGCTCTTGCAGGAGCAGCAGGAGGCAGGAAAATGAAGCATAAAGGCATGATTGCGCTGCTTTTCGCGGCGATTACCCTGGTAGCCCCGGCGACAGCAGTTTTCGCCCAAAGTGCGGCCGCTGCGACCAAGGAAGCGGCGAACCGGATCGAGAACCTCGAGGTGTCCCAACAGGGCGGTTCGGTGTATCTGAAAATCACCCTCAAGGACCCGCTGTCCAGTCCGCCGGCGAGTTTCAGTGTTGCGAACCCCGCGCGGATCGCATTCGATTTTCCCGGCACTAGCAACGGCCTCGGGCGCACTCAGCAGGTCGTGGAGCAGGGCGATCTGCGCAGCGCCAACATCGTTCAGGTCGGCGACCGCACGCGCCTGGTGCTGAACATGAGCAAGTTGGCGCCCTTCGATACGCGTGTTGATGGGCGGGATGTCATCATTTCGCTTGCTCCCGCCGGCAGCGACGTGGCCGCCAACACGCAGGTATCGCAGGCACTGGCAAATTTCGCTGCGCCGAAGCGACCGGATGGTGCCGCGGAAACCAGCAGTGTTCGCGACATCAACTTCCGTCGCGGTAAGGATGGTGAAGGGCGCGTTGTCGTACAGCTTTCGAGTCCCGATACTGGTATCGATATCCGTCAGCAGGGCGGCAACGTCGTCGTCGAGTTTCTCAAGACTTCACTGCCCGAGCATCTGCGCCGTCGTTCGGACGTAACCGATTTCGCCACGCCGGTCACCTCGATGACGGCCCAGGCACAAGGGGACAACGTCCGCCTGGTGGTGACGCCGAATGGCAAGTGGGAGCACAACGCATACCAGAGCGACAACCAGTTCGTGCTCGAGGTCCGTCGTGTGGTGGAAGATCCGAACAAGCTTGTGCAGGGCGGTCGGGGGCAGTACAGCGGCGAAAAGCTCTCGCTGAATTTCCAGAATATCGACGTCCGTTCGGTGCTGCAGGTCATCGCCGATTTCACCAACTTCAATATCATTACCAGCGATTCGGTGCAGGGGAATCTGACGCTGCGCTTGAAGGACGTTCCGTGGGATCAGGCGCTGGACATCATCCTCCAGTCCAAGGGGCTCGACATGCGCAAGTCGGGTAACGTGATCTGGATCGCGCCGAGCGAAGAGCTGGCGACACGCGAGAAGCTGCAGCTCGAGTCCAAGGCGCAGATCGGGGACCTCGAGCCGCTGCAGACCGAGAGCTTCCAGGTCAATTACCACAATGCCAAGGAGATTTTCGAGTTTCTCAAGAGCAAGGATCAGACAGTGCTCTCGAAGCGTGGCAGCGTTGTCGTGGATGAGCGCTCGAACCGCCTGTTCGTTACCGACGTATCGACCCGGCTCGCGGCGGTCGCGCACCTGATCAAGGAAATCGACACCGTGCCGCGCCAGGTAATGATCGAGGCGAGGGTCGTCGAAGCGAACAAGGATTTCGCCCGCGAACTGGGGGTGCGGCTCGGTTATGGTGACCGTAAGGACAAGAATCTCGGCGATGGGGCAAAAATCGGCTTCGGTAGCTCGGAATTCGGAAGCCTGGATCCGCAAAGCGGGGCGATTTCGACCGATCCGGATGCTCCGATCAGTACGATCATTCGTCGGGTCGGTGAGTCGGCAACGAGTGGCAGCGGCTTCCTGCCGGCCACGCCGTTTGGTGCGCTCAACCTGACCTTGTTCAATCGTACGCTCACGCGCTTTCTGAATCTTGAACTTGCGGCGCTGGAGTCCGATGGGCGCGGCCGCGTCGTGTCGAGCCCGCGCATTCTCACCGCAAACCAGGTCGAGGCGACGATCAAGCAGGGGCAGGAGATTCCCTATGTCACGCCGTCGAGCGGCACGGAGCCGCCAACGGTCAGTTTCAAGGATGCGGTGCTGATGCTCAAGGTGCGGCCGCAGATTACGCCGGATGGCCGTGTACAGTTGAAGGTTGAAGTGAGCAAGGACAGGGCTGACTTCTCGCGTAGTATTCTCGGCAACCCGCCGATCGACAAAAAGAGTGTAACGACCGAGGTCATGGTCGAGAATGGCGGAACGGTGGTTATCGGTGGCGTGTTCGAAGAGGAGGAGTCGAGTAACGTGGACCGTGTGCCCCTGCTCGGCGAGATCCCCTACCTTGGAGCATTGTTCCGGACGACGACCACGACGAGCGCTCGTCGCGAGTTGCTGGTGTTCATCACGCCGCGAATCGTTTCCGATGCGCTGACCTTGAAGTGATCCACCAAAGCTTGAAGGGCTGCGGGTGTGTTGGGCGGGGTTAAGTAACGGATGCCGGTTTGGTGTTAGTGATTTTGATTGGCATGATGGGCGCCGGGAAAACCACGGTCGGACGTGAGTACGCCCGGCGTCATCGCATGCGCTTTGTCGATTGCGATCACGAGATCGAGGCGCGTACCGGCGTGAAGGTGCCGACCATCTTCGAGATTGAAGGTGAGGCCGGATTTCGTCGGCGCGAGACCCAGGTGATCGATGATTTGACGCGCGAGACGGACCTGGTGCTGGCGACCGGCGGCGGAGCGGTGCTCGATCCCGGGAACCGCGCCATGATGTCCGAACGCGGGATCGTCGTTTATCTTAATGTTCCCACGCAGGTCTTGTGGGAGCGTACGCGCCATGACCGCAATCGTCCGCTGTTGCAGGTGCCCAATCCGCGCGAGCGGATCGAAAATCTTTACCGCGAGCGGGATCCGCTTTACCGTGCGGTTGCGGACATCGTTGTCGACGGGGGGCGCGGCAATCCCGGTGGAATGGTGCGCCTGATCGAGAGGGCCATCGAAAATTGCAAGAAGTGAAATGCGCACACTGAATGTGGCACTGGGTGACCGGGCCTATCCGATCCATATCGGTCGTGGCTTGCTCGCGGCCCCCTCGCTGATCCTCCCGTTTCTCAGGACCCCGCGTGTCGTCATCGTTACCAACGATGTTGTCGGCCCGCTCTATCTTGAGGGGCTGCAGGTGGCCCTCACCGGACACGGCGTGCGGGTCGATGCGGTGGCGCTGCCGGATGGGGAGCGGCACAAGGACTGGCAGACACTCAACCTGATTTTCGACAAGCTGCTGGCTGAACGTTGCGAACGTTCGACGACGTTGATTGCACTCGGCGGCGGTGTTGTCGGCGACATGGCTGGCTTCGCGGCCGCGACCTATCAGCGCGGCATGCCATTCATCCAGATCCCGACGACTCTGTTGTCGCAGGTGGATTCTTCGGTTGGCGGCAAGACAGCCATCAATCACCCGCTTGGCAAGAACATGATCGGCGCGTTTTATCAGCCCAGGCTGGTGCTCGCGGATATTTCGACGCTCGACACCCTGCCGGATCGCGAGTTGAAAGCGGGGCTCGCCGAGGTGATCAAGTACGGCCTGATTCGCGACCCCGCACTCTTCGAGTGGCTGGAGTCGAATATCGAGCGCTTGCTCGCGCGCGATCCTGATGCGCTCACTTTTGCTGTAGAGCGTTCGTGCACCAACAAGGCCGAGGTGGTGGCGGCGGACGAGACGGAGCAGGGTGAGCGGGCCTTGCTCAATCTCGGCCACACGTTCGGTCACGCGATCGAAACGGGCATGGGCTACGGCAACTGGCTGCATGGCGAGGCGGTGGCCGCCGGGACGATGATGGCTGCGGAACTGTCGCGCCGCCTCGGCTGGATTTCGGCTGAAGACGTGGCGCGCATCGAGGTTTTGCATCGACGCGCCGGCCTGCCGGTACAGGGGCCGGTCCTGCCGGTCGCGACGTATCTCGATTTGATGGCTCATGACAAGAAAGTCGAGGCCGGGCGTTTGCGGCTGGTTCTGTTGCGCGCGATCGGTCGCGCCGTGATTCATGGCGATGCCCCGCCCGAGGCAATCGCGGCAGCGATTGAAGCGCGCTGCGAATGAACGTGCTTGCGCCCTATGCGGTGACGGAAATCAACTCCCGCGGGCGTCTGCACACCGAGCCCTCACCGGGCATTCGCAGCGAATTCCAGCGCGACCGGGACCGAATCGTTCACTCCACGGCATTTCGGCGCCTGGAGTACAAGACCCAGGTGTTCGTCAATCACGAGGGCGATCTGTTTCGCACGCGTCTGACACATAGCATCGAGGTGGCGCAGATCTCGCGCAGCGTTGCACGCGCACTCGGACTCAACGAGGACCTGGCTGAAGCGATTGCCCTGGCGCACGACCTGGGGCACACCCCGTTCGGTCATGCTGGGCAGGAGGCGCTCAATGCCTGCATGAAAACGTACGGCGGGTTCGAGCACAATCTGCAGTCACTGCGCACCGTGGATGTGCTCGAGGAGCATTACGCGGCCTTCGACGGGCTGAATCTGACCTACGAAACGCGCGAGGGCATCCTCAAGCATTGCTCGCGCGAACGTGCGCAGCACCTGGGCGAACTGGGGCGACGCTTTCTCGAGGGCGGGCAGCCCTCACTCGAGGCGCAGTTGTCCAATCTTGCCGACGAGATCGCATACAACAACCACGACATCGATGATGGCCTGCGCTCCGGCCTGATTTCGCTGGAGCAGCTGGATGGCGTCGCGGTGTTCCGCGATACGCGACGCGAGGTCGAGTCTGTGTGGCCCGGACTTGCAGGACGGCGGCTTATCCACGAAACGATCCGTCGCATGATCAATGAGATGGCGCTGGACCTGATCGCGACGACGCGCGCGAACATCGTTGCCGCAGGCATCGCAACGCTGGCCGATGTCCATCGCGCGCCGCGCCTTGTGGCGTATTCGGAGGCTCTGATGCCGCGCTTGCGGGAGCTGAAGGGCTTTCTCCGCGAAAACCTGTATTCGCATTACCAGGTGCTGCGCATGACGGACAAGGCGCGACGCATCATTCAGGATCTCTTCGGCGCGTTCATGAATGATCCGCGCCTGCTTCCGCCGCAGTACCAGGCGCGTGCGCGTGCCGATACGCCGCGTGCAATCGCCGACTACGTTGCCGGAATGACCGACCGCTACGCCATGAAGGAACATCGGCGTCTCTTCGCGGTTGGAGAAATCCATTGAGGCATCATAGGCTTACCGCAACGCAAAAAAATCTTGAATCACGCGTTTCGCGCGGGTATATTCTTAAGCCCGCCTGAAAGGTAAGCAGTGGCCGTGTGTTCGCGCACTGGCCGAACGGAGCCGGTGTGCGCGCGCACCCGGCTCTTTTTGACGCCTGCACAATTTTGGTGCGTTTTTGCACGCGGCGCCCCGTCGCCCGATCAACGCCGGCGTTTTCCGGCAAACGTGTTGTGTCGAGGAAGAACGAGATGGATCTCCCCCAGAAGCAGGGTCTGTATGACCCGACCAATGAACATGATGCCTGTGGTGTGGGTTTCATTGCCCATATCAAGGGCGTCAAGAGTCATGAAATCATTACCCAGGGGCTTGAGATTCTGAAGAATCTCGACCACAGGGGTGCTGTCGGTGCCGATGAGCTTCAGGGTGACGGCGCCGGCATCCTGATCCAGATTCCCGATGCGCTGTACCGCGACGAGATGGCGAAGCAGGGCGTCACGCTGCCGCCGGCGGGCGAGTACGGTGTCGGCATGGTGTTTCTGCCGAAGGAGCAGGCGTCCCGGCTGGCGTGCGAGGAAGAGATCGGTCGGGCGGTGCGTGCCGAAGGGCAGGTCGTACTGGGCTGGCGTGACGTGCCGGTGAACGGCGCGATGCCGATGTCGCCCACAGTGAAGAAGAAAGAGCCGGTGATGCGGCAGGTCTTCATCGGGCGCGGTCCGGAAATCATGGTGACCGATGCGCTGGAGCGCAAGCTGTACGTGATCCGCCGCCGCGCCGCCAATGCGATCAACGCATTGACGCTCAAGCACGGCAAGGAGTTCTACGTCGTCTCGATGTCGGCGCGCACGATCAACTACAAGGGCCTGCTGCTCGCGACCCAGGTGGGCGAGTACTACGTCGACCTCGCCGATCCGCGCGCGGTGTCGGCGCTCGCCCTGGTGCATCAGCGCTTCTCGACCAATACCTTCCCGAAGTGGAACCTCGCCCATCCGTTCCGCTACATCGCGCACAACGGCGAGATCAACACGCTACGCGGCAACTACAACTGGATGCGCGCGCGCGAAAAGGGCACGCATTCGCCGCTGCTCGGCGACGATCTGCAGAAGATCTGGCCGCTGATCTATCCCGGTCAGTCGGACTCGGCTTCGTTCGACAACGCGCTCGAACTGCTGGTGATGAGCGGCTACTCGCTCGCCCACGCGATGATGATGATGATCCCGGAGGCCTGGGAGTCGCACACGCTGATGGACGAGAAGCGTCGTGCTTTCTACGAGTACCACGCGGCGATGATGGAGCCGTGGGACGGTCCGGCAGCGGTGGCGTTCACCGATGGTCGCCAGATCGGCGCAACGCTGGACCGCAACGGTTTGCGTCCGGCGCGCTATCTTGTCACCGACGACGACCTCGTGGTGATGGCATCGGAATCGGGCGTGCTGCCGATTCCCGACAGCAAGATCGTGAAGAAATGGCGCCTGCAGCCGGGCAAGATGTTCATGATCGACATGGAGCAGGGCCGCATCATCGACGACCGCGAGCTGAAGGAGTCGCTTGCACTGGCGAAGCCCTACCGTGAGTGGATCCGCCGCATCAACATCAAGTTCGACGACCTGCCCGTGCCGGAGAATGCGGATGCAGTGCAGCCGGCGGCGTCGATGCTGGATCGTCAGCAGGCCTTCGGTTACACGCAGGAGGACATCAAGTTCATCCTCGAGCCGATGGGCAAGACGGGCGAGGAAGCGACCGGTTCGATGGGCAACGACTCGCCGCTGGCGGTGCTGTCGGCGAAGGAAAAGCCGCTGTACAACTATTTCCGCCAATTGTTCGCGCAGGTGACCAACCCGCCGATCGATCCGATCCGCGAGCAGCTGGTGATGTCGCTGGTGTCCTTCATCGGGCCGCGGCCGAACCTGCTCGAGATCAACGAGATCAATCCCCCGTACCGCCTTGAAGTGACGCAGCCGGTGCTGGACTTCGACGATATGGCGAAGATCCGCAACATCGCACGTTACGCCGACAGCCGCTTCCGCTCGGCCGAGCTGGATGCGTGCTATCCGGTGGCGTGGGGCAAGGAAGGGGTCGAGGCGCGGCTGGCGACCCTGTGCGCCGAAGCCGAAGACGCGGTGCTGCAGGGCTTCAACATCCTGATCGTGTCGGACCGCAAGATCGATGCCGAGAAGGTCGCGATTCCCGCCTTGCTGACGACCTCGGCGGTGCATCAGCATCTGGTGGCGAAGGGCCTGCGTACGCGCGCCGGCCTGGTGGTCGAGACCGGCACGGCGCGCGAAGTGCATCACTTCGCGGTGCTCGCCGGCTATGGCGCCGAGGCGGTCCATCCCTATCTGGCGATGGAAACGCTGCAGCAGATCGCCGGTGGTGGCGAGGCGGGCGACAAGGCAATCAAGCATTTCGTCAAGGCGGTCGGCAAGGGCCTGATGAAGGTCATGTCCAAGATGGGCATTTCGACCTACATGTCCTATACCGGCGCGCAGATCTTCGAGGCGGTCGGCCTGCAGCAGGCGCTGTGCGACAAGTACTTTACCGGCACCACCAGCCAGGTCGAAGGCATGGGTGTGTTCGACGTCATGGAAGAGGCGATCCGCCTGCACCGCAAGGCCTTCAGCAACGACCCGGTGCTGGTCGACATGCTCGACGCGGGTGGCGACTATGCCTACCGCGTGCGCGGTGACGACCACATGTGGACGCCCGAATCGATCGCCAAGCTGCAGCATGCGACGCGCTCGGGCAAGACGGACACCTACAAGGAATACGCCAAGCTGATCAACGATCAGACCAAGCGCTACATGACGCTGCGCGGTCTGTTCGAGATCAAGCCCGCCGGTCCTCCGGTGCCGCTCGACGAGGTCGAGCCGGCGAAGGAGATCGTCAAGCGTTTTGCCACCGGTGCGATGTCGCTCGGCTCGATTTCGACCGAGGCGCATACCACGCTGGCCGTGGCGATGAACCGCATCGGCGGCAAGTCGAACACCGGCGAGGGTGGCGAGGATCCGATGCGCTTCAAGCCGATCACGCAGGCGATGCGCATGTCGCAGATCATCGGCGAGTCGCGCGTGGCGCGGGACCTCGAGCTCAAGGCGGGCGACAGTCTGCGGTCGGCGATCAAGCAGGTGGCCTCGGGCCGCTTCGGCGTCACGACTGAATATCTGGTCAATGCTGACCAGATCCAGATCAAGATGGCGCAAGGCGCGAAGCCCGGTGAAGGCGGACAGCTGCCGGGCCACAAGGTCAGTGAATACATCGGCTTCCTGCGCCACTCGGTGCCGGGCGTCGGTCTGATCTCGCCGCCGCCGCACCATGACATCTACTCGATCGAGGATCTGGCACAGCTGATTCACGATCTGAAGAACGCCAATCCGGTGGCGTCGATCTCGGTGAAGCTGGTGTCCGAAATCGGTGTCGGCACGGTGGCAGCAGGTGTCGCCAAGGCGAAGGCGGATCACGTGGTGATCGCCGGCCACGACGGCGGCACCGGCGCGAGCCCCTGGTCGTCGATCAAGCATGCCGGCAGCCCGTGGGAACTAGGTCTCGCAGAAACACAGCAGACACTGGTGCTCAATAACCTGCGCAGCCGTATCCGTGTGCAGGTCGATGGCCAGATGAAGACCGGTCGCGACGTCGTGATCGGCGCCTTGCTGGGTGCGGACGAGTTCGGCTTCGCCACCGCGCCGCTGGTCGTCGAAGGCTGCATCATGATGCGCAAGTGTCATCTGAACACCTGCCCGGTGGGTGTCGCGACGCAGGATCCGGAGCTGCGCAAGCGCTTCACGGGGCAGCCTGAGCATGTCGTGAACTATTTCTTCTTCGTCGCCGAGGAAGTGCGCGAGTTGATGGCCCAGGTCGGCATCCGCAAGTTTGACGACCTGATCGGTCGTGCCGAACTGCTCGACATGAAGAAGGGAATCGAGCACTGGAAGGCGAGCGGGCTCGACTACAGCCGTATCTTCTATCGTCCGAACGTGGCGGCGAGCGTTGCGCGCCGGCATGTCGCGACCCAGGACCACGGTCTTGAGAAGGCGCTCGACAACCAGCTCATCGATCTGGCGAAGCCGGCGCTCGAGCGCGGGGAGAAGGTGCGTATCGATCTGCCCGTGCGCAACATCAACCGCACCGTCGGGGCGATGCTGTCCGGGCGGGTAGCGGAGAAGTACGGTCATGCCGGCTTGCCGGACGACACCATCCACGTCACGCTGACCGGTACCGCCGGTCAGAGCTTCGGTGCGTTTGCAGCGCGCGGGGTGGCGCTGGAACTGGTCGGCGAAGGCAACGACTACGTCGCCAAGGGGCTCTCGGGCGGCCGTGTGATCGTGCGTCCACAGGCATCGTTCCGCGGCCATTCGACCGAGAACATCATCATCGGCAACACCGTGCTGTACGGTGCGATCGAGGGTGAGGCTTACTTCTCGGGGGTCGGTGGTGAGCGCTTTGCGGTGCGCAACTCGGGCGCAACGGCTGTCGTCGAAGGCGTCGGCGATCATGGTTGCGAATACATGACCGGCGGTACCGTGGTCGTGCTGGGCGCAACCGGGCGCAACTTCGCCGCCGGCATGTCGGGCGGCGTCGCGTACGTGCTCGACGAAGACGGCACTTTCGAGCAGCGCTGCAACATGGCGCAGGTCGCACTCGAGCCGGTGCCGGAGGAAATCGAGGCACGCAAGGGCTCGGAGTCCGGCGATGAGCTCGAGTCGCACGGCCGCGTGGACATCAACCATCTGGAGATGGGTGACGAACTGATCCTGAAGGGGCTGATCGAACGCCATCTGCGCTACACCGGCAGCCCGCGAGCTCGCGAGATCATCGAAAACTGGGGCGCCTGGCGGTGCAAGTTCGTCAAGGTGATGCCGCATGAATATCGTCGGGCGCTGGCCGAAATGGCTGCGCTCAAGCAGAAGCAACTGGAGGCCGCGTAAAAAATGGGCAAGCCCACCGGATTTCTGGAGTATCAGCGTCTGTCGGAGGCCTACGAGCCGGTTGCCGAGCGGCTGAAGAAGTACAAGGAGTTTGTGCTGCGCCTGACCGACGAGCAGGCCGCAGTGCAGGGTGCGCGCTGCATGGATTGCGGCATTCCGTTCTGCAATAACGGCTGCCCGGTCAATAACATCATTCCGGACTGGAACGATCTGGTGTATCGCGGCCAGTGGCAGCAGGCGATCGAGGTGCTGCATTCGACCAACAACTTCCCGGAGTTCACCGGCCGCATCTGTCCGGCGCCCTGTGAAGCGGCGTGTACGCTGAACATCAATACCGATCCGGTCGGGATCAAGTCGATCGAGCACGCGATCATCGACAAGGCCTGGGAGGAGGGCTGGGTACAGCCGTGTCCGCCAGCCGTCAAGACGGGCAAGAAGGTGGCCGTCATTGGTTCCGGCCCGGCTGGCCTGGCAGTAGCGCAACAACTTGCGCGGGCCGGTCACGACGTGACGGTGTTCGAGAAGAGTGACCGCATCGGTGGTCTGCTGCGCTATGGCATCCCCGACTTCAAGATGGAGAAAGGGCTGATCGACCGCCGCATGGCGCAGATGGAGACCGAGGGCGTGCGCTTCCGCACCAGCGTGCTGGTGGGGGCGTCAAACGTACCGGCGGGTATCGCCAGCGATGCGAAGGAAGTGGTCAGTGCCGAGTCGCTGAAGAAGGACTTCGATGCGGTGGTACTGGCTGCAGGCTCGGAAGTGCCGCGTGACCTGCCGGTGCCGGGGCGCCAGCTTGCAGGCGTGCATTTCGCGCTGGAATTCCTGATCCCGCAGAACAAGGCGGTCGCAGGCGATGCCCCCAATCCGATTTCGGCCGCGGGCAAGCATGTGGTGGTGATCGGTGGCGGCGATACCGGTTCCGACTGTGTCGGCACATCCAACCGTCACGGCGCAGCCAGCGTGACGCAATTCGAGCTGATGCCGATGCCGCCGGAAGAGGAGAACAAGGCGCTGACCTGGCCGTACTGGCCGATCAAGATGCGCACTTCGTCTTCGCACGAGGAAGGTTGCGCGCGGGATTTCGCCGTGGCGACAAAGGAATTCATCGGCGAAAACGGGACGGTCACCGGGCTCAAGGCGGTGCGTCTCGAGTGGAAGGATGGTCGCATGGCGGAAGTGCCGGGCTCGGAGTTCGAGGTGAAGGCCGACCTCGTGTTCTTCGCGATGGGTTTCACCAATCCGCTCGGCAGCCTGCTGGAGGCCTTCGGCGTCGAGAAGGATGCGCGCGGCAACGCCAAGGCGGCGACCGATGGTGCAGGCTGTTATGCGACGAGCGCACCGAAGGTGTTTGCGGCGGGTGACGTGCGCCGCGGGCAGTCACTGGTGGTGTGGGCAATCCGTGAAGGTCGTCAGTGCGCCCGCGAGGTCGATCAGTTCCTGATGGGCGAAACCGTCCTGCCGCGCTGATCGCACGCCATATGCAATAAGCAAAGGGCGACCTGCGGGTCGCCCTTTTTCATGCTCGCGCGATGTCGGCTCAATGCGCGTGTGCGAGCAGATCCACCGTGTAGCGCGCGATCATGCCTTCCTCGTTGGTCGGAATCACTGCGACGGCGACGCGGCTGTCCGGTGCGTCGATGCGTGTGGCGTGGGCGGCATTGGCGCTGGCGTCGATGGTTACGCCGAGCCATGCCGACAGCTTTGCCACTTGTTCACGTACCGGCGCAGCGTGTTCGCCGATGCCGCCGGTGAACACCAGCGCGTCCAGTCCGCCCGCCGCAGCCGCCAGTGAGCCGATTTCGCGCGCGATGCGGTAGCAGAACAGGTCGACGGCCTCGCGCGCTTCGCGGGCGTTCGAGGCGAGCAGGGTGCGCATGTCCTGGCTGATGCCGGACACGCCCAACAGTCCCGATTCCTTGTAGAGCAGGTTCGTCAGGGCCTTTACGTCCATGCCCTTCTGCTCCATCAGGTACAGCATTACGCCAGGATCGAGGCTGCCGGTGCGGGTGCCCATCATCAGCCCTTCGACGGCGGTGAAGCCCATCGTCGACGCCACGCTCTTGCCATCGCGCAACGCGCACATCGAGGCGCCGTTGCCGAGGTGGGCGATCAGCACCGCGCCGCGGGAGCGTTCGCCGATGACGTCCGGCAATTTGCGCGCGACGTAATCGTAGGACAGGCCATGGAAGCCGTAACGTTTGACGCCTTCGGCGCTGATCGCGCGCGGCAGCGCATAGGCTTGGGCGAGGGCCGGCTGGCTGCGGTGGAAGGCGGTATCGAAGCAGCCGACCTGCGGGACGTCGGGCATCAACGTGGCGACCGCGCGCACTGCGCGCAGATTGTGCGGTTGGTGCAGCGGCGCGAGCGGGATGAAGCCGTCGAGGTCGCGCAGCACGAATTCGTTGAGCTGGACGGGGGCGCTGTAGAGTTCGCCGCCGTGCACGATGCGATGGCCGGCCGCGACGATGTCGAGGTTCGGGTTGTGGGCGCTTAACCAGCCGAACAGGTGGTTGAGAGCGTCGCGGTGTTGTTCGTTCTGGCTGCCGCTGGCCTTGACCGCTTCGTGATAGCGCTCGCCGTGCGCGTCCTTGGCGGAGAGCTGTGGCGTGGCGCCGATGCCCTCGATCTGACCCGACAGCGCCGGGCTGCCGGCCAGCTCGGGCTCGGTGGGGAACAGCGCGAACTTCAGGCTGCTGGAACCGGCGTTGATGACGAGTACGGCTTTCATAGAAGCTTGGCCTCTCGCTTCTTGTGCGCCATCAGCTGGGCGATGGCACACGAGGCGGCGCGGGTTTCCGCGGTGTCGGCGCGGCTGGTGAGCACGATGGGCACGCGGGCGCCGAGCACGACGCCGGCCATCAGCGCGTTGGCGAGGTATTCGAGCTGCTTGGCGACCATGTTGCCGGACTCGAGGTCCGGTACGACGAGGATGTCGGCGTTGCCGGCGACCAGCGAGCGGATCCCCTTGGTCTTGGCGGCGACCAGCGACACGGCATTGTCGAACGCCAGCGGGCCGTCGAGCAGGCCGCCCGTGATCTGGCGACGGTCGGCCATCTTGCACAGCGCCGCGGCGTCGATCGTCGAGCGGATCTTGGAGGTGACGGTTTCGACTGCCGACAAGATCGCGACCTTCGGCTCGGCCAGCCCCAGTACGTGGGCGAGGTCGATGGCGTTCTGGATGATATCGACCTTGTCCTCGAGCGTCGGCTCGATGTTGATCGCGGCATCGGTGATCATCAACGGGTGCGGGTAGGTCGGCACGTCGGCGAGGAAGACGTGGCTGATGCGGCGCGCGGTGCGCAGGCCGCCGACTTTGGAGATGACGGCGCTCATCAGTTCGTCGGTGTGCAGCGAGCCCTTCATCAGTGCTTCGACGACGCCGTCGCGTGCCAGCGCCACGGCGGTTTCGGCCGAGGCGTGGCTGTGGTCGACGTCGATGATCCGGATGCCGTGCAAATCGAGGCCTTCCTGCTCGGCGACGGCGCGGATCTTGGCTTCCGGCCCGACCAGCACCGGGATGATGAGTCCGGCTTCGGCGGCCTGGATCGGGCCGCGCAGCGATTCGGGGTCGCACGGGTGGGCAACCGCCATGGGGATCGGCGCCTTGCCGGCGGTGATCGACAGCAGGTGGCCGTAGCGCAGTTCGCGATCGGAAATGGTGACTTCCGGCAGATTCATGCGCAGGCGCTTGATCTTCTCGGTCGGCGCCTGGACTTCGGCAATGCCGTCGATGACCTTGAGGCCATCCTGGTTAACGGCCAGGCAGTCAAACAGGATGTGGTGGTTGTGCTCGAATTTCTCGCGGCAGGTGACGCTGATCGTCAGCGTGTCGCCGATCGTGATCGGGCGATGGAAGTTCAGCCCCTGGGAGACATAGACGGTGCCGGGGCCGGGGAATTCGGTGCCGAGTACGGTCGAGATCAGCGTGCTGCCCCACATGCTGTGTCCGACGACTTCGCGGAACTGGCTGGAGCGGGCGAATTCCGTATCGACGTGGGTCGGATTTACGTCGCCCGACATCACCGCGAAGAGGTGAATGTCGTCCGGCCGCAGCGTGCGGACCAACTGCGCGTGGTCGCCTACCTGGATCTCGTCGAATACGCGGTTCTGGATGAATTGGGTGCCAGCATGGTCCATGGTCAGTTTCGCCTGGTTGCGTTGCAAAATCCGTATTTTAGCTGCGGTTAAAAGGTTTTTCGCCTCCGGACGTTAAATCTTGTGTGCAGTGCATCAACCTCTGTCCGATCAGTGCGACATCGCATCGCGGGTCATCGGGAGGGCATGGAGGTGCGTGCTAAAATCGCCGCCGATTCGAAGCAAAACGGGGTTTTCATGGAAGTCGTGATTCTGGCCGCTGGCCAGGGCAAGCGCATGCGTTCGGTACTGCCGAAAGTGTTGCAGCCGATTGCCGGGCAGCCGATGCTTGCGCACGTGATTGGTGCCGCGCGGGCGCTGGATGCGTCGCGCATCTGCGTAGTGTATGGACATGGTGGCGACGTGGTGCGGGAGCGCCTGCACGACGCCGAACTGCTGTGGGCGCGGCAGGAACCGCAGCTCGGCACCGGACATGCCGTGCAGCAGGCGCTGCCGCAGCTGTCGGACGGCCAGATGGCGCTGGTGCTGTATGGCGACGTGCCCCTGATCGGGGCGCCGACGCTGCGCCGCCTGCAGGCCGCGGCGGGGGCTGAGCGCCTGGCGCTGCTGACCGTCGAACTGCCGGACCCGACCGGTTATGGCCGCATCCTGCGCGATGGCGCCGGCAAGGTCACGCGTATCGTCGAGGAAAAGGATGCCAGCCCGGAGCAGCGTCGCGTGCGCGAGGTGAATACCGGCATTCTCGTCGCGCCGGTCGCCCGGCTGCGCGACTGGCTGGGGCGCATCGGCAACGACAACGCGCAGGGCGAGTACTACCTGACCGACATCATCGGTCTGGCGGTTGCCGAGGGTGTCGACATCGTCACCGTGCAGCCCGACGCGGTGTGGGAGACGCTGGGGGTCAATAGCAAGCCGCAGCTCGCGGAGCTGGAACGCATCCACCAGGGAAACATCGCGCGGCGGCTGATGGATGAAGGTGTGACGCTGCTCGATCCGGCGCGCATCGATGTGCGCGGCGCACTGCTGTGCGGGCGCGATGTCGAGATCGACGTCAATTGCGTGTTCGAAGGGCGCGTGGAGCTTGCCGACGATGTACGCATCGGCGCGAATTGCGTGATCCGCAATGCGCGCATCGGTGGCGGCACCCGGTTGGCGCCGTTTTCGCATGTCGAAGACACCGTGACCGGACGCGAGTGCGTGATCGGTCCGTACGCGCGCACGCGGCCGGGCACGACGCTCGGCGACGGCGTGCATCTGGGCAACTTCGTCGAGGTCAAGAACAGCGCGATTGCCGATCATTCGAAGGCGAACCATCTCGCCTATGTGGGTGACGCGGACGTGGGGCAGCGCGTGAATATCGGTGCCGGCACGATCACCTGCAATTACGACGGCGCCAACAAGTTTCGCACCGTGATCGAGGACGATGTGTTCATCGGATCCGACACCCAGCTCGTCGCCCCGGTGCGCGTCGGGCGCGGCGCGACGCTCGGTGCCGGCACGACGCTTACCAAGGATGCCCCGCCGGAGCAGCTTACCGTGTCGCGGGCCAAGCAGATCACCATAGCCGGCTGGAAGCGGCCGGTGAAGAAGAAGTAAGCCGGAGAAAACATCATGTGCGGCATCGTCACAGCAGTTGCGAAGCGCAACGTCGTCCCCGTCCTCCTCGAAGGCCTGCGCAAGCTCGAATACCGCGGCTATGACTCCGCGGGCCTCGCCGTGCTCAATGGCGGCCTGCAGCGCGTGCGCTCGACCGGTCGCGTCGCGGAACTCGCCGCGCTGGCCGATGCAAAGAAGCTCGACGCCGGCATCGGCATCGCGCACACGCGCTGGGCCACGCACGGGGTGCCGTCCGAGCGCAACGCCCACCCGCATGTCTCGGGGGGGCTCGCGGTGGTGCATAACGGCATCATCGAGAACTTCGAGGCGATCAAGGAGCGGCTCGTCGCGCGTGGTTACGTGTTCGAGTCCGAGACCGATACCGAGGCGATCGCGCATCTGATCCACAGCAAGCTCGCGACTCACCCCGACCTCTTCGAGGCCGTGCGTCTGGCGACCAGCGAACTCGTCGGCGCCTATGCGATCGGCGTGATTGGCGAGTCCGATCCGTCGCGTGCCGTCGTCTCGCGCCACGGTGCGCCGCTGCTTCTGGGCGTCGGCGAAGACGGCATGTATGCCGCATCGGACACTGCGGCGCTGCTGCAAGTCACGCGCAAGGTGATCTACCTCGAGGAAGGCGACGTCGCCGAGCTGCGTATCGATGGCTTCCGCATCGTGGGGCCGGACGGCACGGCGGTCGAGCGCGAGATGCATGTGTCGAGCCTGTCGGCCGATGCAGTCGAGCTTGGGCAGTACCGTCACTATATGCAGAAGGAAATTTTCGAGCAGCCGCAGGCGCTTGCGAACACGCTGGAGATCATCGCCGGCGGTGGATCGATCAATCCGCAGCTGTTCGGCAGCCAGGCTGCCGAGGTGCTCGGCGGTGTCGGCCGTGTGCTGGTGCTGGCTTGCGGCACCAGTTACCACGCCGGCCTGGTGGCTCGCTACTGGCTGGAAGCGGTCGCGAAGGTTCCGTGCACCGTCGAGATCGCCAGCGAATACCGCTACCGCGATTCGGTGCCGAATCCCGACACGCTGGTCGTCGTGATCTCGCAGTCGGGCGAAACCGCCGACACGCTGGCGGCGTTGAAGCACGCGAAGCGTCTCGGCATGACGCGCACGCTGGCGATCTGCAACGTGCCCGAATCGGCGATCGTGCGCGAGACGGCGCTGCGCTTCATCACGCGTGCGGGCCCCGAGATCGGTGTCGCCTCGACCAAGGCGTTCACGACGCAGCTGGCGGCGCTGGCGCTGCTGACGCTGTCGCTCGCGAAGCTCGCGGGGCGCTTGAGCGAGGCGGACGAAGCGCGCTATCTGACCGCGCTGCGCCACCTTCCCGTCGCGGTGCAGAAAGTGCTCGAACTCGAGCCCGAGATCGAGCGCTGGGCGCAGCGCTTCGCCGGCAAGCAGCACGCGCTGTTCCTCGGCCGCGGCCAGCACTGGCCGATTGCGATGGAGGGCGCACTGAAGCTCAAGGAAATCTCCTACATCCACGCCGAAGCCTATGCCGCAGGCGAACTCAAGCACGGCCCGCTGGCGCTGGTGGACAAGGAGATGCCGGTGATCGCGGTGGCGCCCGCCGACGAGTTGCTGGAAAAGCTGAAATCCAACCTGCAGGAAGTGCGCGCGCGCGGTGGCGAGCTGTATGTGTTTGCCGATGCCGGCAGCGAAATCCCCGCCAGCGAGGGGGTGCACATCCTGCACATGCCGGAGCACTACGGCATGTTGTCGCCGGTACTGCACGTGGTGGCCCTGCAGTTGCTGTCGTACCACGCGGCGCTGGTGAAGGGCACGGACGTGGATAAGCCGCGGAATCTCGCCAAGAGCGTGACGGTGGAATGATCGGCGGTCGTTGAATTTTTCGTCGTCGTTGTTCCCGACAATTACAGTCGAAACTCGCCATTAAAGTCGAAAACTGGATCTCTTCATGAAAACGCCCGACTTGTCGGGCGTTTTTGCTGACGGCCAGCCTTCACGGAACGAGCGGCAGCGATGCTGTGTACAGCTGTAGTTCGATTCGAGACCAGCCTGAATGGCAGCGCTCACTTGCCATCGAACTAGCCCTTCCGACTCAGAACGGCTCATTCGCGTCGCCGTCGCCTCGAACCCATGCTCGACAAACATCGCCTCGGCCGCATCAAGGATGTGGTCGCGGGTTTCGGGGCCAAGCTGACGAGTGGCGGGATCGCGCTAGAATGGCGGGAACGTTTGCCTATGTTGAATCATAGGTCTGAAGTGGCCGGCTTTCCTTGCGGCGGCCGCATCAGGAGATCGAGCGACGAAGCGGGAGCAGGCAATGGCGACAAGACATGCAGCAGGATGGGCGGCTTTCGTCGGTATGATCGGCTTCGCCCTCAGCGATACGTTTGCGGCCGACGCTGCGGCCGCCGGGCTGAGCGACGCCGACACCCGCGCCATCTTCAAGGCGGCCGGAGCGGTGCCACGCAAAGGGGGCTGGGTGATATGCACGGACGACCCCAACGCGTCCGGCGCCACGATCGACAGCGTGCGCGATCTGAACGGCGACGGGCTTCCTGAGGTGGTGCTGATGGAAGGCGGCACCTATTGCTACGGCCACGCGGGAATGGGCTTCCAGCTATTGAGCAAGCAGTCCGGCGGCGGGTGGAAGGTGATGGCGAAAGATAGCGGCATCCCCGACTTCCTCAAGAGCGTCGGAGCGAATGGCTGGCCCGACATTTCTGTCGGCGGCCCGGGCTTCTGCTTTCCGGTGCTGCGCTGGAATGGCAAACAATACGCGCATCATCGCTTCGAATACGAAGGCAAGCGCTGCAAACCGCCGCGGTAGCGACGGCCAACCGCCCAGCCGCGTCAGGCCTTGCCGGCCGCGCACAGGCGGGCGCTGGCCGGGAAGTGATCCAAGGGGTAGCGCCCGGAATGCACTGAGGAACATCTGACTCCTCGCGAACGTGGTGGCGCTGAATCCCCTGAAAGTGTGGCTGCTGCATGTCGGTACTGCAAATCCAGACGCCCACGGAGGAAGCAACCAATGCCCCCGAGCAGTATCGTCAATACGTAGCCGCTCGGATAAGAGAAGGGGGGGATAGCATCTGTTGCATTGACGATAACTTTAGCAGGACGGCACCGGACCGTAAGCGGGAAGTCCCTGTTCGGCCACTGCTGCCGCTGGGACCACAAGTGACGAACGTCCCGACTGGGCCAAGGCCGCCGTTCCTTGCGCCTTCAACAGACGACAGCTCCGCCCGACGACCCGTCCTCGGCCTTATGGAAAGCTTTCCATAAGGCCGAGGACGAGGCGGCCAGCCTGAAGAAGCGACTGGCAGCCTGAAGAGCAGAAAGCCGACTTCGACCTTGCAAGCCTCATCAGGCAGGTTAGGGGCGGCAGTGTGAATTCGAACAGAACGAAATCGGCCGTTCAGCAAAGCCCCGGAATCGGGGCAGGCCAGTGTGAGCAATAGTTCATTGACGACAGCATGCGGGAGCGACAAAGATGGCAGACATGAAAGCCTCCATCGACCCCGCGATACATCTGCTGCACGAAGCGCACCACGCCACGCTGGCGACGCACTCGACGCAGCTCGCGGGCTATCCTTATGCAACCGCCCTGCCTTGCGTCGGCGATGAGGCGCACCGGCCGCTGTTCTGCATCAGCGCGCTGGCCGAGCACACGAAGAATCTCCTTGCCGATCCGCGCGCAAGTCTGTCCGTTGTGGGGGGCGAGAACGGCAACGTCCAGGCCGCGCCGCGCCTGACCCTGCTGGGCGACGCTGAGCGCTTCGATCCGGGCCCGGAGGTCGTTGCGCGCTATCTGCGTTACCAGCCGGACGCGAAGCAGTACCTCGAACTCGATTTCATGTTCTTCCGCTTCCGGCCGAAGCGTGTCCGGTTCATCGGCGGGCTGGGGCGCATGGGCTGGATCGAGGGCGCGCAGTGGGACGCGGTGCCCGTCCTCGCGCCGCAGGACGAGGCGGTGGCGCTAAAGCGCGTCGCCGTCAATCTGCCGGCCGGCCTGCATCTGCTCGGGCTGGACTGCTTCGGCATCGATTACGAAGCGAACGGCCGCCGCGCGCGCCAGCGCTTTCCCGAGCCGATGACCCCCGAGAGCCTCGCGGGGGGCCTTCCGCGGATCGTTGCCGGCCTGCGCTAAAGGCCTACCCTTGCATAACCACGGTGCCGCTGACCGCGGCCATCAGCATCCCGTTGGTTTGCCGCGAAAGTCTAGCAATCAGGCTGACGGAAGTCGTCCTCGAGCCACGCGTTCGCGCTGGCCGCAGTCAGTTTGAACCCCGCGTCCACGCGCACCCGGGCCAGTTCTTCGCCGGCAGCATCGTAGGCCCCCAGTAGCGCATGGGGTTCGTATTCGTCGGCGACGATGTCGAGCGTGACGATGATCGGGCCCGACTCGGTGCTTACGCTGAGCTTCTTGTGGAGCATCGCATGCAGCTGTTGCTCGTGGCGGCGCAGGACTTCCGAGGCGGTCTTGACCAGGGTGTTGAACGCAGAGGAGTCGAGGGGCTTGGGGTTCTTCTTGTCGCGCCCCATCGTCCAGGGGCCGACCAGGGCAGGCTCGGGTTCGCCCTCCTTGATCATTTCGACAGCCCAACCCTCGTCGTCGATGTTCTTGATGACGCGAGCGGTCCAGCCGTCGTCGCGCCACAATCGCGCCTCTTTCACAGGGGCGGAGTCGCCGGCCTCCAGGGCCTCGTCGGTTTCAATTGTGCTCATGGGCGAATCTTACTTGCTGGCAAGTGGCTGCGGGGCGCCGCAGGGGGCGCGTGACGCCAGCTTTGCGGCGGTGCGGTCGATCCGGGCGCGCCCGTTGCGGCGAACAAAGGGGCGACGTGTCATGGGAAGGGTGTACCATGGTGGGTTAATTCTTGTTTTTACGCAGCATCAGCGGAACGTATTCATGCAATTAGAAAGCTTCATCCCGGGCAAGGACGCCTCGCTCGAATCCTCGATCAACACCATGCAGGGCAAGCTGGAGGCGCTCGGCTTCCACGTGGAGGAACGGTCGTGGCTCAACCCCGTCGATGGCATCTGGTCGGTGCATGTGCGCGACCGCGATTGTCCGCTGATGTTCACCAATGGCAAGGGCGCGTCGAAGTTGGCGGCGCTGGCGAGCGCGCTGGGCGAGTTTTTCGAGCGCCTGTCGTGCAACTACTTCTGGAACCATTATTACCTCGGCGAACAATACGCCGAGGGCGGGGCCGGGCGCAGCTTTGTCCATTACCCGCAGGAGCAGTGGTTTCAGCCCGGCGAGGGCGGCGAGTGGCCGGAAGGCTTGCTGACGCGCGAGCTGCAGCAGTTCTACAACCCGAAGGGCAGCATTCACGCCGATTCGCTGGTCGATTTCAACTCCGGCAACTTCGAGCGCGGCATCTGCGCGATTCCCTACGTGCGCCAGCGTGACGAGGCCGTGGTGCATTTCCCGGTCAACATCATCGGCAACCTGTACGTCAGCAACGGCATGTCGGCGGGCAATACGCCGGCCGAGGCGCGCACGCAGGCGCTGTCGGAAATCTTCGAACGCCACATCAAGTTCCGCATCATCAGCGAAGGGCTGTGCCTGCCGGACGTGCCGGAAGCCGTCATCGCACGTTATCCGCGCATTGCCGCCGGGATCGCTGGGTTGCGTGCCGCGGGTTTCGGCATCCTCGTGAAGGACGCCTCGCTCGGCGGCAAGTATCCGGTGATGAACGTGACCCTGCTGCATTCGCAGGACCAGGGCTGCTTCTCCAGTTTCGGCGCCCACCCGCGCTTAGAGATCGCGCTCGAGCGGGCGCTCACGGAGTTGCTGCAAGGCCGTGCGCTGGATGCGCTGGCCGGTTTCCCGGAGCCCGGTTTCGATCTGGAGGAAATCGCCAGTTCGCCGAACATCGAGATCCACTTCGTCGACTCCAGCGGCATCATCAGCTGGAACTTCCTCGGCGCGCAGCCGGACTTCGCCTTCCACGACTGGAACTTCGGCACTACGACGGCCGAAGACTACGCCTGGCTGGTCGATAGCATCCACGATGCGGGTCACGACATCTACGTGGCCGACTTCACGCATCTCGGCATGTACGCGTGCCGCATTCTCGTGCCCGGCATGTCGGAGATCTACCCGATCGACGAACTGGAATTCGAAAACAACAGTGTCGCCAACGATGTCCGTGAAGCGATCCTGCATCTGGCCGAGCTCGACGACGATGAATGCGGCGATCTGCTCGATACGCTGAACGAAAGCGGCCTGACCGACGAGCGCCTGGTGGCCGCACTGATCGGCCTGGCGCCCGGCGACGATGCGTTCTGGAGCGATCTGCGCGTCGGCGAACTGAAAACCCTGCTGGCGCTGGCCGTGGGCGACGAGGACGCAATCGCGGAAGGTTGCGAGTGGGTGCGCCATTTCGATCAGGTCAATGCCGACCGTCGCCGTGTCTACCGCTGCGTCGAATGCCTGATGAAGCTCGACGATGACGAGCGCTACGCACCGGCGATGGAAAGCCTTTATGGCGCGGACACGCTGCGGCAGGCCAATGCCCTGCTCGACGGCGAACTGCGCTTCTTCGGCCGGCCTTCGCTCGGTTTGAAGCTTGCCAATTGCGACATGCATCAACGCCTGCTTGCGGGCTACGCCAAGCTGCACAGGAGCTGACCGAAGGCATGAAGACACCCAGCAGAATCGAGCCGCTGGTGACGGACGGTCTCGTCGACCGCGTCACGCGTCAGCTGATGAGCGGCAAGGAAGCGATGGTCTTCGTCGTCGAGTGCGGCGACGAAGTGCGCTGTGCCAAGGTGTACAAGGAGGCCAACAAGCGAGGCTTCCGTCAGGCGGTCGACTACACCGAAGGCCGCAAGATCAAGAACAGCCGCCAGGCGCGCGCGATGGCCAAGGGCTCGCGCTATGGCCGGCAAGAGCAGGAGGCCGCCTGGCAAAGCGCCGAGGTCGATGCGCTGTATCGCCTCGCCGCTGCCGGCGTGCGCGTGCCGACGCCGTACAACTTCCACGAAGGCGTGCTGCTGATGGAACTGGTCGCCGACGTGAACGGCGAACCGGCGCCGCGCCTCAACGACATCGTGATGAGCGACGAGGATGCGCGGCAATACCACGCTTTTCTGCTGCGGCAGGTGGTGCGCATGCTGTGCGCCGGCATCGTGCACGGCGACCTGTCCGAATACAACATCCTCGTCGATGCCGACGGACCGGTGATCATCGACCTGCCGCAGGCAATCGACGCGGCGGCCAACAACAACGCCAGCCGCATGCTCGAGCGCGACGTCGACAACCTCGCGGCCTACTTCGGCCAGTTCGCGCCGGAACTGCTGGCGACCGATTACGGCAAGGAAATCTGGTCGCTTTACGAAGCGGGCAGGCTGCATCCGGAGATCGAACTCACCGGGGAATTCAAGCGAGACGAAAAGCCCGCCGATCTGGACGAAGTCATGCAGGTGATCGAGGCGGCGCGCGCCGAAGACGCGGCACGGCGGGCGCGCATGAGCGCAGCCAACGCGGAAGGCAACTGGCCGGGCGCGGAATAGCTGCGCGCGGGGGACTCGCAACGGCGTATCGACTGGCGGCGGAGGAACGCTCAGGCCAGCAGTCGCTTGAAGATCCAGTTGCGGTTGGTGGCGAGGTCGGGGCCCTGGACCAGTTCCCAGCCCTGCGCGCCGAGCTTGTTCAATTCGGACGAAACGACTTCGGTGTAAGCGCTCAGCCGTTCGCGTTCCCTGCTGCCGTGAGGACGGGCGGCGTTTTCGGCCTGCTCGTGAAAGTCGCTGCGGACCAGGTATTCAAAACACTGCATCGGACGCTAAGCCTCAAAGGTATTCAGCACACTGTTCGGGGATCGAAAGCCGACCGCCCTGTTCCACCCGTCCGGGTCAGCGCGGAACAATGAAGGGAACGAAATCTTCAGCGTGCTTCTTGGCGTGCTTGGCGGATTTCTTTTCCTTCGGCGTCATGACCGCTTGTTTCTTCTCTTCCTTGTTGCTTTGTCGTTGCTTGCCCATGATGCTGGCTCCTTGTGAGCACCAGCGAGCGCCGGTGCCCTTTCAGTATAGGCCGATGGCTGCCGGGGAACCGGTTGGCCAAACATATACTTCAGACATTGCCCGCCCGGTGATCATCCCGTGTGGCAGTCCGGCTTTCCGGTGTTTCAGCCGGTTGGATGAAGACCCCCGGCAGCAAGAAAGCCCCTTGCGGGGCTTTCGCTTGGCTTGCGCCAATGGTTTCGCTCAAGCGGCTTTCTTCGGCACCAGGGTCGCACCAGCGGCGAATTTCGAACCCGCGTCGGTTGCTGCGGTGACGTTGGCGGCGGTCGCTGCCGAGAGTTCGCGAACGCCGCGGGTGAACATTTCAAGGGCGGCGTTCCAGTCGGCCGTCACTGGAAACCCGACCCCGGCGAGCGGGAACTTTTGACTCAGCACTTGCGCCGCTTCCTGTTGCCCCTGGGTGATAATTTCCATGGCATTGCGGGAGTATGCGAGGGTCCGCTCGAACACCGGTTGCCCAAGGACTTCGTTGAGCGCGCTCAGGTCACGGCTGTTGATCATCCGGGATGCGGCCTGTGTGGCTGAAGCGCAATCATCGAGGGTCGTGCGGGCCGCGGACAGGGCAAGCTCGGACAGGCGCTCGGTGCTGGCCAGGTAAATCCTGGCGAGGTCGAGAAAGGCATCGACGGCATGGGTCTGGGCGGCGATGTTGTTGATTGACTTGGTGCTCATGATTTTCCTCGTGGGAATTCGTGCGTGATGTGACGCGGATGAATTGTTGTTTTAGGGGGCGCGTCACGTGGTCCGCGCTTGGCGGCTGCTTGCTGCGGCGCAGCAAGGCCCGATCCAGTATCCCCTCACTGCAGTGGGAGTCAACGGATCACTTGTAAGGGTCTAAGGATATCGCCGCCGCGGCCGTCGCCTGCATTCAGACCCGTTGCTTGCGACGCGGCGCAGGGCGTGATCTGCGCCGCGCGTCGTGGATCGGGAGGCGCTTACCTGCCCCGATGGTCCTTCTGCTCGTACATTTGCCGATCCGCCAGCGACAGGTAATCGGACAGGCTCAAGTCCGACGACGGATCGCACTGGACAATGCCGATGCTGAACGAGATCCGGCAGGGCGACGACGGCAGCGGGCGGAAATCGGCGAGATTTTGCCGAATTCTCTCCAGGATCACCTGTGGTTGCGCGGCATCCAGCGTGAAGGCGGCGAACTCGTCACCGCCAAGGCGGGCCACGACGTCGCTGTCGCGAAACGATTGCTCGAGAATCCGGGCCGCATCGTCGATGAGACGGTCGCCGGCATCATGGCCGAAGCTGTCATTGACGGCCTTCAATCCGTCGATGTCGACAAAAATCAGGGCGCTCGGTAAACCCTGGCGGCGCGCCACCTTGAAGTTCTGTTCCGCGTGAAGGAAGAAGCCGCGCCGATTCAGCATTCCGGTCATGACGTCGGTGACCGAGATGCGGTGGATCTCCTCCTCTACGCCATTGCGCCGCAGCAGTTCAATTGCATGTTGGCGGGTGGCCTCGGCAATCTCGCGGGATTGCGCCGCGAGCTGCCCTTCGAGTGACTGCCGGACGCCCGCATTGCCCAGGGCAGCCCCGGTAAGTTCGCCGAGCTGGCGCAAGGTGGAAATCTGCCTGGTGAGTTCGATCTGCCTGCCGTGGCGGTACCAAAAGGCGGCAAGGACGCCAACCGGCTTGATCGTGGGAAACGGAAAAGCAACGAGGCTCACTTTTTCGCTAGGGGGGTGTCGGCCCCCGAGCAGGCTGGAGTCGGCAACAACGGCGGGGAGAAGGATCGGCGTCTGGTTCGCGAGCGCTTGCCGTGCGTGCCGCAACAGCGCAGAGTCGGCGCGAGCGGGTTGCATGCTGCCGCGACGATCGAATTCCGTCACGTACTCCCGCTCGCCCATTTGCACCAGCAGCAAGGCGCCATCGGACAGCAGAAGGTTCGGAATGGCCTGGCCTGCCAGCTCCAGCACGGAGCCGAGGTCGGGCGCCTGCAACAGGTCACGCGCAAGGGCGAGCAGGCGCCTGAGCGCGCCGGCATTGTCCGCGGGGGGCTGGGTCATGCGGTGATCCCCCAAAAGTGCGGTCGTCATGATCGGCTGGTGAAAAGGCACTCGACCTGGTGTCTTCACGCCGATAAGGGGCGATCCGGGTTAGTGGATCAATGATCGCTGCAAAATGCTGCATGCGCTCATCGTCCTACTAGTGTATGCGGGATACGGGCGTGCCGGGCGTCGTTCGCGACTGGGGTCCGCCGGCCGGACAGGATGGCCCGTTCCGGCCTCGCGGCGTGTCGCGTGAACACCGCGCTGCGGGGCGCAGCGCGGTGGACCTCCGCTAGCGGGTGCGCTGCTTCTGCTCGCTCAGCGGGACGATGTCGGGCATCACGATGCGCTTGCGCCCGCTTTCGACTGCAGTCAGGGCATCGGTTTCGACCATCGTCGCCAGGCAGCGCAGCGTCAGATTCTGGTAGATGCCGGTGCCCTGGACTTTCCATGCCATTTCCTGCTCACTGAGCTCGCGGATCACCTTGGCCGGAGTGCCGGCGACCAGCGAGCGCGGCGGGACGACCATGCCGGCCTTGACGAAGCTGCACGCGGCGACGAAGGCGGATTCGCCGATCACGGCGTTGTCCATGATGACGGCGTTCATGCCGATCAGCGCGTTGCGGCCGATGGTGCAGCAGTGCAAGACGGCGCCATGGCCGACATGGCCGTTTTCCTCGATCACTGTGTCGTGCTCGGGGAAGCTGTGCACGACGCAGGTATCCTGGACGTTGACCCCGGCCTGGAGGATCAGCCGGCCGAAGTCGCCACGCAGGCTGGCACAGGGGCCGACGTAGCAGCCGGGGCCGACGATGACGTCGCCGATCAGCACGGCCGACGGGTGGATGTAGGCGCTGGGATCGACGACCGGCACGACGCCGTCGATGGCATAGACACGGGGCGGTTTCAAATTGGTCTCCTTGGTGCTGCCCGGTGGGGCGGTTAATTGTTTGTGCTCGAACAAATTAACCGCTTGCGCCGCGGTTGCGCAAGTTGTGTTGTGCGTCCGGTGTGTGCCGGTGCTTATGCGAGGGTGACGGCGGTGCCGCTGACGGCCACCATCAGCATGCCGTTGTTTTCGCCGAGCACTTCGTAGTCGATATCGATGCCGACGACGGCATTGGCACCGAGCTTTTCGGCCGCTTCGGCCATTTCCGCGAAGGCGGTCTCGCGTGCCGAGCGCAGGGTCTTCTCGTAGGCGCCGGAGCGTCCGCCGACGAAGTCGCGCACTGCAGCGAACATGTCCTTGAGAAAATTCGCCCCGATGATCGCTTCGCCGGTGACGACGCCGTGGTAGGCGCGGATGGTCTTGCCTTCGACGCTGGGGGTGGTGGTCATCAACATGTTGATTTCTTCCTTTTGGCGGGATGGATGCGGGAGGGTGCTGCCCCTGGCTATGACGACAGTTCGCGCAGATCGGCCAGCGGCGTCTCGCCGAAGCGGTCACTGGTCAGGTAGTCGACCAGGCGTCGCGCGCAGTCCTCCGGGGCGGCGAGGGCGCCGTCGCGTTTCAGGGCGTCAAAACGCGCGCGCAGCGGGAAAAGCGTCTCGGGGGTGGCGCGGATCTCGGCCTGCATCGCGGTATCGATGACGCCGGGCGCGAGGCTGCAGATGCGCAGCGCCGGGCTGTGGTCGAGCGCGACGGCGCGCACGTGGTGATCGAGCGCCGCCTTGGTCGCGCCGTAGACGCTCCAGCCGGGGTAGGGGGTGCGGGCGGCGCCACTGGAAATGTGGAGGATGCGCCGGTCGTGGGCGTCTGCGCTGGTGGCGGCGACGGCTGCGGCCAGCATCATGGGTGCGGCGACGTTCAGCGCGACGGCGCGGGCGATGGCGGCCGGAGCTTGCGTTTCGATCGGCCCGACGGGCTGCAGTGTGCCGGCGTTGTTGATCAGCAGCACGCTCGGGCAAGCGGACAGAAAGCGGTGGAGGTCGTTGCCGAGGAGCCACTGCGCAAGGCTGGCCGAATCGGCGAGATCGACTTCGACCTGTTCCAGCCCGTGCGGATAACGCCGCGCGAGGGCGGCATTGGGCGTGCGCGCGAGGCCCAGCACCGGAATCTTGCGAGCGAGGAGTTCTTCGGCAATGGCGGCACCAAGGCCGCGGGTGTGTCCGGTGACAATCGCTTTCATCGCTGTACCTGTCCGGTGTGGTTGCGGGGTGCCGCGGCTTCATTCGCCAGCCAGGCGCGGAAGGCGGCGACGGCGGGGCGCTGGGCGATCGCCTCTTGCATGACTAGATAATAGGCGCAGGGCGAGGGCAGCGGGATGTCGAAGGGGATCGCGAGGCTGCCGTCGGCAACCCGCGATTCGATCAGGGGGCGTGAGGCGAGCGCGACGCCGTGACCGGCGAGGGCCGCGGCGAGCGCCAGCGCGGCGTTGGCGAAGCGCGGTCCGCGCCGGGCATCGATTCCGCCAACGCCCGCGAGGGCGAGCCATTGCGCCCAGCCGAAGTGGGTGTCGGCGCCGGGCCGGGCGTCATGCAGGGTGTCGTCGTGAATCAGCACGTGCAGGGCAAGGTCTGCAGGCTGGCGCAGGGCCGTGTCGCCGGCGAGCAGGGCCGGGGCACACACCGGAACGTAATCGGGCGCGAACAGCTTTTCCACGACATGGCCGGGGTAGATGCCATTGCCGTAGAGGATCGCGACTTCGCTGCACGAGGTGCTGCGCAGTCCCGTCCTGAGCCGTTCCACGACGGCAGCTTCGCCGCGGCGATCGATGGCGTCGGGCGTGCTCGACAGCCGCAAGGCGACGTCCGGATGGGCGCGGGAAAAATCCGGCAGGCGCGGCACCAGCCAGTGGCTCGCGAAGGAGGGCGGGGCGGTCACGGTGAGCGGGCCCGTGACGGTCTGCCGCGTGGTTTCGAGTGCGGCCGCGAGGCAGTCGAAGCCTTCGCGGATCTTCGGCAGCATGGCGCTGCCCTGATCGGTCAGCGCGAGCGCGCGCGTCATGCGGTGAAACAGCGGCACGCCGACATAGGCTTCCAGCGCCTTGATCTGCTGGCTGACCGCCGCCGGCGTGACGCAGACCTCCGCGGCGGCTTTCTTGAAGCTCAAGTGGCGCGCGGCGGCTTCGAAAGTGCGCAACAGCGCAAGGCTGGGGAGCCGGTAGGACATGGGGACGCTTAAGTCTGGCTAATCCGTCGCATCATAAATCGTCGTTTGTCGCGCCGCAAAGCCATCACTAGACTGCGTGGCGCATCCATCGCGGATGCCCGGCGGTTTCCTCTCCCTCCTCCGCCGCCGGGAGTCTTCGATCGATCGGAGCGCGCGCCATCAGATCGCTGGTGGCGCGCGATTTCCGCCCCCGCCGGGGCCGCGACGCCCGTTTCCACTGCCCGCGATTGCGGGTTTCGCCAAGGGGCGGCAGGCGCGGCGATACCGGCATCGCATTCGTCCTGGAGTCGTGAAGTACATGAGCAGAGAAAACCGCGTCCATTGCGCCGCCCTGCGCGGCAAGATCATGCCGGCCGAAGCGGCGGCGAGCCTGATCCCTTCCGGGGTGAATGTCGGCATGAGCGGCTTCACCGGGTCGGGTTATCCGAAGGCGGTGCCGTCGGCGCTCGCGAAGCGCATCATGGACGCCAACCTGTACGGCAAACGCTTCAAGATCGGCGTGTGGACCGGGGCGTCGACGGCACCCGATCTGGACGGCGCGCTGGCGATGGTCGATGGTATCGAGATGCGCCTGCCCTACCAGTCGGACCCGACCTGCCGCAAGCGCATCAACGCCGGCGAGATGGAGTACATCGACATCCACTTGTCGCATGTCGCGCAGTTCGTGTGGTCCGGCTTTCTCGGCAAGCTCGACATCGCGGTGGTCGAGGTCGCCGGCATCCTCGAGGACGGGCAGCTGATTCCGTCCTCGTCGGTGGGCAACAACAAGACCTGGCTGGACCAGGCCGACAAGGTCATCCTGGAAGTGAATTCGTGGCAGAACCTTCATCTGGAAGGCATGCACGACATCTATTACGGCACGCAACTGCCGCCGAACCGCCAGCCGATCCCGCTGCTGCGCACCGCCGACCGCATCGGCGAACCCTACCTGCGCTGCGATCCGGACAAGGTCATCGCGGTGGTCGAGACGCACAGCCCGGACCGCAATTCGGCCTTCGCCGCGCCGGACGAGAACTCGCAGCTGATCGCCGGACACATCCTGGAGTTCCTCCAGCATGAAGTGAAGAAGGGCCGCCTGCCGAAGGATCTGCTGCCGCTGCAGTCGGGCGTCGGCAACATCGCCAATGCGGTGATGGCGGGGCTCAACGAAGGGCCGTTCGAGAACCTGACCGCCTATACCGAGGTGCTGCAGGACGGCATGCTCGAGATGATCAAGTCGGGCAAGCTCGCCTGCGCCTCGGCGACCGCCTTTTCGCTGAGCTCCGGCGCGCTGGCCGAGCTGAACGCCGATCTCGATCGCTATCGAGAGCGGATCATCCTGCGGCCGCAGGAGATCAGCAATCATCCGGAAGTGATCCGCCGCCTGGGCGTGATCGCGATGAACGGCATGATCGAGGCCGACATCTACGGCAACGTGAACTCGACGCACGTGATGGGCACCAAGATCATGAACGGCATCGGCGGTTCGGGGGACTTCGCGCGCAACGCCTACCTGTCGATTTTCATGACACCCTCGCAGGCGAAGAATGGCGCGATCTCCTGCATCGTGCCGATGGCCTCGCATGTCGATCACACCGAGCACGACGTGCAGGTGCTGGTGACCGAGCAGGGACTCGCCGATCTGCGCGGCCTGTCGCCGAAGCAGCGTGCGCGTACGATCATCGAAAAGTGTGCGCACCCGCAGTTCAAGCCCGCCCTGATGGACTACTACAAACGTGCGCTGGAGCATTCGCCGGGCAAGCAGACGCCGCATCTGCTCGAAGAGGTGTTCAGCTGGCACCTGCGTGCACTGCGCGGCGAGTCGATGTAAGGCCCGCTGTGGCAGTTGTCGGGTTTCATGAAGCAGTGCACGGTCGATGACCGGTGGATTTTGCCGGTGCCGGATTTGCAGATAACATGCTGCGTCCGGCTGCCCGTCGCCCGCGGCGATCGGGCGAATCCTCCCTTTTCAGGAAACCCTCGAACATGAACAAACCCGCCAAGATCGCACTCGTCGTGGCGTCGCTCGGCCTCGCGTGGCCTGCTGCGTCGTGGATGCTCGGCAAGCAGATCGAAAATGGCCTCGACACGCAATACCAGCAGCTGGCCGGGCTGCCCTATCTCAAGGTGGTCGAGCGCAAGTTCGCGCGCGGGGTGTTCCATTCGACCGAAGTGGTGAGCTTCGAGCTCAATGGCGAGTTGTTGCGCGAACTCGCCAAGGCCGGTGCGGAGGGGGCGGACGTGGCGGCGCTGCAGGATGCGCCGGCCGACGTCCCGGCGGCGCCGGTGCGTTTCACGATGCATTCCGAGATTACGCACGGCCCGCTGCCGGGGCTGACGACCGTCGCGGCTGCGGTGGCCGACAGCGAGCTGGTGCTGGACGAGGCCATGCAGAAGGAGCTCGCCGTGCTGTTCGGCGACAAGAAGCCGCTGCAGCTGAACACGGTGTATCGCTTTGACGGCGGTGGCAAGGCGACGCTGAGCAGTCCGGCATTTGCTGCGACGGTGGCGGCTGCGGATGGCGGCGAGCAGCGCGTGGCATGGCAGGGGGTAACGGCGACTGTCGATTTTGCCAAAGGCATGCAGCGCTACACCATGCGCGGCGACGCGCCGGGGCTCGAAATCCAGGACACGGCATCGCATCTGGTGCTGTCTGGCATGCAGCTGGAAGGGGATCAGCAGCGGATTTTCGATGATGAACCGCTGCTTTACGCCGGGACGCAGAAGTTCGTCATCGGGGAACTGAAATTCACGGGGCGGGGTGACGCCGATGGCGACGCTCAGGCGGAATCGGTGCAGGTGAAACAGCTCGTGTACGACATTGCGATGCCGTCGCAGGGCGAGTTCGTCGACATCACGGCGAAGCTGGGAGCCGAAGTGGTGCAGGTCGGCGAGAAGAATTACGGTCCGGCGCACTACGACCTGAGCTTCAGCCACCTGCATGCGCGTAGCGTCGCGCAACTGTCGCGCGCGGCGATGAACATGTATTCCGAGGCGTCGCTGCAACTCGCGCGCGAGGGGCAGTCCGAGGCCGTACTGGCGACGCTGATGGATCCGGCACTCGACCTGCTGGCGCACAACCCGGAAATCAGCATTGACCGCATCAGCTTCCGGAGCCCGCATGGCGAGGCCATGGTGTCCGCGCGCGTGCGCTCCAATGGTCTGCAGCCGGAAGACCTGGGCAATCCGCTGGCACTGATCGGCAAGCTTGAAGTGACTGGCCAAATGTCGCTGCCCGAGCCACTGCTCGCGGAGCTTCAGGGAGCCGGCGCCGAATCGGCGCAAGAAGCTGCGCTGAGCGCTTCGATTCTGGAAGGTCAACTTGCGGGCTATGCCGCGCAGGGTCTGCTGCTGCGCGAGCAGGGCTTCGTCAAGTCGATGCTCGAGTTCAAGAGCGGACAGCTGAAAGTGAACGGCAAGGTGGTCAATCCCTTCGCGCTGGCGGCACCGGCGCAAGCATATGAGGAAGCGGAAGGGCTGGAGCCGGAGGCACGCTGAGCACTGTTGCAGCGGACCCGGTGCGCCAACGGACCGGGTGCATTCGACGTCGTTCTGCGCGTTCAGTCGAACAGCCGCAGATTTCCCCCCGGTTCGGGCCCTCTGGCGCCCGGCTCACCGGGGGGCGTCAGGGTGCCGACCCTGACTCCCAGTAGCCGCAGGCGGCGGTCCAGCGGCACGCGCCGCAGACACGCGCGCACCGCCGCGAGTATCGTCTGCGCGTCGTCGGTCGCCTGTTCCAGCGTCGTGTCGCGTGTCACGGTGCGAAAGTCGTCGTAGCGCAATTTCAAGCCGATGGTGCGGCCGACGTAGCCTTTGCGTTCGAGATCGCCGGCAACCCGTTCGCACAGGGACAGCAGGATGCGTGTGAGCTCTTCGCGGTCGGCCTTCGCGTCGAGGTCGCGTTCGAAGGTCGTCTCGCGGCTGATCGATTTCGTCTCGCGCTCGGTGACCACCGGACGCTCGTCGCGGCCGTGCGCCGCATCATTGAGCCAGCGCCCGTAGTGCTGGCCGAATTCGCGGATCAGCATCTCAGGCGCCGCCGCCGCGAGCTCGCCGATGGTGTGGATGCCGAGCGCTTCGAGCCTGGCGCCGGCGCGCGGGCCGATGCCGTTGATCTTGCGTGCGGGCAGCGGCCAGATGCGCGTCGGTATGTCGGCGAAGTCGAGCACGGTGAGGCCGTCGGGCTTCTGCAGGTCGGAGGCGATTTTCGACAGCAGCTTGTTGGGCGTGACGCCGATCGAGCACGACAGGCCGGTGGCAGCGCGCACCGCGTCCTTGATGCGCTGCGCGAGCGCGACGGTTTCGCCGGGCCGCTCGGTGAGGTCGATATAGATCTCGTCGATGCCACGGTCCTCGATGTGCGGGGCGATCTCGGCCACCGTCGCCTTGAACAGCCGCGAGTAGCGCACGTAATCATCGAAATTGGCGGGCAGCAGGATGGCATCGGGCGCGAGTGCCGCCGCCTTCATCAGCCCGCTGCCGGAATGCACGCCGAGCGCACGCGCAGCATAGGTCGCCGTGGTCGCGACGCCGCGCCCGACATAGTCGCGCAGGCGCGGAAAATCCTCGCCGGACGTGGGCGCGAGCGTGCCGCGCCGCCCGCCGACGACGACCGGCAGGCCGGTGAGCTGGGGGTAGCGCAGCAGTTCGACCGACGCGAAGAAGGCGTCCATGTCGAGGTGGGCGATGCGGCGTTGCATGGGCTTGCGTCGGACCGTGCCGCGGCCCCGTGGGCCGGGAGCGGCCGGGACGGCGTCAGTTGGACAGCGTCGGCGCGCGTTTCAGCAGGTGGTTGCCAATGTACGACGCCACCGCGTCACCGTGCTGATTGACCGTCTTGTACAGCAAGCGCGCAATGCCGCGCTCGGGCTTGGAGCGCGAGGGCTTCACTTCCAGCACTTCGATTTCGGCATGCAGGGTGTCGCCGGGGCGCACCGGCGCGAGCCAGCGCAGCTCGTCGATGCCGGGCGAGCCGATGCTCGATTCGACGATGATGCCGGTCTGGATGAAGAGGCGAAAGGTCAGTGCAACCGTCTGGAAACCGCTCGCGATCAGGCCGCCGTAGGGCGAGCGAGCGGCGGCGTCAGTATCGAGGTGGAAAGGCTGCGGGTCGTACATCATCGCGAAATCGATGATCTGCGCTTCGGTCAGCGTGATGCCCGCGGTGACGAAGCGTTCGCCGGGCGTGAAGTCGTCAAGGTAACGGTGATGCATGGCCTGCCTCGCAGTGATCAGCCGGATATTGTGGGCCATCGTGGCGGTTTGCGGGGCGCCGGTGCGGCCGCCCCGCGCTACCGCGTCACAGCAGGTTCATGCGCCGCGCAGCCTCGCGCAGTTCGCCACGGAAGTCCGGGTGCGCGATGCCGATCAGCGCCTCGCAACGCTGTTTGGCGCTCTTGCCGCGCAATTGTGCGACGCCGTGCTCGGTGACGACGTAGTTGATGTCGTTCTTGCTGGTGGTGACGTGCGTGCCGGGAGTCAGCGTCGGCACGATGCGCGAGATGGTGTCGTCCTTGGCCGTCGAGGGCAGCACGATGAAGGCCTTGCCGTCGCGCGACCGGTTGGCGGCGCGCACGAAATCGACCTGCCCGCCGGTGCCCGAATAGGGCGAGAAGCCGAGGCTTTCCGAGCCGCACTGGCCGAGGAAGTCGATCTGCATGGTGGCGTTGATCGCCATCAGCTTGTCGTTGCGTGCCGCGTAGTACGGGTCGTTGGTGACGTCGACGGGATGCATTTCGAGCGCCGGGTTGCGGTGCATGTACTGGTAGAGCTTGTTCGAGCCGAGCGCGAAGGTCGCGAGGATCTTGCCGGGCTTGAGCGTCTTGCGCCGGTTGGTGACGGCACCGGATTCGATCAGCGTGAGGATGCCGTCGCCGATCATCTCGGTGTGGATGCCGAGGTCGTGCTTGTGCTTGAGCTGCATCACGACGGCGTCGGGGATGCCGCCATACCCGATTTGCAGCGTCGAACCGTCATCGATCAGGTCGGCGACGTACTTGCCGATCGCTTCCTGCACCGGGCCGATCTTCGGCAGTCCGACTTCGAGGATCGGCGCGTCGCTTTCGACCAGCGCCGTGACCCGCGAGATGTGAACGTGGCAGTCGCCGTAGGCGAAGGGGACGTTGGGGTTTACTTCGAGCACCACCACGCGCGCCTTCTTCACTGCCGCCATGGTGTAGTCGGGGCCGAGCGACAGCGCGAAGTAGCCATGTTCGTCCATCGGCGAAGCCATCGAGAACACGACGTCGGCGGGCGTCAGGCCGCGCTCGATGAGCTGGGGGATCTCCGAAAAGTAGTTCGGAATGAAATCGACCCAGCCGGCCTGGCCGCCCGCGCGCGAGGCGCCGCCGAAAAAATATGCGGTGTGGCGCACGTTGGCGACGGTTTCCGGATCGAAGTAGGCGTATTTCCGTAGCGGCAGGATCTGGCTGACGGTGACGCCCTGCAGGCTGTGGCGGCGTTCCGAGAGCGCTTCGAGCAGCGCCGGCGGTTCACCGACGCCGGTCGGAACAACGATGGTGTCGCCCGATTTCACGAGTCCGGCGGCATCTGCGGCGCTCATGCGCTTCTGCTGGTACTGGCTGTGTACGCTCATGACCTTTCTCTCCCCAACTTCGGTTGTTTGTGTGTCGAATCGGGCGCGATTATAGTCGCGTCCATACTGGTGCGTATGGCAAACGTACGGATGCGTATGGGCGAATCGATTGGCTCCGACTATCGGCGAGGCGATGGTCCGCACGGCGCGCAGGGGCTGCGGTGGAAAACCCGATCCTCGTCCGCGTCGGCCGGTTCGTCGTCGCTCGTGTCGGCGAGCACCGCGGCGATGTAGTCGGTGGGCAGGCCGTGGCGGCGGGCGAGTTCGTCGACCGTCTCGCCGCTCGTGCGGATCGCTGCGAACCAGCCGTCGAGGCCGGTCGACAGCGAACGGCCGGCCTTTTCGCCGTCGCGCGTATCGCCCGATTCGACATTGTACTTGTTCGCATAGCCGCGCGGCGTGACCATCAGGCCGTCGCGCACGAAGGTGTTGGAGTTGCCGATCAGCACCGTGCTGAGCATGCCGATCTCGCATTCCGTCATTGCGGCGAGCGTGGTGAACTCGATGCGCTGCTTCGGCCGGTAGGCGGACTTCACGATTGCGACCGGCGTGTCCGGGCGGCGGTGCGCGAGGAACAGGCGCTGCGCCTCGACGATCTGGCGTGCGCGGCGGCCGCTCTTCGGGTTGTACAGCGCGACGACGAAGTCGGCGGCGGCCGCGGCGTTGAGACGCCGGGCGATCGCCGGCCAGGGGGTGAGCAAGTCCGACAGCGAGATCGCGCAGAAGTCGTGCGTCAGCGGCGCGCCGACGAGGGCGGCACAGGTGTTGAGCGCGGAGGCGCCGGGGATGATCTCGACTTCGATGTCGGAGTCCGGCGTCCAGCCCGCCTGGAACAGCACTTCGAAGGTCGGGCCGGCCATGCCGTACACGCCGGCGTCGCCGGACGAGATCAGCGCGACCTTCTTGCCCTGCTTCGCGCGGTCCAGCGCCTCGATGGCGCGGTCGAGTTCCTCGGTCATTGACTTCTTCACCACCTCCTTGCCTTCGACGAGGTCGGCGACGAGGCGGATGTAGGTGACGTAGCCGATGATGGTGTCGGCCTCGGCGATCGCGGCGCGTGCGCGCCCGCTCATATGTTCGACACTGCCGGGCCCGAGGCCCACCAGCATGATCTTGCCTGTGGTCATGATGTTGTTGTTCTCTCTGTCGTTGGAGTAAGAGTCATATCCGTAGGGCGGATGAGCCGGAATTTGGCAACCGCGCCGCCGCATGTGTTATCGATGACTATCCATGCGGCGGAAGGCGCTTCGCCTTTGGCTACGCCGAAACTTCGTTTTCCGCCCTATGCCTGGGCGGGAGCGCCGAGCGTCGCCAGTGCCGGGCGCACCCAGCGGGCGACAGCCCAGCCGGCGAGGCTGCCGAGGGCAAGCCATTCGGTGGCGCTGGAGATCGCGGTGGCGATGGCAAACTGTCCGGCGAGGGCCTCCATCGTGTGCTCGGCGTCGGCGCTGTAGCCCGAGTAGGCGCCGACATCGAGGTGCGGCGCGCCGACGACGAAGGGCAGCGCCAGCACGGCGAGGCCCAGCCAGCGCGTGCGCTGCGGGACGAAGACGAGCAGCGCGAGGCCCGCGGCAGTGCTGCCTGCGGCGAGCAGCCACCAGCTTTGACGGGCGTCGAGCGGGGCGGCGGCGGCCCCGGGGATCTCCGGCGGCAGGCCGAGGGCCGGCGCGACAAAGACGCACGCAAAGCCGGCGGCGCCCCACAGCAGGCCCGTGCGGGCCGAGGCGAGCGGCCGGCCGCGCAGGTGCTCCCAGGTCGTGATGGCGGCGACCAGGATCAAGCCGAAGCCGATCGCAGTCGTCACGTTGGCAATGGCGGTCCACAGGTGCCGTTCGGCCCCGTCCTCGGGCGCCCACGCGCCCTCATCATGCTCGTGCTGTTCCTCATGGGCAGTTGCGAGCAGATGCTCCTCGTGCTCCGTGGAATGCGGGACGGCAGCCGATTCGAGGACTTCGGCAGCGGCAATGATGGGGATGACCTGCCAGTGCTGCACGGCACTCACGAGCAGGCCGGCCAGCGCCCCGACCAGCAGGGCGCACAGGACGATGCGGCGGAACAGCATGTCGGACTCCGCGCTTAGTGGCAGGCGAAGACGTTGGCGTGGCGCGTGTCGTGCGCCGCGTTGTGGGCTGCGGCGATGTGGCTGAAGCCGACGCCGTAGACGATCACGGCGCCGAGCAGCACGGCGGTGAGGACGGGCAGCGCGATCGCCATCAGGGCGCTCTTCGGGCGGGCGATGTGCAGGGTGGCTTGCTGTTGCATGGTGGTTCTCCTTCTTCGATGGGTGTGACAGCGTTTGAAAATCAGTGGGAAGCCGGCATGCGCGCGACCGACACGGTCGCGTTGCGTCCGTCGGCGCCGCGCAGCTTGTGTTTTTCGACGATCAGCGCCGTGAGATCGGCGCCCGCGGCGAGCAGCGCGGCGGCTTCCGACACAGACGGGGTGCCGGTGTAGCGGCGTACGGTCTCCGACGGGTTCGGTACCGCGACTGCAGCGAGCGCAGCCGCCGGGTGGAAGTCGATCGTCCAGCCGAGGTGCGCGGCGAGTTCGAGCAGGCCGGCCTCGTCGGCCTTGAGATCGATGCTCGCCACGGCGCGCACGTCGGCAAGGCGGGCGCCGGCCCGGGCCAGCGCCTCGTCGATGGCCCGGGCGATGGTCTCCGCGGGCGTGCCGCGGTCGCAGCCGAGGCCTAGTGCAACCTGGATCACGCCACCTCCTGTGGCGGCCGGTAGATCACGCGACGCCCTGCAAGGCGCTCGCCCCAGCCTTCGGGGAGCTCGCGGTGGCTGATCCATAGCACGGCGCCGAACGTCTGCGGGTCGATGTCTTCGAGGCGCTCGAAGCGTTTCAGGTTCGCGGGCAGCGGACCGCTGCGGCCATTCGCATGGCGCGCCCACCAGTCATGGCTGCCGGCTTCCTGCACGAGCGCGACCGGCTCGTCGTTCACGACCGCGGCGCTGGCACGCACGATCTCGTCGTGGCTCGCGTCGAAGGTCCAGCCCAACTCGCGGCCGAGCAGGTCCACGGCAAGCGTGGCGCGCGCGTCGGAGGCGGTGGTCAGCACCGGTTGCGCGCCGAGCGCCGCCGCCAGCACGCCGGCCAGCGCATTGGCGCCACCGAGGTGGCCCGACAGCATCGGGATCGCGTAGCGGCCGCCTTCGTCCAGCACGACGATGCCGGGGTCCTGTTCCTTGTCCTTCAGGTGCGGCGCGATCAGGCGCACGACGGCGCCGAGCGAGACGATCGCGACGATGCCGTCGAAGCCCGCGAACAGTGCCGGCACCTGGTCGCCGGTCTTGCCCGTGTAGCAGGTCGCCGCGCCGGGTGCGGCGGCCTCGGCTTCGGCGCGGAATTTCTCGGGGGCGAAGAGCCGTGCGCCGGGGAGTGTGGCAACGACGCGTCCGGCGAGTGCGAGGCCGTGACGCGTGATCGAGACGACGGCGACGCGTTGATTGGGGAAAGGGAGTTGCACGCTCATGCCGGGGCCTCCTCGGTGGTGACGATCGTGCCGATCTCTACGGCGGCGGCACGCTTGCGGCAGCCGCGGCGCAGTTCGCCGCGCGCGCGCTTGGGGTTCTGCACCAGCAGCAGCGACAGGTAATTGACCTTCTCGCCGCGCAGGCTCGCGACGTCCTTCACGACGCGCTCCTCGGGCGAGCCGACTTTCTCGACGAAGCAGCTCGTCGCGACGAGGTCGCGCGCTTCGAGAAGATCGAGCACCTCGTCGAGCAGCGGCTTCACCTTCATCAGCACCAGCGTGTCGAACTCGTCGAGCAGGTGGTCGATCACCGAGACGCCGTACGCGGCGGGGATCACGGCAAGCGTCTCGTCCTCTTCGGCGAGCGCGATGTCGGCGCAGGCCGCGGCGGCGGCGAAGGAGCTGACACCGGGAATCGTCTCCACTTCGACTTCCGGTGCAAGCTCGCGCACGGTGCGGGCGAGGTGGCGGAAGGTCGAATAGGTCGACGCGTCGCCCTCGACCAGGAAGGCGACGTCGCGCCCGTCGGCAAGGAGTTCGGCCGTGCGGGCCGCGGCGCGCGCCCAGGCTTTCGCGAGCGCCGCGGCGTCGCGCGTCATCGGGAACACCAGCTCGACTGCGTCGGCGGGCACGGACAGGCCGCCGCGGCGCACGATGTCGAGCGCGTAGGAGCCTTCCTCGGCCTTCTTCACCGGATAGGTCCAGCGCGCCGCCGACAGCAGCGCGGCCCAGCCGCGGCGCGTGATCAGTTCGGGATCGCCAGGGCCGAGCGAGACGCCGATCAGGCGGCCGTAGCGGGGGGAGGGGAGGTCGTTTGTCATTGTCGTCATGCTGTTATGAGTGTCGGTATGTTGGGTTGGCACCGACCTAGTGGGAGCGGCTTCAGCCGCGAATCGGCGCGCATTCGCGGCAGAGCCGCTCCCACGTGCTTATCCACGGTTCTCCTGCAAAGTGTCCGTTGCCACGGAGCCTCCCTTGCGCGCGGTGATGATCCACACCGGGTTCTGCGCGGCGAGGCGGTGCATGTCGAGGATGGGCTGGCTGCGCGCGGCCGACAGCATCGTCACCTCCCACTCCGCGCCGGCGGCGGCGAGCGCGGTGGTCGCGGTGGCGAGGTTTTCGAGAGTGACGAAGTTCATCACGAGGCGCCCCGCGGGTCGCAGCCGCGCGAGGCACAATTCGATCAGGTGGGCGAGTTCGCCGCCCGAGCCGCCGATGAACACCGCGTCCGGATCGGGCCAGGTGTCGAGGCCGTCCGGCGCCTTGCCTTCGACCAGCGTGTAGTTCGTCGCCTGCAGGCGCTGCGCGTTCTCGCGTGCATTCGCGGCGTCACCGGCGTTCTTCTCGATCGCCCACACGTGACCGAGGCGCGCGATGCGCGAGGCTTCGAGTCCCACCGAACCGGAGCCCGCGCCGATGTCCCAGACGCGGCTGTCGGCGCGCAACCCGAGTTTCGCGAGCGACACCGCGCGCGCTTCGAGCTTGGTAATCAGGCCCTTTTCGGGCTGGCGCTGCACGAAAGCGCCGTCCTCGAAGCCGAACACCGCGCACGGCGCGGGAGCTGCGACACGGTCGATGACGACGATGTTGGGGTCGGGGAAGCGGCGGGCGGAAGCGTCCGCGAGCGACAGGTCCTGGAAGATGGCTTCGTCCGGCAGGCACAGCCGCGCCGCGACCGAGATGCGCAGGTCTTCGCCGTAGCCCGCGGCAATTAGCGCGCGTGCGACGCGGTCGGGACCGTTCGCGGGGCTCGTGAAGGTCGCGACACGCGCATGCTCCGTGACCGCGCGCACGATCGCATAGAGGCCGTGTTCGGGTGTCGCCCCGGTCTGCCACTCGCCGGCATCCGCGCCATGGCAGGAACGGACCGCGGCGTCCTGCCAGGGCTTCTTCAGCCGTGCGCAGGCGAGTGCGATCGTCGACGGGGCGGGCAGCACCTCAACCTGTGCCGCGCCAATCTTGTCGATCAGGAAGCGCGCGATGCCGTGGCATAACGGGTCGCCGGTCGCGAGCACGGTGACCGGCAGGCGGTCGGCGAGCGCGGCGCGCACCCACTCGGGCGTCTTGCCGAGCGAACCGTCCATGTCGCGCAACTCGACTTCGGCGCCGAGATGCGGCGCCACCAGCTCCAGCGTGCGGCGCGCGCCGATCACGACGCGGCTCGCGGCGAGCCGTTCGCGGGCGGTGGCAGAGAGCCCCTCCCAGCCGTCGTCGAGGATGCCCAGGATCAGGCAGGGACGTTCAGACATTCGGATTCCTCCACGGTGACAATGGGCACGCCCTCGAAATTGCACGCGAGCACGGTGAGGCGGTGCGGGCCGGGATAGCGGCTGCGCAGGCTGCGGATCGCGCGTACCGCCAGCGCGCGGTGGAAGGCCACGGTGAGCCCCAACTCACCGAGGCGTTCGGCGGCGAAGCGCGCGGTCTCGGCGGCGCGAATCTCTTCGACGAGGTCCGGCGGTGCGCCGACCTCGATGGCCGCGTCGGCGATCAGCTCGCGGTCGATTTCCTCGCGCCACGCATGCGTCACCGACAGGCCCTGCGCGATCTTCGTGAGCTTGCCGACCATCGCGCCGACGATCACGTGCTGCATGCGCTGATTCACCGCGGTCGTGAACGCCGCCTTGACGAAGTCGCCCATCTGCACGAAGCAAGCCTCGTCGAGTTCGGGGAGCTCGCGCATCGCGCATTTCTCGGTGCGCCCGCCGGTCGTGAACACGACGGTGGTCTGGCCCTGATTCGCCGCGACATCGACCGCCTGGATCACGCTGGCGCGGAAGGCTGCAGTCGAATACGGCCGCACGATGCCGGTCGTGCCGAGGATCGAAATGCCGCCGAGGATGCCCAGGCGCGCGTTCAGCGTCTTCTTCGCCATCTCCTCCCCGCCCGGCACCGAGATCGTCACCTCCAGGCTGTCGCCGGCGGCGAGGATGGCGGCGCCGGCGCGCGCGACGTTCTCGGCGATGTTCCTGCGCGGCACCGGGTTGATCGCCGGGCCCCCGACTTCGAGCCCCAGACCCGGCTTCGTCACGACGCCGACGCCGGATCCGCCCTTCAGGATCACCACGCCGCCGCCGCGGATGCGCCGCACGTCGGCGGTCAGATGCGCGCCGTTGGTGGCGTCCGGGTCGTCGCCGGCATCCTTGATGCTGACCGCGTGGGCGCACTCGCCTTCAACGCGCCCGTCGATGATGCGGAAGACCACGTGCCGGGTGTTCGGCAGCACGCACTCGATCTCGCCGGGTACCTCACCGTGCACCAGGCCAAGCGTCGCCGCGGTCGCCGCGGCGGCCGAGTTCGCGCCGGTCGAGAAGCCCGTGCGGTTGCCGCGCTCGCGCTTCGCGTCGCCCTTGCGCACCTTCTCCGGCAAGGCGTGGCCCGCTGCCATGGCGATCTTTACGCCTGCTGTGCGCGCTGGCGCTCTTCGGCGAGGCCCAGCAGCGCATGGATCGCCGCGACGACCAGCGTCGAGCCTCCCTTGCGCCCGCGGATCACGATCCACGGCACCTCATCGACTTCGGTCATCAGCTCCTTCGACTCGGCCGCCGACACGAAGCCGACCGGCATGCCGATCACCAGCGCGGGCCGCGCGCCTTCCTCGCGGATCAGGCGCACGATTTCGATCAGCGCCGTCGGCGCGTTGCCGATGCCGACGATCGCGCCATCCAGCAGGCCCTGACGGTGCGCCTTCCTCATCGCCTGCACGGCGCGCGTGGTGCCCTCGGCCTTCGCCTGCTCGATCACGTCGGCGTCGGAGATGAACTGGTGTGTCCGCATGCCGAAGTGCGCGAGGCGCGACGCCGACAGGCCGACGCAGATCATCTCGACGTCGGCGACGACGTGCGTGCTGCCCGCGAGGATCGCGTCGAGCCCCGCGGCGACCGCGCCGGGGTGGAAATCGGTCAGGCCGTTGAATTCGAAATCCGCGTTCGCATGGATCATGCGGCGCACGACCGGCCACTGTTCGGGGCGGTAGTCATGGCGGCCGACCTCCGCGTCGATGATCGCGAAGGAATCGTGCTCGATCGCGCGCCCGGCGGCGGTGAGCTGTTCGGTGACGACGTTCGTGTTCATGGTTCAGGCGTGGGCGTGGTGAGTGCAGCCGGCGTGCGGTGCACGGTCGTGGGCACAGGCGTGGCCGTGCTCGTGGTGGTGATGCACATGACCGTGATCGTGGCCATGCTCGGGATGGATCTGCGTGTGGCTGTGGTCGTGCAGGTGCTCGGCTTCGGCGGCGAGGCGGTACTTGCAGCCGTCGCATTCGAGCAGGCTCGCCGCGCCTGCGGCAGAACCTTCCGCGGCAGCGGCGACGCGTGCCTCGACCAGGTCGAAGATCCCGGCATCGAAGCCGAAATGCGTGCCGAGCGCGAAGGCGATCTGCGGATACTGCGCGCGCAGGCGCTCCAGCTGCCCCTTGATGCGCTCGATCAGGACACCGGTGAAGAGATACACCGGCACCACCGCGATCTGCGTCATGCCGAGGCGCACCTGACGCTGCACCGCGGTCTCGAGGCGCGGCCAGGTCACGCCGGTGAAGGCGAGATCCACCAGTTCATGGTCGCTGTCCTCGAAGATCCAGCGCGCCATCTTCGCCAGTTCGCCATTCGCACCGGCGTCCGACGAGCCGCGCCCCAGCAGGATCACGCCGGTCGTGCACGGGTCCGGCATGTGCAGCTCGCGCATCAGGCGGTCGAGCTGTCCCGTCAGTACGTCGAAGATCTCGCGCCCCATGCCCAGGTGGCGCGTGCACTCGAAGGCCACGCCGCGGTGGCGGTCGCGCGCATGCGAGATCGCAGCCGGCAACTCCATCTTCACGTGGCCCGCGGCATTGAGGATGAAGGGGATCACGATCACACGGCGCGCGCCGTGCGCGGCGCGGTCCAGGCCCGCGTCCAGCAGCACGTCCGCGTATTCGATGAAGCAGGCCTCGATGCGCCAGTCGGGATGGCGCTCGCGCCATTGCGCGGCGAAACGTTCGATCTCGTCGTTGCCCGCGCGATTGCGCGAACCGTGGCCCACCAGCAGGATCGTCGTGTCGTTCATGATGTGGTTTCCGTAGATGCCCGGCGGAAGCGGTGGCTGAAGGCCGGGTCGTAGAGTTTGGAACGGGCGATCTCGGGCCAGTCGCGCGCGCCGAGCGCGGGGCTCGCGATGATCATCGCCTGCGAGGCGATCTTTTCCGCCTGGCACTTCTTCTTGATGTCGGCGAGGGTGCCGCGGACGACCTTCTCCTCGTCCGGCCAGCTCGCCTTGTGCACGACCAGCATCGGCGCGTCCTCCGCCCAGCCGGCGCGGCGCAGCGCGTCCTGCACCTCGTGCAGCAGGGTGATCGACAGGAAGATGCACAGCGTCGTGTGGTGCGCCGCCAACGCATCGAGCTCCTCGCCGCGCGGCATCGGCGTGCGCCCCGCCACGCGCGTCAGGATCACGGTCTGCGTCACTTCCGGCAGCGTCAGCGTCTCGCCCGCGGCCGCGGCCGCGGCCAGCGCCGATGAGACGCCCGGCACCACTTTCCACGGCACGTTGGCTGCGTCGAGCAGGCGTGTCATCTCCACGAGCGCGCCGTACAGTCCCGGATCGCCGGTCTGCAGGCGCACGACCGTCTCGCTGCGCGCTGCCGCGTCGATCAGCCATGCGCCCATCTGCTCGAGCGTCATGTCCTTCGAATCGCGGATCGCGCAGCTTTGCGGCGCATAGAGGGTGGCGGCCTGGTCGACGAGCGAACCCGCGAACAGGATCGCGCCCGCCTGCTCGAGCAGACGACGGCCCTTGACGGTGATCAGGTCCGGGTCGCCCGGACCGGCGCCGACGAACCAGATGGTGCCCGTCGCCATCGGTTCAGGCGCCCGGCGCGCATTGCGCCGACCGATGATTGACGACAGGCCGCCGGCCCGTCCCGGTTTGATCGAATTGCATGACGACTCCCCGCGAGTTCGTGACAAACGCGCACCGGGAGACGGAGACGACGGACCGAGGCCGCGAAAATCGGGCACAGTCCGGTCGATTCTTGAGGCTGGTCGAAGAGTGGCTGCGCGCGGGCGGTCGAAGCCCGTCGCAGACGCGATCGAAAACCAGTCGGCAAGCCCTCACCCCGGGGCACACACCTACCAATTCGATCGGGCCGGTCTTCTGGCTTGCCTTCTCCCGGATGTCGCCGCCTTCCCGAGCACAAGGCTCAGTGGCGTATGGCGAATCCGTCAGGCTTACAGCAGCGGGGGCTGCGCCGGACTGGTCGGGGGATCGCGTCCCCGGACGTCACCGGACTTCCCGTTTCACCCCGTCACGCGGTCGCATGGCGGGGAACCCGGATCGAAAACAGCGCGAGGATAGGCGATCAGGGCAGGGCCGCGCAAGTTGCCCTTACGTCAGTCGCCATGATCGCCAATCGCTGCCAATCGCCACATAATCGCCGATGCGATTGCCGGCGGCGTTTTGCTGCTGTAACGGACATTTCTTGTGGATATGCGGAAGGCGTTCCAAGTCGCAGAATCTCCGGTTATGCTGGCGTCCATGAAGACATCGCCTGCCGACATTTCCATGCCGCCGCCGGTACCCCGCGTGAGCGCCGTCCCCGTTTATCTGTCGCGGACCTATCACTGGGCCTACCTCAACCGTCATACCCTGCCGTGGCTCGACCGCTCGCTGGTCGTGTCGGCGATTCTGTGGGGCAATGCCGGGCGCCTGATGCGCGCCGCCGTCACGGAATTCTCCCCCGGACAGCGCCTGCTGCAGGCCGCGTGCGTGTACGGGCCGTTCTCGCGCATGCTCGCGGAACGGGTCGGGGGCGACGGGGTGCTCGAGGTGGTGGACGTGGCGCCGATTCAGGTCGCCAACGCGCGCCGCAAACTCGTCGGCTTGCCGCAGGCGCAGGTGCGCCAGGGCGATCTGGCGGCGCCGGGGTGCGTGGCCGCCGAGGCCTACGAGGCCGTGTGCTGTTTCTTCCTGCTGCACGAAGTGCCGCCGGTCGAGCGCGCCTGCATCGTCGACAACCTGCTGGCCGCAGTGCAGCCCGGCGGCAAGATCGTCTTCGTCGACTATCACCGCACCCACGCATGGCATCCGCTGCGTCCGATCATGGCGCAGGTATTCCGCTGGCTCGAGCCGTATGCGCCGTCGCTGCTCGCTACCGACATCGTGTCGCTGTCGGCACGTGCGGACGGTTTCACATGGAAAAAGACCACCTGTTTCGGTGGTCTCTATCAAAAGCTCGTCGGCTTGCGGCGCGGCTGATTCAGCCCGCCGCCGCGACACGTTCAGTCGTTGCGGTTGCCGGACTTTGCGCTGAACAGCGCGGCCCGCGGCGCCGAACGGTGGCCCGCATCAGGGCGTGCCGCAGTGCGGTTTCCGTCGTTCGCGCGCGGCGCGCGATTGCCATTGACCTCGGGATTGCGCGGCGCGCGATTGCCGTTAGCGTCGCCGGTACGTGCGGCACGGTTACCGTTGGCTTCGCCGCGCGGTGCGCGGTTGCCTGCGGTGTCAGGGTTGCGCGGCCGTGCAGGCGGGTGGCCGGTGGCGGCGTGACCCGGCGCGCGCGGTGCGGGGCGCTCCGCGTGTGCCTTGCGCGGCGCATTGCCGTCGTTGCGGCGGCCCTGCTGCGCGCGCGGTTGCCGCGGCGGCCGATCGGCCTCGCCGGGATCGGGAGCGTGCGTCACGAATTCCGGTAGCGGCGCGCGCTCGATGCTGCGCTTGATCAATCGCTCGATCGACGTCAGATACGACTTTTCTTCCCCATCGACGAACGAGATCGCAGCGCCGCTGGAGCCGGCACGACCGGTGCGGCCGATGCGGTGCACGTAATCTTCGGGCACGTTCGGCAGTTCGAAGTTCACTACTTGCGGCAACTGGTCGATGTCCAGTCCGCGTGCCGCGATGTCGGTCGCGACCAGCACCGGCAGCGAACCGTCCTTGAATTCCGCCAGCGCGCGCGTGCGTGCCGACTGGCTCTTGTTGCCGTGGATCGCGGCGGACGGGATGCCCTGCTTGCCAAGATATTCGGCGAGCTTGTTGGCGCCATGCTTGGTGCGGGTGAACACCAGCACCTGATGCCAGTCGTGGGTCTTGACCAGGTGTGCAAGCAGATCGCGCTTCTGTTTCTGCGGGACGAAATAGATCGACTGCTGCACCAGTTCCGACGCGGTATTGCGCCGTGCGACTTCAACACAACCGGGGTTGTGCAGCAGGCCGTTGGCCAGTTCGCGGATCTCGTCCGAGAAGGTCGCGGAAAACAGCAGGTTCTGACGCTGCTTCGGCAGCAGCGCGAGCACCTTGCGGATGTCGCGGATGAACCCCATGTCGAGCATGCGGTCGGCTTCGTCGAGGATCAGGATCTCCACGCCCGACAGGTCGAGCGTTTTCTGGCCGACGTGGTCGAGCAGGCGTCCCGGTGTCGCGACGAGGATGTCGACGCGCTTTTTCAGTGCCTGGAACTGCGGATTGATGCCGACGCCGCCGAACATCACCATCGACGTCAGCGGCAGGTGCTTGCCGTAGGTCTGCACCGATTCCTCGACCTGCGCCGCGAGTTCGCGCGTCGGGGTGAGAATCAGGCAGCGCGGGCGCCCGGCCTTCGGATTGGCGGCGGGCTTGGCGGAAAGGATGTGCAGCACCGGCAGCGTGAAGCCGGCTGTCTTGCCGGTTCCGGTCTGGGCCGCGGCAAGCAGGTCGCCCCCGGCCAGCACCAGCGGGATCGCCTGTGCCTGGATCGGCGTGGGCGTCGTATAGCCGGATTCGGAAATGGCGCGCAGCAGCGGTTCAGCCAGTCCAAGACCGGCAAAGTTTACTTCGGATGTCATCAAGAAAAGCTCCAGCGACGGCCTGTCGCTCTAGCTGAGTGACACCAATCGAGGCGGGCGGGGAAGTGCGACCGGAAAAGGGTCGTTGTGAGAAGACTGCGGCCGATTGGCTGGGCTCGCAGGGTGCGCGGATTGTACGGGCTTTTGCCGCGGTGCAGCGAGAATCTTTTTTTTCACGCCGCCACGCGGGATGTCCGTCACACTGATGGTGGTATCGGCGCAGTGCCGCGGGTGACCCGCGGGCCGATTTGTGTCTATCTATTACCAAGGTGCAATGTTCTGTTTACCCGATGTTGGGTATAGTCCATGTCCTTTCCATGGTTTTTATTGCGGAGCCTGGCCCATGGCAACATTTCGATTACGCCTGTCGCGCACGCGTTCGCGCCTTGCGCGCCGCCTGGGGCTGCGAGCGGTGGGAGGGCTGTCCGTGCTCAGCCTGGCGGTGGGCTGTATCGGGCTGACCGCAGCCTGGCTCGTCGGCAAGACCTGGGGCGCGCTGGTCGCCGGCGAGGTGCTGCACGCCATCGTGTCCGTCGCCGTGTTCATGGTGACGGTCGCGGTCGGCGCGCTCTGCGTCGGCTGGCTGTTTGCGCCGACGGCGCGACCCGACGGTGTCCGCCTGCCGCGTGAGGCCGCCGAGTCGCTGCATCGCCTGGTGGACCGCATGGGGAGCCGTTTCGGCGGTATCGCGATCGACGCGGTGTGGGTCGTCGGCGACATGAACGCCGCCATTCTGCAGCGTCCGCGCTGGGGATGGATGGGGCCGATGGAGACGCATCTGATGATCGGCCTGCCGCTCGCGCACAGTGTTTCGCGCAGGCAGTTCAGCGCCATTCTTGCGCATGAATTCGCTCACCTGGCCCTGCAGCGTCAGGGGCTGCATGCCTGGTGGGGGCATCTGCGGGCGTGGTGGTTCCGGGTGCTCGACCGTTGCATCGAGGACATGCCGCGCCTGGGACGTGTGCTGGAGCGCTGGTCGGCGCGCGACCTGCACGACGCGATGCGCCTGTCGCGCCTGGAAGAGTTCGAAGCCGATGCCATGGCGGCCCAGATCGTCGGCGCCCGCCGGGTGGGCGAAGCGCTCGTCGAGGTCGCGCTCAAGGAGCGTTTCCTGAGCGAGGATTACTGGCGCAAGGTGATGGAACAGAGCCGCTTCACGCCGCAACCGTCGATCCGTCCGTTCCGGGAAATGGGGCTGGGGGTGATGGCCGGCTTCCGTCGGCCGATGCCCGGCACGGTGGATATCCGTGGCATGTTCGGCGGCGCTGCGTCGGAGGCCGACTTTCATCCGACACTCGCCGAACGTCTGCGCGTGCTCGGCGTAATGCCCGCAGTGCCGCGCGGCGACTCCACGTCGCTGGCGACGACCCATCTGACGCCACTGCTGCCGACCCTCGCGTGGATCTTCGATCGCGCCTGGTGGGAGGACTCGCGTCGCGACTGGCGTCGCCGCTACGAGCACGCCCGTCAGGCGTAGTGGAGCTGCGTCAGGCCTCCGGGCTGCGTTTGCGGCGGGCAGTCTCGAGCTGTTCGCACAGGATCGCCGCGCCCTCGAGAATCCGTGGCGTGTGACGCTGGATCAACTCGGGCGGCACGAAATACAGGTTTCCACTGGCGTTGGCCGCGAGCTTCGGCCAGCGCTTCCAGCTCTCCAGCCATTCCGGGCGCGCCTCGCCCATGCCGCTGGCGACGATGACTTCCGGGTTGGCCGCAAGCACTCCCTCGACGCCCAGGCTCGGCGCGAGTTGTTTCAGCTTGCCGAACACGTTGTCGCCGCCGCACAGGCGGATCACGTCCGAAATCAGATGCTCGTCATTGACGGTCATCAGTGGCTTGTCCCAGATCTGGTAGAACATCCGGACCCGCGGACGCTCGCCGTAACGCTTCCCCAGTTCCTCCTTGCGGGCGCGGAAACTCGCGGCCGCGGCGCGCGCAGGCGGCTCGTTTCCTGCCAGCACGCCGAATGCCTCGAGGCTGCGGGCAACGTCATCAAGGCTGCGTGGCTCGTTCATGTAAACCGGAATGCCGAGGGCGGCGAGCTTGTCCAGGTGCGCATCGCGGTTGCCGCTTTTCCACGCGATCACCAAGTCCGGCTTGAGTCCGGCGATGGCTTCCATGTCGACGTTGCTGTAACCCCCGACTCGCGGCAGTTTGCGCGCGGTTTCGGGGAAGTCGCTGTATGCGACCGCGCCGACAACCCGCTCCCCGGCGCCGGCGGCGAACAGCAGTTCGGTGATGTGCGGCGCAAGGCTGACGATGCGCTGCGCGGGTTGCGCCAGCTTCACGGGTTGGCCGGTATCGTCCCGCACCGTGAGTTCGGCGTGCGCCGAAAACGCGAGCAGGGTGCTTGCTAGAACGGTAGCAAGTGGGACCCCGCGGCGGAATCGGGGGGCGTGCTGGGGCGACGGTCGATGCGGCATGGAGCTTTGTCAGTTTAAAACGACCGGCAGGGCCTGCCTCAGGTCGGGTTGCTCGAAGCGGGAGTAGGCGGTAGCGGCCGAGTGGTGAGGCTACCCTGACCGCCCGTGGCGGCCAGCCGGCGCGCAATCGCATGGATGCCTTCGAAGCGGCCCGCGCACCAGGGCGGGGCCAGCAGTGTCGGTGCATTCGCGGTGGCCGAAACGCGATGATAAACGACTGGTGCGGGGGTGCGGCGAATCATCTCGGTCGCGACGTCGGCATAGTGGCCGGCGTCGGGCGGGGCGACCTCGCCGCGGCGCCACGCGGCAGCGAGGCGGCTGCCCTTGACGATCATCAGCGGGTGCAGCTTGAGGCCCGCAACGCCGAGTTCGAGCACGCGGTCGAGCGTGTCGAGGCTGTGCTCGGGCGTCTCGCTCGGCAGGCCGACGATCAGATGGGTGCACACCGGAACGCCACGGGCATGCGCGCGGGCCACCGCGTCGGCATAGGCGGCGAAGCCATGGCCGCGGTTGATGCGTGCGAGGGTGTCGTCGAAGGCGCTTTGCAGACCGAGCTCCAGCCACACTTCGTAACCGCGTGCGCGATAGCCGGCGAGCAGGTCGAGCACCGCGTCGGGCACGCAGTCCGGTCGGGTGCCGACACACAGGCCGACGATGTCTGCGCCCGCGAGCGCCTCCTCGTAGAGCCGCTGCAGTGTCGCGACTTCGGCATAAGTGCTGGTGTAGGCCTGGAAATAGGCGAGGTAGCGTCGCGCGCGATGCATCTTCGTGCGCCCTTCGTCGAGCTGATGCGCGAGCGGCGCAGCTTCATCCCGGTTGAAGGACCGCACATTGCAGAACGTGCAGCCGCCGCGCCCGAGCGTGCCGTCGCGGTTCGGGCAGGTGAAGTTCGCGTGCAGCGGCAGCTTGTGCACGCGCTCGCCAAAACGGCCGCGCAGGTGACGCCCGATGGTATTGACGTAATGATCGAGTTGCATGGGGTCCGGGCTCAGAGATTGGCGAGGGCGCGCGCGAGGCGCGTCCATCCGGCTTCGTCCGGCGGCAAGCCGAAGCGCAGGCTGGCCGGTTCGTCGAAGCGGCGTACGAGGATGCCCTGACGGGCGAGCCGGTCGTGCAGCGTCGCGGCGTCGCGATGACGCAGCCACTGAAACAGCGCCGGTCCCGAGGGGGCGCCGAGGCCGTTGCTGCGCAGGAGGTCGGCAAGGCGGACGCCTTCGTGTGCGAGACGCTCCCGCATCGTCGTCTGCCACGTCGTGTCGGCGAATGCATGACGCGCAACATGGCGCGCCGGCCCGCTGATCGTCCACGGCCCGAGCTGCTCGGCAAGGCGCTGGCGCAGCCCGGCTGGCGCAAGCACGCAACCGACGCGCGCACCGGCCAGCCCGAAGAACTTCCCGAGCGAGCGCAGAACGACCAGATTCGGGCGTCCCGCCGCGCTGGCCAGGCTTTCGGTCGGAGCGGCGTCGATGAAGGCTTCGTCGACGATCAGCCAGCCGCCGCGGGCGACGAGGCGGGCGTGCCAGTCGAGCAGTTGCGCGTGCGGAAACTGCACGCCCGAGGGGTTGTTTGGCTGGACGAGCAAGAGTACGTCGGTGTTGGCGACGGCAGCGTCGATGGTGTCGGCGCTGCATGCGCGCACGCGGCGATCGCGCCATGCGTGCGCGTGTTCGGCGTAGGTCGGCGCGAGCACCGTGACGCGCTCGCCGGGAATCAGCCCCGGCAGCGCCTGGATTGCCGCTTGCGAGCCGGCGACCGGCAGCAGCTCGTCCGTGCCGTAATACTGTGCGGCGGCCGCTTCGAGTCCGTCGTGTTCTTCCGGCAGGCGCTGCCAGGCTTCGGGCGGGACCGGCGGCACCGGCCAGGCGTGCGGATTGATGCCGGTCGACAGGTCCAGCCAGTCGGACAGCGGGATGCCGTATTGCAGCGCGGCGCGGCGCAGGCGGCCGCCGTGCTCAAGCATGGCCGAGCAGTCCTGAGAGGGGAACGGATAGCGCCGCGATGGCGATGGTCCCCAGCCACAGCAGCATGCCGTGCTGCATCAGGCGCACCGCAGCACGGATGCTGGCGGCGTCCGGTGCCTTGCCGCAGCCGAGCGGCGGGCGTTGTTCCTCGCGGCCGTGGTAGATCGCCGCGCCGCCCAGTTGCACACCGAGCGCGCCGGCGCCGGCGGCCATCACCGGGCCGGCGTTGGGGCTGTCCCACGCCGGAGCCTGGCTGCGCCAGCAGCGCAGGGCGTCGCGACTGCGGCCGATGAGGGCGTAGGTCAGCGCGGTGAGGCGTGCGGGAGCCCAGTTGAGCACGTCGTCGAGGCGTGCCGCGGCCCAGCCGAAGCGGATGAAGCGTTCCGTGCGATAGCCCCACATCGCGTCCAGCGTGTTGGCGAGGCGGAACATCAGCGCGCCCGCGCCACCGGCGACGCAGAACCAGAACAGCGCGCCGAATACCGCGTCGTTGCCGTTTTCGAGCACGGATTCGGTGCCGGCCTTGGCGACTCCTGCCGCATCGAGGGCGCGCGTGTCGCGGCTGACGATCCAGCCGACGCGCACGCGTGCGGTGTCGAGGTCGCCGGCGGCAAGCGGCGCGGCAATGGCCTCGGCGTGCTGCGCAAGGCTGCGCGCGCCGAGCGCGAGATACAGCAGGCCGATATCGATGACCCAGTGCGCCAGCGGATGGCTTTCGCGTAGCACCAGCGCCAGTCCGAGCCACGGCCCGATCGCCAGCGCCCACGCGAGCAGGCCGCCGACGCGATTCGGCAGCAGCGGGCGCAGGTGCGCTTCGAGCCAGCCCGCCCAGCGGCCGAAGCCGATCAGCGGGTGCCAGCGCCGCGGTTCGCCGAGAAGGCGGTCGAGCGCGATGCCGGCGGCGAGTTTGACGAACAGGGAAATCATCGGCGCGGTGCTTTCGGCGATAATCCGCCGCTTTGAAAGAGCCGGGATTTTACGCCATGCCACAAGCAATCGCCCTGATGGTGCAGGGAACGACCTCGGACGCCGGGAAAAGCACGCTGGTCGCCGGGCTGGCGCGGCTGCTGGCGCGGCGCGGCGTGCGCGTGGCGCCGTTCAAGCCGCAGAACATGGCGCTCAATTCGGCGGTGACCGTCGACGGCGGCGAGATCGGCCGCGCCCAGGCGCTGCAGGCGCTGGCGGCGGGGCTTGCGCCGCATACTGACTTCAACCCGGTTCTGCTGAAACCCTCGACCGACATCGGTGCGCAGGTGATCATCCACGGCAAGGTTGCGGCGAACCTGTCGGCGCGTGACTACCACGCCTACAAGCCGACCGCGATGGCTGCGGTGATGGCGTCGTGGGACCGGCTCACCACGGCCTATGAGTGCGTGCTGGTCGAAGGCGCGGGCAGCCCGGCCGAGATCAACCTGCGCGACCGCGATATCGCCAACATGGGGTTTGCCGAAGCGGCCGACGTGCCGGTGATCCTGGTGGCCGACATCGACCGTGGTGGCGTGTTCGCGCATCTGGTGGGCACGCTGGAGCTGCTGTCGCCATCCGAGCAGGCGCGCGTCAAAGGTTTCGTCATCAACCGCTTCCGTGGCGACATCGGCCTGCTGCAATCCGGACTGGACTGGCTGGAAGCGCGCACCGGGCGGCCGGTGCTGGGGGTGTTGCCCTATCTGCACGGACTTTTTCTCGACGCCGAGGATGCGCTGGCCGACGCGCGCGCCGAGAAGGGCGAGACGCGCCTGCGCGTGGTGGCGCCGGTGTATCCGCGCATCTCGAACCACACCGACCTCGACGCGCTGCGCCTGCATCCGCAGGTGGACTTCCGCTGGGTTGGGCCGGGTCAGGCGATGCCGCCCGCGGACCTGATCGTGTTGCCCGGCTCAAAGAGCGTGCAAGCCGATCTGGCATGGCTGCGCGCGCAGGGCTGGGACGCGGCGATCCGGCGTCATCTGCGCTACGGCGGCAAAGTGGTCGGCATCTGCGGCGGTTTCCAGATGCTCGGCGCGACGCTGTCCGACCCGCTCGGGCTCGAAGGGGGCGCAACGACAGTCGCGGGCCTCGGCCTGCTCGACATGGATACCGTGCTCGAAGCGGAAAAGTGCCTGGAAAATGCCCGCGGCACGCTTTTGCTGCCGGGCGGCGCGGAGGTGTCCGGCTACGAGATCCACATGGGCGTGAGCCGCGGTCCGGCGCTCGATTGCCCGGCGTTGCGTTTCGCCGACGGGCGTGCCGACGGCGCGTTGTCGGTCGATGGCCAGATTCTCGGCACGTATCTGCACGGCCTCTTCGACGCGCCCGCAGCCTTGCCTTCCCTGCTTGCCTGGGCGGGCGCCGGCGACCTCGCGACGGTCGATCTCGCTGCGCGGCGCGAGGCCGATCTCGACCGGCTCGCCGATGTGATCGAGCGTCACCTCGATCTCTCAACGCTGTTCCCGGCCGCCTGGGGCGCGGCGGGCGGCTGAACGCAGGTCCAATCTTTACTATTTCTTAACCCGCCCGGCGCCAGAATCCGGGCGCTATGAATATTCTCGCAAATGCCCTCGGCGTCGTCCGGCTGTCGCGGGTCAATGGCGCACTGCGCGTCTATTTTCCGGTGCTGAACGCGCTCGGCCTGATCATCATGATCTTCGGCCTGCTGATGGCGTTCCCCCTCGTGGTGTCGTTCATCCTCGACGACGGCGCGACCGAAGCCTACGACATGGCGATCCTCGCGACCTTCTTGCCCGGCGCGCTGTTGTGGGCGCTCACCCGCGGCGCGCGGCGCGACCTGCGGGTGCCCGACGGCTTCCTGATGGTGGCGGCGACCTGGACGGTCGTGCCCATTTTCGGCGGTCTGCCGCTGATGTTCTATCTGCCGCAACTGTCGTTCACCGATGCCTATTTCGAAGCCGCGTCAGGACTCACCACGACCGGCGGGACGGTATTGACCGGGCTCGACGGCATGGCGATCTCGATCCACCTGTGGCGCACCTTCATGCACTGGGTCGGCGGCATGGGCGTCATCGTGCTGATGGTCGCGATCCTGCCCCTGCTCGGTATCGGCGGGCGCCAGATCTTCAAGGCCGAGGCGCCGGGTCCGATGAAGGAGTCCAGCCTCACACCGCGCATCGCGGAAACCGCGAAGGGTTTATGGACGGTGTACCTGCTTCTGACCATCGCGTGCGGGCTGGGTCTTTACCTTGCCGGGTTACCGCCGTGGGAGGCATTGATCCATGCCTTCTCGATCACCGGCCTGGGCGGATTTTCGAGCAAGGATGCGAGCCTCGGCTTCTTCAACAGCGTGCCGGTGGAACTGGTCACGATGCTGTTCGCGTTGCTCGCGGGTTTCAACTACGCGACGCACTACCTCGCGTTCGCCCGCCGCAGCCTGGTGCCCTATGCGCAGGACCCGGAAATCCCGTGGTTCCTTGCCGTGCTGGCGGTCAGCATCGTCTGCCTGACTGTCTACCTGCTTCCGTTCAATGCGCACGAAGACGTCGCCCAGACGCTGCGCTACGTCGCCTTCCACGCGATTTCGCTCGCCACGTCACTGGGGCTGGCAACCTACGACTACACCGCGTGGCCGATGTTCGCGCAACTGTGGATCCTGTTCCTGTGCAGCTTCGCGGCCTGCTCGGGTTCGACTGGCGGCGGCATCAAGATGATGCGCGCGATCATTCTTTACAAGCAGACCTACCGCGAGGTGATCCGCTCACTGCACCCGAACGCGGTGGCGCCGGTACGCCTGGGGGGGGTACCCGTGTCGGACAATGTCCTGCATGCGGTGCTTGCCTTCAGCTTCATGTACATGGTGACGAACGTGGTGCTGACGCTCGTGCTTTCGGCGAGCGGGCTCGACATCATCAGCGCGTTTTCGGCGGTCGTGGCCTGCCTCAACAACACCGGGCCGGGGCTCGGTGCGGTCGGTCCGGCTGCGAACTACCAGGGACTCAACGACTTCCAGATCTGGGTGCTGTCATTCACGATGATCCTCGGTCGCCTCGAGATCTTCACGCTGCTGGTGGTGATGACCCCGGTGTTCTGGCGGCGCTGAACGCAGGGCGCGCTACAGCACCAGCCGGTAGCCGATTCCCGATTCGGTGAGGATGTGCGCCGGGAAACCGGGATTGGGCTCCAGCTTGCGTCGCAGGCCCGCCATGTAAACACGCAGGTAATGCGTGTGTTCGACATGGTTCGGCCCCCAAATCTGTGACAGCAGCTGCCGGTGCGTGAGCACGCGCCCGGCGTTGGCGATCAGGTGGCCGAGCAATTTGTATTCGATCGGCGTCAGATGCACCGGCTCGCCCTTGCGCGTGACGGCGCGCTGCGCCAGATCCACCTCGATCTCGCCGAACTGCACCAGCGCCGGACCGTCCATTTGCGGGCGGGTTGCACGCCGCAGCAGCGCGCGCACCCGCGCCAGCAGCTCTGCCACGCCGAAGGGCTTGGTCAGGTAATCGTCGGCACCGGCATCCAGCGCAGCCACCTTGTCAGCCTCGTCGCTGCGGGCCGACAGCACCAGCACCGGCACCGACGACCAGCCGCGCAATTGCGCGATCATCTCCAGACCGTCGCGGTCGGGCAAGCCGAGATCCACCAGCACCAAGTCCGGCTTGCGCGAGCCGGCCTCGATCAACCCGCGTTCCGCGGTGCTCGCCTCGCTGACCTGCCATTGCTCCGATTCGAGCGCGCGGCGCAGAAAATGGCGGATGTGCGGCTCGTCCTCGACAATGACGGCAACCGGTGCGGGCGCTCGTGCGTCCTTCATGCGTGACGCTCCGGCAGCGCGGGCGGTTCGCCGCGCGGCAATTCGATGACGAAGCGGGCGCCGCCGCCGGGGCGATTCTCCGCCCGCACGCTGCCCCCGTGCGCTTCGGCCACCGCCTGCACGATCGACAGCCCCAAACCGACGCCCGGGATGCCGGATTCGCCCTGTCCGCGGCTGAACTTGTCGAACAGCTGGCGTTCGCGTCCCGGCGGCAGCCCCGGGCCGTCGTCGGCGACAACGATGTCGATATGGGTCTCGCGCTCGCGCGCGGCGATCTCGATCGTGCTGCCGGGCGGCGTGTACTTGGCCGCGTTTTCCAGCAGATTGCACAGGGCGCGCTCCATCAACACCGCGTCCACCTCGATCAGCGGCAACTCGGCGGGCAGATCGAAGCTCAGGCGGTGATTTGCGAGCTGCCGCGCGCGTGCCTGCAAGGCGGCGCCGACCACTTCTTCGAGCGGTTGCCATTCGCGCCGCAGACGGATCTGACCGGATTGCAGGCGCGCCATGTCGAGCAGGTTATGCACCTGCGCGCTGCTGCGCAGGGCATCGTCGCGGATCGCCTGCACCAGTTCGGTTTGCGCCGCCGAAAGCGGCGGCGTGCTCATTTGCAGGGTGTCGGCCAGTCCGACCAAGGCCGTGAGCGGCGTGCGCAAGTCATGCGACAGCGCCCCGAGCAGCGAATTGCGCAGACGCTCCGACGCCATGTCCAGCTGCGCCGCCTGCGCGACGGCGACGTAATGCACGCGTTCGAGGGCAATCGCGATCAGCGTCGCAAAGGTTTCAAGCAGCTGGCGCTGTTCGGCCGTGAAGCCCGGACTGCCGTCGGGGCAAACGATCGCCATCGTCCCGTGCGCGCGCGTCGGCGCCTGCAGGGGGAGCAGCAGGTGCGCGTCGTCCTCGGTGTGGCGGGTGCTCGTCGCGGGCGCTGCGTCACCCGTGTCCGCCTGCAGTAGCGTGGCCTGGGCGCCAAAACCGTCATGCACGAAGCGTTCGGCGATCTCCGCGATCTGTTCCGTGGTCAGTGCGCCCGACAACTCGCGCCCCATCTCGTAGAGCGCGCGTGTTCGCTTTTCGCGCTCCTCGGCGGCATCGCGCTGCGCCCGCAGGCCGGTCGCGAGCTCGGCCGTGATCAGTGCCACCGCAAGCATCACGCCGAAAGTCACGAGGTACTGCAGATCGCTGACGGCGAGCGTCAGGTGCGGGGCGACGAAGAAAAAATCGAACAGCACCACCGACAGGAAGGCCGCCAGGACCGCCGGGCCGCGTCCCAGCCGCACCGCCGCGAACAGCACCGCGAGCGGAAACAGCATCACGATATTGACCGGGTCGACGTGGCGCAGCAGCGGTGCGCTCGCCGCCGCAACGGTGCACACGACCGCCGCCGCAATGGCGTACGCGCGCCAGCCGGCAGGGCGGTCGGTGAGCGGGGCGAAGAGTTTGCGGGCCGACGTGGGCATCGGTGAACTTTAACCTGCCCGCGCCCTTGCGACCTGAGTCTCAAGTGTGTGGCATTAAGCCAGCCAGCGCGGAGTTGTTCCCTGCGGCTCTCCAACTCGCCGCGCTATCGTCCGCTGAAGCGGGGTGCGCGCTTCGCGAAGAAGGCGTCCATGCCTTCGCGATAGTCGTCGGTGTCGAGGAACGCGAAGGCCGCCCGCTTTTCGTCCAGGCTCAGTGGCCGATCCTGCGTCAGCCGATGCACCCACTGTTTGTGCCAGCGCGACACCAGCGGTGCCCCTGCGGCGATGCGTGCGGCGCTGGACTGCGCCTCGTCGAGCACCTGTTCGTCGTCGGTGACGCGGGTCAGCAGCCCTTTTTGCAGCGCCTCGCGGGCGCCGAGGATGCGTCCCTCGAGCAGGATTTCGAGCAGTACCGCCGGGCCGACGAGTTCCAGCAGTCCCGCCATCTCTCCCGGATACATCGAAAAACCGAGGCGGTTGATCGGTGCGCCAAAGCGTGCCGATTCGCCGGCGATGCGCAGGTCGCAGCAACCGGCAATTTCCAGTCCGCCACCGATGCACGCCCCCTGGATCGCAGCGACGGTGGGAATCGGGCAGGTGCGGATCGCGTCCAGCGCGGCGGCCACCAGGGTGTCGTGATAGTGCAGCGCGTCGTCGACGGTCGCGCGCACGGTCAGAAATTCCTCGATGTCTCCGCCGGCCGCAAAGGCCTTGTCACCTGCACCGCGCAGGACCACGCAACGCAGCTCCGGGGTCGCGGCGATGCCGTCAAACGCCTCGCGCAGCGCCACCCACATCGCCGAATCGATGGCGTTGAGCTTGTCCGCGTTCGACAGGGTCAGGGTGGCGATGGCGCCATCCGAAGAAAAGAGTATTTCGCCGCTCATGGCTGGGCCCCAAAGCTAAAAACTGAGTGCAACACTCGGAAATTATTGAATTGTTGCGCTGCGCAAAAAAACTTCCATACTGTGTGGTATGGAGTCATATAGATGATATATCATCCGCTCGTCGAACCCACCGCAGCAGACGGCCGGGTCGGCACCCAGGGGGTGGTTGGAGGAGGTGACGTGCTTGACGTTGCTTTTTTGAGGAGGGAGGAAATATGTCCGTTTCAATGTATGCGCACATAAGGCGCAATCCGCGTTTTGACGAACTGGTGTCGAAGCGCACCCGTTTCGCGACGATCCTGTCGGTCATCGTACTGACGATTTTCTATGGTTTCGTGATGATGGTCGCGTTTGCACCCAGCGTGATCGGCATGCGACTGTCCGAGGGCAGTAACCTGACCTTCGGAATCGCGGCCGGTCTGTTCCAGTTCGTGTTCTTCTGGGTGCTGACCTTTGTGTACGTGCGTCGCGCCAACGGCGAATTCGACGACATCAATAACGAGATCGTGCGCTCCGCATGGAAGGACGAAAAATAATGAAAGCGCCTTTCCTGTCCCGTCTCGCCGCCGGCCTGCTGTCGCTGTCGGTTGCCGCCGCAGCCTTCGCCGGTGACGCAATTGCACAAACCGAAAAGCAGGGTCTCAATCTCACTGCCATCGGCATGTTTTTCGTGTTCGTGCTGATGACCCTCGGCATCACCTACTGGGCGGCCAGCCGCACCAAGACCACCGCCGACTTCTACACCGCGGGCGGCGGCATCACCGGCTGGCAGAACGGCCTGGCGATCGCTGGCGACTACATGTCGGCCGCGACCCTGCTGGGTCTGACCGCGATGATGTACACCCAGGGCGTCGATGCCTACATCTACATGATCGCGTTCTTCGTGGGCTGGCCGATCATCCTGTTCCTGATGGCCGAACGCCTGCGCAACCTCGGCAAGTTCACCTTCGCCGACATCACCGCCTACCGCCTCGACCAGGGGAAGGTGCGCACGATGGCGGCAATCAGCTCGCTGACCGTGGTGTGCTTCTACCTCGTCGCGCAGATGGTCGGTGCCGGCCAGCTCATCAAGCTGCTGTTCGGTCTCGACTATGTCTACGCGCTGTTCGTCGTCGGCGCGCTGATGATGGTCTACGTGACCTTCGGCGGCATGGTCGCCACCACCTGGGTGCAGATCATCAAGGCCTGCATGCTGCTGATCGGCGGCACCACCGTGATGCTGCTCGCATTCAGCCAGTTCGGCTTCAGCTTCGACGAACTGACGACGCGTGCGATGGAAGTGCACAAGCTCGGGGACAAGCTGCTGGCTCCGGGCAGCCTGCTCGCCGATCCGGTCACCGCGATCTCGCTCGGCCTGGGCCTGATGTTCGGTACCGCCGGCCTGCCGCACATCCTGATGCGCTTCTTCACCGTCACCGACGCCAAGGAAGCGCGCAAGTCGGTGCTTTACGCCTCGGGCATCGTCGCCTACTTCTTCAACGTCATCGCCATCATGGGCCTGTGCGCGATCCTGATCGTCGGCACCAGCCCGGAGTTCTTCGAAGGTGGCGTGATCGGCGGCAAGGTCATCGGCGGCGGCAACATGATTGCGATGCACCTGGCCAAGGCGGTCGGCGGCAACCTGCTGCTGGGCTTCCTGTCGGCTGTGGCGTTCGCGACGATTCTTGCCGTGGTGGCCGGTCTGGCACTTGCCGGCGCGTCGGCGATCTCGCATGACATCTACTCGCGCGTCATCATGAAGGGCAAGGCGTCGGAAAAGACCGAACTGCGCGTATCGAAGTTCGCCACGATCGGCCTCGGTATCGTCGCAGTCCTGCTCGGCATCGCGTTCGAGAAGATGAACATTGCGTTCATGGTCGCGCTGGCCTTCGGCGTCGCGGCTTCGGCCAACTTCCCGGTGCTGATCCTGTCGATGTACTGGAGGGGCCTGACGACCCGCGGCGCGTTGTGGGGCGGCTACTCGGGCCTCATCAGCGCGGTGCTGTTCGTCGTGCTGTCGAAGTCGGTGTGGGTCGACGTGCTGCACAACGCTGCAGCGATCTTCCCCTACACGCAGCCGGCGCTGTTCTCGATGCCGATCGCGTTCCTGCTGGCGATCATCGTCTCGAAGATGGATAGCAGCGTGCGCGCCAAGAGTGAAATCGAGGCCTTCGAAGACCAGTACGTCCGCGCGCAGACCGGTGTCGGCGCAGAGACTGCTGCAGCGCACTAAGCCCCTCTAGCAACATCCCGCCGCGCCATACGGTGCGGCGGCAAAACCCCCGTCAGGGCCAAGCCCTGACGGGGGTTGTTTTTTTGTGCAGCCCTTGCGGGCGAGGGGTCAGTCTTTCGCGGTAAGGGGAGCGCGCGCGACCGCAAGCTTTGCTGCGGGAACGCGGGCGACGGTGCTGCAAAGGCCGAGTGCGGCGCAGGCATCGCTCGTCGTGAGGTCGCGTCCCAGCATCAGTCGCACATCGACAACCATGTTCGATGCCGCCGCCTGGATCGTTGGCCGGAAGGGCAGACGGGCAGCAAACGCCTCGGCGGCGTCACGGTAGCCATCGCGATACTCGACGTAGGAAGCCGGCTGGTTGTAAGGCTGTTGATTCGTCAGCCGCGGGCGCGCAACGCCCTGCTTTCCGAGCAGCGCCGCGAGCCGCCGGGCGAGGCCTTCACCGCCATGACCGTTCGCGATCTCGTAGCGCGCAGACCGCAATACGGCTGCGACCGGCGCGGACACGGGCGCTGGGGATCCCGCCGCCTCGGTGGCTGCTCGCTGGGTTGGGGAAAGCGTGGGAGCGGATACCGAAGGTGCTGGAGCGGGCACTGAAGGAGGCGCGACGGCTGCAATGATCGCCGCGGCTTCGAGCACCGCTGCGGCCGGCTTTGCCGGGCCGTTGTGCAATTCGAAAACGTTGTTTGCGACTTTCACCAGCACCGTGCGCGGCGTGGTGCTGACCGAAAGCGCTGGCACCGTAGCGGGGCTGACGGGAGCCGGACGTTCGACTTTGCTCGCGGGTTGATCGAATGGCCGCGCCACCGTGTTCGGTACAGCAAGCAGCGGCATCGGTGCCGTGGTGGCAGGCGTTTCCGTGCTTATCGGGCTTACCGTGCTAACCGGGCTTACCGTCACAGCCGTTGCCGTTGCCGTTGCCGCTGCCGTTGCAGGGGCTGTCGTCGCGGGCCGCGTGGCATGCCCGGTGGGGGCGGGGGCTGGCGGCCAGGCGCCGCTGGCGCGGGCATCAGCAAATTCGGCCTTGTCCTGCATGCCGAGGCGTTGGTATGTGGTCGCCAGATTGCTCCAGGCGCGGCGGTTGTTGCCGTCGAGTTCGACCGCCCGGCGCAGCGATGCGACGGCGGCTTCGTCCCGGCCGGCGAGTTGCAGCGCGTAACCGAGGTTGTTGTGCAGGTGACTCGCGCTGGGGGTGATGCTCACCGCCCGTTCGAGCGCCTTCAGGCCGTCGTCGAACTGGCCCATTTGCACCTGCAGCGAGCCCAGCGCGCTCCACGCGGCGGCGTATCCGGGGTCAGCCTCGAGGGCCTTGCGGTACGCGGCAATCGCCTGTTCGTTCGCGCCCTGGCCTTCCTTGTAACGTCCAAGGGCGAAATAGCCCGTCGCATTCGATCCGCCGTGACGCACGGTTTGCACCGGTGCAACTTTCCAGGCATTTACCGGCATCGTCGGGCTCGTGCTGCAGGCGCCAAGCACGAGCGCCGCAAGCACGGGTTTCAACGTGAGCGCAAACTTGTTCATCCCGGTTCTCCTGGGTGTCAGCCGCCGCTGCTGCCGGCCATCGTCGGTAGCAGGATGCGGTAAATCTGGATCATCGCTGGCCCGAGCAGCACCAGCATCAACGACGGGAAGATGAAGAAGATCAGCGGGAAAAGCAGCTTCAGCGCGATTTTCGCGGCGGCTTCCTCGGCGCGCTGGCGGCGGCGCGTGCGCAGCATGTCGGAATGGACTCGCAGCGAGGCGGCAATGCTGGTGCCGAAGCGTTCCGCCTGGATGATCATCGCGACGAAGCCCTCCACTTCCTCGACACCGGTGCGGTTGGCGAGGTTGCGCAAGGCGCGCGCACGTTCGAGACCGGCGCGCAGCTCCAGTGTGACGAGATGGAGTTCCTCGGCGAGCGTCTCGCTTTTGTGCTGCATCTCGTCAGCGACGCGAACGAGCGCCGCCTCGACGCCAAGCCCGGCCTCGACGCAGACCGTCATCAGGTCAAGCGCGTCCGGGAAGGTCTCGAAGATCTCGCGCTGGCGCACGAAGATCAATCGATTGAGCACTATGTTCGGCAGGTAGTAGCCGACGGTCGCAGCAAGCAGCACGACGAACAGTGTGCCCTGAAACTGCAGCTCGGGGCTTGAAATCAGCACCGTGAAATACGCGAGCAGAGGAAGGCCGAGCGCCAGCGCGGTCTTGATGCCGAAAAAAGCGAGCGGTGCGGACGCGTGACGGATCCCGGCGTGCATGAAGCGTGCGCGTAGTGCGGAGGTGTCCTCGCTGTCCTCGGGGGCCGAGAGCTTCGCAAACGGTCGGGTGAGCCTTACTGTTCGCTCAACCCACGTGTCGGCGGAGGGCGTCGCCACCCCCTTCCCACCACCCAGCGCGATCAGACGCTCCGCGGTCGGCGAGCGCGAGAAAAGACTCATCACAAAGAACGCACCGGCCGAAACGGCGATGAACAGTAGTCCGAGAAATGCGACCTGGGTATAGTTCATGTTTGTCCCCTTGTCATTGCCGTATAGTTAGACCCGGATGCGGATGATCTTGCGCATCCAAAGGACGCCGAGGACCATCAAGCACAGCGCGCCATATATGAAGTTGATGCCCGCGGGGTCTTCCCACAGCACTTTCATGAAGTCGGGGTGGACAATGTTAACCATGGCCGCCGTCGCAAACGGCAGGCTACCGAGAATCCACGCCGACAGCCGTCCCTCGGCGGACAAGGTGCGGATTTCACCATACAGTTTCAGGCGCGCGCGGATGATCGCGCTGATGTTGTCCAGCAGTTCGGCAAGGTTGCCGCCGGATTCGCGCTGGATCAGCACCGCGATCACGAAGTAGCTCAGGTCCGTGCTGTCGGTGCGTGAGGCAAGGTTCAGCAGCGCCGTCTGCTGCGGCACGCCGTAATTCATCTCGTCGAACAGGATGCGGTACTCGCCTCCGATCGGGTCCTTCATTTCCTCCGCGACCATCTTGATTGCAGTTGGAAACGCATGCCCTGCACGCATCGCCCGCCCCATCAAGTCGAGGGCTTCGGGCAATTGCCGCTCAAAGTGCTGCATGTGCTGGGAACGTGCCCGCAGCACATAAAACGTTGGCAGCGCGGCCAGCACCCCGCCCACCACTAGGCCGATGAACATGGGCCGGTTTAGCAGTACCGGCAGCGCGAATCCCAGCGCGGCGAGCGCCACTGTCCAGCCGAGGAACTGAGTGAGGGACAGTGACAGGCGCGACTGGATGATCATCCGGTTGACGCCTTCCAGGTGCGTTATCGCCGAGAGCAGTCGGTCGCCACTTGCCGAGCCCGTGGCATTTTGTTCCTTGTACAGCGACGCAGCGCGCGTGCCCTGCACGCCGGTCGAAACCTCTTCGAGACGCCGGTTGAGGCGTTTTACTTCAGCGCTGTGCGTCGAGGCCCACCACAAATAACCGCCTTCGAGGAACAGCACGACGGCGATGAAGGTCGCCAGTGCAAAAAGCAGGGTCAGGATGTCCATGTCAGCCTCACTCGAAGCGTCGCGTCGGGTCGAACATATCCTCGGGCAGGCGGATGCCGAAGGATCGCAGGCGGTCGGCGAAGTGCGGACGCACGCCGGTTGCGGCGAACTGACCCTGCACCACGCCGGCTTCCGATATGCCCTGCTGGCGGAAGGTGAAGATCTCCTGCATCGTGATCATGTCGCCCTCCATGCCGGTGATCTCCTGGATGCTCATCAGCTTGCGCTTGCCGTCGGCCAGCCGGCTTGCCTGCACGATCACGCCAATCGCGCTGGCGATCTGTGCGCGCGCGACCTTTGGCGGCAGATTCGCGCCGGACATGCCAATCATGTTCTCCATGCGGCCCAGCGCGTCACGCGGGGTGTTCGCATGCACCGTCGTCATCGAGCCCTCGTGGCCGGTGTTCATCGCCTGCAGCACATCGAAGGCCTCGGCGCCGCGCGTCTCGCCGAGGATGATTCGGTCCGGCCGCATGCGCAGCGCATTGCGTACGAGGGAACGCTGCGTCACCTCGCCTTTGCCCTCGATGTTCGGCGGGCGGGTTTCAAGCCGCACCACGTGAGGCTGCTGCAGCTGCAGTTCGGCCGCGTCCTCGATCGTGACAATGCGCTCGTCCTCGGGAATGTTGTGCGACAGGATGTTCAGCAATGTCGTCTTGCCGCTGCCGGTGCCGCCGGATATCAGGATATTCACCTTAGCCCGCACCAGCCCGGCGAGCAGTTCGGCCATTCCGGGGGTCAGTGCCTTGAACTCGATCAGCTTCTCGATCGTCAGCGGAATCGCAGCGAAACGGCGAATCGACACCACCGGCCCGTCGAGCGCCAGCGGCGGGATGATGGCGTTCACCCGCGAGCCGTCGGGCAGGCGCGCATCCACCATCGGGCTCGATTCATCGACACGCCGTCCGACCCGCGACACAATCTTGTCGATGATCTTCATCAGGTGCGCGTCGTCGCTGAAGGTGATGTTCGTAAGTTCGATCTTGCCGTGGCGTTCGACGTAGATCTGCTGAGAGCCGTTGATCAGGATGTCCGATACGGTTGGGTCGGCCAGCAGCGGCTCGATCGGCCCCAATCCGAGCATCTCGTACTGGATGTCGCGCACCAGGTCGCGCCGTTCGTTGGTGTTAACGACAACGTTCTCTTCGGCAAGCAGGCGCTCGACCATCAGGCGCAACTCTTCGCGCAGCCGCTCCGGTGCGAGGTTCTCCATCGCCTCCAGGTCGATGCGCGACAGCAGCAGCTGATGGATGCGCATCTTCAGGCTCTGGTAAGCCTTGCTGGCACCGGCATCGGGCGCGACCTGCGGGCGCAGGGCACTTTCCGCCGAGACTGATTCGAGGCGCTGACGCAGACTCATTTCATGTTCCCCTCAGAAAACGGCGGTAATGCGCCTCAATGGGTGGCAAACAGGCGCGAGAGCCAGCCCTTGCCGTTTTTTTCCTGCACGGTGTCGAGCGATGCGGCGATTTCGCGCAAGGCTTTCGTCACCGGACTGTTCTTTGCCAAGCGTGCAATCGGCTCGCCCTGATTCACCGATGCGGCGACCTCCTCGTAACAATTCGGCACAGCCTTGAACACCTTCGCATTCACCGTGCGCTCCAGATCCTGCAAGCCGATCTCGGCGTTCTTTTGGTGGCGATTGACGATCAGTCCGACCTTCGACATTGGATACCCGAGCGACATCAGTACCGCAACCAGCCGCTTTGCCTCGCGGATGAACGGCAAGGTAAGTTGCACCACCGGAAAGATCATGTCGGCCATGTCGAATGGCTGCAGGCTGACTGCATCGAGCGAGCGGCCGACGTCGACGATGACGAAGTCGTAGTTTGCGCGTGCTACCTTCAGGATCGCCTCGACGTGTTCGGGCTTTACGTCGGTGGCGTGCGCAGGATCTTCCGGGGCCGCGAGCAGATGGAAATCGGGCGCGACCTCGATCATCGCCGATGCAAGAAATGCGGCGTCCAGCCGATGGATTTGCTGGCACACCAGTGCGAGATTGCTCGCAGGTTTCTGGTCGGTGACGTACATCGCGGCGTCGCCGAACTGCAGGTTCAGATCGATCAGCGCGACCCGCTTGCCATGCACCGCCGCCAGCACCCACGCGAGATTCGTCGCAAGAAAAGTCGCGCCGCTGCCGCCTTTGCACGAGGTCATTGCGAGGATCTTGCCGTCCGCGACGGGGCTCCCGGTGACACCGCGCTTGTGCGCGATACGTGCCAATGCAGCGTGCAGCGCTTCGGTAGTCGGTGCGCTGGGTAGTACCTCGCGCACTCCGGCGCGGAACGCCTTGAGCAGGAAGTCGGATGAGGTCTCGGCAGTGATCACGATCGGGTCGATCTGCGGATAACGAAGCGTCATTTGCTCGAGAGCAGCGAGGCCGCTCGCCTTGAACGCATCGAGCACGACGATATCGGGGATTGTGCCGTTGACCGCGCCAATCGGCTCGCTCGACGTCGCATGACCGACTGCAACGTCCATCATCTTGCCGGCCTGAGCCAGCGCTCCACGAAGGCGCTCGGCGTTGTCATTGCTGTCGGAAAGGATCTTGATTTTCATTTCCACGTCCTCAGTTGCATACGTTTGCTGCGTCCATCATTGACACACCGGATTGTTGACGTCATCCACCTCGCTCGCTAGGCTCTCGCGCGGTAGCGTGGTGGCGAAGGCGGGCAGGTTCAGGGTGAGTGGAATGTATGGTATCAACGTAGTCACCGCGACCGGCTGGATGCGGACGGTAACTTCATCGCAAGTTTCGACGCTGCATCCCGCAGGGGAATACAGCACCTGAATATTGTCTCCTGATACCATTGGAAACAGGCTGCTCATCTTCGTTTTGATCGCCGAATCGTTGACGTCGCATACCACCGCGATTCGCGCTCCGAGCCGGGTCGCTTCTGTCGCCGTGTTCCAGTAGAAGAGCACCCGCCCCATCTCCATCACGCCAATCAGCAGGCTGAAGAACAGCCCGGCCACGAGGGCGAACTCCACTGCCGCCACGCCCCGTTGGCTCCTGTTGCCGATCTTGAAAGGCATATCCTGTTTCATCACATCACCTGTCTCATCGTGACGCTGATGTCGCCAAACGTGATGTTCGTTGCGACAAACGGCACCAGCGAAACAAACTGGTAACCATCGATCGTCACCGTCACCAGGTTGATCACGCCGCTACCGGTGGGCTGGTTCTGGTGCGTGCCCGGGTCGGTAATCTGGTCGTGTACCTGGACGTTTGACAAAGTTAGCCCGGGGGCAAGTGGGGTGCCGCTGCAAGTGCGATTACCATGCACTGCGAGGCATCTGGCGGTACCCGACCCTTCGCCAGGTCCCTGTTGGGACAGGTAACGCGTGGCGTCGCGAACCGACTTTGCCAGCGTGTTGTAGTGGTATATCGCCCGCCCGAACTCGGTGATGCCAAAGGCCATCAGTATCAGCGGAATCATCACGAGGGCCAGTTCTACTGCGGCCACTCCACGTTGTTTGCGTCGGCATCTCATGGTCTGTCCCTCACTGGACCAGTGCCGGCACCAGCGGCCCGATGCTGCCAGGGCCCCCGACCGAACCTGCGGTGGCACAAGGGCTTGCGGAATCGCTGGCGCTGCCTCGATACTCGAGCCACACTTCCTCGCCCGCAGCCGGACCGTTTTCGCCTGTCATCGGGTGGAGCATCAGGACGCAGGCATAGCCGAGAATGGCGACCGTCTGTGGATTGGATACTTTCCATCCCTCGCAATCGACGACGGGAACCACCACCGTCCGCCGATCCGCGCCGTAACTCTGATGTTCGGCGGCGGTGCTTGGCTTAAAGCCCTGACCTAAGGACGGCCCCTGATAGGGAGCATACAGCGATCGCGCAGATTTATAGTTGGGCAGGGCGCCCGCCGACGTCCCGGCGTAGGCGTTGAACTTCTCAGGCCAGGAAAGCTGCGTATAGCTGATACCGGTCCAATCCGGCGGTGCGGAGGTGACCGAGTCGCTGCCCTTGTAGATGCCGAAGCGCGTATTCCACGCTTTGCCGAGCGACGCAATGTTCCCCTGCTGGCCAACCTGGTTCCCCGGGCCCGGCGCTTCAAGCGTGCATTGGCCAGAACCTTTCAGGAGATTTGCGAGTTCACTTGCACCACCGCCGTCGCCGGGCGTGAAGTCGATCCAGTCAAAGCTCCCCGTCGCGGATTCCGTGAGTTTGCTTGTCACCCATTGGCCAACGGTGAAGCCGTCGAATGGGGAGGTGGGAGGCACCCCTGGGGGTTTGCACAGGCCGATTGGGATCGCGCAGTTGGTCTGGGCCTTGCTTAAGGTTGCCACCGCGTAAGCGGAAACGTCCTGTGCGCCAAATCCCAGGACCTGCATGAACCACGGCGGGATACCTTGGGCGCGTGCGATACACATGACGAAACGCGAGTTTACATTGGCGCCCGGCATCGGCAAATAGGACTCATTTGGTGCCAGTGCGGTGTAAAAGCGGACATCCCCGGGAGCAATCGTGACCGCGCTGCCCTGGAAGTCACGATTATTCCGGGCGGCCACGGCTGTACCCGCGGCCACTGCGTTTTCCAGGTAGCTGCTGGTGCAAGCGCCAGCCGAAGGGTCGCAAGTCAGTTCGCGGGACGCCGCCAACGCGCATGCGTCGGCCGCGTTCTGCAGTTCGGTCTTATTGACATAGAGATGACCAAGGTCCAGCGCGAGGCCGACGAAACCGACCAGCGCCACGAGCGACAGCGCAGTGATGATCGCGACGGCGCCGCGTTGCCGACGCGGAGTTGAAGAGCGGTCTCGCATTTTGGTCATCTCCCGTGCTAACCGTTCAGCGCCCCGAACCGCCGCCGACCCCGATTGTCAGCACGTTGGGTTGCGGTTCTGGCTGTGTGAAGCTCTTGGCATACTCGCCCATCGCCGCTTGTGCGGCCTTACCATCGACTCCGATGACCGGGTCGGCATTGCGCGATGCGTCCGGGGCGATAACCTGCTGTGCAGCGACGATCCTCGCAGCTTCGCCGAAACGGGCGTCCCAGTTTGGCGAGGTGGCGGCACAGCCGGTTATGGCCAGAATCATCAGGGCACCGGTCAGTTTCGTGACTATTTTCATGATCCGCGTCCTCACTTGGGTTCGAAGCCGCCACGGGCGGGGTCGGCTACGCCGGACGTTGCTTCCGTCCTGTCGGCCGGTGTAGGGCCATCGCCCTCGACCTTGCCGCGCCAGATTACGTCGGAGCGGCTAGGCTCGATGTAATTGTCAGTCGGCAACACGAAATCCGGGGGCAGCGGCTTTACCAGTCGCGGGGTGATGACGAACACCAGCTCCGAGCGGTCGGTCTGGAATTCCGTGCTGCGGAATAGCGCGCCCAGTACCGGGATTTCGCCGAGGAAGGGGAAGGCGCGGATGTTCGTAGTGGTGTTGTTCTTGATCAGGCCGCCGATCGCGAAGCTCTGGCCATCCAGGAGCTGGACTGTGGTGAAGGCACGGCGCGTCGTGAAGGAGGGAAGGATCGCCAGGCCATTGACACCGGGCGCACTAAGGCCGACGCCCTCTCGGTTCAGTTCAGACACCTCGGGCCGCACGGCGAGGTTAATTCGTCCGCCTTCGAGCACTGTCGGCGTAAATTTCACCGAAACACCGAATTCCTTTTCCTCCAGCGTGACCGTCCTTGACCCACCATCGTTCTGCGACACCGGGATGAAGATCTTGCCGCCGGCGAGGAAGCTGCCTTCCTGGCCGCTGATTGCCATCACTGTCGGCTCGGCGAGAATCTTGATCAGGCCGTCGCTCTTCAGTGCGTCGACCCCGATCATCGTGCTGTTCTTGCCGGAAATCAGTGGAATCGTCGTAGAGTCTCCCCCGATCGTCGCATTGCCGATCGGCGCGGTGAGCGCGCTGGTGGCGCTGCTGTTGCTGAGGGAATCGACGACGCCTCCGCCGACGCGGGCTCCCACGGTACCGGAGACCTGTCCGCCGACGGCGCTCTTGCCGCCGAAAACACCCGACAGGAAGCGGATCATGGTTCCGTCACCGGACGCATACGCGCGGGTGAAGTCGATGCCGAAGCGATCGAGCACGGCTTTCGAGACCTCGGCGACTTTGACTTCAAGCATCACCTGCTGCGGCGCCCCAACACGGAGCATGTTCAGGACCCGCGTGTTGCGCCCGCTCTCGCCGCCGCCATCTCGTACATAGGCCGAGGCGATTTCGACTGCGCGATCAACTTTCGTCGCATCGCTCACGGTGCCGGTCAGGACCAAAGAGTCATAGGCGGAACTCACCTTGATGCCGGTTTCGTCTGGCAGCAGCGTCGCAATCGCCCCCTGGACTGAAGTCACGTCCATCGCCACGGTCACGTCGAGGGCCGTGCAACCGCCAGCACGGTCGACGAGCACGACGTTGGTGGAGCCGACCGACTTGCCAAGCAGGTAGATCTCGTTCGGGCTGAGCAGTAGCACGTCGACTTGGGCGACGCCAGGGCGGCCGTCATCCTTTTTCGCCTGCTGCTGGGCGCCCTTGTCGTCCTTCGCGGCTTCAGTACTCGGGCGGGCCGCTTGGGCGTTTTCCGGGTTACCCAGCAGGATGCGCGTGACTGGCGTCTGGGGCCGAATCACCGAGGACTTGCCAACGGGGATCGTCACCATCGGCGCGATTTCGACTCGCCCGCATGGAGAACCGCCGGTGGTTGTTACGGCAACGGGTTTTCTCGCCGGTGGCGTATTAGTCACCGCTGTCTGCGCTGTGCCGGATAGCAGCAGCGCAATGATTGCCGGTGCGACAAATCGCGCGAGCCTGCGACTGGACTTGTTTTTCTTCGTGGTCATGATGTCCCCTGCGATCCGAAATAGTTTGGAATGGGCTAGAAGCATTCGTTGACCTTATTGACGCCGCGGATCACTTCGACGCAGACCTGTGCGCTGGGCACCGCCGCGGGGCGCGGTTTCGCGGACGTGCGCCGCGGGGCCGCGGTCTTGACCGGGGCCGGTGCAGGCGGCACCTCTACCGAGGTGCGCAGCAGCATCGCCTTGGTGATGCCTGCCGTGGCGGTCGGATTCGAATCGACCTGGTTGCGCAAGACCAGCGACAGGTTGCCGACGCTGCGGGCGAGGTCCAGCCGCTCTGCCTGTTCGGGGGTAACTTCCAGCGTGACGGCATTCACCACGCGCGGCTTGGTCTCGTCGCGGTTGGCCTCCTGGGCGACGGCGAGGACCAGGATGCGCTCGAGCACGATCTTCGAGATCATCTGATCCTGATTGTTACGGTTCGCCCCCGCAGCCTCAGTATTGACCATGATGTCTACATAGTTGCCGGGTAGCGTGAAGCCGGCGACGCCGACGACGTCATTGACGCGCACGGTGATCGCGCGCTTGCCGTCGGGTACGACCGCGGACAGGCCGCCTTTCGTGCCCACGGGGGCCAAGCGCGATTCCAACACCGGTTCGCCGGGTTGGATGCCGGTGATTGCAACGCGTCCGTCAAGTGCAGCAAGATCGGTGAAGGCTCCGGTGGGGGTGCTGCCGGACGGCCAGTCCACGAGGCGGATTGCTTCCGGTGTGATACGGCCGCCAAGTTGCAGTTCAACGGCTGCAACGGCGATGCGGTTGCCGTCGGCGCCGGCCTTATCCTGCAGCCAGCGTGTTCCGAGTACGACTGCGGCAAGGCCGGCGAGCATCGCGACGAAGAGAAAGACAAGACCTTTGGCCTTCATGTGAGTCCCCTTGTTTCCGGACCGTCAGTCACCGCCTGCCGGTCCCGTAAGTGCCCGCCGTGGCGGGCGTTCCGGTGCAGTGCCGGCGGTCACAGAACCGGCCGCCGTCGCCTCCCTCCGAATCGCGGCCCTAGCGGGTCGCGAAGTAGTTGTGCCAAGCCCAGTGCAGTGCGTCCGGGGTCAGTCGTGCGGGTTCGCCGAGATAGCGGGCGAGGTCGGCAATCTGATTCACCAGGTCGCGTGGATAGCACGCCAGCAGCGGCTGCCCATGCACTGCGTGATAGTCGTTCAACAGTGTCTGAAATGCGCCTTCATCAAAGGGTACGCCCCGCTCTTCGCAAACGCGCGTGAATATGTTCCTGTATTCGTCCTCATTCATCGGCCCAATGTGGATCTTGTAGCCGAGTCGGCGCAGGAAGGCAGGGTCGGCGACGTCGGACGGCATCAGGTTGGTCGAGAACACCAGTACGACGTCGAACGGCAGCGTGAACTTAGTGCCGCTATGCAGTGCCAAGTAGTCGTGATGCCGGTCCATCGGCACGATCCAGCGGTTCATCAGCTGTTCCGGCGTGACCAGTTGCCGTCCGAGGTCGTCGACGACGAACAGACCGTTGTTGGCCTTGACATGCGGCGGTGCCTGATAGAATCCTGTGCTTGCGTCATAGTCGAGATCGAGCATGCGCAGCGTCAGTTCGCCGCCGGTGATCGCCACCGGGCGGCGGCAGCGTACCCAGCGCAGGTCCGGGCGCATCAGGTTGTCGAGCACGGCGGGACGCTGGTCGTCCTCGACCGGCGAATGGATCAACGGGTCGAACACCTGGATGATCTCGCCGTCGACGAGGATCGCGTGTGGCACGGCGACGTCACCGTCGAGCAGCAGCGCAAGGCGCTCGGCGAGATAGGTCTTGCCGGCGCCGGCCGGGCCGTACATGAACAGCGCCCGGCCCGAGCCCATCGCTGCGCCGAGCTGGTCGCGTACCTCCGGCTTGATGATCAGGCCGCGGAACGCTTCGTTTACGTCCTCGCGGGTGACGCGCATCTTCGTCACCGACTGGCGCTCGACCTGGGCGACATAGGCCGTCAGGCCGACCGGTGCCGCACCGGCGTACTTGCAGCGGTTCAGGTATTCCGCTGCACGGATGCGGCCCGCGTCGGTGAGTTCGTAAAGGATGTCGCCGTCGGTCTCGCCGCGCCGGATGACCTCGCACAGGCGCTCTGCGCGCATGAAGGCGAGCAGGCTTTCCAGCACGGTCGCCGGCAGGCGCAGTTGCTGCGATAGCTCGGTGAGGCGCAACTGGCCGCGCACGAACAGCAGCTTCGCCGCGAGTTCGACTAGGAACAACAGCGGCAGGCCGGTTTCTTCGAGCGTGCGCGGCGCCCGCGGGAAAAGGGTGGGTTCGTCGAAGGGGATTACCTTGGCGCTGGAGGGGGCGTTCATGAGGTGGCTCCGCAAAGATCCATTCAGCTCAGTGCCCAGCCGCCGGATCGGACCAGGAGAAGCTGTAACAAAGTGCCGGCAGCGATCGCCACCGCATAGGGCATGCGCCCGGCGGTCTGCTGCAGCGGCTCGAAGCGAGGGCTTTCGCCGCCCGCGGCGCGCATAGCGCTGGTGGTCAGCATGAAGCGCAGATTCAGCGCCAGTTGGCCGAAAGATCGTTGCCATAGCGCCATGACAAGGGCCAAGACACCACCGGCCGCGAAGGTTAGCATCACGACGCCAAGTGTTTGCAGCGGACCGAGAAAGGCGCCCACCATCATCATCAATTTGACGTCGCCGGCCCCCATCGCTCGCAGCGCGTAAAGGGGGAACAAGGCGGCGAAGCCTACGGCGACTCCGCCCAAGGAAGACAAAAGGCCGATTGCGCCGCCAGAGACGTCAAGGATTCCTGCGCCAGGCGCTGCCACCGCATGGATGCCGGAGGCGGCGAGTATGCCGCCGAGGACCAGGAGATTCGGCACCTTGCGCGCATGCAGATCGGAGAGCACTGCAATTGCAAGTGCGCCGAGCAGGCATGCGAGTCCGAAAGTCATTTGAGCCACCGGTTAGTTCAAGAGTCATCAATGCCCTTGGTCAAGGATCGTGGGGCCGCCGTCCTGCGACCCAACGATCCTGCCGTGCAAGGCGTTTGGGCTACTCAAAGAGCGCCGGCCAGCGCAGCACTGACCGCGCCGAACACGCCCTGCAGATTGGTGCCGACAAGCTGAACGCTGGCGATAATGACTACGGCGATGAGTGCCGCAATCAGACCGTATTCGATCGCTGTGACGCCTTCTTCATCCCGGATGAATTGCCTGATCAGTTCCATTTCGATCTCCATCTATCCAAAAAGAAACAACACTGGTTTCCTGCGTACCGGTCTCGTGCTCGGCAAGGTTCGTTGGGGCACATTTCGGCAATTCCAACAAACCTTCCGTGCAAGCGCGTGCTCAGAGGGCGCCGGCGAGGGCAGCGCTGACCGCGCCGAATACCCCTTGCAGGTTCGTGCCAACCAGTCGCACGCTGGCGATGATGACTACGGCAATTAGTGCCGCAATCAAGCCGTATTCGATCGCTGTAACGCCTTCTTCGTCCCGAATGAATTTCTTGAGCATGTCCATTTCAGCCTCCATCTATCAAAGAACTACAAGGCCGGTTCCCCGGCTACCCATCCGAAACGGGGAACCCGGTCCGGAAAATTTGAAGCGAAACGCGGGGCTTCGCTCGATTTGTTGCCCACGATCACGGGAACACCCCGGCCACGAAGGCGAAGAACGCAGCCAGATTGGTGCCCACCAAGCCGACGGACGCCGCGATGACCGTGAAAATCAAGGCTGCGAGCAGCGCATATTCAATCGCCGTGACGCCGTCCTGCTCTGCGAAGAATGCGTTTAGCATTCCCTTGATTTGCACGGTATTCATTTCTGTCGTCCCTTTCTGTGCGTCCTGAGTTCAGATTAGGCTCGGCCGAGTGTGGTGGCATCGGCAATTGCGCCCGGTGCTGCTAGTCATATGCAACGGGGGGGGCGGGTGACAATTGTCATGGCTGGCATTGAGCTTTGGTGTGCTGCCATCTAGCGCCTGAGAATGACTTCCGGGAGGCGACTGCGTGGCGCGAGACGATGCAGATCGCGATCCACCGCTGAGCTGATGACCAATTGCGTGTGGTTGGAGAGGTCGTGGAACGGCAAAGCACACGTGGCCTCCCGCAAGTTGGAGGCCGCATTGTCGAGGCCGCAGGGGTGCGTCAGAACACAAAGGGGATGAGCCGCCACCTTACGCGGCTCTGGTACGCACGGTACTCGGCTGTCTGCCCGAGAAGCCTTTCCTCGAAATACACACGTGCCAACAGCAGGCCCAGGCTGGCTATCACGATCAGCAGATTTTGGATCGAAACGTTGGCAGCAAGATAGAACGAAAATGAGATCAGGTAGCTGAAGTAAATCGGGTGTCGCACAAGGCGATACATGCCCGCGGTCTTCAGTTCCCGCAGCGCAGGCACCAGTGCCAGACTGCGATTCAGAGACAGCACGCCAGCAATCTGCATCGCCGAGCCAAGCATCAGGCCCCACTCGGCGACAGTTACGGGCGTGTCGGGTGTTGGACGGAGGAGCAAGGGTAGAAATGTTCCCAACACCGCGATGACCCATTCGCGGGGGCTACTCGTGAATGTCTTCGGTTGGGTACGGAGCAGGAAAAATACTGCAATGAGGGTCTCGGCGACACCGAACACAAGGAGACTCGCTTTTCCGGTGAGCTTGAAGGTGACAAGGTGCGCAATCGCGAAGAAGACCCACAGCGCGGAGAGGATGGCCCCGGTAAGAATTTGCATGCGTGCCGACGCGATGATTTGAGGGATTCGGGTCATTTGGCAGATCTCCAGGTAGGGTTCGCTTACGAAACGGCCGTGCCTCCAGAGGTTTTCCGGAGAGGCGAGCCAGCGACTGCGGGCTAGTTTTCGAAGTCTTGGCTGCTTGTTGGAGTGTTTGCCAGCCATCACCGCGCGCTGCATCCGCGTATCTATGATGGTCCGGACCGCGTACTGCCACATCGGTCGATGCGACTGCTTAGGGTGGTTTCCTTGAACCGGTCGCTTCGTGACAACTGTCACGCCTGCCGGCTTATTCCATGGCGCCGAGAATCGCGGCGATCAGGTCGCTGCCTGAAGATGTCTTAGGCACGAAGTCGGCCGCGCCGAGGCGCAGCGCCCGGTGGCGTGCGTCAGGTTCGGTGAGGCATGTGAACACCACGATTGCTGCTTGGCATTTGGCTTGCAGTAGCGGAATGAGCGCAATGCCGTCTTCGCCTGCCAAGTCGGCATCGAGCACGATGATATCCGGCTGGATGTCGTGCGCGAGTTCAAGTGCTTCGCGTCCGCATCGCGCCTGGCCCGTGACCTGCATATGCGGGGACTCGCACGCGATCAATGCCGTGACGCCGGCCAGGATTGCACGCTGGTCATCGACGAGCAGGACTTCGATCGGAGGAGCAAGGGTGAGGCAGGGCACGATGGCGTGCTCCACGCATGCGGCACAGGCCACGATGGGTTGAACATACCGGAAATTGGGTAGTTTCGCCCATAGGAGGAACAGCGCGTACGACCATGACAAATTGCCTGGAAGGGGCGCCGCGCGGCGCCCGCCGAGTCAGTCCTCGGCGAAGATTTCGTCGAGGCTGGCGGCGTCGATTACGCGGTCGGCCCAGGCACGTTTTGCTGCGGAAAACTTCCTGTCAGAAGCCTTGGAAAAGCAGGTCCAACGCGTTCGTGATGTCGTGACGCCGGCCTTCGAAATTGGCAACGGCAGTTTTGAGCATATGGGCAGGAACCGCTGCGAGAAATTGAGTCACCATCGCTACAGCCTCCCCTTCCACCTCAAATACGGGATTGAGGGATTTGGCAGGCACCGGCGCAACGTTCAGGGGCAGGAGCGGCACCACGACGCGAGTGTTCAGGTGGTCGAGCAAATCAGCCTGGACATCGAGCAGGTAACCGGCGCCGTCCGGATTCTTGAAAACGCTGAATCGGGGCATCAAAACCCCCTGTAGCGCGCCAGAGGGAGACCGTTCGCTTCGACATACGCATTGGAACTATCCAGCGCTTCCCGATTCTCGGCCAACCACAACTCAGCGCGTCGTTCGGCTACGGCTCGAGCCAGTCCGGCCTCCGCCGCCTGCGAAATGTTAATTTTCAATGATTTCGCCTCGGCCAGAAGGGTTTCGCCAAGCGTCACATTTGTGGCCTTGCGCGCGCTTCCCTGCGTTGTGGTGGTTCTCATGGAGACTCCTCGGCTGTCAATATGGTTATATTGGCATCTATGCGCATGCATATCAACATGTGACTGCGCATACGCCCCCGAGGAGCCGTCTGGGCGTGGCACTAGAAGGCGACTATCGCGTCATTCGAGCAGATGGCTGTTCCCGTCTCGCACACCTTGTAGGTGTAGGAGCCGCCGCCGTTCTTGTTGATGGCGTCGGTGTAGGCGCCGTCGTTATTCTCCGGCGCTGCGGACACGATGCTGCCGTTGCGCCGGATGTCGACATGCGTCGACGTCGCGCCGCTCCATTGCAGATCGGCCTTCTGCAGGCCTTTGAGTTTGTAGCCGCTGGCAGTCAGCGTGATGCTGGCAGGTGGCGGTGGCGGGGGAGTGTTGGCGGTCAGGGCCAAGTGGGCATTCACTCGTCCGTATTTCACCCAGGCGCGGAAATTCTGGCCAAGTGCGCCTTGGGCGTTTGCGTTGTTTTCAACGTAGCCACGCGCTTGTGTGTTGGTGATGCCGGGGTAGTGGGCGAGGACCAGTGCCGCGACGCCGGCAACGTGCGGTGATGCCATCGATGTGCCGGACAGCCAGTTGTAACAGCCCTCCGGGTCATTCTCGGGCAGACCGCAGGCGCTGTTCGGATACGCCGAGAGGATGTTGTGGCCGGGGGCGGCGACGGACACCCAGGCCGAGCTGAAGGTCGAGAAATACGCCAGGTTGTCGTGCCGGTCGGTCGCCGCGACGGAGATGACTTCCGGGAAGGCGGCAGGGTAGTGGCGGGTTGTCGCGTAGTCGTTGCCGGCGGCCGCCACCAGCACCACACCCTTGTTCCAGGCGTATTTGATCGCGTCCGCCTCGGCCTGCGACGGGGAATAGGGATCGGGGTCGCTGCCGTAGCTCATGTTGACGACGCGGTAGCCCTGGTCGGCGGCGTAGAGCAGGCCTTCGACCGAGTCCGCGACGTCGCACATGCCGAGCAGCGGAAAGGATTCGGACGGGTATTCGCGGCACACCTTGAGCGAAGCGACTTTGGTGTTCCAGCCCACGCCGGCGGTGCCTGCGCCGTTGTTGGTGTTCGCGGCGGCGATGGCCGCGACGTGGGTTCCATGCCCGAGCAGGTCGCCGGGGGTGCTGCTGATCGTGAAGTTCTTCTGCTCGATGCATTTGCCAAGCAGATCGACATGCGTGCATTCGACGCCGCTATCGAGGATCGCGATCGTCACGGTGTCGCTGCCGCGCGAGACATCCCAGGCCTGCGGTGCGTCGATATCGGCATTGACCGTGCCCGATACGCTGCCGCCGGTTTCCGGGTCGTACAGTGCCTGGGCGGTGTTGTTGAGCCCCCATTGTTCGGGCAGGTATTCGATACCGAGCCCCGCCGGCGGTTGCGGATCCTTGCCCTCGGTGGGCAGGATCAGGGGCCGATAATAGTTGGGTTCGGCGTAGCGGACATTGGGATTGCGCTGATAGACGGCCACCGCGCCCTCGACTGTCCCCGAGGGCACCGCGAGCACGTGCACGCCGATCGCGTCGAAGCGTTTCACCAGCAGGGCACCGGCGGAGGCGTGCGCCTGCGCGATCTCGGCGCCCGGCGTGCCGGGCTGGAAGGCCACCAGGACGCGATCCGGAGCGAAGCGCGGTAGCGGCTCGAGGCGTTGCGATGGCCCTGCAGCAGGCGCTAGCGGCGCGCTTAGCAGGAAGAAGGCGCCGGCGAGCGGTGCGAGGATGGCGGCGTGACGCATGATTTCTCCTCCGGAACGAAGTCTCAGGCTTCAGGAAACGGGAGAACCCGGCATGACGCTGCACTGGCCTTCGGATCGTACTGCGTGCCTCGGGCGTGCCGGTCACTCTACAGCCGACGGGCTCGCGCAAACTTGCGGAGCTCGACGGATACAACAAGCTTAGTGGTCCGTGGACGCACCGCGCGCGGGAGGAGATGCCTGCGGCGGGTGTGACAATTCGACTAGTGTACTGAGGCGGAAGTCGTGTTTCGCTAAGCGGATACGCCGAGCCCGTGTTCCTTCGCATACACGTACAGTTCGAGCCGGCCGTGGACCTCGAGCTTTTGGTAAATCGCCGTCAGGTGATTGCGCAGGGTGTGCTCGCTGATTTTCAGATCCTCGGCGAGGATCAGGCTTTTGGCGCCTTTGTGCCGGACGACCGCGGCGACCACTTCGTGTTCCTTGGGCGTAAGGCCGCTAGCCTTCGGCACGGGGGGCGCGCTGGCCGGCTTGTTGCCGGTCAGCATGTTCATGATGTCGCCGATGAGCGCGCGGTTGACCCAGACGTCGCCCTCGTGGACTTTTTCGATGGCGCGCAGCAGCACGTCCACCGGTTCTTCCTTCCTGACGACGCCGCGGGCGCCAGCCATCACCGCCTTGCGATGCGCGTCGAGATCGCGCGCGCCGGTGAGCACCAGCACGCGGGCTCCGTGGGTGCGAAACAGCTCGTCGAAGGAGTCGGTCGAGTTCTGGCCGCCCAGATCAAGGTCGATCACGATGACGTCCGCTTCGTGGCTTGCCGGTGAAGCGAGCAGTTCGGAAATGCTGGTGGCACTGCCGACGAGACGCATACGGCCGGTGGCGCTGTCGATAAGCCGCTCCAGGCCCCATAGCGTGGCGCGGTGGTCATCCACGAGAAATACGCGGATCAGTCGTTCGGTGACTTCTACCATGATTATTTGCCGCTTATGAAGTCTTCGGGATGGTGATGATTAGATCAGTGAATCCGGGTCGCTGTAGGTCGACTATTACACATCCACTTACAGATTCTGCCCGCTCGACGATCGAACGTGGCACGAACGGGGCGGGTGGTGCCGCCGGGTCGTGGGCGTTGGTGATTTTCAGCACGTAAGCATCGGCTTCGGTGCTGACGAGAATGTCGGCGCGCGTGGCGCTGGTGTGACGCCGGATGTTGGTGAGCGCCTCGCTGAGCATCGGGAAGATGGCGGCGACGAGCTTGCGACGGATCGTCAGGTCGCCATCGCATTGCACGGAAACCTCGATGCCGAAGAGTTCGGAAAAGCGCGTGGCCTGGCGGCGCAGGGCTGGCGCGAGGGCGTCGTCGGCACCGCTGGCGCCGCTGCGCATGCCGGTCACCAGTTCGCGCAAGTGATGCAGTTCGCTGACGACGACTTCCTGCAGGGACTGGATGTCGTCGTGCAGGGGGTTGTCGGCGGCGGCCTTGCGCGCGAGCGCTTCGATGCCGTACTTCAGGCCGAGATAGGGCTGGATCGCGTTGTCATGCAGATCGCGGCCGATGCGGGCGCGCTCGGTGGCCATCGCTTCGTCAGACAGCCGTTCGAGCAGGCCGGCGTTTTCGATGACGGGGGCGAGCTGTTCCATCACGCCGGCGAGCAGATCGACGTCGCGCGAGCGGTAGCGCCGCTGTCCCGATTCGAGTACCAGGCGACAGGGGTAGGGGGCGCGGCGGCAGATCGGGAGCGCGATCAGCGAGCGGGCGTCGAGCGATTCGGCAAGATCTTGCGTGGCGGATCGGGCCGCGCCGGTCGGCAGCTTGGTGACGAGATCGAAGCCGCTGTGGTAGCGGATGGGGAGTCGCCCGAACAGGTGTGCGTGGTGGTGCACGCTGGCGATGTCCGACGGTAGCCGGGTCAGAAGTTCGAGCATGTTGGCGTGCAGTTCGCCGGACACTTCGTTGATCTTGCCGTTGCGGTCGCAGCGAAACAGGCGGGGTTCGCTTTGCGGCAGCCAGATCAGCAGCAGCCCCAGGTCGGCGGCAAAACGTCGCGAGAGGGCGCGCAGCAGGGTTTCCGCAACCCGTTTCACGCCCAGCCGAGGATCGGCCTCGCCGAGCAGGCGTTCTGCAATCGTGACTTGTTCGTTCATCTGCACGCCGGCCCGTGCCAGTCCGGCGACCAGCGGGCCGAGCAGGAGGATCGACAGCGGCTGGAGTATGGTTTCCAGCGAGAGCGCCTGGTTGGGCTGGTCGCGGAAGATGAGCAGGGAGACCCCGCCGGCAGCAGCGAACAGCGACACCAGCAGTCCGGAAACGAAACCGAAGCTCAGGGAGGCGAACAGCACCGGAAACAGCAGCAGCAGGATGAACAGGCTGCTCTGCACGCCGGCCAGTCCGGCGAACAGCAGAATCCAGATCGCATCGATCCACGAGGTGAGGCGGGACATGACCGGACGGTTGCCGCTGAGCTCGACCCAGCACAGCCAGCCCGCAAAGGCGGCGTAACCGAGGACGGCGAGCATCAGCGTCGGACGGGTGGCGAGCGACAGCGAGGTGGCTTCGGTCGCGGCGACGATCGCGACGAGTACCCGAATGTTGGCCAGAACCCGCCGGAGTTCAGGGCTGTTCTTCGCGCGTTCGATCTTCGGGCCGGCTGTTGGCGAGGAAGCGAGGCCGGCGGTGGGGCGGTCCATCTGACAGTCTCCGTTCGGTCGTTGCGCTTTACGCGTCTGTCGGGGTCATGCCCCTTATGCCAATTACGATTTCTGGCGATCATAACGGCATCATTGAGCTTGCACAAAGTTACATTTTCACGAATTGATAGACTTAGTGAGTGCCGGGGAATCCCCACCACTGGCGAGCGTCAAATCGGATGTGGCCGGGAAGCGGCCGGGAGACGATGATGAGCGTGACACGCACTGAAACCGATTCGATGGGCCCCGTCGAGGTCGCAGCAGACCGCTACTGGGGGGCGCAAACGGAGCGATCGGTGGCGAATTTCCCGATCGGCACCGATCGCTTCCGCTGGGGGCGGCCGATGATCCGCGCGCTCGGCATCCTGAAGAAGGCGGCCGCGCAGGCGAATGCGGACCTGGGCGAGCTGCCGGTGGAGATCGCCGAGCTGATTGTTCGCGCGGCCGACGAGGTGATCGACGGTACGCTGGACGAGCATTTTCCGCTGGTCGTGTTCCAGACGGGTTCCGGTACGCAGTCCAACATGAACGCGAATGAGGTCATCGCGAATCGCGCGATCGAGATCGCCGGCGGCGTGATGGGCTCGAAGCGCCCGGTGCATCCGAATGATCACGTGAACCGCGGCCAGTCGTCGAACGACACCTTTCCGACCGCGATGCACATCGCGATCGTCGAGGAGTTGCAACATCGCCTGCTGCCGGCGGTGGCGCGGCTGCGCGGCACGCTTGCGGACAAGGCGAAAACTTACGAGGAAGTGGTGAAGACCGGGCGCACGCATCTGCAGGATGCGACGCCGGTCACGCTCGGGCAGGAGATCGGCGCCTGGGTGGCGCAGATCGATTTCGGCGCGGCCGCCGTCCAGGCAAGCCTGCCGGGGCTGTTCGATCTGGCGATCGGCGGTACCGCGGTGGGCACCGGGCTCAACGCCCATCCGCGCTTCGGCGATCGCAGCGCCTCGGGCATCGCGGCGCTGACCGGACAGCCGTTTCGCAGTGCGCCGGATCGCTTCTTCGCGCTCGCCGCGCATGATGCGCTGGTCCATGCGTCGGCGGCATTGCGTACGCTGGCGGGTGGCCTGATGAAGATGGCCAACGACGTGCGCTGGCTCGCGAGCGGGCCGCGCTGTGGCATTGGCGAACTATTGATTCCGGAGAACGAACCCGGGTCGTCGATCATGCCGGGCAAGGTCAATCCGACGCAGTGCGAGGCACTGACGATGGTGTGCGTGCAGGTGTTCGGCAACGATGCGGCGGTGGCATTCGCCGGCACGCAGGGCAATTTCCAGCTCAACGTGTACAAACCGGTGATGGCGCACAACGTGCTGGAGAGCATCGCACTGCTGGCCGATGCCTGCGATGCCTTCGAGGCGCATTGCGCGCGCGGCCTGATGCCCAATCTGGCACGCATCCGCGAGAACCTGGAGAAGAACCTGATGCTGGTGACGGCGCTCAATCGTCACATCGGCTATGACAAGGCCGCCGAAATCGCCAAGACGGCGCACCGTGAAGGCTTGTCGTTGCGCGAGGCGGCGCTGGCGTCCGGCTACGTTGGCGCCGAGGAATTCGAGCGCTGGGTGGATCCGGAGGCGATGACGCGACCGGGCGGCTGAGTGCGCCGTAGCGTGCCCCGTAGGCGCGGCTTTAGCCGCGAATGAGCTGCCCGTGGTGACTGGTAGAGGTGTTCGCGGCTAAAGCCGCTCCTACGGAGCCAAGGCGCCGGCATGCCGGTCGTGCGGTTCAGGCGACCTTGTTTTTCGCCGTCGCGATGCGCGCCAGTGCCGCGCGGCCGCTGCTGATATGCGTACGCATCAGCATTTCCGCCTCGTCGGCCTTGCGCGCGGTGAGTGCGGCAAGAATCTGCCGGTGCTCCGCGAGCGATTGTTCCAGGCGCCCTTCGCTGAACAGTGAATGATGGCGTGACAGCTTGATGACCTTGCGCAGGTCTTCGATCGCGTGCTGCAGCCAGCGATTGTCGGTAATTTCCTGCAGGGCGAGGTGAAAAGCCTGGTTGGCTTCGAAGAAGCCGTTGATGTCGTCCGCACCGGCAGCGGTTTCGAGCTGCAAGTGGATTTTGCGCAGGCGTTCCAGATCGGCCTCGCTGGCCTTGCGCGCGGTGGTCTGTGCGCACTGGCCTTCGAGCAGGGCCATCACGGTGAAGATTTCGTCGAGGTCGCGTTCCGAAATCTCGGTGACGTAGCAGCCGCGGCGCGGCTTCAGCGTCACCAGCCCTTCGGAGGCGAGCACTTTCAGCGCCTCGCGCAGCGGCGTGCGCGAAATCCCGTAATCGTCGGCCAGCGCCTGCTCGTCCACCCAGGTGCCGGGTGGCAACTCGTGCGAAAAAATACGCTGGCGCAGCCTCTCGGCCACCTCCTGATAGAGGGCAAGCGGGGCGATGCGGGATGCAGTCATGGGCAGTTTGCTACGCAGGTTTCGACGGCCGCGAACGGGACCGCGAAGAGGGCCGATTCGGGAGTTGCATTCATAATTATGGATAAAGTATTATTCGCCGGCCAGCACAAGTCAACTTCCCCTGCGCGGCGTAGGATGGGAGGCTATATATCCGGATGTAATCCCGGATATATGGCGAAGGAGAGGGAGCCACGCCGAAAGCAAGGGGGCGCCGGCGGCCGCCCGCGGTGTATGCCGCGGGCGGTCTCGTCGTCGCACGACGGGCTGTGCAGGGCATGTTGGTTCGCAGTTCCGTGCTTGTATCGGCCTTGCCGGCAGCACGGGTTGCCGTAGCACCGAACATCGTTATCGCCGCCGTCCGCGGCCAATCGAATAAGAGAGGGTTTGTCATGTCGAACGACAAGATGCCGGCGTATTCCCAGTCGGATCTGGATGCCTGGAACAAGGCGGCTGCCAAGCACGCGCCCGGTGGCGATGTCGCCAAGCTCAACTGGGTGACGCCGGAAGGCATCGCGGTCAAGCCGCTGTATACCCAGGCCGATGTCGCCGATCTGGCGCACACGGATACGCTGCCCGGTTTCGAGCCCTTCCTGCGCGGTCCGCAGCCGACAATGTACGCGGTGAAGCCGTGGACGATCCGCCAGTACGCGGGCTTTTCCACCGCGGAAGAATCCAATGCCTTCTACCGCCGGGCGCTCGCCGCCGGCGGTCAGGGCGTGTCGGTGGCCTTCGACCTCGCGACCCACCGCGGCTACGACTCGGATCATCCGCGCGTGACCGGCGACGTCGGCAAGGCGGGCGTGGCGATCGACTCGGTCGAGGACATGAAGATCCTCTTCAATGAGATCCCGCTCGACAAGGTGTCGGTGTCGATGACGATGAACGGCGCGGTGCTGCCGATCCTCGCCGGCTACATCGTCGCCGCCGAAGAGCAGGGCGTGAGCCAGGAGAAGCTCTCCGGGACCATCCAGAACGACATCCTCAAGGAGTTCATGGTCCGCAACACCTACATCTATCCGCCGACGCCGTCGATGAAGATCATCGCCGACATCTTCGGGTACACGGCGCAGCACATGCCGAAGTTCAACTCGATCTCGATTTCCGGCTATCACATCCAGGAAGCGGGCGCGAACCAGGCGATCGAGCTGGCCTTCACGCTTGCCGACGGTCTCGAGTACGTGCGCACCGGCATCAACAGCGGCATGGACGTCGATGCCTTCGCCGGCCGCCTGTCCTTCTTCTGGGCGGTGGGGATGAACTTCTACCTCGAGATCGCCAAGATGCGCGCGGCGCGCCTGCTGTGGTGGCGGATCATGAAGGGCTTCAACCCGAAGAGCGCGAAGTCGATGATGCTCCGGACGCACAGCCAGACCTCGGGCTGGTCGCTGACCGAGCAGGATCCGTACAACAACGTCGTGCGCACGACGATCGAGGCGATGGCGGCGGTGTTCGGCGGCACGCAGTCGCTGCACACCAACGCGCTCGACGAAGCCATCGCGCTGCCGACCGAGTTCTCGGCGCGTATTGCCCGTAATACCCAGATCATCATCCAGGAAGAGACGCACATCTGTAACGTCGTCGACCCGTGGGCCGGCTCCTACATGATGGAAAAGCTGACCCAGGACATGGCCGACAAGGCGTGGAGCCTGATCGAGGAAATCGAGGCGATGGGCGGCATGACCAAGGCGGTCGAGTCGGGCTGGGCCAAGATGAAGGTCGAGGAATGCGCCGCCGACAAGCAGGCGCGCATCGACTCGGGCAAGGACGTCATCGTCGGCGTGAACAAGTACAAGCTGGCGAAGGAAGATCCGATCGAGATCCTCGATATCGACAACCACGCCGTGCGCGAGTCGCAGATCGTGCGCCTCAACAAGATCCGCGCGACGCGCGATACGGCGGCGGTGCAGGCTGCGCTGGACGCGCTGACCGCGTGCGCCAAGGCGGGGCAGAACGGCGGTGGCGAAGGCAACCTGCTCGACCTCGCCGTCAAGGCGGTGCGCCTGCGCGCGACCGTCGGGGAAATCTCGGACGCGCTGGAAAAGGTCTTCGGCCGCTATCGTGCCAACCCGCAAGCCGTGTCCGGCGTGTATGGAGCCGTCGTGGAAAACGATGCCGACTGGAAGGAACTGAAGGCCGACATCGAGGCTTTCGTCGCCGAAGAGGGCCGTCGCCCGCGCATCATGATCGCCAAGCTCGGCCAGGACGGCCACGATCGCGGCGCGAAAGTCGTCGCGTCGGCTTTCGCCGATCTCGGTTTCGACATCGACATCGGGCCGCTCTTCCAGACGCCGGAAGAAGCCGCGCGTCATGCGGTGGAGAACGACGTGCATGCGGTGGGATGTTCCAGCCTCGCCGCGGGCCACAAGACGCTGGTGCCGGCGATCATCAACGGCATCAAGGCGCTGGGCGCGGACGACATCATCGTCTTTGTCGGCGGCGTGATTCCGGCGCAGGATTACGACGCGCTGTATGCTGCCGGGGCCAAGGGCATCTTCGGGCCGGGGACGCCGATCCAGGTGGCCGCGCGCGAAGTCCTCAAGCAGATTCGCGCCGCGCGCGCCAAGGCCTGATCCGCAGCTACGGGGCGACCGGTCGTGTGGCCGTGTCGCCCTTGTATTGTTGACCTTGCGGGCCGCCCCGCGATTGCGATGCACTTCCGATCGATGCCGATGAACCTGTCTGAACGCTTGCCTGAAAGTATGGCCGAACGCGCGTCCGAGCTTGACCCTGCCGACCGCGCGCTGGTCGACGGCGTGCTCGCGCATCAGCTGCGCCCGCTGGCGAAGACCATTACGCTGCTCGAATCTCAGCGCGACGATCACAAGGCGCGCGCGCGTCACGTGCTCGAAGCGCTGCTGCCGCATACCGGCGGTGCGATGCGGGTAGGGATTTCGGGCGTGCCGGGGGTGGGCAAGTCGACCTTCATCGAGGCGCTCGGGCTGTATCTGATCGAACAGGGCCTGCGTGTCGCGGTGCTGGCGGTCGATCCGTCCTCGTCGCTGACGGGCGGTTCGATCCTCGGCGACAAGACGCGCATGGAGTTGCTGAGCCAGAATCCCGCGGCCTTCATCCGGCCGAGCCCGTCGGCGGGCAGCCTTGGCGGGGTCGCCGAGAAGACGCGCGAGACGATGCTGGTGTGCGAGGCCGCCGGTTTCGACGTGATCATCATCGAAACCGTCGGGGTGGGACAGTCTGAGACCGCGGTCGCCGGCATGAGCGACATCTTCTGCCTGCTGCAGTTGCCCAACGCGGGCGACGACCTGCAGGCGATCAAGAAAGGCATCATGGAGATCGCCGATCTCATTGTCATCAACAAGGCGGACATCGATGCGGGTGCGGCGATGCGCGCGAAGTCGCAGATGAAGACGGCGCTGCACATGCTGCGCCCGGCCAGCCCCAACTGGACGGTGCCGGTGCTGATGCTGTCGGCGCTGCACAAGCAGGGCATCGCCGATTTCTGGGCCGCGGTGACGGAGTACCGTCGCGTGCTCAGCGCCACCGGCGAGTTCGAGGCCAAGCGGCGCCATCAGGCGCTGGCGTGGATGTGGGATCTGATCGACGCCGGGCTGCGCAGCCGTTTCCGCAGTCATCCGCGGGTGAAGCACGAATTGCCGGCGCTGGCGCAGGCAGTGGAGGAGGGGACGACCACGCCCTCGGCCGCCGCACTGCGCCTGCTCGGCTATCTGAATTGAGTTGAACACCCGGCTGCCCTGCGTGGCCGGGGTGGCAGAAACTGTTAAGGAGGTCATCAATGCACGACATCATTCGTCAGCTGGACGAAAAGCGCGCCAAAGCCTGCCTCGGTGGCGGACAGAAGCGCATCGACGCCCAGCACGCCAAGGGCAAGTTGTCCGCGCGCGAGCGCATCGAACTGCTGCTCGACGATGGCAGCTTCGAAGAATGGGACATGTTCAAGGAGCACCGCTGCACCGAGTTCGGCATGGATGCCGACCACACGCCGGGCGATGGCGTGGTGACCGGTTATGGCACGGTCAACGGCCGTCTGGTGTTCGTGTTCTCGCAGGACTTCACGGTGTTCGGCGGTTCGCTGTCGGAAACCCACGCCGAGAAGATCTGCAAGGTGATGGACCACGCGATGAAGGTCGGCGCGCCGGTGATCGGCCTCAACGACTCGGGTGGCGCGCGCATCCAGGAAGGCGTCGATTCGCTCGGCGGCTATGCCGACGTGTTCCAGCGCAACGTGATGGCGTCCGGCGTGGTGCCGCAGATCTCGCTGATCATGGGGCCGTGCGCCGGCGGCGCGGTGTATAGCCCGGCGATGACCGACTTCATCTTCATGGTGAAGGATTCGTCTTACATGTTCGTGACCGGTCCGGAAGTCGTGAAGACGGTGACGCACGAGGAAGTGACGGCCGAGGAGCTGGGCGGTGCGGTGACCCACAACACCAAGTCGGGTGTCGCCGATCTGGCCTTCGAGAACGACGTCGAGGCGCTGATGATGACGCGCCGGCTGGTCGGTTTCCTGCCTGCGAGCAATCGCGAGAAGCCGCCCACCGTGCCGTCGATCGACCCGGCCGACCGCATGGACATGTCGCTTGACACGGTGGTGCCGAGCAACCCGAACCAGCCGTACGACATGAAGGAAGTCATCTTCAAGATGGTCGACGATGGCGACTTCTTCGAGCTGCAGCCCGACTACGCGAAGAACATCATCACCGGTTTCGCGCGCATGGAAGGCTCGCCGGTGGGCATCGTCGCCAACCAGCCGCTGGTGCTCGCCGGCTGCCTCGACATCAAGAGCTCGATCAAGGCGGCGCGTTTCGTGCGCTTCTGCGACGCGTTCAACATCCCCGTGGTGACGCTGGTCGACGTGCCGGGCTTCATGCCGGGTACCGCGCAGGAATACGGCGGCATCATCAAGCACGGCGCCAAGCTGCTCTATGCGTACGCCGAATGCACGGTGCCCAAGGTCACGCTGATCACGCGCAAGGCCTATGGCGGTGCGTACGACGTCATGTCGTCGAAGCACCTGCGCGGCGACGTGAACTTCGCCTGGCCGTCGGCGGAGATCGCGGTGATGGGGCCGAAGGGTGCGGTGGAAATCATCTTCCGCAGCGAGAAGGACGATCCGGCCAAGCTCGCCCAGCGCGAAGCCGAGTACAAGGCCCGCTTCGCCAACCCCTTCGTGGCCGGCGCGCGCGGCTTCATCGACGACGTCATCCTGCCGCACGAGACGCGCAAGCGCGTGTGCCGCTCGCTGTCGATGCTGAAGAACAAGGAACTCGAAAACCCGTGGCGCAAGCACGGCAACATCCCGCTGTAAGCCAGGGAAAGGGGAAAGCATGTTTAAAAAGATCCTGATCGCAAACCGTGGCGAAATCGCCTGCCGCGTCATCAAGACCGCCCGCAAGATGGGCATCAAGACCGTTGCCGTGTATTCCGAAGCCGACAAGGACGCGCTGTTCGTCGAAATGGCCGACGAGAGCGTGTGCATCGGCCCGGCGGCGTCGAAAGAGTCCTACCTGGTGATCGACAAGATCATCGCCGCCTGCAAGCAGACCGGCGCCGAAGCGGTGCATCCGGGCTACGGCTTCCTGTCCGAGAACGCCGAGTTCTCGCGCCGCCTGGAAGAAGAAGGCATCACCTTCATCGGTCCGAAGCATTATTCGGTCGGCCAGATGGGCGACAAGATCGCTTCCAAGAAGCTCGCCAAGGAAGCCCAGGTCAATACCATTCCGGGTTATGCCGACGCGATCGATACGGCGGAGCAGGCGGTCGAGATCGCCAAGGGCATCGGTTACCCGGTGATGATCAAGGCCTCGGCCGGCGGTGGCGGCAAGGGCCTGCGCGTCGCGTTCAACGACAATGAGTGCCTGGAAGGTTTCACCTCCTGCCGCAACGAAGCGAAGACCGCCTTCGGCGACGACCGCATCCTGATTGAAAAGTACGTTCTCGAGCCGCGTCACATCGAGATCCAGGTGCTCGGCGATGCGCACGGCAACTGCGTCTATCTGCACGAGCGCGAGTGCTCGATCCAGCGCCGTCACCAGAAGGTGATCGAAGAGGCGCCGAGCCCGTTCATCGATCCGGCAACGCGCAAGGCGATGGGCGAGCAGGCGGTGGCGCTGGCCAAGGCGGTAAAGTACCAGTCCGCCGGCACGGTCGAATTCGTCGTCGGTGCCGACAAGTCCTTCTACTTCCTCGAAATGAACACCCGCCTGCAGGTCGAGCACCCGGTAACGGAAATGATTACCGGCCTCGATCTCGTCGAGCAGATGATCCGCGTCGCGGCCGGCGAAAAGCTGTCCTTTACCCAGGACGATCTGAAGATCAACGGCTGGTCGATGGAATGCCGCATCAACGCGGAAGACCCGTTCCGCGGCTTCCTGCCCTCGACCGGCCGTCTGGTGAAGTTCCAGCCGCCTGCCGACGTCGCGGGCCAGGTGCGCGTGGATACCGGCGTGTATGAGGGCGGCGAGATCTCGATGTTCTACGACTCGATGATCGCCAAGCTGATCGTGCATGGCGCGAACCGCGAGCAGGCCATCGAGCGCATGCGCGATGCCCTCAACGGCTTCGTGATCCGCGGCATCAGCTCCAACATCCCCTTCCAGGCCGCGCTGCTGCAGCATCCGCGCTTCTGCTCCGGCAACTTCAACACCGGCTTCATCGCCGAGGAGTTTCCGCAGGGCTTCGATGCCTCGATGGTGCCGCACGACGATCCCGCGCTGCTCGCGGCCGTCGCCACCTTCGCGCGCCTGCGCTACATCGACCGCGCCGTACAGATCGACGGCCAGCTTGCCGGCCACGGGCGCAAGGTGTCCAGCGACTGGGTGGTGGTGATGGGCGGCAAGCAGTACCCGGTGTCGGTCGAGCGCGCCGGTGGCGGCATGGCGATTACGCATGGCGACAAGACGTATCGCATCGTGTCCGACTGGACGTTCGGCGACCTGTTGTTTACTGGCACGGTGAATGGCGCGCCGGTGTGTCTGCAGATCGAACGGCGCGGCCTGCGCTATCGCATCTCGCATTTCGGCCTGCAAGTCGAGCCGATGGTGATGACCGGGCGCGCCGCGTACCTGTTGTCGCTGATGCCGGCGAAGCTGCCGCCGGACATGTCGCGCTTCCTGCTGTCGCCGATGCCGGGCCTGCTGCGCGAGATCGCCGTTGCCGAAGGCCAGGAGGTGAAGGCGGGCGAGAAGCTGGCGGTGATCGAAGCGATGAAGATGGAAAACGTGCTCAAGGCCGAGCAGGACGGCAAGGTGAAGAAGCTCGTCGCCAAGCCGGGCGCCAGCCTGTCGGTCGACGAGGTGATCATCGAGTTCGAGTGATCGAGGACGGCGCTGCCGCAATCGCGGCGGCGCCTCTGCATCCCCGCATGAGCCCGCGCAAGCGGGTTTTTTTATTGTGCGCAACGATTGGTGACGAGACGCCGGGCATGTGGCCGCCAACGTGGACCATAATCAACAATATCAAGTGCGGACATTCTGTCGGGAGGATGCATGCTGTTTCGCAAGGGCCGCGAAAGCCAGAATGTCGAGGATCGCCGTGGGAGCCACTTTGGTGGTGGTCGCACTATCGGCATCGGCACCATCGTCCTCGCGCTGGTGGCGATGTATTTCGGCATCGACCCGAGCATCGTGCTCGACACTGCCGGCGTCACGCAGTCGCCTGCACCGGAGTCGGCCAAGGACGCGGCGCCACGATCGCCAGCCGAGGATGAGCTGGCGCGCTTCGCGTCACTGGTTCTAGCGGACACCGAGGACACCTGGGGGCCGATTTTCGAGGCTGGCGGCCAGAAGTACCAGGAGCCGCGCATGGTGCTGTTCACCGGGGCTACGCGTAGCGGCTGTGGCGTCGGCGAGGCGGCAATGGGGCCGTTCTATTGTCCGGCCGACCACAAGGTATACCTCGACCTGTCGTTCTTCAACGAACTGCAGCAACGCTTTCGCGCACCCGGCGATTTCGCGCAGGCTTACGTGATTGCGCATGAAGTCGGGCACCACGTGCAGAACCTGCTGGGGATCTCCGGCAAGGTCCAGGAGGCGCGCGAGCGGGCCTCCGAGCGCGAAGCAAATCAGTTATCGGTGCGTCTGGAATTGCAGGCGGATTGCTTTGCCGGGGTGTGGGCGCATCACGCCGACCGCACCCGCCAGATATTGGAGGCGGGTGACGTCGAGGAGGCGCTGGGCGCGGCGACGGCGATCGGCGATGATCAGTTGCAAAGGCGGACGCAGGGGCGAGTGATGCCTGACAGCTTTACGCACGGCAGTTCCGCCCAGCGCGTACGCTGGTTCCGCGCCGGGCTCGAAAAAGGCAGTGTGCGCGCCTGCGATACCTTCAACGCGACGAATCTTTAGGTGGAGGGCGGCGTTTTCGGAGTCGCGTCGCGCGGAAAGCAGCGCCTCCCGCCGGGCGTAACAGGTGCGCGCCGATGCGACGGATAACGCCACAGGCGTATCCGCCCAGAGGCTTGCGCCGGGTGCTCAGCCAGCCAGTTTTGCGAAGGCCGCGGTGACTTCGGCGGGTGCCTGCACCAGTTCGACCAGCACGCCTTCGCCTCCGATCGGGAATTCCTCGTTGCCTTTCGGGTGCAGGAAGGTGATGTCGTAGCCTGCGGCGCCGCGACGGATGCCGCCCGGTGCGAAGCGCACGCCGTTTGCCGACAGCCATTCGACCGCCTTCGGCAGGTCATCGACCCACAGGCCGACGTGGTTCAGCGGCGTGGCATGCACGGCAGGCTTCTTCTCGGGGTCGAGCGGCTGCATCAGATCGACCTCGACCTTGAACGGCCCCTTGCCCATCGCGCAGATGTCCTCGTCGACGTTCTCGCGTTCGCTGACGAAGTTGCCAGTGACTTCCAGCCCCAGCATGTCGACCCACAGGGTCTTGAGCTTGTCCTTGCTCGGACCGCCGATGGCGATCTGCTGAATGCCGAGGATCTTGAACGGGCGCTGCGTCATGGAAATCTCCGTGGAACGATGTCTAGGATTAAGAATTCATAATTATGGCGAGTTGACGACAGGCCGTCGAGTGGCTGCCCGGTGGCTCGGCTACTCCCAGCTGACCTGCGCCGAAAACAGGTAGCCGGCACCGTATACGGTCTTGATGAGCTTGGGGCTGTGCGGGTCGTCGTCGAGCTTGCGGCGCAGTCGCGAGATGCGCACGTCGATGCTGCGATCAAAGGGGTCGACGTCGCGCTCGCCGAGCAACTGTTCGCGGCTCAGGATCCTGTTGGGGCTGCGCAGCAATGCGAGCAGCAGCGTCGCTTCGGCCGCCGAGAGGCTGACCTCGTCGCCGTCGGGTCGCGCCAGCGCATGGCGGCCGCTGTCGAAGCACCAATTGGCGAAACGTGCGATGGTGCGCTCGCTGGCGGTGACGTCGGCCGGTGCCTCGGGCGCTGCGGTACGCATGTAGCGGCGCAGGATGGAGCGTACGCGCGCGACGAGTTCGCGCGGTTCGAACGGTTTGACGATGTAGTCGTCGGCGCCCAGTTCAAGGCCGAGCACGCGGTCGGTAATGTCGTTGCGGCCGGTCAGGATCAGCACCGCGCAGGGGCTGCCGTCCTGCAGTTCGCGCACCACCTGCATGCCGTCCATGTCGGGCAGCCCGAGGTCGATGATCACCAGGTCGGGCGAGGTCTGCCGCGCCCGCGCAAGGAACTCGCGGCCGGTGCGGATGTGTTCGCTGCGGAAGCCGTAGCCGGCCAATGCATCGCAGATGAGGCGGGCAATGTCGGGTTCGTCTTCGAGGACCAGGATAAAAGGCGAAGATGCTTCCGTGGCGGTCATTGCGCGATGTTTTCCTCTTCGGGTTCGAGCTTGTCGAGGGCGGCGGCGAGCGTGTCGGGGTCGAAAGGCTTGCGCAGGACGGGCACGTCGAGCTCGGCGGTGCCGGCCAGGGCATTGTCGCTGGCGTAGCCGGTAATCAGCAGGATGGGCATTTTCGGGCGCAGCGCGCGCGCACGCGCGACCAGTTCGCGCCCGCCGATGCCGCCCGGCATGATGGTATCGGTGACGAGAATGGCGATGTCGGGAATGCTTTCGAGCAGGCTCCATGCCTCGACGCCGTCGCTGGCCTCGATGACCGCGTAGCCAAGGTCGGTGAGCTGCATGCGGATGATGCGGCGCACGTCCGGCTCGTCCTCGGCAAGCAGCACCGGGCCGCGGGGGTGGCGGTTGGCGCGCTCGCTGGCGGCCGGCGCGTCGGCGACTGGCGCTGTCGGTTCGTCGGCGCGCGGCAGGACGAAGGTGACGGTGGTGCCGCTGCCCGGTGTGCTGCGGATGCGGATGTTGCCACCTGACTGGCGTACGAAACCGTACACCATTGCCAGCCCCAGTCCGCTGCCGCGCCCGAAAGGCTTGGTGGTGAAGAAGGGCTCGAACAGGCGCGGCAGCAGTTGCGCATCGATGCCGCTGCCGGTGTCGGTGACATCGATCTGCACGTAGTCGCCGACGGGGAGCTCCACCAGCATCGCCAGGCTGTCGGGGATGCGGCGCTCACCGACCGTAATGCTCAAGTCGCCGCCGTCGGGCATCGCGTCACGGCCGTTCAGCGCGAGGTTGAGCAGCGCGTTTTCGAGCTGGTGCGGATCGACGAAGGCGTAGAGTGGCGTCTCCGGCAGGTGCGTATGGACGCGCACGTTTTCGGTCAGCGAGCGCGAGAGCAGCTGGGCCATGTTATGCACCAGTGCGCCGACTTCCACGGTGCTCGGTTCCAGGGCCTGGCCGCGCGAGAAGGTCAGCAACCGCTTGATGAGGTCGGCGCCGCGCCGCGCGGCGTGCAACGCCGGGTCGAGATGCTCGCTCAGCTCTCCGCCCGGGGGCAGGCGCGATTGCAGCGCCGCGAGGTTGCCGATGATGATGGTGAGCAGGTTGTTGAAGTCGTGGGCGAGACCGCCGGTGAGCTGGCCGACCGCTTCCATTTTCTGCGCCTGCACCAGCGCGGCCTGGCTCGCCTTCTGCTCGGTGATGTCGGTGGACAGCACGAAGTAACCGACGACTTCCCCCTGCGTGGACACTTCCGGCACGATTACGCTGCGCGCATGCACGGTGCGCCGGTTTTCCAGCGTGCGGGCGTATTCGTAACTGACGCGCTCGCCGGTTGCCGCGACCGCCAGGTGCTTTCGGACCACCGGGTAGAGCTCCCCGCCGAACACGTTTTCGATGCTGCGCCCGACGATCTCGTCCTTCGCCAGGCCGAACCATTCGGCGTATCCGCGGTTGGCGAATTGATAGATTTCGTGGCGATCGACATACGCGATGAGCGCCGGGATCGAGTCGATAATGAGCTTCAGCCGTTCCTCGCTACGCCGCAGTGCACCGGCGATCTCGTCGATTTCGGCGTTGGCGTGGGCGAGGCGCGAATTGGCGTTCTCGAGTTCCTTGGTGCGTGCCTTGACGCGCGCTTCAAGCTCCAGGTTCTGGCGCTCGATCACGGCCTCGTAGCGGCGCTGCTCGGTAATGTCGGTCCACAGCGAGATGAAGCCGAGGTTTGGGATCGGCACGCCGCGGATCGCGAGGATCTTGCCGTTCGGACGTTCGCGCTCGACGTAATGGGGCAGGAAGGCGCGCGCGGCGGCCATGCGCTCGGCGATCAGCTTTTCCAGCTCGCCTTCGCCGTATTCGCCGCGTTCGGCATTGAAGCGGACGAATTCCTCGAACGGCGTGCCGACCCGCACCATGCTTTCGGGAAAGTCGAGCAGGCGCAGCATGGCCTTGTTCCACGTCACCAGCTTGGGTGTCGCGTCGAACACCGCGATGGCCTGGTCGAGCAGATCCAGCCCCGCGAGCAGCAGGTCGTAGCGACGCAATTCGTGCGACGACATGCGCGGTGCCGGGGCAGGTTTGGCGGATTCGGGCGAGGGGGCGTTGCGCAGCATCAGTTGGGTGTTCCCCGGCGGAATTCTGCAGCCATTCTAGTGCAGGTCGCAGGGTGGATGAGCCGAAGGCGTTATCCGCCAGTGTTGCCCGGCGGCAATCGGGGGCTTGGCGGGTGGCGCTGTGCGTTCCCGCCTTATGGGTCCGAGGTGCGCTCATGCCCGGTGGCGCCCGGATGGGGGTGCAACTGCCGGCGGAAGCGCTCGGGCGACATGCCCGTCCACGCAACGAAGGCGCGATAGAAGGTCGACGTGTCGGCATAGCCGAGTTCGGCGGCGATCGTCGCGATCGGCTGGCGGGTCTTGGTCAGGCGCGACAGGGCGATGTCGCGGCGCATCGCGTCCTTGATCGTGCGGAAGCTGGAGCCTTCGTCTTCGAGCCGGCGGTGCAGGGTGCGCGGCGACAGATGCAGGCGTGCGGCGATGTCCTCGAGGGCGAGGCTGGCGGGCAGCGCATCGCGCAACAGGTCGCGCACACGCAGCACCATGTCGCGGTCGCGCCGGTACAGCATCGTGATCTTGCCGGGGGCGCCGGCGAGAAACGCGCGCAGCGCCGCCTCGTCACGGCGTACCGGAAGGTCGAGCAGGTTGTCGCGCAAGCGTGCGATCAGGACCTCGCCGTCGAAGTCGGAATGCTCCGTATAGACCAGCGCATAGTCGTCGGCATGGGCAGGGCGCGGGTACGGAAAGCTCACCGAGTCCAGCGCCAGTCCGCGCCCGACCAGCCAGCAGGCGAGACCGTGGATCAGCCGCAGCAACCATTCGAAAGCGAACACGCGCGCGGGGTCGTCCCGCGATTCGCGCAGCGGCCGGGTTTCGGCGATACGTAGCTCGGCGCGCTCGCCGCTGCGCTGGATCGACACCGCCAGTTCGGGCAGCACCAGACGCAGGAAGCGGCTCGCGCGGTCGAGTGCTTCATCCAGCGTCGCCGCCCCGAGCATGCCGCGGCACAGAAATTCGAAGCACCCCGGCCGCAGTGGCTGCGCGAACAGGCCGAAGCCCTCGTCGCCCATGTCGCGGGTGATGTCGTTATACAGGGCTGCGTAGCGCTCGATCGGAATCCGTGTGGCAGCGTCTGCAAGGTCGATCCCCGCTGCGGCCAGCAAACGGGCCGGATCGCGGCCGTCCCGCTGCATGCCGGCGAGCATGCCGGTGACGAAACCCATCGCCACCGTCGCGCGCTTGCGGCGGTGCGGGACTTCATCGGGAGTAGCGCGGGCAGGAAATCGGGCCATCGCAGGCGGGCGGTGCCAAGGGTGGGAAGTTTGGCGGATTTTGCACGATAGACGTCCGCGCGAGCAATGGCAAATAGCCCGTCGCCCCTCTACTATTAATCGGATAACGCCTATACGGGGGAAAACCGACATGACCAATCTGAGTGAAGCCAAGAAGCTCGTCACCTACAAGCCGAAGCACAAGGTCCGCTTCGTCACCGCCGCCGCGCTGTTCGACGGCCACGACGCGTCGATCAACATCATGCGGCGGATTCTGCAGTCGACCGGCTCCGAGGTCATTCACCTGGGTCACAACCGCTCGGTCGGCGAAATCGTCAACGCCGCGCTGCAGGAAGACGTGCAAGGCATCGCGATCACCAGCTACCAGGGCGGCCACGTCGAGTTCTTCAAGTACATGATCGATCTGCTCAAGGCCAATGGTGGCGAGAACATCAAGGTCTTCGGCGGTGGCGGTGGCGTGATCGTGCCGTCCGAAATCAAGGAGCTGCACGAATACGGCGTCACGCGCATCTACTCGCCCGAAGACGGCGCGATGATGGGCCTGCAGGGCATGATCAACGATCTGGTCGCCAATTCCGACTTCGACCTGACCGGCGCCGCGCCGGCCTCGGGCGAGCAGATCCTCAAGCAGCTCACCAGCGGCGAGCGCAGCGCGCAACTGCGCAGCCTGTCGCGCATCATCACCGCGCTGGAAAACGGCGCCTATGGCGACGACGTCAAGAAGGCGCTGACCGAGGCTGCCGCCAAGCTCAAGACCCCGACGCTGGGTATCACCGGTACCGGCGGTGCGGGCAAGAGCTCGCTGACCGACGAGCTGGTGCGCCGCTTCCGCCTCGACCAGAACGACAAGCTCAGGATCGGCATCGTCTCGATCGACCCCTCGCGCAAGCGCACCGGTGGCGCGCTGCTCGGCGACCGCATCCGCATGAATGCGATCGAGCACGAGAACATCTACATGCGCTCGCTGGCGACGCGCGACACCGGCTCGGAAATCTCCGCCGCGCTGCCGGAAGTCATCGCTGCCTGCAAGCTTGCAGGCTTCGATCTGATCATCGTCGAAACCTCCGGCATCGGCCAGGGCAACGCCGCGATCGTGCCCTACGTCGACCTGTCCCTGTATGTCATGACGCCCGAGTTCGGTGCGGCAAGCCAGCTCGAGAAGATCGACATGCTCGACTTCGCCGACTTCGTCGCGATCAACAAGTTCGACCGCAAGGGCGCCGAAGACGCGCTGCGCGACGTGCGCAAGCAGTACCAGAGGAACCGCGAACTGTTCACCACGCCGACCGACGACATGCCGGTTTACGGCACCATGGCGGCGCGTTTCAACGACGACGGCCTGACCGCGCTGTACCAGGCGATCTTCCCGAAACTGGTCGAGAAAGGTCTCAAGGCCAAGCCGGGCAGCCTGCCGAAAGTGACGACGAAAGCGTCGTCGCACGGCCGCGCGATCGTGCCGGCCGAACGCACCCGTTATCTGGCCGAAATCGCCGACAGCGTGCGCGGCTACCACAAGCACGTGCAGCAGCAGGCCCGCGTCGCGCGCGAGCGCCAATCGCTGAAGATCGCCAAGGCGCTGTTCGAGCAGTGCGGCAAGGACGCTGGCTCGCAGGTGACATTTGACGAACTGATCGGTTGGAAGGACGGCGAACTGACCCCGGCGGCGAAGAAGCTGCTCGAAATGTGGCCGACGACCAAGGAACTCTACGCCGCCGACGAATACGTCGTGAAAATCCGCGACAAGGAAATCCGCACCAAGCTCACGTCCGAATCGCTGTCGGGCAGCAAGATCCGCAAGGTCGCGCTGCCGAACTTCGACGACGACGGCGAATCGCTGAAATTCCTGATGAAGGAAAACGTCCCCGGCTCCTTCCCCTACACCGCCGGCGTGTTCGCGTTCAAGCGCGAAGGCGAGGATCCGACGCGCATGTTCGCGGGTGAAGGCGACGCCTTCCGTACCAACCGCCGCTTCAAGCGCGTGTCCGAAGGCATGCCCGCGCACCGCCTGTCGACCGCGTTCGACTCGGTGACGCTGTACGGCTGCGACCCGGATCCGCGTCCGGACATCTACGGCAAGATCGGCAACTCCGGCGTGTCGATCGCGACGCTCGACGACATGAAGGTGCTGTACGATGGCTTCGACCTGTGCGCGCCGACCACCTCCGTGTCGATGACGATCAACGGCCCGGCACCGATCATCCTGGCGTTCTTCTTCAACACCGCGATGGACCAGCAGGTCACGAAGTTCCGTGCCGACAACGGCCGCGAACCGACCGAGACCGAGTTCCAGAAGATCAAGGAATGGACCCTGTCGACGGTGCGCGGCACCGTCCAGGCCGACATCCTCAAGGAAGACCAGGGCCAGAACACCTGCATCTTCTCGACCGAATTCGCGCTGAAGATGATGGGCGACATCCAGGAGTTCTTCGTCCATCACAAGGTGCAGAACTTCTACTCGGTGTCGATCTCCGGCTACCACATCGCCGAAGCCGGCGCGAACCCGATCTCGCAGCTCGCTTTCACGCTGTCGAACGGCTTCACCTACGTCGAGTCGTATCTGGCTCGCGGCATGCACATCGACGATTTCGCGCCCAACCTGTCGTTCTTCTTCTCCAACGGCATGGATCCGGAGTACTCGGTGATCGGCCGTGTCGCCCGCCGCATCTGGGCGGTCGCGATGAAGGACAAGTACGGCGCGAACGAGCGCAGCCAGAAGCTGAAGTACCACGTGCAGACTTCGGGTCGCTCCTTGCACGCGCAGGAGATGGACTTCAACGACATCCGCACCACGCTGCAGGCGCTGATCGCGATCTACGACAACTGCAACTCGCTGCACACCAACGCCTACGACGAGGCGATCACCACGCCGACCGAGGAATCGGTGCGCCGCGCGATGGCGATCCAGCTGATCATCAACCGCGAATGGGGCCTGGCGAAGAACGAGAACCCCAACCAGGGCGCCTTCATCATCGACGAACTGACCGATCTCGTCGAGGAAGCGGTGCTCAAGGAGTTCGAGGCTATCGCCTCGCGCGGCGGCGTGCTCGGTGCGATGGAAACCGGCTACCAGCGCGGCAAGATCCAGGAAGAGTCGCTGTACTACGAGCACAAGAAGCACGACGGCTCCTACCCGATCATCGGCGTGAACACCTTCCTCAACCCGAAAGGCAGCGCGCAGCCGGAAATCGAACTCGCGCGCTCGACCGACGAAGAGAAGCAGGGGCAGCTCAAGCGTCTGGCCGATTTCCAGGCGCGCAACAAGGCCGAAGCGCCCAAGTGGCAGGCCAAGCTGCGCCAGACCGTGATCGAGAACGGCAACGTGTTCGAAGTGCTGGTCGACGCCGTGCGCTACTGCTCGCTCGGCCAGATCACCGACGCGCTGTATCTGGTGGGCGGGCAGTATCGTCGTAGCATGTAAGCGGTGATCGGCTCGGCATCAAGGGAAACGGCGCTACGGCGCCGTTTTTTTTACACGGGCAGTGTGCGTTCGCGTGGGGCGGGAGAGTGGCTCGTGGCTCGCCGGCGGAGGCGCCGCCCGGGGTGCTGCGGGGGCTGCGGGGAAATCGGTGAATCAGTTAATGGCACCAAATCGGGGCGAAACTCGATGCAACAAGAATGTCTTGATTGGAATCACCAGATGCATAAAGCAATGAAAATTTGTCGTCCGTATCACTTCATGCACCATCTGAGGGCATAAAATGAAATATCAGTCGCTCGAGGATCTGACGAGCCTTGGTGCTGCGCATGCGTCCGTGCGGCTCAGTGTGCCCCCTGACGGCGAACGCGGCATTCTAGTTCAGCGGCCGGTCCTCGATCACGGGGGCCGGCCGACTCCATGGTGACTGCGCCTCCCAGTCGTTGAACTGGGCGGTCGGAATCGGCCGGCCGACGAAGTGGCCCTGCGCGGTGTCGCAGCCGAGCGTCTGCAGGCGATCCCACACTGCCTCGCTTTCCACGCCTTCGGCAACGACGCCGAGTCCGAGGTTGTGGCCCAGTTCGACGGTGGAACGGACGATGATCGCCGACCCCGCATTGGCCAGCATGCTCATGACGAAGGACTGATCGATCTTGAGCGAATCGACCGGCAGTTTCTGCAGATAGCTCAGGCTCGAGTAGCCGGTGCCGAAATCGTCGATGAACAGCTCCACGCCCATCGCTTTCAGGCGCGCCAGGGTTTCCAGCGCGCCCGCGGGATCTTCCATCAAGGCGCTTTCGGTGAGTTCGAACTGCATCATTTCCGGTGGCATCGCCCAGGTCGCGAACAGTCCGGTGATGCGCTCGATCAGCCGCGGGTCGCGCAAGTCCTGCGCCGAAAGGTTCACCGACAGCGGTCGTCGCATGCCGCTTTCGTACCACGAGTAGCTCTGCCGGAAGGCGGCCTCCAGCACCCAGCGCGTGAGCGGCATGATCAGGCCGGCGTGTTCGGCGAGTGCGATGAATTCGCCGGTGGCGATCATGCCGTGCTGGGGATGCTGCCAACGTACCAACGCCTCAGCGCCACACACTTCGCCAGACTTGATCACCACTTTCGGCTGGCAATACAGCAACAGCTCGTTCTGGTCGATGGCGCGCCGCAGATCGCTCATCAGCGCCAGCCGCCGCGTGCTTTCCCGGTCTTCCGTGCCGCGGTACAGGGTGTACTTGCACGCCGTGTTCTTCGCCTGCACCGCCGCGATCTTGGCGCGGCGCAACAGCGCGTCGGGCGTATTGCCATGGCCGGGATACAGGGCAATACCAATATAGGCGTGCGGGTCCATGGTCAGCCCGCAGATCGACACCGGATCGCATACCTCGCGCATCGCGTGATGGGCCGTGCGCGTCGCCGTCTCGGCGCTCGCATTGGGGAGGATGAGGGCGAACTCGTCCTCGCCGACGCGTGCCACCGATTTGTTGTCGCCGGCGATGTGCGCGAGGCGCGCAGCCATTTCGACGATCAGGTGGTCACCCTCCTGGTAACCCAGCGTGTCGCTGATTTCCTGGAATCGCCCGACCTTCAGCAGCAGCACGGCCAGTGACTGGTTCTCGCGCTGTGCGCCCTCGATCGTCGCGCTCAGGTTCTCGTGCAGCGAGGTGCGGTTCGGCAGATCGGTGAGCGCATCGAAATACGCCATGTGGCGGATGGTCTCCTCCGCCTGCTGGTGTCGCACCCGCATGCGCAATGTCGAGATGCCGAAGGCAAGATCGTCCGCCATCTCGCCGAGCAGGGCGCATTCACTCTCGTCGAAAGCGTCCCGCTCTGCGGCGAATATCGTCAGGTTGCCCGCCACCTCACCGGCGATGATCAGCGGAAACGCGGCGACCGACGCGTAACCGCGACTGAGCGCTTCCGTGAGTGGGATGGGGAAGTGGTCGGCCACCAGCGTGCTGACATCCTGCGCCACCGCCCGCTTACCGGTCCTTACCGCCTCAGCGGTCGGGCCGCCCTCGCCTTCGGCCCACGTGAAGTGCGCGATATCGAAAAAGCCCTCTTCGAAACCGTGGTGGGCAACCGGCCGAAGCGTCCTCTGCTCGTCGTGTTCGGCAAAACCGACCCACGCCATGCGGTATCCGCCCAGTTCGACGATCACCCGGCACATATCCTGCAGCAGCGTCTGCTCGTCCTGGGCGCGCAGCAGCGTGCGGTTTCCGGCACTCAGCGTGCGCAGCGCACGTTCGGCGTAGCTCATGGCTTTCCTCCTCGCCGAGTCTCACAGGACCGGCGTCCGGGTGTGCCGGCCTTTGTCGTACCTGCCTCGAACGGTCTATCGTCGCTTCCGCTATCCGCGCGGTTATTCACGACCCCTCGCGGGAAGGGCAGCGGTGAACGCAGCCGCGCTTATCAATTCATCCTAGTGCCGAAGTGGATGTGACGCAACGGTGACGCCGGCGGGTCACGCCGGAGAACGCGCCTTCCACGCACCGATCGCGACCGGCAGTAGCGAGAGCACGATGATGCCAACGATCACCAGGGTCAGGTTCTGCTTGATCCACGGCATGTTGCCGAACCAGTAGCCGGCCAGCGTCAGCGACACGACCCACGCCAGCGCGCCGACGACGTTGAACAGCGTGAAGCGCGCGTAGCCCATGCTGCCGATGCCGGCAACGAACGGCGCAAAGGTGCGGAACAGCGGCAGGAAGCGCGAGATCACCAGCGTCTTGCCGCCGTGCTTCTCGTAGAACAGGTGCGTCTTCATCAGCGCCGCCTTGTTGAACAAGCGCGAGTTTTCCCAGTGGAAAACCTTCGGCCCGAAATAACGGCCGATCGAGTAGTTGACCGTATTGCCGAGAATGGCGGCGAGCGTCAGGGCGACGATCAGCAGCGTGATGTCCATGCCGCCCAGTGCCGCCAGCGCACCGGCAACGAACAGCAGCGAGTCGCCGGGCAGGAAAGGCGTCACGACGAAGCCCGTTTCGCTGAAGATCACCGCGAAAAGAATGGCGTAGATCCACACCCCGTAGGACTGGACGAGGGCCGCGAGGTGCTTGTCGAGGTGCAGGACGATATCGAGTAACGGAGCAAGGAATTCCATGGGGGATACGGTAGGGTCGGCCGGCAAAGTCCATGATTCTACCTGAGCAGCGGTATCCCGGCCGCGGGGTGGACCAGGCGCGGGTGACCCATGAGTTTCCGTGATATACGAGGTGGATATTGTTGCGGATCGCGGTACATAGATTTCAATGATGCGATCTTGTAGCGCAACATCCGCCGCCCTATAGTGAGCGCCCGCTCCGAGTCGGCTGCATCAATCCGCATGCAATTCGTGCGCGATGTCCGTGATACCCATCGCTGGCGTGCGCGGCCCCGGACGTATCGTGAGAGTCGTGGATGTCCGGTTTGCTGCGCATGATCTGGATGGAGCCGCCGGTGCGGGCGGTGATCCTCCTGACCACCCTGATGGTCTCGACGCTGGTCGGCGGCACCGCCTTCCTGCTCTATGACCTGCGTCAGCGCGAACTGGAATACGCGCGCGCCGAAATTCAAAGTCTGAGCCGGATTCTGGCCGAGCAGACCAGTCGTACGCTCGACGGTGTGTCGCTGGCCCTGCGCGGGGCGCAGGAACGCCTGTCCGACGACATCGGGCAGGGCTTCGAGCTCGACAGTTACCCGGTGCTCGCGCTGCTCAAGGCGCGTACCGAAGGCTTGCCGCAGTACAGTTCGATGTTCGTCCTCGATCCCAACGGCATCGTCATGAATTCCTCGCTGCTCGGGCGGCGTCCGGGGTTTTCGGTGGCCGACCAGGACTACTTCGCCGGCCTCGTGCCAGGTGGCGAAAAAGTCCTTATCAGCCAGTTGTACCGCCGGCGCTTCGACGGGGAATGGACTTTCTACCTCAGCGCCCGGCTCGTTGACGGGGCGGGAAACTTTCGTGGCGTCGTCGCGGCTGCCGTGCTCGTGGACTATTTCGAGTCCTTCTATCGCCGCCTGGATTTGCGTTTCGGCAAACAGATCCAGTTGATCAACGCGCGCGGGAAACTGGTGGCAAGTTTTCCGAGCCACGCCGACAGCATCGATCAGCCGATCGGCGGGCTGCCGACTTTCCCCGAAATGCGGGAGCGGGGGACGGACGAGACCACGATCATCACCGAGAAGGTGGGCGGCGAAAAGCGCTTTGTCGCCTATCATCCGGTGCCGCAGTATCCCTTCCTGATCGGCGTTGCGATTGACCAGGAGGCCGCGCTGATCTCGTTGCCGATGGCTGCGCGGCCGATCGTCATCGGCGCGGGGGCCGTCGCTGCGCTGATCCTTGCCGCCTCTGCAGGGGTGGTCTGGAGCATGCGGCGGCGGGCGGTGATGGCGCGCGCCCTGCAAGAAAGCGACGAGCGCCTGCGCCAGATGGTTGAATCGGTGATGGACGCCATCGTCACCGTCGACGAGGACTTGTGCATCGTCCTGTTCAACAAGGCCGCCGAACAGATGTTCGGCGTCGGGGCGGCCGAGGTCATCGGAACGCCTTTCGAACGGTTGCTGGCGAAGGCGGTGCGTCCGGGCTATCGAGCCATGCTCGGCGGTCATAATGAAAATGGAGCACTCGATCGAGCCAGTATGGGCCGCGCCGAAACCGTCGGTCGCCATGCCAATGGCCGCGAATTTCCGGCTGACGCAAGCTTCTCTACGACGTTTTCCCGCGGCAAACGCTTCTTCACGGTGGTGCTGCGCGATCTGACGGAACGGAAGAAGATCGAAACCCATCTGCGTGAATCCAACCGTCAGCTTCACGAGCTGTCGACCTCCCTGCAGAATGTGCGTGAGGAAGAGCGGGCGGGGGTCGCACGCGAAATGCACGACGAATTGGGGCAGTTGCTCACCGGCATCAAGCTCGAACTTTCCTGGCTCGGTGGCCGTCTGCCGGGCGAGCGCGCGGACCTGCAGGATAAAGTCGGGGTCATCAAGGGGCAGCTCAATCAGACGATCGCCTCGGTGCGACGCATCACGTACGAACTGCGGCCGCTGATCCTCGACGACCTCGGGCTCCTGGCGGCGATTTCCTGGCTCACCGATGATTTTTCACGACGCACCGGTGTCGAAGTGGTGCTCGATATCGATGGCGATGAGCCGGAGCGCGGCGGCGCCGAGGCGACGACGCTGTTCCGCCTGCTGCAGGAATCGCTGACCAACGTTACCAAGTACGCGCGCGCGACGATGGTGTGGATCAGCTGCCGCCGCGAAGGTCGCAACTGGCGCCTGACCATCCGCGACGACGGTGTCGGCTTCGTCCTGAATCCGGCAAGGAAAGCCGGGTTCGGCCTGGTTGGCATGCGCGAGCGGGTACGTCTGCTGGAAGGCACGTTCGCGATCCATTCCGCTCCGGGCGAGGGCACCAGAATCGAAGCGACGATCCCGGCACGAGGCTGACAGGGAAGGAACATGGAAAAACTGAGGGTGTTGCTTGCCGATGACCACGCCATCATTCGCGATGGTCTGAGGCAGATTCTCGCCGACACGGACGATCTCGCGGTCGCGGGCGAGGCCGCTAACGGGCTCGAGGCGCTGCACATGGTGCGTGACCACGAGTGGGACGTGCTGGTGCTCGACATTTCCATGCCGGGCCGCAGCGGGCTTGATCTGATCCGCCTGATCAGGGATGAAAAGCCCAAACTGCCGATCCTCATCCTCAGCATGCATCATGAGGAGCAGTACGCGCTGCGAGCCCTGCATGCCGGCGCATCGGGCTACCTGACGAAGGAGAGCGACGCCGAACTGCTGGTGCATGCGATCCGCCGCGTCGCGCGCGGTGGCGTCTATGTCAGCGAGACGGTTGCGGAACTCATGGCGCGCGGTCTCATGCCCTCCACCCACGAACTGCCGCACACCACGCTGTCAGACCGCGAATACCAGATATTCCACATGCTCGTGCTCGGTCAGGGACTTACCGAGATCGCTACCGAGCTGTCGCTGAGCGTCAAGACCGTCAGCACGCACAAGACGCGCATCCTGCAGAAAATGGGGATGACGAACACCTCCGAGCTGATCCGTTACGCCATCGCCCACCACCTTAGCGAAGCGAGCGACATGTAATCGGCGTCGCTGCCCGTCACTTTCTCGTTCGGGCTTCGCGCGACCTTTTTCTCGTACATCGCCATTTTCCCGGTTCGCCGGCTCTCGGCGCGCGAAATCCCGCCGGATTTGTGATCCTTCGCGGGCAGATAATCCCTTTGCCCCATTTGTCATCGCGATGATTTGATTTATGCTTTATTGCACCGGTTCGCGGACACGCTGGTTCGCATGGGGAGTCCGGTGTGGTTTCAGGTCAAAGAGGCGTCATTAGGAATTGTCCTGCAAGCAATCTAAATCCATGACTGATTAGTGGTTTCTGGAATTGAATGAAAATTTGTCTACATTGGATTTGGCCTCATGGCGCCGTCCATATGTAAAAACCAGCTTCTAAGGAGTACCCCAAGATGAAGTTCAGCCTCAACCGCATCTCGCTGCTGGTTGCAGCCTCCGCAGCGATCCTGACGTCGTCGGCTGCGTTTGCAGCCGTCGATGCGGACGCTGCCAAAGCGTTGGCGAAGAAGAACGACTGTTTCAAGTGCCACGCGGTCGACAAGACGAAGAAGGGGCCTTCGTACAAGAAGATCGCAGCCAAGTACAAGGGCAAGGAAGCCGAAGGCTTCGAAAAGATGCACAAGAACATGACCACCGGGCCGAAGGTCAAGCTCGAGGATGGTTCGGAAGAAGATCACAAGATCATCGATACCAAGGATGAAGCTGCCATCAAGAATTTGATGCAGTGGATTCTCGCGCAGTAATCGTTCTGTTCTGAATCACGCCGTTCCTCGCGGGACGGCGCGGTAATGAATTCCAGATTTCAGGGGGTAATATGAAGAAAATGCGACGCTTGCTGGCGGTGCTCGCCTGTCTCGGCAGCTTTTGCGCGGGGGCGGCTTACGCAGCAGATGAGCCCAAAGAGGCACCCAAGGACATCGTCCTGACTGGCGATGCCAAATGCACAACCTGTCACGACGAGAACGATTCGCCGGAAGCGCTGGCTATCGGCAAAACGCGACATGGCACGGTTGCGGACAAGCGCACGCCGGGCTGTACGAAGTGCCACGGCGACAGTGAGCGCCATGTGAAAGAGGCTGGTCGTGGAGGCGGCGAGGCGCCGCCGGTCGACGTCGGTTTCAACACGAAGAATCCCGCCTCGGCGGAAGCGCGCAATGCGGCCTGTCTGAACTGTCATCAGGGAAGCACCCGCATCTTCTGGCAGAACAGCACCCACAGCCGTCGTGATGTCACCTGTGCGTCCTGCCACAAGATCCATGATGGCCACGACAAGGTGCGTGAAGCCAAGACACAGCCCGAAGTCTGCGCGACGTGTCACAAGGAGCAGCGCGCCCAGTTTGCGCGTCCGTCGCACCATCCGGTGCCGGAGGGCGCAATGAGCTGCTCGTCGTGCCACAACGTGCATGGCGACAATCCGTCGCAGCTCGCCAAGCCCAGCGTCAACGAGACCTGCTATTCCTGCCACATGGAAAAGCGCGGCCCCTTCGTGCATAACCATCAGCCGGTAGCCGAAGACTGCGCGATTTGCCACAACCCGCATGGCACGAACGTCGCGAACCTGCTGAAGTCGCGTCCGCCGTACCTGTGTCAGGAATGCCATAGCCACGACAGCCATCCCAGCCAGCTCGCCGGCCTGCCCACCGGGGCGACCACCAGCACCTCGCTGCTCGGCACCGTCGGACGCGGCTGCCTGAACTGTCATACCAACATCCATGGCGGCAACAGCACTGTGAATAGTGCTACCGCTGGGCGCTTCCGTCGCTGATTGGCCTGAGGGAGAATGACATGAAAAACACGACTACGACATTCAGGCTCACCGCGGTCGCGGCCGCCCTGTGCGCTGCTTACGGATCAGCCTTTGCGGAAGACGACGAGATCAGGCAACTGACCAAGCCGGACAGTTCGATCTCGGTCGGCGCCGGCTTCTGGTCCAACGATCGCCAGCAGCAGGGCATCTACGATGGGATGCGCGACGACGGGCTGTACGGCCTGGTCGACGCCGACATCGTCAAACGCGACGATGCGAGCGGAACCTGGTTCACCTTCACGGGTGAGCGTCTCGGACTGGAGAGCCGCAAGTTCTCGGCTGAAGTGCAGCAGCAGGGGAATATGGGCGGCTTCGTCAACTACTCGCGCACGCCGCGCGAGCACCCGCTCGTCATCCGCTCGGGACTCCGTGGTATCGGTCAGGACACCCTGACCATCAGTGGTGCGGGGGCGAATGCGCTGCCATTCCGCGACGTCGAACTGAGCACCTACCGCGATCTCATCCATGTCGGGTTCAACAAGAACCTCCTGAGCGGGCTTGACGTCAAGGTCAGCTTCAAGAACGAGGAGAAGAACGGTAGCCGGCATTGGGGTCTCGGCAGCCAGGCGTTCTTCCTGGCCGAACCGATCGAGAGCACCACGCGGCAACTGGACGTGACGCTGGAGTACACGGGCGAGCGCCTGCAGCTGGCCGGCGGCTATGCGGGCAGCTGGTATGGCAATCACAACGACCTGGTGTTGGCGACCGTCAGGGGGGTGACGACCAACACTACGGGTGCTCCCAACCCGACGCCGCTGTCGCTGCCGCTCAACAACGAGGCTCACCAGTTCTTCCTGAACGGGGGGTATTCATTCACGCCTTCGACGCGCGGAACCTTGAAGGTCTCGCGTAGCGTTGCGACCCAGGACGAGTCCATCCCGAGTATTTTGCTGGGTGGGGTCAATGCGCCGTTCGTGGGTTCGCCGCGCAGTCTGGACGGCGAAATTGTGACCTCGCTGGTCGAGCTGGGGCTGAGCTCAAGACCCACCAGCAAGCTGTCGTTGAGCGGGAGCCTGCGCTACTACGATGTCGACGACAAGACGCCGCTCGTGGGCTTGGTGGGGAGCAACACGACCAGGGTGGCGACGGTGCATAACACGCCGCACTCGTATACGACCAACACCGGCAAGTTCGAGGCAGCCTACCTGCTGCCGCAGCGCTTCAAGGTAATTGGCGGCATCGACGTCAAGCAGCAGGACCGCTCGGCGCCGAAGTTCGTTAGCGAGCGTTTCGTGCCCTTCAACGAGCAGATCGACGAGACCACCTACCGGCTGCAATTGCGGCGTTCGATGTCCGACACCGTAAATGGCTCCATCGCCTTCCTGCACAGCACTCGGGACGGCTCGTCGCGTGAGTCGCCGCATGATCCGGAGATCTTCGACACGATCAATCCGCTGCACATCGCCGACCGTACGCGCAACAAGTGGCGGTTGTCGCTGGACTGGGCACCGGTCGAAGCCTTTAGCCTGCAGTTCAACGTCGAGGATTCGCACGACGACTATGCGAGCGAGGATGGTCGTCCGTTCGGTCTGAAGGATGGCCGCGCGACGCTGGTGTCGGTGGATGCGCGCTATGCACTGACCGACGAGTGGCAAGTCACCGGCTGGGCGTCGCACGATGTCACCCGCGCCAAGCAGCTTGCAGGGCGTTGGCCGCAGGGCTCGGATGAATTCGCCGATATCGACATGGTCAAGGATGCCGACCTGAGAGACACGGGCGACTCAGTCGGCTTGGGTCTGCGCGGTGCGTTGAGCGACAAGCTGAAGATCGGTGTCGACGTGCAGTGGACCCGCACGGAGAGTTCGTATGACGAGGACACGTCGCCTAGTACTGCAACCTTCCCGACTTCGGCCGGCGTGACCGCGGCGCGGTTGCCGGACATCGAAAACACGCTCACGCGTCTTTCGATGTTCGCCCGTTATGCGGTTCGCAAGAACGCGGACGTCCAGCTCGACCTGATCCACGAGCGCTGGAAGACCGATGACTGGAGCTGGAGTTTTGCGAACGGATCTGCCTTCACCTACGGTACGACCACCGATCGCACCAGCGTCTCGGTCAAGCCGAAGCAGACGGCCAACTTCATCGGCATGCGTTACATCTACAAATTCCAGTAAGCCGGATCGGTAATTGACCGATGTCACAGGGCGACGCAAGTCGCCCTGTTTTCTTTATGAGACGTCATAAAAATGACAAATATATATCGTGAGTCGATGCCTTGGAGAGCGCGGTTGCTCGGCTCCCCGGCACGAATTCTCGGTCTCGCCGCCGTCGCCGTGAGCTTGTTCTGTGGTACACCGGGCGACGCCATGGCGGCGCCCGAAATGGCAGACAAGTCTGCTGGCCTCGACAACGCGACCTGTCTGGAGTGTCACGAGACCGGCAAACGCGAAATCGAGGTCACCGACAAGGATGGCGAAGCGGTAGCGCTGCCGGCCGTCGCGCCGGACAAGTTCGCCAAGAGCGTGCACGCCGGCATGGACTGTGTCGCCTGTCATACCGACATCGTCGATGCGAAGGAAGCGCACCAGAAGGCCGCCAACGTCGCCAAGCCGGACTGTGCGAGCTGCCACGTGCAGCTGTGGGACGAGGCGA
>NZ_WTVQ01000080.1 GCF_012910955.1 Aromatoleum diolicum
GGCCTGAAAAGGCCTTTTTAAAGCTCAGCAGCGCTGACTTGTCGCCTTCGAAATCGTTGGCTTCCGCAGCGTCGCGCCGGGCCGACCGATTCTCGGCGCATCGGCGACCGTTTTTACACGGCCTCGGTCTATACCAGTCGTGGCACCGGCTACTGGGGGCCGCCCAAACGCGTTGGGGCGCCTTCGGAAATTACCGTGCTGCGCCTGATCACGGCTTGACTGGGCGGCATCGAGGGGGCTCGTTTGCCGGATTGCAAAGCCGGCGCTCGGGTGTATTTACAGCAACGAGGTCAGTCGTGTCATGCGGAACTAATCGCAGTGGGGCCGCACGGATGGCTTTGGCCGCTTTGCCATCTTGGTATGCAGATGCTGGTTGGCTCCTGATCGGCCGGAGCGGCTGTTGGCATTGAGTCAGAGGAGCGGCCGGTATAGGCCAGGTAACCGACCTTACCCGTTAAGATCGCTCGAACGACTGCTGTCCGCTACGAAGTGGGACGGGACCCGACCCAAAGCTGAAGTCGGCGGATTAGGAAAGCGGAGGTTCACGTTGAGCTTGAGTAGCCTCCGCGGCAGCGAAGCCGGCTGCCGCGGAGGCTACTCACCGACGCCGCTGCGACAATGCGCGACACGGATGGACCCTCCGCCGGCGAGAAACAACGTTGACCATTGCCAACCTCGCCACCCGCGTACGGGATCTCGGCTAACGACCTGCATTCCACAAACGCTTCAGTCGTGCCCACCAGCCAGAATTTTGCTCGCGGAAATACGTATCGCGATGCCGCACCTCCGCCTGGCGCCCATAGAGCACCTCGGCTTCCGTAAAAGCAGGCGACCAAACCACAAAGCCACTTTTGATGTAGTAGTGCGAGCGACATGGCTTTTGCCAGTTGCCGATCGACGGATAGAGGCTGGGGCCTGGGCGCTCATTGGTGAATTGCCAACCCAACGGGCCCAGCTGCGTGCGTATCTTCTCGCCGCAGCCGCAGGCACACAGATGCGCCGCCGTCCGATATTTCTGCGAGACGTAAAGCACACCCGGCTCTAGTGTCGAAGGCATGAACTCGACGAGTTCTAGCCGCATGCGATTAATCGTCATCGGGGACTAACAGCGAAAGGTTATCCAGCGTCAAGAGCAATTGATTCAAGGGTGGCGGCCCCGCGTAGAACCCACGAATCTGCTTGTAGCGAAGCACAGCCAACGCAGCATTCAGGGCGTTGAGCTCGGCGATCTGGATATTGCTCTTGTAGACATCGTCCGGCGGATCGGTCTCCGGCACATAGCCTTTGCTCCGTACGGTGTGACCGCTATCGTGGGGGAAGTAGGTCGTTCGCACTGTTCCGCTGATCGGCCCGCCATGTCGCTTCAAGCCCATCCCCACGTCGATGAACGGAATGTTCTTCGCGATCAGCAAGTCGATGATGCGCTTGCGCGAACTTCCTTTGTCGACCGACACGAATGCGAAGGTGACGCCGTCGAGCTCAGCGGCCGACATTTCGTCAATGAACAGCGGTTTGATGGTGAGCCCGTGGCGAAAATTCTCGTAGCGTTTCCGGTAAACCTCGGCCTTGGACTGCCGCAGTTCGGCGCCTTCCTCCACGTCCAGGCGCCCTGGTGAGCGAAAAGCGTTATGCACAAAGAAGCTGTCCGGATCGAACCCGCGAATTTCTCGAACCGGCGTCTTCACCATAAAGTCGAGCACGTAACCGCCGCTTCCGCCCAAGCCGATGATGGCAATCACGTCGTTTTCAAACAACCTGGCCAGATCCGAGATCTCCGCCCGGCTGGTCATCGTGTCGCGCAGCTTGAAAACCGAGTTTGACGTTTCCTCTTCGCAATCACGGAAGGTATAGGGATTGACCCCGAACCGCGCCATCGCGGGGCCGCAGACCATCGCGACGTAGCTCTCGATCTTTTCAAAGTGATCGACGTAGGGGCGAGGCTGGCCGCCCTCCTTGAGCTTGTGCGAAAAACGCTGCCTAACGATAACATCCCGACAACGTTCGCTCATGTTGAGCTGCGCCTCCCCGCCGCCCAGGCCGCGAACGACCTGACCGTCGAGCCCAAACGGGCGCGGCGCCGCAAAGTAGATCTGGTGATCCTCAGGGCGAACGCTAGTCTGATCCTCGAAGACCAGCTTCCCCACGAAGGCCGACCACTGCAATTGCCCTGCTGAATCGAGATAGGGAATGTCCCGTACGACCAGGTGATTGCTATAGACGGCTAGGGCATAGCCCTTTTCGAGAAGCCGCTGCAGGTCCGGATTACGACTCGCCAGTGTCTTTAACATAGAACACCATCCCATCCTTAACCTTGACCGAGCCGCCCGGGGACAGCACGCCGTTTTTGTTGCCGTGCGCCCGCTCGTAGGTGACCGAATAGACGCGTTCCGGGTGCTGCGGGAAGTTCGGGTCCTCCAAGGTGACGACCTCGGCGTACGTGATTTCGTCCTTCGGCCACTCATGGGCAGTGGCCTCGACGATGATGGTGACCAATTTCTTTGGATGTTCTGACATGAAAGTCTCCTATACCGGGTGATGCCATTAACTCTGGTTAAATGATCCTGTTTAACGTGCTGCAGATTGACGCTCAACAGGAACGACTGCAGTATAACTGCAATGTTCTGCATAAATCAAGCTGTTTAACGAGATTATTTTATGGCAGAGTACTTGTACTCGATTCCGCCTGAGTCGGCGACATCCTCGGTGCGTCGAATAAAGCCCTGCAAGACGAGGTTCTTCAGTCGGGTACTGGCGTTGGGGACGGAGAGTCCTAGGTCGCTAGCCACCTGGGAAGCCAGTACTGCTCCTTTGCCAAGAACGTACTCAACGAGGTCTCGTGTAGATTTGTTCAGTTCCGGGCCGATAATCTCGAATTCGCTGTTGTTCCAGATCACCAGTGGCTGATCCTTCGCTCGCGCAGCATAGCTCCAGTTATCGATCAGGTCTCGGTTGAAGAGGTTAGTAAGGTAGAAGCCTTTCTCCCCACGAAGCTGCTTGGCAACCGAAATAACGCTTTCGCGTGGAAACGACGCGTCTGTGGCCTCGATTCCAGCTAGTGAGATACCGAATACCTCAGTACTGGAATTTTGCTCCACGAAATCCAGAAGCTTGCGGAAGACTTCCTTCCCTTCAATGTTGCCGAAAGGACGGGCATTCTTCGTGAAGTCCCGTAGCGCTATGACGGTCGATTTCTGGTTCATCGTATTAATTTAACGAGAAATGTCCGCTCAGTCAAGGAGGAAATCGAAGCAGATGTGGGTGCCAGCAATTCTCGCCAAGTTCAAACAATGGGAAAACTGGATCAACTCGCCGAAGTGCGTAATCTTCAAAACAAAATTTTCCTGACGTACAGAAATAAGAGCGTTGTACTTCTGAGCATAGCTGCCGGAGCCTTTCAGCCCTAGCCCTCTACCTGAATCGTTCACCTGACTGATCCCGCCTTTGGAAAATATTTCTTGCAGCAGCGCAACTCGATAGTCCAGCTTCGACTTTGCGATGTTCTTCGCTAGCTTTGGGTATTTGGTTTCCAAGATGGGCATGAGCGTCCCAACAATGCCATGCCCCCCGTCAGAAATTACGGTTTGTATGTGACGCCTCCTACCTCTTGGGTAGTATTGAAGACCTGCAAACCCAGCTGATGTAGCTCCCGAATGCTCCTGAACGTTACCAAAGAGCTCGGATATGACAGTGTGGACTGCAACGTCGTATTGATCTCCGGCGCAAGCTACAAAGCTCTTTCCTAAGAGATCGGGAATGCTGTCATCAGGCTGCAGATGGTCGATTTCCCGTAGTTCAACGACCGCATCGTTGTTTCCCTCATAAGCCTGAGCTGCGGAAACACGGGGGCGGTTTGGCAGAACTTTCACCTGTGATCGCAGTAGGTCAATAAAACCCATACGGTTTAGGTAGGTCAGTGTCGACTTGGATGCCGTGAAATCTACTGAAACCAACTTGCCGGAATCTACCAACTGGTTGCAGATAGCGAGCAGGAGGGCCAACGCTTCAAGCAGAATCTTGCAGTCCTCGCCCACCACAAATTTGACACGACGAGTTGCTGAATCAAGGGGTGACTCAACGGCCAGCAACGCTTTTTCAAATAGATCGGCAGTGAGCCAGCAAGTACTTCCGAGTTCAATGCGTAATTCGACAAGTGCCCATGTGTACTCTGCTAGATCCTGTACAAAAAAATCCTTATTTGCGTACAAAAGCCGATTGATCTCTGTCTTGTCCTTACGTAACTGAGTCGCGATCTCCTTGGCCTTTTGGCCAGGCTTTTGTTCTAGGATGGCTTCTATTTTTTCGAGCATCGTCAGCACCGGGTTTTGTTGGGCACAGTGTAAAGATTTGATGGCTCATTTTGTAGGTTGATGCCAAAGTCGTTCTGTGCATACTCCATCACCTTGAATCGCGCCGGCTTTCGTAGTCAAGTCCGAGTGTCTGTTTAGCGACTTAAATCTGCCGCACAGCACTGTGTGGCTGGGCGGCCGTTCCGGTTTAGGTTTGTTTGACGTCTGCCCTTCACGTGACGAGGCTGGATGACGGGAGAGCGCCTGCGGGCAGACGTTGAATAAACCTCCAGGGACGAAACCGCGGAATGCTGCTGCGCGGTTCGGGTAGGGCGCGGCCTATGGGGATTTGAGGCCAGCCGGTGTTCCCAGGATGGCCGATGATTGACGCATCGAACCGTCGGCAAGGCACAGATCGGCACCGACGGCGGTCATTGGCGCCACGATCGGGCGTGCCAGAAGCGGCGAATGCTGGCGACACGGCATCGAGCAACAGCCGGCCGCTCCCGGCGCCGGGAACTCGGGTGCCAATGCGGTCGTGTGACGAAAGAGCTGCAAGCTGTGCATCATGGCGGTGCGCGAATCGGCTGTCGACGCATCATGATCTCGACGACCAGCATGGCGCCGCCGCAGCAGCGACAGACGAAGGTCGGCGGTGGCGTTACGGCGCTTTCGTTGTCGACCGGTTCGGGTCGAGGCACATCGAGCAAGGCACGCGCCGTGGCGAGACTCTGCTGTCGCCCGGCATTGGCCAGCAGTCCGTAGTGACGGATGCGGTGGAAACCCGTTGGCAACACATGCAACAGGAAGCGCCGCATGAACTCGTCGGCGGCGAGCGTCATCGTCTTGTGGCGGGTACGCCCCTTGGCCCGGTAGTCCTTCCAGCGGAAGGACACGCCATTCTCATCCATCGCCACCAATCGCCGGTTGGAGATGGCCACCCGGTGGGTGTAGCGGGAGAGGTAGGCCAATACGGCCTCGGGACCGGCGAACGGACGCTTGGCATACACCACCCACTCGCACCTGCGCAGCGGCACCAACCACCGGCCGAAGGCGCCGGCATCGGCCAGGGGCGCGTGCTCGCCGAAGAACTGCAGCTGGCCGGCGCGATACCGCTTCTCGAGTTCCTCGATGAAGCGCCGACGGAACAAGCGCGACAGCACGCGCACCGGCAAGAAGAACCCGCGCCGGCAAGCGACCCAGCGTTTCCCATCGGCAGAAATGCCACCGCCGGGGACGATGCCATGCACGTGGGGATGATGCGTCAATGCCGAACCCCAGGTGTGCAGCACCAGAGTGGCGCCGATCTGGGCGCCGAGGTGTTTCGGATCGGCGGCGATGGTCGTCAGCGTTTCCGCCGCCATGTCGAACAGCAGCCGGTAGAGCACCGCCTTGTTGGTGTAGGCGATGGCGCTGATCGGTTCGGGCAGCGTGAAGACGACGTGGTAATACTCGACGGGCAGCAGATCGGCTTGTCGGGCCTCGAGCCAGCGCTGGGCGGCACGCGCCTGGCACTTCGGGCAATGCCGATTGCGGCAGGAGTTGTAGCTGATCTCCTCATGCCCGCAGGCATTGCAACGCAATGCGTGTCCACCCAGCGCCGCGGTACGGCACTGTTCGATGGCCGACATGACCTTGAGCTGACCGGGGCTCAGGTGGCCGGACTGCCTTGCTCGCCACGCCGGGCCATGGGTGCGGAAGATGTCGGCGACCTCCAGGGCAGGCCGTCCCATGGCGGCGCTACGGGGAGTTCGGCTTCTCCAACGGGCTGACGACCTCGCGCAGGATGTCGGTGGCGACCTGGGCGTACAGGGCGGTTGTTTCAAGCCTATTGCCAGCGGGCGATAGGCTCGACTATCTCCCGCGCGGAACTATGTCCCGCTGCAGCGCCTGCCCGCTGCTGACAACGGGGAGAGCGACTCCTGCGAGACATAGTTGGCACGCCTAAAGACTCTTCAGAAAGGCCAACAGTCGATCGTCGGGTCGATACCTTCCTGGCTTGCCCTCGGGAGGCGTGGTCATGTCCAGGACGCGTTGCTTCAATTCAAGGTTGGCATCCAGGTAGATCTGCGTCGTCTCGATCGACTCATGACCGAGCCACAACGCAATCACGCACTGCTCGGCACCTTCTTGGAGGAGGTTCATTGCCGTCGTGTGCCGAAGCACATGTGGACTCACACGTTTATGCTTCAGCGATGGGCAGGCGACAGTAGCGACGGCAACATGTTTGGCCAACAGATAGTGTACGCCGTGGGCGCTCAATTGACCGCCGCTCGCGTTTGGGAACAGTGGTTGAGCGGGTGCCCTGGCTGGCTCTCTCACCCAGGCAGTCGTGAGGCGGGGTGGGGAGTAACCGGAAGCGAACTGTCGGTCCGTAGGATAACGAACCTGTTTCGGCGGGGTATGGCGGCGAGCCTGCACTAAAGTGGCGAAGCCTGGAATCAACGCAGCACGCTGTCGTGGCGGATAAAGCGGTGTTGCGGCGTACCACGTGGTTGAATCGCCCCGAGTTTGGTGGAGGCTCTAACTCTTGAGAAGATAGAGCCATGAAGAAGTCTGTGAAGTTCTCCCCTGAAGTCCGTGAGCGTGCCGTACGCATGGTGGCCGAGTGTCGCGGCAACCA
>NZ_WTVQ01000081.1 GCF_012910955.1 Aromatoleum diolicum
GCCGCGAACACCGCCCTGCGGAATCCCTTCGCGGCTGAAGCCGCTCCTACGGAAGTGCGACCTCAAAGGGCGTTTTCGACAATGATCGCCACGCCCTGCCCGCCGCCCGCGCAGGCCGAGGACACGCCGTATTGCAGCCCGGCTTCCTGCAGTTCGCGCGCGACGGTCGTCGTCAGGCGCACACCCGACGCGCCCAGCGGATGGCCGATCGCGATCGCGCCGCCATGCACGTTGCTCTTGTCGCGATCCAGCCCCAGCTCGCGCTCGCATGCGAGGTACTGCGCACCGAAGGCTTCGTTGATCTCGACGCGACCGAGGTCGCCCACCGTCAAACCGGCTTTCGCGACGGCCGCGCGGATCGCCGGAGCCGGGCCGATGCCCATGATTTCCGGCGGCACCGCCACCGACGCGCCGGCGACGATGCGCGCCAGCGGTTTCACGCCATGCGCGCGCACCCAGTCGCCGTGCGCAACGATCACCGCGGCGGCGCCATCGACGATCGCCGAGCTGTTGCCGCCGGTCTGCACCCCGCCGAACGCGGGTTTCAGCTTCTGCAGCGCCTCGTATGAAGTCGGCCGCACGTGGCCGTCGCGCTCGCAGCTTTCGGCGCGGTCGGCGAGCTTCAGCGCACGGGCGTTGTAGCCATCGAGCTCCCATTTCGCATTGACCACCGGCGTCACCTCGCCGGCGAAATAGCCGGCTTCCCACGCGGCACAGGCCCGCGCAAAGCTCTGCGCGGCGAAGCGGTCGACCTCCTCGCGCGAGATGCCGTAGCGCTTGGCGAGGTTCTCGGCAGTGTCGCCCATGCTCGCACCCGGCGCGGTGTCCTTGGTCGCTTCCCACAGGAAGTCGCGGAAATCGAGCTGGCCCATACGAAAACCCGCGCGGTGCGTGTAGGCGGCGATCGGGTTGCGCGACATCGATTCGGTGCCCACACACAGCGCGACCTTGGCCTTGCCCAGCGTGATCTGGTCGGCCGCGGCGATGATGGTCTCGAAGCCGGTGCCGCACAGGCGCTGCACCAGCAGCGCCGGCACGGCCGGATTCACGCCGGAATACAGACCGATGTGGCGCGGCAGGAAATAGGCGTCGAAGCTCGCCTGCGCCATGTTGCCGGCGACGATGGCGTCGATTTCGCCCGCCGGGATGTCACTTTTCTCGAACAGCGCGCGCGCCGCGAAGATGCCAAGATCGGTCGGCGACACATCGCGCAGCACGCCGTTGTAATCGGCGAAGGGGGTGCGCTGGCCGGTGACGAGCCAGATGTCGTTGTATGCGCCGGCATGAGCCGCGGCTTCCGACGCGGCGTAAGGATTGGTCTTCGTATTCATCGTTGCGGCCCCTGCCCTTTGCGGTTGAGGAAGTGGCCGATGCGCTCGGCGACTTCCGGACTGGTCTGTGTCAGCGCAGCGGTGAGCGATTCGACATAGAAGCCGTCGTCGGTCGCCATGTTGTCGATGCGGCTGATCGCGGTGACCATTGCCCAGTTCGCCATCGGCGCGTTTTCGGCGATGCGGCGCGCGAGTTCCTGCGCCTTCGCGAGTGCCTCGCCGTGGCCAACGAGGTAGTGCGACAGCCCCAGGCGCTGGCCTTCGTCGGCATCAAGGATGCGACCGGTCAGCATCATTTCGCACATGCGCCCCGGCCCGATGATCTTCGCAACGCGCACCGATGCGCCGCCGCCGACGAAGATGCCGTGACGACCTTCCGGCAACTGGTAGATCGTGCTCGGCTCGGCGATACGCACGTGGGTTGCGGTCGCCAGTTCCAGCCCGCCGCCGATCACCGCGCCATACAGCGCGGCGACAACGGGGATGCCGCTGTTCTGGATGCGATTGAACACGCGGTGCCAGCTCTGCGAATGCTTCATTACGCCGAAGGGTTCGCGATGCTGATGCTCGGACAAGTCCAGGCCGGCGCAGAAGTGCTCGCCGTCGCCGGCCAGCACGATCACGCGCGCATCTTCGGGCATCGCGATGAAGGCCTCCTCGATCGCGCTCAGCAGGCGGTCGCTGATCGCGTTGCGCTTGGCCGGCCGGGCCAGCGTGACCGTGTAGATGTGGTCCTTGTACGAGGTTCTTACCAGTTGTTCGCTCATCGCGACGATCCTTTATCGTTTTCGTGCCGCCCTCCGTCGGCGGCATCCGGTTATACGGTGACGACACTCTTGTCCGGCATCTCGGCGTACAGGTATTCGACAAGATCCTTGCGTCGTGTCAGTACCGCGCGCTGGTTGATGTAGCCCTTGTCGGTGATTTCGCCGGCTTCCACCGATGGCGGTTCGGCCATCAGCAAGGCCCGCGCCGGCACCGTCGACGATCCGCCGCCGCCCTGCACCATCGCGGCCATACCCAGTCGCACGCGCGCCAGCACCGCCGGATTCGACAGCACCTGTTCGACCGGCGCGTCGGCGGGCAGCCCCGTGCATAGCGAGCGGCATTCGGGAATGTTCGGAAACACCAGGAAGCCGATTTCGTCGCGGTCGTGACCGGTGACGACGATGTCCTGCGCAACCGGCTTCAATGCATCGATACCCTTCACGCGCAGCGACCCGACATGCACCCAGGTGCCCGTCAGCAGCTTGAAATCCTCGCCAACGCGGCCGTCGAACAGCAAGCCCTGTTCCGGGCGAGCGGGATCGACAAATTCGACCGCGTCGCCGATCAGGTAGAAACCTTCCTCGTCGAAGGATTTGGCGGTCAGTTCGGGTTGTTTCCAGTAGCCGGGGAACACGTTCGGCCCCCTCACCCGCACTTCGAGCTTGTCGGCCGAGCTCACCAGCTTGAGTTCGGTGCCCGGCACCGGCACGCCGATGACGCCCGAACGTACCGCCTGGAAATGGCAGTCAGTCGCGAGCGGCGCGGTTTCGGTCGAACCCCAGGACGACACCATCGTGACGCGGCGCCCGGTCGTCTCTTCGGAGAGGTTTTCCAGTTCCGCCCACAAGTGCTGCGGCAACGCAGCACCCGCGTAGAAGATCAGTTTCAGGCGCTTGAAAAAGCACTCCCGCAGCGCCTTGTCACGGCGCAACTCCGGCACCAGCATGTCATAGGCGCGGGGCACGCTGAAATAAATCGTCGGCGACACGTCCTTCAGGTTGCGCAGGGTTTTCCCAAGCAGCGCCGGCGTCGGCTTGCCGTCGTCGATATACAGGCTGCCACCCCAGCGCAGCACCATGTTGAAGTCGTGATTGCTGCCGAAAGTGTGACTCCACGGCAGCCATTCCATCAGCACCGGCGGCTCATTGTGCAGGAAGGGCCACACCAGTTCCTTGGCGAGCTGGCTCGAACACAGCATGCGCTGCGTATTGATGACCGCCTTCGGCGTGCCGACCGAGCCCGACGTGAACAGGAACTTGCCGATCGTATCCGGGGTGATGCGCGCGAACGCAGCCATCACCGCCGCTTCGTCGCTGTTCGCCTCGATTTCCGCAAACGGCACGCAGCCCGGCATCGGCTCGCTGTGTCCGCCGGCGAGCACGACGCCGTCGTGCAGCGGACGGATCGCATCGATCGCAGCGGCGAAGCGCCCGACGGGGTCGGCATAGATCACGCCCGGACGCATCAGTTCGATATTGCCCTTCAGCTTCGCGAAATCCTTCGACATCAGCGAGTTGCCGGTCGAAATCGCGCACGAGGGCACGCCGATGTGCATCGCTGCGAGCATCAGCAGCGCGTGCTCGATCGAGTTATCGGACAGGATCACCACCGGCCGCTCGGCCGACAGATCCTGCCCTGACAGCCAGGTCGCAATCGCCACCACGCGGCGCCTCGCCTCGCCGTAAGTGAGCGTGTCCCACTCGCCCGCGGCATTGCGTTCGGCGAGGAAGATCCGCTGCGGCGCCTCGCGCGCCCACAATTCCAGCCACTCGCCGACGCAGCGCGCGTAGGTGTCCGGAAGAGGAATCCCGGAACGCAGGATGCGGCTGCCATCCGGCCGGGTTTCGATGTCGACGACCGGCCGGGCGAACATCGCGTCGATCTCAGGTATCTCAGTGCTCATGGGATTCCCCGTCCGCCGATCACTTGCCGATCATTTTGTACGCGCCGCTGTCGATCTTCACGAGCACGTGCGAGCGTTCGTCGAGGCCGAAATGGTCGCTTGCGCTCATGTTGTACACGCCGTGGCTCGCAACGACTTCCTTGTTCGACTCGATTGCATCGCGCAACGCCGCACGGAACTGCGGGGTACCCGGCTTCGCGGTCTTCAGCGCCACCGGAATTGCCTGCTCGACGATGCGATACGCGTCGAATGCGTGACCGGCGAACGACGAGAACGACCCGGCGCCGTACTGCGCTTCGTATTTCGTCACCAGCTCGCGCCCGACCGCTTTCGACGGATGCGAATCCGCGACCTGATCGACGACCACGACCGGCCCCACCGGCATGATCGCGCCTTCGGCGGACTTGCCGGCGACCTTCAGAAAGGCCTGGTTCGCCGCCGCGTGGGTCTGGTAGATCTGGCCCTTGTAGCCGCGCTCGATCAGCGTCGTCTGCGGCAGCGCCGCCGGGCTGCCGGAGCCGACGATCAGCACCGCGTCGGGGCGAACGGAAACGAGCTTCAGCACCTGGCCGCTGACCGAGGTGTCGGCTCGCGCATAACGCTCGATGGGCCCGAGCTTGATGCCAGCCGCTTCGGCGCGCGACGTCACCGCCCCGAGCCAGTCCTCGCCGTACGCGTCGGAGAAGCCGATGAAGCCGAGCGTCTTCACGCCAGTCTTCTTCATGTGCCCGACGAGCGCGCTGGCCATGACGCTGTTCTGCTGCGGTGTGCGGAACACCCATTTGTCGCGGTCCGCCGACAGCGACACCGGGCTGATCGCAACCTGCGGGGTGGCACTCTCGTTGGCCACCTCGGCGATGGCAACGGTCGCCGGCGTCGTCGAGGAACCGATCAGCACATCCACCTTGTCCTCGGTGACCAGCTTGCGCGCATTCTTCGTCGCAACCGACGGATCGGTCGCGTCGTCGAGCACGATGTAGTTCACCTTTTCGCCTGCGATTTGCGTCGGCAACAGCGCAAAGACGTTCTTTTCCGGAATCCCGAGCGAGGCCCCCGGACCGGTCGCCGACAAGGAAACGCCAATCGTGATGTCCGCCAAGGCCGGCTGGACGTGCGACACGGCCGCGATCGAGCACAGCACTGCGAGTTTCTTGACTTGCATGTTCATCTCACTCCTTTGGTGATTGACGCCCGACGAGGATCGGGTCTGGACGTTTTTGGCGGGTCTGGCCGCTCTGTGACTTGCCGGTATTGTGGTGCCTCGGCATGGTGTTCAAGTTAGCAGAGGCAAAGGTCACTTGTCAAACACTTGTTCAAGTAGTTTGTTAGCGAAAATACGTGGGCCGTCGCGTCGCTAGCGTTCGCCGCGACGGTCCGAGGCAAAATCTCAGAAAGAGTGCCGGATACCGGTTCCGACCAGCGTCGTCGTGCCACCGGGCACCGCAAGGCCGTTGAACACACTGCGAGCAACCGCGTCGTCGTTGTCGGCGCGGATCACCCGCGCATACAGCGCAGTACGTTTGGACAGGTTGTGGCTGTAACCGAGTGCATAGGAGCGTGAGTCCGATTGACGCGCATCGGAATCGTAAGCTGCATAGCCGATCTGGACATTTCCGGCAGCGCCAACCGGAATGCGGACGCCTACATTCCAGAGTTTGCCGTCGGCCGACACCTCGCCATCCAGCGTCTGATAGCTGGCGATCAGTTTCAGCACACTGAAGTCATATGAAGCACCGATCATGTGTTCGCGTTGCTGCCGGTCGACGATGGGCGCTGCCACCGTGCTCGTGTCCAGGCGGTGAAACACATAGCCGACGGACAAGGGGCCATTTGCGTAATTGAGACTTGCTCCAGCGAACTGCCCGGCATTGCGGTTGATCGTGCTTTCCTGCCCCAGTCCATACATCGCGCTGAGCGTGAATCCGCCCCAGTTGGGGGAGTTGTAGTTGACGGAATTGTTCGCCCGCCCCGGACCGGTCGAAACGATGCTCATCCCGCCCTGTGCCGCGAGCGCCGTCACCGGCGAGAACGGCCCTCCCATCAGCGCGTCGTAGCGCAACAGGGACATCCAGTAGCCGGGGGAATGTTGACGCCCGGCGGTAACCGTACCAAATCCTCCCTGCAGACCGACAAACGACTGCCGGCTGAACAGCACACCGGGTGGAACCGTACCTCCGGTATCCACCGCGATGCCGCTCTCGAGACGGAACAGGGCCTTCAATCCGTTGCCAAGATCCTCGGTGCCGTGAAATCCGATGCGACTCGGTTCCAGTCCGCCGCTGTCGAGGACCGTGAGATCCTTGTGTTCTCCCTTCGCGTAACCGACGAACATGTCCATCGCGCCGTAAATCGTGACGTTCGACTGCGCGAACGCCGGTCCGGCGACCGTAACAAGCGCGGCACATCCCGCTGCAATTCGATACCCCTTCATGCCTCCTCCTATGTGTCCCGATATAGTTGTGAGCGGACGATGGGCACAGCCCTGCCCCGCCTGCGTCGTCCGGCACAGGCGGGCTGAAGCGAAAGGTGAATCAGGCGGCCAGCTTGTCCTGATGCTTGCCCCCCAGGCCGAGATAGGCCTCGATGACGCGCGGATCGTCGGCGAGCTGCTTGGCCGGCCCTTCCATCGCGATCTCGCCGGTCTCGAGCACGTAGGCGTAGTCG
>NZ_WTVQ01000082.1 GCF_012910955.1 Aromatoleum diolicum
CGACTACGCCTACGTGCTCGAGACCGGCGAGATCGCGATGGAAGGGCCGGCCAAGCAGCTCGCCGACGATCCGCGCGTCATCGAGGCCTATCTCGGCCTGGGGGGCAAGCATCAGGACAAGCTGGCCAAGTAAAGGCACATCACCCGGGCCGGGCGGGCGCTCATGCCCGCCCGGTTGCCGCCACCCCACCGCGCGCCGTATCGACGGTTATCCCGGTGGCCGGCAAAGCCGCTCGCCAGACTGTCTCGTGGTAGATTGAGTTCGCCTGAAATCTCCACTCCCCCGATGCTGCATTCGCTGTTCAACCCCGCAGGCCCATCCCGACAGCTCACGCGCTCTATCCGGCACCAGTGGGCCGTCGCGGCCTTGTTCGGCTTGGCCTATCTGCTGCTCGACCGCGCGAGCTTCCTCCACCCGATGCCGGGCTTCAATGTCACACCGTGGAACCCGCAACCGAGCCTGGCCATTGCCTTCCTGATGGTCCTGGGGTGGCGCAGGATTTGGGTGGTTTTCCTGACATTGGTGATTGCGGAACTCACCATCCGCGATTCACAGCGCTCGCTGGCCGCGGCACTGATGGTCGCGAGTGTCCTGTCGGCCGGATATACGGCCATTGCGGCAACGCTGCGGGGCAGGCTGCGGATTGCCATCTCGCTGCGCCGCCGCGGCGACGTGCTGCGCCTGTTGTGGGTGGTGGCAGGGGGCAGCTTCATCATCGGTGCCGTCTACGTCGCGGCGCTCGCCGTCATCCGCGGAGAGACTGCCGGGATGCTGGAGGCGTGGCTGCGCTTCTGGATCGGCGATACGGTCGGCATCGTGGTTTTCCTGCCGCTGCTGCTGATGATGCTCGACGGGGTGCGGCGCGCGCAGATTTTCACGTTGCTCCGCAACCGCGAAATGGTGTTGCAGATCGCAGCGATCCTGGTGAGCCAGTGGGTCGTCTTTACCGTGTCCGGCGACGCGCAGTTCAAGTATTTCTACGTGCTGTTCCTGCCGCTGATCTGGATCGCCGCGCGCCACGGCATGGCCGGCACGGCGCCGGCGATGATCCTGTTGCAGGTCGGCGTCATCATTGCGATGGAAGCATCCGGGTTCAGCTCGCTGAGCGTGTTCGAGCTGCAGGGCTTGCTGCTGGCGCTGGCGATGACCGGTTTCTTCGTCGCCGTGACGGTCGACGAGCGGCAGCGTGTCTCGGACGATCTGCGCCGCACCCTCAAACTCGCCGCCGCGGGGGAAATGGCGGCCGCGATCACGCACGAGCTGAACCAGCCGCTGACCGCGCTGAACAACTATGCCCGCGCGTGCCAGCTGATCGCGCGGTCGCCTTCCGCCGAGATGCAGGACAGCCTGCTGCCGACGCTCGACAAGATCTCGTCCGAGGCACGCCGTGCCGGCGATGTCATCCGGCGCTTGCGTGATCTGTTCAAGGGCGGTGTCGAGGGGCGCGAATGCGTCGAGGTCGGCGCGATCGTCGCCGACATGGTCGCCGGTTCCCGGGCGCAATTCAGCACGCTGCGTTTCGACTTCAACGTCCCGACTGCGCCGTTGCGGGCGCACGCGGACCGGGTTCAGCTCGAGCTCGTGCTGCGCAATCTGCTGCAGAATGCGATCGACGCCCTGTGCGACGTTCGCGATGGCACGATCGCCGTCTGTCTGCGCGAGGAGAACGGTTTTCTGCGCGTCGATGTCAAGGACAATGGCCCGGGGATCGCGCCTGACCGCCTGCTGACGCTGTTCGAGCCCTTTGTTACCGACAAGGCCAATGGCATGGGTGTTGGTCTGTCGGTGAGCCGCGCCATCATCGAATCGCACGGCGGAGAACTGATCGCGGAGGCCGGCCCCGGCGGCCGAGTCCATTTCACCTTGCCCTGCCTGAAACCGTCTGCCCATGAACCCGATTGACGAGCGACTGTGCGTATTCCTGATCGACGACGATCCGGCGGTGCGTGATTCCCTGTCACTGCTGCTCGGCATCAAGGGCTACAAGACGCGGATGTTCGACAGCGCCGAGGCCTTCCTGATGGCCGCCGCGAAGGGCGGTCGGGCGTGGGCGGGATGCGTCGTCACGGACATCCGCATGCCGGGCGTGTCCGGGCTCGAACTGCAGCGCCTCGCCGGCGAAAGGGGCATGGCGCTGCCTTTCGTGATCATGACCGCCCACGGGGATGCCGCGTGCGCCCGGCAGGCGTTCCGCCAGGCGGCCATCGATTTCCTCGAAAAGCCCTTTGACGATCAGGATCTGATCGCCGCGATCGAGCAGGCTTTCGCGTGCGAGCGGCAGCGGCTGCTCGCCGACCTGCACGGGCAGACAATGGCGGGCAAGCTCGCCCTGCTGACGGAGCGTGAGCGAGAAGTCTGTGATTTGATGATCCAGGGCTTGTCGAATCACGAGATCGCCGCGCGTCTCGGCATCAGCCACCGCACCGCGCAGGTGCACCGTGGCCGGGTGATGCAGAAGATGGAAGCCGAATCGCTCGCCGGCCTGATCGCGGCGTGCCGCGAATCCTAGCGCGCCGATAAGCGAATCCGCGTACGCCACACGCCCAATTTTCAGCATGTCGCGGACTCGTTAATCTCCGCCGCAAGGAGATTAGCCCGCATGCCGAATTTCAAGCTCCTGATCTATCCGGAGCTGCACCGCATCCCGGAGCGCGAACGCGACGCCGCGCTTGAAGAAGCACGCGGCACCGATTTTGACGGCATCGAACTGGCCGGGATCGCATTCGGGCTGCTGCTGACCGCCGGGGTAACGCGCTATGTCGCCCCGGACGGAATTTCGCAGCGGATCGAAGTATTTCTCGCCAATTTTCTCGTCGCCGTCCCGCTGCTCGCCATCGTCGCCGGACCGCTCTTCATCCGGCGCACGCGCCGCGGCCTGCAGCTCTACCTCGAACATCACCCAAACACGGAGCACATCGCTGATGACTGGAGAGACTGCTGTGCAGTGGATTGCCGCTGGCCTGTTCGCGCTCGCAATCATTCATACCTTCTCGACCAAATTCTTCGAGCAGCTCGCGCATCGCCACCCCGAGCATGCGGGCGTGTTTCATCTCATTGGCGAGATCGAGGTGGTGTTCGGCCTGTGGGCGATGGTCCTCATCGTCGTGATGGCCGTGCTGATCGGCCAGGCTGACGCCATTGCGTACCTCGACAGCCGCAACTTCACCGAACCGATGTTCGTTTTCGCGATCATGGTGATCGCCGGCAGCCGCCCGATTCTCCGGTTTGCGCTGTGGTGCGTGCGCCAGCTGGCGAGTTTCATCCCCGTGCACCGGAACGTCGCGTTCTTCTTCGTGACGATGTCGCTGGTGCCGCTGCTCGGTTCCTTCATCACCGAACCCGCCGCGATGACGCTCGCGGCGATGATCCTGCGGGACAAGTTCTTCGCGCACGGCATCTCGAACCGGCTCAAGTACGCGACGATCGGCACGCTGTTCGTGAATATCTCGATCGGCGGCACGTTGACTCCGTTCGCCGCGCCGCCGGTGCTGATGGTCGCCGGCACCTGGGGCTGGGACGTCTGGTTCATGATCGCCACCTTCGGCTGGAAGGCGACGATCGCGGTGTTCTTCAATGGCTTCGTGCTCACCTCGGTGTTCCGCCGGGAGCTGGCCCGCCTCGACACCACCAGCAAGGCGACTGCCGAACGGGTGCCGTCGTTCGCCGTCGTCATCCATGTGCTGTTTCTCGCCGGCGTCGTGGCCTTTGCCCACCATCCCGCGGTGTTCATGGGGCTGCTGCTGTTCTTCCTGGGTTTTGCCACGGCCTACAAGCAGTACCAGGACCGATTGATCCTGCGCGAAGGCCTGCTGGTGGCGTTTTTCCTGGCGGGTCTGGTGGTGCTCGGCGGGCAGCAGCAGTGGTGGCTGCAACCCTTGCTGACCGGGATGGATGCGACGACCGTGTATTTCGGCGCCACCGCGCTGACCGCGGTGACGGATAACGCCGCCCTGACCTACCTCGGCTCGCTGGTTCAGGGGCTGTCGCCCGAGTTCAAATACGCGCTGGTCGCCGGTGCCGTCACCGGCGGCGGTCTCACCATCATCGCCAATGCACCGAACCCGGCCGGCTTTGCGATTCTGCGCGGGCATTTCTCCGACGAGGCGATTCATCCCGTCGGATTGCTGTTCTCGGCGCTACCGCCGACCCTGGTTGCGATCATCGCGTTCCAGGTGTTATGAGGGAGGCGAACATGAGCTTGCTCGACGAAGTGCTGCTCTGGTTCTCGACGCTGTCGACAAGCTTTGCCTTTCTTCTCGCGCTCCCCTTCGTGATCGCGTTTGTATCCCTGCTCAAGGATGCGGTCGAGCAGCGCAACAAGAAGGGGCGTGAGTAGCCTCCCGTCCCGGCGCGCCAGACGGGGTGCCGGACGCTATCGGGATCTTCGGGTGTCCGGGACCGCTCAGGTGCTTTCGCCGAGCACGCGCTGGAAAACCGCGAGATCGCCGGCAGAGAAGCAGCAGAAGATGACGTCCGTCACGGTGGGGAATTCCTGCACCGTCGACCGGACGGCCGCGACCGCCACCTTTGCCGCCTCCTCGATCGGATAGCCATACACCCCGGTGCTGATGCTCGGGAACGCGATCGTCGCCGCGCCGTTCGCCGCCGCGAGTTCGATCGAGCGGCGATAGCACGAGGCGAGCAATGCCGGCTCCCCGCGTGTGCCGCCGTGCCACACCGGACCGACGGTATGGATCACCCAGCGTGCCGGCAGGCGATAGCCCCGCGTTAGCTTCGCGTCGCCGGTCGGGCAGCCGCCGAGCTGGCGGCATTCCTGCAGCAGTTCCGGCCCCGCGGCACGATGGATCGCACCATCAACGCCACCCCCGCCCAGCAGCGAGGAATTTGCGGCGTTGACGATGGCATCGACCTGGAGCGTCGTGATGTCGGCTTGAAGCGCGCGAAGGGTGGTGCTCATGGTGCAAGGTCCTGTTGCGGGAATTCGGCGAACCCCTCAAAAAAACCTTAGCCCCTGGGTGAGGCGTCGGCAAGTTCGCTGCGCCGCAATGCCGGGCGATTAATGTTGCGGCGACAAGATTTGTAACTCCGGCGGCACGGAATCTTGAGATTCCCTTCACGCGAACTTCACATGCGGGCTTCCACAATGTGCGGCATGTCATATCGACATGCATACCGACTTTCACCGGAGATAAAGCATGAAAATTCGTCATCTCGTCCTCGCCGCCACCACCCTTAGCCTCGGCACCGCTGCGTTCGCCGGGCCGCAATGCACCGATACGCCCAAGACCGGCTGGCTGACCGAAGAAGCGATGAAGCAGAAGATTGCCGCAGACGGTTACACGATCGAGAAATTCAAGGTCACGGCCGGCAACTGCTACGAGATCTACGGCAAGAACAAGAACGGCCAGAAGGCCGAGGTGTATTTCCACCCGGTCGACGGCTCGGTCGTCAAGGCCAAGCAGGGCTGAGCGCCGGCATCGGAGGACATCGCCATGACAGCCGACAGAATCAGGGTCTGGGACATCCCCGTGCGGGTGTTCCACTGGGGGCTGGTGGCGATGTTCGCCACCGCCTACCTGACGTCCGATGACGCCGAGGCGCCACACTTGTGGGCCGGCTATGCGGCGCTCGCGCTGGTGGCGTTTCGCCTCGTGTGGGGCTTCGTCGGCAGTCGCCACGCGCGCTTCGCCGATTTCGTGCCGCGCCCTGCGGTGCTGCGCGACTACGTCGGTCGCCTGCTGCGTGGGCAGGAGCCGCGCCACCTCGGTCACAATCCGGCGGCGGCGGTGATGATCCTGTTCCTGCTGGCGATGGTCGGCGTGATCGGCGCCACCGGCTGGCTGATGACCACCGACTGGGGCTGGGGCAGCGAGGCGCTCGAGGAACTGCACGCGGGAGCGGTCAATCTGACCCTGTCTGCGGTCGCGCTGCATGTCGCGGCCGCGATCTTCGAGAGCGTCCGCCACCGCGAGAACCTGGTGCGCGCGATGGTCACCGGCTACAAGCGGCGCTGAAGCGTCGCCGCGCCGTCAAACCGCGACCGCCACATTGTGGCCGGCGACGACAAGCGTCTGCATCGTCCGGCACGCCTTTGTGCGATCGAGACCGTCACCAGGGAGCAGTGTCCGCGTAATCACGAGGAGCTCCGCGAGGGGCTTCCTTATCAAACCGTCGCGACGCGTTCGGCATCGGCCTGCCGGGCGGCAGCGATGTCACGCCGCAGGTTATCGCTCCAGATGAACTCGACGGGCGCATTGGCTGCGTGAGGCTTGCGGCACTGTCGGTCGTACGCGGTAGGCGCCTGTTCAAGTTCCTTCTCGTGGATGCTGCGGCGGTAGAAGAAGCCGATGTGCGGGTAATAGCCGCGGCGGATGATGTAGCCACCGCCCTCCCGCCGGGTCGCGGTCTGCGTCAGGATCACCG
>NZ_WTVQ01000083.1 GCF_012910955.1 Aromatoleum diolicum
TTTTGGGAGCTTGACAGTATATTTTGGGTGTCTATAATTCGCCCCTCTTCGCGGCACTGGCGGTGGTTAGGCGGGTGAAGCGGGGGGTCGGGAAGAGGGGAAAAGGTTTTGCCGGTATTTGAAACGAGTTTCAAATAAGTGCGGGTGAAGCTTGACAGGGGTAGTGAAGTTTGTCAGAATCTCTTTCTCGCTGCTTCGGCAGCGGTTCTTTAAAAAATTGAACAATCGATAAGTGTGGGTGCTTGGTTGCTGCGACCGAGAGCCGCTTCGGCGGTTTTAGTTTCGCAATGATTAGGTGCTCATGTCAGTAATGATTTTGAGTACTTTGTATGGATTGAACTTAAGAGTTTGATCCTGGCTCAGATTGAACGCTGGCGGCATGCTTTACACATGCAAGTCGAACGGCAGCGGGGGCTTCGGCCTGCCGGCGAGTGGCGAACGGGTGAGTAATGCATCGGAACGTACCCAGTCATGGGGGATAACTACGCGAAAGCGTAGCTAATACCGCATACGCCCTGAGGGGGAAAGCGGGGGACCGCAAGGCCTCGCGTGATTGGAGCGGCTGATGTCGGATTAGCTAGTTGGTGGGGTAAAGGCCTACCAAGGCGACGATCCGTAGCGGGTCTGAGAGGATGATCCGCCACACTGGGACTGAGACACGGCCCAGACTCCTACGGGAGGCAGCAGTGGGGAATTTTGGACAATGGGCGCAAGCCTGATCCAGCCATGCCGCGTGAGTGAAGAAGGCCTTCGGGTTGTAAAGCTCTTTCAGACGGAAAGAAATCGCCTCTTCTAATACGAGGGGTGGATGACGGTACTGTCAGAAGAAGCACCGGCTAACTACGTGCCAGCAGCCGCGGTAATACGTAGGGTGCGAGCGTTAATCGGAATTACTGGGCGTAAAGCGTGCGCAGGCGGTTGTGTAAGACAGGTGTGAAATCCCCGGGCTTAACCTGGGAACTGCGCTTGTGACTGCACGGCTAGAGTACGGCAGAGGGGGGTGGAATTCCACGTGTAGCAGTGAAATGCGTAGATATGTGGAGGAACACCGATGGCGAAGGCAGCCCCCTGGGCCGATACTGACGCTCATGCACGAAAGCGTGGGGAGCAAACAGGATTAGATACCCTGGTAGTCCACGCCCTAAACGATGTCAACTAGTTGTTCGGAGAGGTAACTTTCTGAGTAACGCAGCTAACGCGTGAAGTTGACCGCCTGGGGAGTACGGCCGCAAGGTTAAAACTCAAAGGAATTGACGGGGACCCGCACAAGCGGTGGATGATGTGGATTAATTCGATGCAACGCGAAAAACCTTACCTACCCTTGACATGCCTGGAATCCTTGAGAGATCAGGGAGTGCCTTCGGGAGCCAGGACACAGGTGCTGCATGGCTGTCGTCAGCTCGTGTCGTGAGATGTTGGGTTAAGTCCCGCAACGAGCGCAACCCTTGTCGTTAATTGCCATCATTAAGTTGGGCACTTTAACGAGACTGCCGGTGACAAACCGGAGGAAGGTGGGGATGACGTCAAGTCCTCATGGCCCTTATGGGTAGGGCTTCACACGTCATACAATGGTCGGTACAGAGGGTTGCCAAGCCGCGAGGTGGAGCCAATCCCAAAAAGCCGATCGTAGTCCGGATCGTAGTCTGCAACTCGACTACGTGAAGTCGGAATCGCTAGTAATCGCAGATCAGCATGCTGCGGTGAATACGTTCCCGGGTCTTGTACACACCGCCCGTCACACCATGGGAGTGGGTTTCACCAGAAGTAGGTAGCTTAACCTTCGGGAGGGCGCTTACCACGGTGAGATTCATGACTGGGGTGAAGTCGTAACAAGGTAGCCGTATCGGAAGGTGCGGCTGGATCACCTCCTTTCAAGAGAACAGGTCGCGGGTGATCAAGTATCCACAACTTATCGGTTGTTCAGGCAAAGAGCCTCGAGATGACGAGGGTCTGTAGCTCAGCTGGTTAGAGCACCGTCTTGATAAGGCGGGGGTCGTTGGTTCGAACCCAACCAGACCCACCACCGAATGAGGGGGGATTAGCTCAGCTGGGAGAGCACCTGCTTTGCAAGCAGGGGGTCGTCGGTTCGATCCCGTCATCCTCCACCAGAAAGCGTTGGGTGGTCAGACGTCGAAGGGCTAAGCAGTGCGGAACGAAGGGGTTCTGTAGTGCTTAGGTCTTGGCAGGATTTGAGGCCGTGTTCTTTAACAAAGTGGAAGAAGTGAAGTGTGCGACAGCGTGTCGAAAGGCGGGCTGTTGCATGGGTTGGTGTGATTGCATTTTATGCGGTCCTCTGCGCTTTGAACCAGCGGCAGGGGGCTGCGCACAAGCGTGAGTTGTCTATGACGGTGTATCCCTGGCAACAGGGTCCATGGTTATAGGATCAAGCGACTAAGTGCATGTGGTGGATGCCTTGGCGATCACAGGCGATGAAGGACGTGCAAGCCTGCGAAAAGCGGGGGGGAGCTGGCAATGGAGCTTTGATCCCCCGATATCCGAATGGGGAAACCCACTCCTTCGGGAGTATCCCGCGCTGAATACATAGGCGTGTGGAGGCGAACGCGGCGAACTGAAACATCTAAGTAGCCGCAGGAACAGAAATCAACCGAGATTCCCCAAGTAGTGGCGAGCGAACGGGGATGAGCCTGCACGACTAAACCATTTACTTAGCAGAACGGTCTGGAAAGTCCGACGATACAGGGTGATAGTCCCGTATGCGAAAAGTAGTTGGCGGGTCTGAGCGTGCGACAAGTAGGGCGGGACACGAGAAATCCTGTCTGAAGATGGGGGGACCATCCTCCAAGGCTAAATACTCGTGATCGACCGATAGTGAACCAGTACCGTGAGGGAAAGGCGAAAAGAACCCCGGGAGGGGAGTGAAATAGATCCTGAAACCGCATGCATACAAACAGTGGGAGCCTCCTTGTGGGGTGACTGCGTACCTTTTGTATAATGGGTCAGCGACTTACGTTCAGTAGCGAGCTTAACCGAATAGGGGAGGCGTAGGGAAACCGAGTCTGATAAGGGCGACATAGTTGCTGGGCGTAGACCCGAAACCGGATGATCTATCCATGGCCAGGATGAAGGTGCCGTAACAGGTACTGGAGGTCCGAACCCACTAATGTTGAAAAATTAGGGGATGAGCTGTGGATAGGGGTGAAAGGCTAAACAAATCCGGAAATAGCTGGTTCTCCCCGAAAACTATTTAGGTAGTGCGTCGTACGGACACTTGCGGGGGTAGAGCACTGTAATCGTTGGGGGGGTCACTGCGATCTACCCCGCGATAGCAAACTCCGAATACCGCAAAGTGATATACGGCAGACAGTCCTGGGGTGCTAACGTCCTGGGACAAGAGGGAAACAACCCAGACCGCCAGCTAAGGTCCCAAATACATGGCTAAGTGGGAAACGAAGTGGGAAGGCCCAGACAGCTAGGAGGTTGGCTTAGAAGCAGCCATCCTTTAAAGAAAGCGTAATAGCTCACTAGTCGAGTCGTCCTGCGCGGAAGATGTAACGGGGCTCAAGCCATGAACCGAAGCTGCGGATCTCGTAAGAGATGGTAGGGGAGCGTTCCGTAAGCCTGCGAAGGTGTCTCGAGAGGGATGCTGGAGGTATCGGAAGTGCGAATGCTGACATGAGTAGCGATAAAGGGTGTGAAAAGCACCCTCGCCGAAAGCCCAAGGTTTCCTGCGCAACGTTCATCGACGCAGGGTGAGTCGGCCCCTAAGGCGAGGCAGAAATGCGTAGTCGATGGGAAACGGGTCAATATTCCCGTACCGATTTTAGATGCGATGGGGGGACGGAGAAGGTTAGGTCAGCCGGGTGTTGGACGTCCCGGTTTAAGCGTGTAGGCGTGCCCCGTAGGCAAATCCGCGGGGCTGAGCTGAGGCGTGACGACGAGCGCTCTTTGAGCGCGAAGTGATTGATACCATGCTTCCAGGAAAAGCCTCTAAGCTTCAGTCTAAGATCGACCGTACCGCAAACCGACACAGGTGGGCAGGATGAAAATTCTAAGGCGCTTGAGAGAACTCAGGAGAAGGAACTCGGCAAATTGATACCGTAACTTCGGGAGAAGGTATGCCCCATTAGCTTGTAGGAGTACATCCGAAGGGCGAAGGGGCCGCAGAGAATCGGTGGCTGCGACTGTTTATTAAAAACACAGCACTCTGCAAACACGAAAGTGGACGTATAGGGTGTGACGCCTGCCCGGTGCCGGAAGGTTAAGTGATGGGGTGCAAGCTCTTGATCGAAGCCCCGGTAAACGGCGGCCGTAACTATAACGGTCCTAAGGTAGCGAAATTCCTTGTCGGGTAAGTTCCGACCTGCACGAATGGCGTAACGATGGCCACACTGTCTCCTCCTGAGACTCAGCGAAGTTGAAATGTTTGTGAAGATGCAATCTCCCCGCGGCAAGACGGAAAGACCCCATGAACCTTTACTGTAGCTTTGCATTGGACTTTGACGGGACTTGTGTAGGATAGGTGGGAGGCTTTGAAGCGGGCACGCTAGTGCTCGTGGAGCCAACCTTGAAATACCACCCTGGTGTCGTTGAGGTTCTAACCTTGGCCCGTGAATCCGGGTCGGGGACCGTGCATGGCAGGCAGTTTGACTGGGGCGGTCTCCTCCCAAAAGGTAACGGAGGAGTACGAAGGTCGCCTAGACACGGTCGGACATCGTGTTGATAGTGCAATGGCAAAAGGCGGCTTGACTGCGAGACCGACAAGTCGAGCAGGTGCGAAAGCAGGTCATAGTGATCCGGTGGTTCTGTATGGAAGGGCCATCGCTCAACGGATAAAAGGTACTCTGGGGATAACAGGCTGATTCCGCCCAAGAGTTCACATCGACGGCGGAGTTTGGCACCTCGATGTCGGCTCATCACATCCTGGGGCTGTAGCCGGTCCCAAGGGTATGGCTGTTCGCCATTTAAAGTGGTACGTGAGCTGGGTTTAAAACGTCGTGAGACAGTTTGGTCCCTATCTGCCGTGGGCGCTGGAAGTTTGAGAGGACCTGCTCCTAGTACGAGAGGACCGGAGTGGACGCACCTCTGGTGTACCGGTTGTGACGCCAGTCGCATCGCCGGGTAGCTAAGTGCGGAAGAGATAACCGCTGAAAGCATCTAAGCGGGAAACTCGCCTCAAGATGAGACTTCCCCGGGGCCTCGAGCCCCCTGAAGGGTCGTTGAAGACTACAACGTTGATAGGTCGGGTGTGGAAGCGCAGTAATGCGTTAAGCTAACCGATACTAATTGCCCGTGAGGCTTGATCCTATAACCCTGGATCCAACACCAGACAACACACGAAAAAAACGCATCACACCAAACTCCAAAAACACTTTACTTCCCCACTTTGTGACCCTTTACAGTCTGACGACCATAGCGTCTTGGTACCACCCCTTCCCATCCCGAACAGGACCGTGAAACAGGACCGCGCCGATGATAGTGCCCTTCGTGGGTGCGAAAGTAGGTCATCGTCAGACTACCTATGCCAAAAAAGCCGCTCTTCCTCTACAGGATCAGCGGCTTTTTTACGTCAACTC
>NZ_WTVQ01000084.1 GCF_012910955.1 Aromatoleum diolicum
CCCACGTCCCCTCCCGTCTCCTCCGTCGCGGCTTCGCCCGCGACCTTTCCGCCCGCCGCGGAGCACGATTTCCACACCCGCGGCGGCGGTTTCTTCTTCCTGCTCAACGTGCTGAACCTGCCGACCCTGCGCGCCTGGCGCGCCGCGCTCGACGAGCCGCAGGCCGGCTGGCGCGAACTCGTTCGCCTCGCCCGCACGCTGGATTTTTCCCCCGACGCGCCGCTCGCGGCCTTCCTCGTCGCGGCCTGCGCCCTCGACACGGCCGACGACCCCGCCGCCGTGCTCGCACGCCTGCCCGCCCGCAGCGATCCGGACACCCTGCTGCGCCCGGCATTGCGCCACTTCGGCGAGGCCGCGCTGCGTGCCGCCCTCGCCGAGCGCCCCGCGCGCGTCCTCGCGACCCGCAGCCACGTCGACGTCCATCTGCGCCTCAGTGACGTGCACCGCGACACGCACCTCGACATCCGCCGCACCGGTCTCGACCTCGACCCCGGCTGGCTGCCCTGGCTCGGCCGCGTAGTGCGCTTCCATTACGACAGCGGAGGCTTCGCCCCATGAACGCACCTGTCAGCCCGCGTCCCCCTTCTGAACCCCTCCGCGACCCACAGCTCGACGGCGCCCGCCTCTCACGCGCCTTCGTCCACGCCGGCATCACGCACTTCGCCAAGCTGAGCCTCGGCGCGCCGTCGGCGGTGTTCGACGCGCTACAGGCGAGCAGCGGCGGCGACGATCTCGCCACCCTGCTCGGCACGCCGCGCGACGACTGGCATGCGACCTGCACCGAACTCGCGCGCGTCGCGCCGCAGCTGCGCGGCCCGCTCGGGCGCTTGCTAAGCGACCTGAAACTGCAGCTCCACGAATGGTTCGCGCTCGCGCTGTGCGGCGAAAACGAATCGAGCTATCTGCTGAACCTGGCCGTCGCCGAGCTGCAGTCGCCCGGCGCACTACGCCCCGGCCTGCACCTGATCGCTGCGGTCAGCGATGCGCTGTTCGACGCCCCGCTGCCGCCGCTTGCACTGCCCAATCACCGCCTCGTGCGCGCCGGCATCCTTGAACTCGCCGGTGACGGCCCGATGCCCACGCGCAATCTCGCGATCGCGCCGGAACTGTGGGCGCTGCTGTGCGGCGACACCAGCGCGTGGCGCGACACCGCGCCGCTACCGGTCAGCGACGCGGTGCTGCCGCACAGCTACTGCGAGCAGCTTCCGTCGCTCACGACCATGCTGCGCAGCGGGGTCACCCAGCACGTGGTGTTCCGCGGCGCACGCGCGGCCGGACTCGCCGCCGCCGCACGCCTCGCCGCCACGGTCGGCCGCCCGCCCCTGCAGATGGACGCCGCCACCTGGCTGCGCCAGCCCGCGCTCGCCGCCGCCTGCCGCTACGCCGGCTGGCTGCCGGTGCTCGCGCTGGAGCTCGGCCCCGGCGAACGCCACGCGCTGCCCGATCATCCGGCGCTCGCGGTGCCGCTGCTGATCGTCACCGGCCGCGACGGCGCCGTCGAAGGCCCGGCGCTGATCGAGATCGACCTGCCGCCGCTGTCCGCCCACGAACGCCGCGACGCCTGGCGCGCCGCGCTGCCCGCCAACGACGCCCGCGTCAGCGACGCCCAGGTAAACGCGCAGATAAACGACTTCGCCGGCCACGCGCTGCTCGACGGCCCCACCGTGCACACGCTGGCCGAACGCGTCTGCCTCGACGCCCGGGTGCGCGGCGAAACGCCCGGCCTCGCCCACCTGCGCCGCGCGCGCGCCGGCTTCGGCAGCGAACGCCTGCGCCAGCTCGCGCAACCGGTCACGCGCGAAGTCGGCCCCGACGAACTGGTGCTGCCCGATGACCTCCTCGAACGCTTCGACGCGCTGGTCGCGCGCTGCCGCCAGCGCGAACAGCTGCGCGACGGCCTCGGCGCGAGCCTCGCCGAACCCGCGCCGGGCGTGCGCGCGCTGTTCTGCGGCGAAAGCGGCGCCGGCAAGACGCTCGCTGCCAGCCGCCTGGCAACGCTGCTGGGTGCACCGCTGTTCCGCGTCGACCTCTCCGCGGTGATGAACAAGTACATCGGCGAATCGGAAAAGAACCTCGGCCGCCTGCTCGACGAAGCCGCCGCGCTCGACGTGATCCTGCTGATCGACGAGGCCGACGCCCTGTTCGGCCGCCGTGGCGAAGGCAAGGAGACCGGCGAGCGCTACGCCAACATGCTCACCAACTTCCTGCTGACGCGCATCGAGCAGCACCCCGGCATCGTCGTATTGACCAGTAACAACCGCGGCCGCATCGACAGCGCTTTCACCCGCCGTTTCGATGCCATAATGGAATTTCCTCCGCCGGGCGTGGCAGAACGCCTGCGCATCTGGCAGTCGCACCTGGGGCAGCGCTCCCCCGACGCCGCCCTGTGCCGCCAGCTCGCCAGCTACTGCACACTGCCCGGCGGTCACATCCGCAACGCGGTGCTGCAGGCCGCGGCGCTGGACCCCGCCGCACCGCACGACGGCGACACGACCCACCCCATCGCCGCCGAACAACTCGTGGCCGCGCTGATCGAGGAATACCGCAAGATCGGCCGCACCCCGCCACCGCAGCTGATGCATGCGCGGGGCACGTCATGAGCAGTCTCGCCCCCGGACTACGCCGCAAGGCTGCTCCGGCGCCGGCCTCCGGCAAGAAGCCGCCGAGCGCCACGCCCGAAGCGAAGGCGGGCGAAGCCAAGGCCCCAGGCGAGAAACCCGAGGAAGGCGCCGCCAAGCCGCAGGGCAAGGAAGGCGAGGCCGGCGCCGCGAAGCAATCCCCCGCGGGCGCCCCCGGCTACCTGCAGGCCAAGCTCGCGGTGAGCCACCCCGACGATCCTGCCGAGAAGGAAGCGGACCAGGTCGCCGGCAACGTGCGTCGCGCAATGCGCTCGCCGATGAACCCGGGTGCCCACTCGCCGGCAACGTGCCCCACCTGCGGCGGCGCCCCGCGCGGCAGCCTCGAACCCGCGATCACCCCGCCACCCAAGGACGCCGTGCTCGCGCCCAAGCTGATGCGCGCGGCGGCAAACGAAGAGAAGGAGGCCGCATCCGCGGGCGCCGGACCGCAGAAGGACGAAGCGGGCCAGGGCGCATCGGGCGGCGCCGATGCCCTCGCCGGCAAGGCAGCCCCCGCCGCAACCGAACAACGCGTCGCCGCCCGCAAAGGCCAGGGCGCCCCCCTCGACCCCGAGCTGCGCGCGCAGCTCGAAAGCCAGCTCGGGCGCGACCTCTCCGCGGTACGCATCCACACCGACGCCGAAGCCGACGCACTGTGCCTCGAGATGCACGCCCGCGCCTTCACCGTCGGCAACGACGTGTATTTCTCCGCCGGCAGCTACGCCCCCGAGAGCGACGCCGGCCTCGAACTCCTCGCCCACGAGCTCGCCCACGTCGGCCAGCAGGCCGAAGCCGGCGGGCCGCAAAGCGCCGCGCCGAAGCTGCAGCGCGACTTCTGGGACGACCTTTTCGGCGGCGGCGGCGACCCCGCCGACCCGATGGCCGCGTGCAACAAGGAACTCGACAAGGCCGAGAAATGGGCCAAGGCCGGCCCCTATCCGGCCGCGCCGAAGGGCATCGTCGGCGCGGCGGGTTTCGGCGGTTTCGACGCGCAGTACCGCCCCGACGCCGTCGAAGGCGAGGGTGTGCTCGACATCAAGCAGGGCGTCGCCGCCGAATTCAAGGACACCCTGGTGCAGAACGCGGGCGTCGTCGCACCTCACCCGGACCTCCCGGCCACACCGGAAATCACCGCGCTCGCCGCCCGCATCAATGCAATCCCCGTCGCGATCGTGCGCAGCGCGCTGCTGTCGCTCTACCAGTGGACACCGGCTGAACAAGCGCCCTGGCTCGCCAACCTGAAGTCGCTGATCGAATCCACGTGGGGCGGCAAGCACAGCTTCTTCCTCAACAAGCCGCGCTGGACCTGGCTGGGCGCCGAGGTGCAGGTGGCCCTCGACATCGGCCGGCGCGCAAAGGCCGCCGGCGACCACATGACGGCGGAGATCTTCAAGACGCCCCCCGGCGAAAGCCTGCGCACCTTCGACATCTCGCACGAAGTGGGTTCGGGCAGCAAGGCCGACCCCGCCGACCAGACGGTGCGGCTCGCCAGCACGACCACCGGGCCGAAGGAGTACGACCTGCTGCGCCAGTCCGTCGAGTTCGGCTACAACTCGGACGTGCTGACGGGGGCTGCGATTGGCCGGCTCAACGGATTCATCGCGCGTTTCAACGGCGCGGTCGGGAATGCCGCGCATCAGGAAGTGCGTGTCGAGATCGTCGGCCACACCAGCGCCGCCGGCACCGAGCAGTACAACCTCGACCTCTCCGAACGGCGCGCCAACGCGGTGCGCGACTACCTCGCCAACAACGGCTTCGCGAACACCGCAACGCGCGTGACCATCACGCCGCGCGGCGAATCGGAAGCCGACCAGACCCAACCGAAGCGCGCGAGCGACCAGCGCGCGGACCTCATCGTCGATGGCGGCGAGCGCATGATCACTGCTGCCCACGAATGGGGGCACGCCTTCGGCGTGGATGACGAGTACGTGACGGGCGGCACGAGCATCGGCGATCCGGTCGACCACGACGCGATGACCAAGGCGATGACTGACGCCAACGGCGTCCATCTGCCCGGCGCGATCAAGGAACACAACGGCGGCATCATGTCCTTCGGCACCGAAGTGCGGCCGCAGCACTACGCCACCTTCCACCACGCGCTGACCACCGTCACCGCGCAGTCGCCATGGTCGCTGGGCCTGCACAAGCCCAAGTGGCAGGTCGCGATGGAATGCGGCGCCCCCTCGCCGAAGGG
>NZ_WTVQ01000085.1 GCF_012910955.1 Aromatoleum diolicum
GTGCTGGTTGTGACGGGGTTCTTCGGCGCTTGATGTGCGGGTGAGTCGTTCATGAAGAAGGGGGGCGCAGGCCCCCCTTCTTTTTTTACGTCGTGCTTTCCCCGATACGGCGTCACGAACCTGACTCGTGCTCGGCCAGGGTCTTGCCGAATTCGACTACCGTGCCGTCGCGAAGCATCAAGACTGCCAGCACGCACACGACGCGTATCCTGCAGAAAATGGCGATGACGAACACCTCCGAGCTCGTCCGTTACGCCATCGCCCATCACCTCGTCGAAGCGAGCGCCATTCAAGCCGCATTTCCGTCTGCGTTTCGTCGCGCTCGCGCTATCACCCGCGTTTCCTGCCTTCCCGTCTTCCCCGACTGCTGAGCCTCGTGCCCCGGGCTGCGTGCCCGTGGCCGCCCGCGCTGCATGTTCGCGCGCGGCGCACCGCTGACAACTCCCCGTCCCGGATGACGTTCGGGAATCTGCCGGTCTTCCCCGCGGGCTGATTTACGCGGGCGCGCGCCGGTTTGCGCGCATTGGATGACATCAATGCTCCGGTCCGGACAGGGGCCGCTGGGACTCCCTTAGGAATTTTCCTACAAGCAATTTAAACCCATGCCTATTCTGGGGTTTCTCGAATTGCAAGAAAATTTGTCTGCGTTGGATCTGGCCTCCCGGCGTCATCCAAACGATTAGAGCCAGCTTTTACAGGAGTACCCCAAATGAAATTCAGCCGCCACCGCGTCTCGCTGCTCGTTGCAGCCGCCGCCGCAATCCTAATGTCCTCGACCGCCTTCGCCGCCGCGGATGCGGACGCCGCCAAGGCCTTAGCCAAGAGCAATGACTGCTTCAAGTGCCACGCCATCGACAAGACCAAGAAAGGGCCGTCCTACAAGAAGATCGCGGCCAAATACAAGGGCAAGGAAGCTGAAGGCTTTGAAAAGATGCACAAGAACATCACCACCGGGCCGAAGGTCAAGCTCGAGGATGGCTCGGAAGAAGATCACAAGATCATCGATACCAAGGATCAGGCTGAAATCAAGAATCTGATGCAGTGGATCCTTTCGCAATAAGCAGTGTGCTTTGAATCGCGCCGTCCCGCTCGGGATGGCGCGGCAATGATGTCCGGATTCTGGGGGGTAATATGAAAAAAATGCGACGCTTGCTGGCGGTGCTCGCCTGTCTCGGCAGTTTTTGCGCGGGGGCGGCTTACGCCGCAGATGAGCCCAAGGAGGCACCCAAGGACATCGTCCTGACGGGTGATGCCAAATGCACTTCCTGTCATGACGAGGCGGACGCTCCGGGCGTGCTGCACATCGGCAAGACCAAACACGGTACGCGTGCCGATGGTCGCACGCCGACCTGTACGGACTGCCACGGCGACAGCGAAAAGCATGTGAGCCACAAGGGTAGCGACAAGCCGCCCAAGCCCGACCGCACCTTCGACAAGCAGTCCGCTACTCCCGTTGCCGAGCGCAACGCCGCCTGCCTGTCCTGTCACCAGACCGATCCCAAGCGCCACCTGTGGGCCGGCAGCACGCACGAGCGCCGCGACGTCGCCTGTAGTTCCTGTCACGACACCCACGCCGCCGACGACAAGGTCCGCGACAAGCGCACCCAGGCCGAAGTGTGCTTCGCCTGCCACAAGGAGCAGCGCGCGCAGGTCAATCGTCCGTCGCATCACCCCATCCCCGAAGGCAAGATGAGCTGCTCGGACTGCCACAACCCGCATGGTACGACCGGGCCGAAACTGCTCGTGAAGGACAGCACCAACGCGACCTGCTACACCTGTCACGCGGAAAAGCGCGGGCCGTTCGTGCATAACCACGCCCCGGTTACCGAGGACTGCGGGAACTGCCACAACCCGCACGGTACCGTCGCCGACGCGATGCTGAAGACGCGACCGCCCTTCCTGTGCCAGCAGTGCCACGATCCCGCCAACCACCTCGGCACGATTCCGGGCGTTGCGGCGAACACCGATCTCAGCCGCACCGTCAATGGTCGCGCGACCGGCTCTCCGGCGGTTCAGAACAATGGTCTCAATTCGGTCGGCGTCACCCAAGGTCGCGGTTGCCTGAACTGCCATACCGAGATCCATGGCAGCAACAGTCCGGCCAACGCCTCCAAGGCGTTGCGCTTCTGGCGTTAAGACTCAGGGAGAGAAACCATGCACAACAATCGCGTTTTCAAGCGGACCGTGCTCGCACTGGCCGTGTCGCTGGCCTTCCCCGTCTCGTCCGCCATCGCGCAGGAAGAAGTCGCGGAGCTGATCAGCCCGAACGTTGCGGAAGCAAGCGTCAAGTTGCAGCACCTCAACGAGGTCAACCCGCTGTACCGCCAGTACTACGGCCTCGCCGAAGAAGGCATGCACGGCAGTGCTGACCTGAAGGTCATCCGCCGTTCCGACGAGGGCCGCTGGCTGCGCATCGAGGGCCGCGACCTCGGCCTGCGCACGCAGGAGTTCGGCGCTTCGGTCGAGCAGCAGGGTGACTGGAAGCTGGGTGTCGAGTACAACCAGATTCCCCGCTATGCGCCGTTCAGGGTCATCACCGGCGTCACCGGGATCGGCCACAACACGCTCAACCTCGGCACCGCGGTCGATGACAAAGATCTGAAGACCGAGCGTACCGCGACGTCCCTGACCGCCACCAAGTTCATCTCGCGCCACCTGCAGGCGAGCGTCACCTTCAAGAACGAGGACAAGAAGGGCGAGCGCCTGTTCGGTTCGAACGGCAACGTCGGTGGCTTCCTCGGGCAGTTGTTCACGCCCGAGCCGATCGACTCGAACCACAAGCAGATCGAGGCCTCGCTCGACTATGCCACCGAGAAGTTCTACGTCTCGGGCGGGTATTACGGCAGTTTCTTCGAGAACAAGGCGGGCAAGGGCCTGTTCGTCAATTACGGTACTACGGGTGGTACGGGCAACCCCGTTGCGGTCCAGGGCACGCCGACGCAGATGAGCCCGCTGTCGCTGGCGCCGGACAACCAGGCGCACCAGTTCCACATCGCCGGCGGCTACAACTGGAGCCGCGATACGCGCGCGAACCTGAAGATCAGCAAGAGTTTCGCGACGCAGGATGACAGCTTCCTGCCGAATTCCGCACGCGTGCCGTACTACGCGGGTATGAAGCGCTCGGACCTGGGCGGCAAGGTCGATACGACCAACGTGTTTGGATCGCTCACTTCGCGTGTCACGGACAAGCTCGGCCTGTTGGCATCCTGGGCGTACGAGGATCGCGACGACCGGACGCCGCAGGTCGACTATCTGGTCGACGTGGCTCACGGCGGCGTGCTCCTGCAGAACAATCCCGAGTCGCAGAAGACGCATCGTGGCAAGTTCGAGGCGAGTTACCGCCTGCCGCAAGGCTTCAACCTGACTGCCGGCTACGATTATGACTTCAAGAAGTACGAAGGCATGGACGAGCTGTTCCGCGACGAGATCACGGAGAACACCTACCGGGTCGATGTGCGCAAGTCGCTGGGTGACACGGTCAATGGCAGCCTGATGTTCGCACACAGCGAGCGCGACGGCTCGAGCTGGGGCACCACGCCGAACCTGGTGAACGATGGCGCCCACGCCGTCGGCCTGCACTGGACCGCGCCGACGCAGTTCTCCGACCGCGAGCGCGACAAGCTCAAGCTGATGGTCGACTGGATGCCCGTCGATCCGCTGTCGGTGCAGTTTGCCTACGAGTATGCGTTGGACGACTACAAGACGCGCATCTTCGACATCGGCCTGAACGAGGGACGCTCGGAACTGTTCTCGCTCGATGCGTCCTACCGCTTCAGTGACCGCTGGAAGGCGAACCTGTGGTATTCGCACTCCACCAACGACATCGAGCAGAAGTCGTTGAACAGTACGTTCAATTCGCAGTGCAACGGCTCCTCGATCGCCAACACCTGCGTGCCGTGGGGGGCCGACCTCAAGCTGAGTTCGAATGCGTTCGGTGCCGGCTTTGACGGGCAGATCAGTTCGAAAGTGTCGGTCGGCGGGCAATACCTCTACAGCCGCGATGTGAACAAGTACGACATCACCTACGCGGATGCCGGCACGCTCTCGTCGATCCGGCAGGGCGCGGGGATGCTCCCCGACACGGAGTACACGTTGAACACGTTGCGCCTGTTCGCGAAGTACGCGCTGACCAAGGCGACCTCGGTGCGACTGGACTACGTGTGGGATCGCCGCGAAATGGATGACTACACCTGGTCGAGCTGGAGCTACTCGGACGGTACGAGGGTGTTCGTCGAGCCGGACCAGATCACGCGGGTGATCGGCGTGACCCTCTCCCACGCATTCTGATTGATCGCACGCACAGCAACCGGGCCTGCAGGGGCCCGGTTTTTCCCCGTAGACTCCACAAGATGCCTCGGGTCGAACGTCATCTGAACGAGCGGATACATGTGCCGCGCCCTCCAACAAAAAGGGATTCGGGAGTATTAAGCGTGAATATCCTCAATTTAAAGGCATCGCTGGCGGCTGTCGTTCTTGCCGTCTTGCTGCCCATATCCAGCCAGGCTGCGCCTGCGGGTGAAGGCTCCACAAAACTCGACAACGCAACCTGTCTGGAGTGTCACGAGACCGGCAAACGCGAGATCGAGGTCACCGACAAGGATGGCGAAGCGGTAGCGCTGCCGGCCGTCGTGCCGGACAAGTTCGCCAAGAGCGTACACGCCGGCATGGACTGTGTCGCCTGTCATACCGACATCGTCGATGCGAAGGAAGCGCACCAGAAGGCCGCCAACGTCGCCAAGCCGGACTGTGCGAGCTGCCACGTGCAGCTGTGGGACGAGGCGA
>NZ_WTVQ01000086.1 GCF_012910955.1 Aromatoleum diolicum
GGGAGCTGCACCGCGTGTGGGTGGTGGAAGCGACGCTGCGCGAGGGCAAGCGCCATGTGTATAGCAAGCGCACCTTCTACCTCGACGAGGACTCGTGGGCGGCGCTCGCGTCCGACCAGTACGACGCCCGCGGCCAGCTCTATCGCGCGGGTTTCGCCTACATGGCCCCGAGCTACGACCTGCCGGCGCCCTACACCGACATGTTCGGCCACTACGACCTGGTCGCGGGCATCTACTCGCTGACCGGCTTCAGTGCCGAGACCGGCGGCATGCGCCAGTCCAAGCCGCTCACCGACCGCGACTGGTCGCCCGATTCGCTGGCTGGTTCGGGCATCCGGTAAGGCAATCGGCTCAACGGGCGGGCGTGATCGCAGGGGGAGAACGCCCTGCGTCCCCGCCTGCGACGGATAAGAAGAGTTCCCCTCCCCGGGACCCGGCGCGACAAAGGTTTGATCGCGCCGGGCGACCCGGCCCCAACAGAGGAAAAGCGATGAATGTGCACCGAATCTGCGGAGCACTGGCGGCGTTCGCGCTGCTGATTCCGGCAGGCGCCCCCGCGGCCGGTTTCCAGGACGTACTCGACGTGCCGGCGATGGCGAGCGAGCTGGCGGCCAAGGGCCTGATCAACGGCCTGGCGTTGGCGGGGCAGCGGGTCGTGGGCGTGGGCCAGCGCGGCCACATCGTGTACTCCGATGACCAGGGCAAGAGCTGGCGCCAGGCGAAGGTGCCGGTGAGCTCGGATCTGGTCGCGGTGAGCTTCCCGACGCCGCAGAAAGGCTGGGCGGTGGGCCACGACGGCGTAGTACTCGCGAGCAGCGATGCCGGCGCCACCTGGACGAAGCAGCTCGACGGCCGGGCGGTCGGCGAGCTGATGGTGACGTATTACAAGGCCAGGACGGGCGACGAAGCGGCGAAATGGGTTGCCGAGGCCGAGCGCTTCGCCGCGCAGGGCGCGGAGAATCCCTTCCTCGACGTGTGGTTCGCCGACGAGCAGAGCGGCTTCGTCGTGGGCGCCTTCAACCTGATCCTGCGCACCACCGACGGCGGCAAAAGCTGGGAGCCGTGGCTCGACCGCACCGCGAACCCGCAGGCGCTGCATCTGTATGCGATCCGCCCGGCCGGCGGCGACGTGTACGTCACCGGCGAGCAGGGCCTGGTGCTGCGCCTCGATGCGGGGGCGGGGCGCTTGCGTGCGCTGGAGACGCCCTACCGGGGGAGCTATTTTGGGGTGACGGGAACGGGCAACGCCGTCATCGTCTTCGGCCTGCGCGGCAACGCCTTCCGCAGCGCCGATGGCGGGGCCACCTGGCACAAGATCGACACCGGCGTGCAGGAAGGCCTCACGGCCGGCGTGCCGCTCGGCGCCGGCGGCGTGCTGCTCGCCAGCCAGGCGGGGCGGCTGCTGCTGAGCACCGACGGCGGCGAGCACTTCGCGCCGCTCAAGCTCGAGCGGGCCACGCCCGCCGCGGCGGTGCAGCCCCTCGGTACGGATGCGGTGGTCGTCGCGGGTGCCCGCGGCGTGCGCGTCCAGATGCTTCGCTAACAGGAGAACGACGCGATGGCCGTCGCATTCGACTCGCATGACCGGGCTCCGGTGGTGCGTTCCCTTTCTGATTTCGATCAGAATTCGGGCAACAAACTCGAGCGCCTGATCTTCAACCACCGCCTCGCGGTGATGGTGATCTGCGCGCTCGTCACCGTGGCGCTGGCGCTCGTGGCCGCCGCGAAACTGCATCTGAATGCCAGTTTCGAAAGCATGCTGCCGCAGAGCCAGCCCTACATCCAGAACTATCTGGACAATCGCAATGAGCTGCGTGGCCTGGGCAACGTGCTGCGCGTGGTGGTCGCAAGCCGCAAGGGCGACATCTTCGATCCCGCCTACCAGGAGACGCTGAAGAAGATCAACGACGAACTGATCCTCACCCCGGGCGTCGACCGCGCGTGGGTGAAGTCCTTGTGGACGCCGTCGGTGCGCTGGACCGAGGTCACCGAGGAGGGCTTCCAGGGCGGCCCGGTGATGCCGGACTCCTACGACGGCTCGCCGCGGGCGACCGAGCAGCTGAAGCTCAACATCGCGCGCTCGGGCATCGTCGGGCGCTTCGTCGGCAACGACTTCAAGTCGAGCATGGTGTTCGTGCCGCTGCTCGACAAGGATCCCGCCACGGGCGCGCCGATCGACTACCGGGCGCTGTCGCGCACGCTCGAGGACAACATCCGCGCCAAATTCGAGCAAAGCGTCGAGCAAAGCGTCGAGCAGGGCGGGGCGCCGGTGAACATCCACATCATCGGCTTCGCCAAGCTGGTCGGCGACCTGATCGACGGCGTGAGCCAGGTCATGACCTACTTCGCGGTCGCGGCGCTGATCGCGATCGTCGTGATCTTCTTCTACACCCGCTGCCTGAGGAGCACCGCACTGGTGGTGGCGTGCTCGGTGGTCGCCGTGGTGTGGCAGTTGGGTCTGATTGCCGCGCTGGGCTTCGCGCTCGATCCGTTCTCGATCCTCGTGCCCTTCCTGATCTTCGCTATCGGCGTGAGCCACGGCGCGCAGAAGATGAACGGCATCGTGCAGGACATCGGCCGCGGCACGCATCGCCTGGTCGCGGCGCGCTTCACCTTCCGGCGCCTCTTTCTCGCCGGCATGACGGCGCTGGTGGCGGACGCGGTGGGCTTTGCGGTGCTGATGGTGATCGACATCCCGGTGATCCAGTCGCTGGCGCTCTCGGCGAGTATCGGCGTGGCGGTACTGATCTTCACCAACCTGATCCTGCTGCCGGTGCTGCTGTCCTACACCGGCGTGAGCGCCCGGGCGGCCCAGCGCAGCCTGGTGGCCGAATCGGGCGGGGCGGACGGGAAGGGCGGTGCGGCGCTGTGGCGCTGGCTCGAGCGTTTCACCGAACGGCGCTGGGCGATCGGCGCGATCGCGATCTCCGCGGTGCTGACGGTGGCAGGCTTCGTCGTGAGCCTCAACCTCAAGATCGGCGATCTCGAACCGGGCGCGCCGGAGCTGCGCGCCGACTCGCGCTACAACCGCGACAACGCCTACATCACCGCCAATTATTCGCTCTCGTCCGACCAGTTCGCGGTGATCGTCAAGACCGCGGCCGAAGGCTGCCTGAAGTACGAGACACTGGTCGAGGCCGACCGCCTCGCGTGGCAGCTGCAGCAGGTGCCGGGGGTGCAGACCACCGTCTTCCTCGGGGATGCGGTGCGCCAGATCACCGCCGGCTCCTACGAGGGCAACCCGAAGTGGGTGACGCTCGCGCGCAACCAGGACGTGCTCAACTACGGCGCGCAGCAGGCCTCGGTGAATAACCCGGACCTCTTCAACAACGACTGCTCGGTGATGCCGGTGATCGCCTACCTGAGCGACCATCGCGCCGAGACCCTCGACCGGGTGGTCGCGACCGCGGCGCGCTTCGCCGAGGCGCACAGCTCGCCCGAACGCCAGTTCCTGCTCGCCGCGGGCAGCGCCGGCATCGAGGCGGCGACCAACATCGTGGTGCGCGAAGCCAACCGCACGATGCTGTTCTACGTGTATGGGGCGGTGATCGTGCTGTGCTTCATCACCTTCCGCAACTGGCGCGCGGTGATCGTCGCGGTGGTGCCGCTGGCGGTGACCTCGATCCTGTGCGAGGCGCTGATGGTGGTGCTGGGGATCGGCGTGAAGGTCGGCACCTTGCCGGTGATCGCGCTGGGGGTGGGGATCGGTGTCGACTACGCGCTGTACCTGCTCTCCATCCAGCTCGCGCAGCAGCGTGCAGGGGCCTCGCTCGCTGACGCACATCGACGCTCGATTCAATTCACGGGCAAGGTGGTCGCACTGGTGGGCGTGACGCTCGCCGCGGGGGTGGTGACGTGGATCTGGTCACCAATCAAGTTCCAGGCCGACATGGGGATCCTGCTGACCTTCATGTTCGTGTGGAACATGGTCGGTGCGCTGATCCTGATTCCGGCGCTGTCGCACTTCCTGCTGAAGAGTCCGAAAGGCGTGCAGCGTGTCGGGGCGATGCCGGCGCTCAGCCTGGCGGCACAATAACAGAGGCGGAACCGATCGATGAGCGTTCAAATGCGTGCAATGACGATACTGAATTTCCCGGTCTGGTCGCAACTGTGGCCGGGCGTGCTGACCGCAATCACGATCGCGCTGGCGGCGAGCTTCGTGGCCGAGCATCAGGGCGGGCCGCAGCTGCTGTACGCGCTGTTCTTCGGCATGGCGTTCAACTTCGCCGCGAACGGCGAGAAGATCCACGCGGGCATCG
>NZ_WTVQ01000087.1 GCF_012910955.1 Aromatoleum diolicum
GGGGTTCGTCCATGGATTTCCAGATAGCGCTGTTGCTCGCACAGGACGGCATCACCAACGGTGCGATTTATGCGCTGCTCGCGCTCGCGCTGGTGCTGGTGTTTGCCGTGACGCGGGTGATCTTCATTCCGCAGGGAGAGTTCGTCGCCTATGGCGCGCTGACTCTCGTCATGATCCAGGCCGGCACGGTGCCGGCGACGTTGTGGCTCTTGCTGGGCAGCGGCGTGCTGGCGGCGGCCATCGATGCCCGCGGCGCGCTCGCCAGCGGCCAGAAGGGGCGCCTCGCCGGCGTACTGGGCTGGAACGTCGCCTACCCGGGCGTGCTCGCGGCGCTGCTCTATGCGCTGCCGCTGGCGACCCTGGCGCTGCCGCTGCAGGTGCTGCTGGCGCTGCTGGTGGTGGTGCCGATGGGCCCGCTGATGTACCGCCTGATCTACCAGCCGATCGCCGCCGCCCCGGTGCTGATCCTGCTGATCGTGTCGGTCGCGGTGCATGTGGGCATGGTCGGCCTCGGGCTCCTGTTCTTCGGCGCCGAAGGCTCGCGCACGCCGGCCTTCTCCGATGCCCGCTTCGATCTCGGCCCGATGATGATCAACGGCCAGACGATCTGGGTGATCGCCTCCTCGGTGGTGCTGATCGTCGCCCTCTACCAGTTCTTCGGCCGCACGATCTACGGCAAGGCGCTGCGCGCCACCGCGATGAACCGCAACGGCGCGCGCCTGATGGGCATCTCGCCGGCGCTCGCCGGGCGCCTCACCTTCCTGCTCGCGGCGCTGATCGGCACGCTCTCCGGCGTGCTGATCGCCCCCATCACCACCATCTACTACGACACCGGCTTCCTGATCGGGCTCAAAGGGTTTGTGGCCGCCATCGTCGGCGGCCTCGCCAGCTACCCGATCGCCGCCGCCGGCGCCGTGCTGGTCGGGCTGCTCGAAGCCTTCAGCTCGTTCTGGGCCAGCGCCTACAAGGAAGTCATCGTGTTCACCCTGATCATCCCGGTACTGCTGTGGCGCTCCTTCACCAGCCACCACGTGGAGGAAGAGGAATGAAGCCGATGCTCTCCCCCCGCGCCGTGCTGGGCGCCTTCCTCGCCCTGCTGCTGGTGGCGCCACTGGTGATGCCGCCGTTCTACGTCACGCTGTTGAACTACATCGGCTTGTATGCGCTGGTGGCGCTCGGCCTGGTGCTGCTGACCGGCGTCGGCGGCCTCACGAGCTTCGGCCAGGCCGCCTTCGTGGGCCTGGGCGCCTACACTACCGCGGTGCTCACCACCGCCACCGACTTGCCCGCCTGGCTCGCGTGGGCGGGCGGCTCGCCGTGGCTCGCGCTCGTCGTCGGCCTCGTGTTCACCGCCACCGTGGCCCTCGTGCTCGGCTCGCTCACGCTGCGCCTGTCGGGCCACTACCTGCCACTGGGCACCATCGCGTGGGGCATCAGCCTGTATTTCCTGTTCGGCACCCTCGAAACGCTGGGCGGCCACACGGGGCTCACCGGCGTGCCGCCGATCGCGGTGTTCGGCTATGAACTCACCGACGGCAGCCAGATTTTTTATCTCATCTGGGCCTTCCTGCTGTCGGCGGTGCTCACCACCCAGAACCTGCTCGACTCGCGTGAAGGGCGCGCGATCCGGGCGCTCAAGGGCGGCATGGTGATGGCCGAGGCGATGGGCGTGAACACCGCCCGCTCGCGCATGGTGATCTTCGTCATCGCGGCGCTGCACGCCTGCGCCTCGGGGTGGCTGTACGCGCACATGCAGCGCTTCGTGAACCCGACCCCGTTCGGCCTGCACATCGGCATCGAGTACCTCTTCATGGCGGTCGTCGGCGGCGCCGGCCACGTCTGGGGGGCGCTGCTCGGCGCGGGCGTCATCACCGTCGCCAAGCAGTGGCTGCAGGACATCCTGCCCAGGCTCTTCGGCCAGAGCGGCAACTTCGAGGTGATCTTCTTCGGCCTGATGATGATCGTCATCCTGCAGCGCGCGCGCGACGGCCTGTGGCCGCTCGTGGCCCGCCTCGTGCCGGTGCGCGCCACGCGGCGCAAGCTCGACGCCGCCGCCGAACCGCTGCCGCGCAAAGCCTTGCCCGCGCGCGGGGAAGTGATCCTCGAGGCGAAGGAGGTCACGAGGAAGTTCGGCGGCCTCGTGGCCAACAACAACATGAGCCTCACCGTGCGCGCCGGCGAGATCATGGCGCTGATCGGCCCCAACGGGGCCGGCAAGAGCACCATGTTCAACCAGATGTCGGGCGTCGACACCCCGACCTCGGGCGAAGTGCTGTTCCTCGGGCGACCGGTGGCCGGGCGCGGTTCGCGCGAGATCGCGCGCATGGGCATGAGCCGCACCTTCCAGCACGTCAAGCTCTTGCCGACCATGAGCGTGCTCGAGAACGTCGCCATCGGCGCGCACCTGCGCGGCGACAAGGGCGTGTTCCCGTCCGCGTGGCGCCTCGACCGGGCGGAGGAAGCGCGCCTGCTCAACGAAGCGGCACGCCAGATCGAACGCGTGGGGCTCGCCGAACACATGTTCGACGCCGCCGGCAGCCTCGCGCTGGGTCAGCAGCGCATCCTCGAGATCGCCCGCGCGCTCGCCGCCGACCCCTGCCTGCTGCTCCTCGACGAACCGGCCGCGGGCCTGCGCTTCAAGGAAAAGCAGGCGCTTGCGGAGCTCCTCCGGAAGCTGCGCGGCGAGGGCATGGGGATCCTGCTGGTCGAGCACGACATGGACTTCGTCATGGGCCTCGTCGATCGCATCGTCGTCATGGAATTCGGCGAGAAGATCGCCGAGGGGCTCCCCGAGGAAGTGCAACAGAACCCCGCGGTGCTCGAAGCCTATCTGGGAGGTGTGGAATGAACGGCATGAGCGTGGAACTGCAGGACGCGATCGTCCCGGCCGCCGAGCCTGCGCCGGCGCCCCCCCGCACGGTGCTCGAAGTGCGCGACCTGTGCGTCGCCTACGGCAAGGTGGAAGCCTTGTCGAACGCCAACCTGAAAGTCGGCGAAGGCCAGATCGTCACCGTCATCGGCCCCAACGGCGCGGGCAAGACGACGATGCTCTCGGCGATCATGGGCGTGCTCGAGTCGCGCGGCCAGGTCAGCTTCGACGGCGAAGTGGAACTCGTGCCGCGGGTCGAGCGCATGGTCGCGCGCGGCATGAACCTGGTGCCCGAGAAACGCGAACTCTTCGGCGAGATGAGCGTCGAGGACAACCTCCTGCTGGGCGCCTTCCAGCGCTACCGCTCGGGCCTGCGCGACCACCCGCAGACGATGGAGGAAGTCTTTCATCTGTTCCCGCGCCTGAAGGAGCGGCGCAGCCAGTTCGCCGGCACGTTGTCGGGGGGCGAGCGGCAGATGCTCGCGGTCGGGCGCGCGCTGATGGCGAAGCCGAAGCTCCTGATGCTCGACGAACCGAGCCTGGGGCTCGCGCCGCTGATCGTGCGCGAGATCTTCCGCATCATCAGCGAGCTGCGCCGGCGCGGCGTGTCGATCCTGCTGGTGGAGCAGAACGCGCGCGCGGCGCTGCAGGTCGCCGACTACGCCTACGTGCTCGAGACCGGCGAGATCGCGATGGAAGGGCCGGCCAAGCAGCTCGCCGACGATCCGCGCGTCATCGAGGCCTATCTCGGCCTGGGGGGCAAGCATCAGGACAAGCTGGCC
>NZ_WTVQ01000088.1 GCF_012910955.1 Aromatoleum diolicum
CGCTTCTCGCTCGAAGGCGGCGAATCGACGATCGTCGCGATGGACGAGCTGATCCGGGTCGCCGGTGGCCTCGGTGCGCAGGAAATCGTCATCGGCATGGCCCACCGTGGCCGCCTCAACGTGCTCGTGAACACGCTCGGCAAATCGCCCTCGATGCTGTTCTCCGAGTTCGAAGGCAAGGCCGCGGCGGATCTCACCGCCGGCGACGTCAAGTACCACATGGGCTTCTCCAGCGACGTCATGAGCCCGGGCGGGCCGATGCACCTGACGCTCGCCTTCAACCCCTCGCACCTCGAGATCATCAACCCGGTCGTCGAAGGCTCGGTGTACGCGCGCCAGGTGCGCCGCAAGGACACCGACCGCAACCAGGTGATCCCGGTGCTGATCCACGGCGACGCCGCGGTCGCGGGCCAGGGCGTGAACCAGGAGATGCTCAACTTCTCGCAGACGCGCGGCTACGGCACCGGCGGCACGGTGCACATCGTCGTGAACAACCAGATCGGCTTCACCACCTCGGATCCGCGCGACTACCGTTCCTCGCTCTACTGCACCGACATCTTCAAGATGGTCGAAGCGCCGATCTTCCACGTGAACGGCGACGACCCCGAAGCGGTCGCCTTCGTCACCCAGCTCGCCGTCGAATTCCGCCAGGAATTCAAGAAGGACGTGGTCGTCGACATCATCTGCTTCCGCAAGCTCGGCCACAACGAGCAGGACGAGCCGATGGTCACGCAGCCGCTGATGTACCGCAGCATCCAGAAGCACCCCGGCACGCGCAAGCTCTACGCCGACCGCCTGGTCGCCGAGGGCACCTGCGCCGCCGACGAGCCCGAGCGCATGATCGCCGAGTACCGCGAGCATCTCGACCAGGGCCAGCTGCTGTCGAACCCGGTGCTGCCCGGGCACAACCGCCAGTTCTCCGTCGACTGGACCCCGTTCCTCAAGCGCCCCTACACGGATGACGCCGACACCGCGATTCCGGTGCAGGAGATCCAGCGCCTGGGCGAGCGCCTCGCCACCATCCCGGCGACCTTCGCGCTGCACTCGCGCGTCAAGAAGATCATCGACGACCGCGCCGCGATGGCGCGCGGCGACGCGCCGCTCGACTGGGGCATGGGCGAGAACCTCGCCTACGCGAGCCTCCTCGCGCAGGGCTACCCGGTGCGCCTGTCGGGCGAGGACGTCGGCCGCGGCACCTTCTTCCACCGCCACGCGGTGCTGCACGACCAGAAGCGCGAGCGCTGGGACGAAGGCATCTACAAGCCGCTCGACCACATCCAGGACGGCCAGGCCGGCTTCCAGTGCTTCGACTCGGTGCTCTCCGAAGAAGCGGTGCTCGCCTTCGAATACGGCTACTCGACCACCGAGCCGAACGAGCTCGTGGTGTGGGAAGCGCAGTTCGGCGACTTCGTGAACGGCGCCCAGGTCGTCATCGACCAGTTCATCAGCTCGGGCGAAGCCAAGTGGGGGCGCCTGTCGGGGCTCGTCATGATGCTGCCGCACGGCTACGAAGGCCAGGGCCCGGAGCACTCCTCGTGCCGTCCCGAGCGCTTCATGAACCTCGCCGCCGAGAACAACTGGCAGGTGTGCGTGCCGACCACGCCGGCGCAAGTCTTCCACCTGCTGCGCCGCCAGATCATCCGCAAGCTCCGGAAGCCGCTGATCATCGTCACGCCGAAGTCGCTGCTGCGCCACAAGGAAGCGATCTCGACGATCGACGAGCTGGCGCACGGCACCTTCCAGACGGTGATCCCGGAAGTCGAAGCGCTCGACCCGAAGAAGGTCAAGCGCGTGGTGCTGTGCCAGGGCAAGATCTACTACGAACTGGCGGCGCATCGGCGCGAGCACCAGATCACCGACACCGCGCTGGTGCGCATCGAGCAGATCTACCCGTTCCCGGCGGACGCCTTCGCCGCGGCGATCAACCAGTTCCCGCACGCCAAGGAAATCGTCTGGTGCCAGGAAGAGCCGCGCAACCAGGGCGCGTGGTACTGGCTCGCGTCGCGCCAGCACCTGGTGAACGTGCTCGGCACCAAACGCAAGCTCCTGCTGGTGAGCCGTCCCGCGTCGGCGTCGCCGGCGGTGGGCTACTACGCCAAGCACAACGCGCAACAGAAGGCGGTGCTCGACAACGCCTTCGGTCCGATCCAGGACACGACGCCGCAAACGCCTAACTAATAAACAAGCAAGAAGCCTCGGGAGAAAATTCAATGCTGATCGAAGTCAAAGTGCCGCAACTGTCCGAATCCGTGTCGGAAGCGACGCTCGTAGCGTGGCACAAGCAGGTGGGCGAGAGGGTCGCGCGCGACGAGAACCTGATCGACATCGAGACCGACAAGGTCGTGCTCGAAACCCCGGCGCCGGCCGCCGGCGTGCTGGTGAAGATCATCAAGACCAATGGCGACACCGTCGCCTCGGGTGAGCTGATCGCGCAGATCGACACCGAAGCGACCGCCGCCGCCGGCGCCCCGGCCGCCGCCGCGGCCGCCCCGGCTGCGGCTGCGCCCGCTGCTGCCGCCGCTGCGGCTGCCGCGAGCCCCGCGGCGCGCAAGATCCTCGAAGAGAAGGGCATCGCCTCGGCCGAGGTGTCGGGCAGCGGCCGCGGTGGGCGCGTCACCAAGGAAGACGCCGTCGCCGCCCAGCCGCGCGCCGCAGCCGCCCCGCTCGCGCCGGCCCCGGCGTCGCTCGCGCTCACCGGCGAGCGCCCCGAGGAGCGCGTGCCGATGACGCGCCTGCGCGCCCGCATCGCCGAGCGCCTGATCCAGTCGAAGAACGAAAACGCCATCCTCACCACCTTCAACGAAGTGAACATGGCGCCGGTGATGGCACTGAGGAAGCAGTACGGCGACAAGTTCGAGAAGGCCCACGGCGTGCGCCTGGGCTTCATGGGCTTCTTCGTCAAGGCGGCGGTCACGGCGCTCAAGCGCTACCCGATCCTCAACGCCTCGGTCGACGGCAACGACATCATCTACCACGGCTACATCGACATCGGCATCGCCGTGGGCAGCCCGCGCGGCCTGGTCGTGCCGATCCTGCGCGACGCCGACCAGATGTCGATCGCCGACATCGAGAAGAAGATCGCCGAGTTCGGCCAGAAGGCCAAGGACGGCAAGCTCACGCTCGACGAGCTCACCGGCGGCACCTTCTCGATCTCCAACGGCGGCGTGTTCGGTTCGATGCT
>NZ_WTVQ01000089.1 GCF_012910955.1 Aromatoleum diolicum
CACGGAACGGCCGCATTGCTCGATACAATTGAAAACGCCCGATGAGGTTCATCGGGCGTCTATGCAGGCCGGCCATTAGGCCGGCTTATCCGTCACAACAGGTGTCAACCTAATTCAGGACGGGTCAACCACTCTTGTGGCGGACGGTAGTGGGAGGATGCGCGCGGCGCCCTCCCACACTTCGTGCCGTATCAGAACTGCGCTTCGGACAGATCCATTGCTCCGGCAGCGCCATTGACCACGCTGTACGCGAGTGCGTGGGCCTGCGGCAGAATGTGGTCGGCATAGAAGCGCGCCGTTACGATCTTCGTGCTGTAGAAGTCGTCGCCGGCCGCCCCTTGGACGATGCGGGCCTGCGCTACCAGCGCAGCGCGCGCCATCATCCAGCCGCCGGCAACGATGCCGAGCAGCTTGAGGAAAGGCACCGATCCAACTGACGCAGCCTTGACGTCCTTGCCATAGGTGGCAAGGATGTACTCGACTGCCGACTCCAGCGACGAGATCCCGACGTCCAGCGACTTGCGGATCGCGACGAATGCCTCGCCGCTTTGCTCGCCAAGGCGAGCCTGCACCGCGCGCATCTCCGTGATGACTGCCTTGATCGTGACGCCATCTTCACGGGCGATCTTGCGGCCGATCAGGTCGTTGGCCTGGATCGCAGTGGTGCCTTCGTAAATAGTCGTGATGCGCGCATCGCGCAAGTGCTGCGCCGCGCCGGCTTCCTCGATGAAACCCATGCCGCCATGAACCTGCACGCCGGTCGAAGCGATGTCGATCGAGTTTTCCGTGCACCATCCCTTCACGACCGGGATCATCAGATCGACGAAGGCCTGTTTCTGCGCACGCACAGCCTCATCGGGGTGAAGGTGCGCCATGTCGGTCGCGGCGCCAACCACATAGGCCAGCGCACGCATCGCCTCGGTCTGCGACTTCATCGACATCAGCATGCGGCGCACATCCGGGTGATGGATGATCGACACCTTCGGTCCGCCGCGGACACCGACTTCGGTCCCCTGGACTCGGTCCTTCGCATAGGTCAAGGCATGCTGGTAGGCACGTTCCGACAGCGCCACACCTTCCATGCCAACGGCAAAACGGGCTTCGTTCATCATGATGAACATGTATTCGAGGCCGCGGTTCGGTTCGCCGACGAGCGTACCGATCGCTCCGCCTTTGTCACCGAACGCGAGCACGCAGGTCGGGCTGGCGTGGATGCCGAGCTTGTGTTCGATCGAGACGCAATGCACGTCGTTGCGCGCACCGGGCGTGCCGTCCGCATTGAGCACGAACTTCGGCACGACGAAGAGCGAAATGCCCTTCACGCCTTCCGGTGCGTCCGGCAGTCGGGCCAGCACCAGATGGACGATGTTGTCGGTGAGGTCATGCTCGCCGTAGGTAATGAAGATCTTCTGACCGAAGATGCGGTAGGTGCCATCGGGCTGTGGCTCGGCGCGGGTGCGCACCGCGGCGAGATCCGATCCGGCCTGCGGTTCGGTCAGGTTCATCGTGCCGGTCCACTGGCCGCTCACCATCTTCGGCAGGTAGGCTGCTTTCTGGTCATCGGTGCCACGCAGCGTGATCGATTCGATGGCACCGTTGGTCAGCATCGGGCACAGCGAGAACGCCATGTTGGCGGATTTCCACATTTCCATCACTGCGGTCGCGATCAGCTTCGGCAGACCCTGGCCGCCAAACTGCGGGTCGCAGGCCAGCGCGGTCCAGCCGGCTTCGGTGAACTGCCGATAGGCGTCCTTCCAGCCCGTCGCAGTTTTCACGCTGCCGTTGTCCCACTTGGCGCCTTCTTGGTCGCCGGACCAGTTCAGCGGTGCGAGCACGCCGCTGGCGAACTTGTTCGCCTCGTCGAGGATCGCATCCACCAGGTCGGATGAAACCTCTTCGCAGCCGGGTAGCTTCGCGACCTCGTCCAGGCCTGCCAGTTCGCGCATGACGAACTGCATGTCGCGGATCGGCGCAGTGTATTGACTCATGTGTTCTTCTCCCGAGACCTAATTATTAATTGAGGGCTACGCCCGGTCAGGCGCAGCCCTTTTTTCCAGCTTGTGCTGTCGCAGTGATCAGGCCACTGCCTTGGCCAGCTCGGGGACGATCTCGAACAGATCACCCACCAGCCCATAGTCCGCCACCTGGAAGATCGGCGCTTCCGGGTCCTTGTTGATCGCGACGATCACCTTGGAGTCCTTCATGCCGGCGAGATGCTGGATGGCGCCGGAGATGCCGACCGCGATATAGAGCTGCGGCGCGACGATCTTGCCGGTCTGGCCGACCTGGTAGTCGTTGGGCACGTAGCCCGCATCGACCGCGGCGCGCGAGGCACCCAGCGCTGCGCCGAGGGCGTCGGCGAGCGGCTCCAGCAGCTTGTGGTAGTTCTCGCTGTTGCCGAGGCCGCGGCCGCCGGAGACGATGATCTTCGCGGCACCGAGTTCAGGCCGTGCACTCTTGGTGAGTTCGCGGCCTTTCATCGTGGAGAGTCCCAGGTCGGGGCCGGCCGCCAGTGCTTCGACCGTCGCGGCACCATTCAGCCCCGCCGCTTCGAAGGCGGTGGTGCGCACCGTGAGCACTTTCACGGCGTCGGCGGATTTGACGGTGGCCATCGCGTTGCCGGCATAGATCGGCCGCACGAAGGTGTCGGCGCTTTCGATGCTGGTGACGTCGGAGATCTGTGCCACATCGAGGAGCGCCGCGACGCGCGGGGCGACGTTCTTGCCGTTGGCCGTGCTCGGCGCGAGGATGTGGGTGTAGCCCGATGCCTCATTGGCAACGAGGGCGACGACGAGCGCGGCGACGTTCTCGGCGGTCTGGGCGTCATAGTGCGCAGCGTCGGCCACGCGCACCTTGGCGACGCCGGCGATCTTCGCGGCTTCACTCGCGGCGGCGGCGCAATTCGCACCGGCCACCAGCACGTGAATCTCACCACTCAGTTTCGCGGCAGCGGCCACGGTGTTGAGCGTCGCGGCCTTGATCGTTTGATTGTCGTGTTCTGCAATTACCAGGATCGCCATGATCAGATCACCTTCGCTTCGTTCTTGAGCTTGTCGACGAGTTGCGCGACGTCCGCCACGCGCACGCCGGCACTGCGCTTCGGGGGCTCGG
>NZ_WTVQ01000008.1 GCF_012910955.1 Aromatoleum diolicum
ACCCGGCGCGGTTGAACTCGCGCGTCTCGATCACCCGGCCCGCGCCGTCCGCCACACAGGCGACGAACACGTTCTTTGCCAGATCCACGCCGACCGTCGTAGTATTCATTTGGACTTCCCCTTTCGCGATCTCAGATTGAACTTCAGCAATTCAATCTTGGCACTTCGATGCCGGGCGGCCAATGCCGCGGGCGGAAGTGGGAAGTCCCTTTGTAGTCGGTCAATCTGACAACCGAAAGCGGAACGCTCTTCGAACGAACCGCCTCGCGCGGTTGCAGGTTACCTCAACGTTGGGCATCGTTTTCAGACGTGGCGGCCTTATGAAGACCAGAACCAGGCAGTTCGTGCAGCATCTTTCGCATGAGATTGAGGATGAGGACCGTGCAGAGGCCTACCTTGACGACTCGCTCCCGCTCATAGGCTTGGTCGTCATGTACTTCAACGCCGTCGAAAAGTCGCTCGACTCGTTCATTTGCGAGATCGTTTCCGACCGAACCGATGCGCCTGGCCTCCGGAGTTCGACAGTTAATCGCGTAACTATCTGATTTTGTTGAGCGCGACTTTGAAACGCTCCACTACAACAGCGTCAGCTGCTGGGGCGCGAGCGGTTTTTTCACCCGGAGCGCACTGAGGACCTCACTCTGATCGGTGCTGATGGAAGACACCCCGGTCACCGGCTCGGCGTCATTGAGGCGGATGCGGTGGTGCTGGATGCGATGCAGCTGCTCGAGGGCGCGCTCCGGGGTCAGTCCGGTATCTGCCGCGCGCAAGCGGGCACGCATGATCCGGTGCAGGATCAGCGCCATGAAACAGATTGAGGCATGCGCCCGGATGCGCTCGGGCAGCCGGTGATACACCGGCCCGATCTCGATCTCGGACTTGAGCACCTTGAAGCCGCGCTCGATGTCGGCGAGCGACTTGTAGCGCACGACGATGTCCGCGGGTGTCAGGTCCTGCGCATTGGTGACGAGCAGCAGCTTGCCGTCCATCATTTCGGCGAGCGTGCGAGCGGCGACGTCGATGTCGTAGCTGAAGAGCTCGGCCGGCAGATCGACCTTGATGATCTTCGACAGATGCGCCTCGCACACCGCGTGGTAGAAGCGTGCCTTCGCGCCGCTGTCCGAGAGTTTGCGCCCACGGTGTTTGACGCCACCGTCTTGATCGACGAGTTTGCCGGCCCAGTGCTCGCCCTGATTAATGAGCGTCTCGATACGTTCGTGGCGACGTTGGGTCTGGACGGCCGCCGTCGCCGGATCGTGCGCCACGACCAGGCGCAGGCCATTCCATGCGAGTTCGCCGGTCACCTCATCCTTGGCCGGGGCGCAGTGGGTGCGGTGGAAGTCGCCGAGCAGCTCGGCAAACTCATGGTAGCGTCGTCCCGGCACGGCGATGATGAATTCGAGCGCCTGCCCGTTGGCGAGCCGGATTGCCTGCAGCGCTTCGAGGTTGTCCAGGCTCAAGAGCCCGCGATCGGCCACGAGAATCAGCCGGCGCACCTGCGGGAAGCGTTCGAGCACCGTCGTGAGGGTCGGCAGCAGCGTCTTCGTCTCGGACGCGTTGCCGTCGAACACCTCGTGGTAGATCGGCAAGCCTTCGGCCGTCTGCACCACGCCCAGCATGAACTGGCGCGCGATCAAGCCTTCCTTGGCCATGCCGAACTGGCGCACGTCACCTTCGACCGTCGTCAGCCCCTCGGAGCGGATCGTGGTCAGATCGTAAAACACGACCGACAGGTCCTGATCGATCAGCGGGCGCAACAGCCCGGCGACCACCGCATCGACCGCCGCCTGGTGATCCATCAGCGCATCCATGCTGCGCAGCAACTGCTGATGCGTGATCGTGCTGACATCGACTTCGGGCAGCGCCACGGTCTCCAGCCAGCGCAGCACGCCGAGCTTGGAGTCGGGATCGCACAGACGGTTGAGCACCATCACGCGGATCAGGGCTTCGACGTCGGTGGTGTGCCGCGTCCGGCGAAACACGCGCCGCAGCTCGCCGAAGCCCAGCTCCTTCCACAACTCCGTGAGCGCCCACACGTCGCCCAATGCGCGCGCCGACTCGAACGCTACCGATGGCGGTGCCGGCTTCGCACCGAGGGGATCACGCCCCGACACCCTCAACAGACCGTTGATCACCGAATCGAGTTCGCCGCCGAGCTGATCGAGTCGCCCCAGGGTGGCCACGGTGCGCTTCTTTACCCGGCCCGCGTCATCCCGATAGGACTCGACGAGTTGGACGTAGCGGCGGCTTCCGGAGGTGGTGATCTTGACATGCATGCCGCCACTTTATAACCCACCTATAGCACGTCAACAAAGGCGTATTCCGTTACAAACGTGCCACCACAAGCATTTCAGAAAACTCGGGCTGAAACCCGCATGAATACTGGGGCGCCTTTGCCAAAATCGTCATTTTTCGGGATTAACTGTCGAACTCCGGTGGCCTCATCGTGATTCAGAAGCTCATGTTCAACGCCAAGCTGGACCTGTTCAAGCGCTTCTCCGAGGACTTCCATCAGTGCTTTGCGAGTGAACCGCCGAACTTCGATGCACTGATCCGCGAGTTGAGTGAAGTCGCAAGGCTGCGAAATCTCGTGGTGCACGCAGATTGGAACAACACTGATGAAGAGGGATACACGTTCGTGCGGCTAAAGGGTTCTAAGAAGGGAATGCTGCAGGAATACGTGCAGTTCTCGGTCGACTCCCTTGAAAAACTCATGGAGCGAATCATCGCCGCCAATCATCTACTCTCGGACTATTGGGAATGGCGGTCCGAGTGTCTCGCCAATCACTTTAGGCGGACCGCGCCGTGACGATGCCTAACTTGGCAATCGACACGGACGTCCTTTCGGCCGGCTTTCGCCGGCCTACTGTTCGCCGGTCGTTTCTACGTTGGGCATCGGAAAGAGCCGCCCCATGTCACGGATATCAATACCAAGGAGAGCTGAGATGAAGCAGATGCCGATTGTGTGGAAGCGTCTCGTGAAGGGTGGAGAGACCTGTACGCGTTGTGGGAATACGGGCCGCGAACTCGAGGCGGCAGTGGCTAAGCTCGCTGCCGCGCTGCGACCGCTAGGAATTGAACCCGTGCTCGAAACGCGAGAGATCGACGAGAATGCGTTCAAGGCAAATCCGTCGGAGTCCAACCGCGTGTGGATCGCGGGAAAACCGATTGAGGAGTGGCTAGACGCCAACGTTGGCATGAGTCGCTGCTGCTCAGTGTGCGGCGAATCGGATTGCCGAACGCTCGAGCTGGGCGGTCGCACCTACGAGGCGATTCCGGAGGAGCAGTTCATCAAAGCGGGCCTGATGGCAGGTAGCCAGATGATGGCCGTGGCATTGCCGCAGGACGAATGCGCAACGTCTTGCCACAGCAGCACCTCGGGAACCGCGCCGTGCCCGCCAGCCCCCGGGAGCGCGAAGGGCTCTTGCAGCTGATTAGCCTGGCAATAGTTCCCATAAAGCCTAGTGCAGCACACCGCCCAACCCGGCAGTCCACACGGACGCTGCGCGATAAGGCCGCGCAGCGCCGGTGACTTCTACTTTAGGCCCTGACCGAAGCTATTCACACCCGTAAGGGAATTTTTCACAATGGACATCCCACGGATATTCAACATCACTGAAAGTGCTCACCGCATCCACAACCCGATCACACCCGAAAAGCTCGCCACTCTCGGCGCGGCGCTACGTCTGGAATCGGGGGCCCGAGTGCTCGACCTCGGCAGCGGTTCGGGGGAGATGCTGTGCACCTGGGCACGCGATCACGGCGTCATCGGCACCGGCATCGACATGAGCCAGTTGTTCACCGAGCAAGCGAAACTCCGTGCTGTAGAACTCGGCGTCGACGATCAAGTCAAGTTCATCCATGGCGATGCTTCCGGCTATGTCTCTGACGAGAAGGCCAGTGTGGCAGCCTGTGTCGGTGCCACTTGGATCGCCGAGGGAGTCATCGGCACTATCGAGCTTCTGGCGCGGAGCCTGCGCACCGGAGGGATAATCCTCATCGGCGAGCCCTACTGGCGGCAGTTACCGCCGACGGAAGATGTTGCCAAGGGGTGTCTTGCCAACTCAATCTCCGATTTTCTCATGCTTCCAGAACTTCTCGCGTCTTTCGGCCACCTTGGCTACGACGTCGTTGAAATGGTTCTTGCTGACCAAGACGGCTGGGACAGATACGAGGCGACCAAATGGCTCACCATGCGCCGATGGCTTGAAGCCAATCCTGATGACGAGTTCGCGAAAGATGTTCGAGCCAAACTGACCTCGGAACCCGAGCGTTACGCCGCTTACACGCGTGAATACCTGGGCTGGGGTGTGTTCGCGCTGATGCCGCGGTGATACGTTGGCGCATCCGGCGGATCGTCAACGGCTGTGCCGCGCAACAGTTGGAGGCGTTGGGCGTCTCAGTAATGAAAGCGCAACTGAGCGATCAGCAATGCATCTCCCTCTACCCTGTACACCATGCGATGCTCATCCGTGATCCGGCGTGACCAATATCCTGAGAGCGCGTGCTTCAATGCTTCCGGCTTTCCAACGCCCGCAAAGGGCTCGTGCTGTGTCGCACGTATCAACTTGTTGATCCGTTCAACCATGCGTTTGTCCTGTTTTTGCCAGTACAGGTAGTCTTCCCATGCCTCGTCCGCGAAAATCAGCTTCATTCCGCCAGCTTCCGCTCAACGCCTTTGCCGGCGTTCAGTTGAGCAGCTGCCGAGAGAAGGCGCTTGGCGTTTGCGGGTGTGCGCAAGAGGTACGCGGTCTCTTCAAGCGCCTTGAAGTCTTCGAGCGAGAGCATCACAACGGACTGCTCGCCGTTGCGGGTAATGATCAAAGCCTCGTGGTCGTTGCAAACCCGGTCCATGGCGCTGGCGAGGTTTGCACGAACGGTAGTGTAGGTAATTGCATCCATAGCGGGCTCCTTATATGTACGGATTACTGTACATCTACAGCGGCCGACTGTCTACTCTGGTGGCACAGACGCCCAACAAATCATTGCAGCAGACCGCCAGAAGCTGCGCGTTTGCTGTCGGCTGAATTTAGCGTTAAGCGTCAAATAACCAACGACCTACTCCCTGGCATCCGATAACCCATAACGAATCAATGAAAAAAATACTACTACTCATCGCTGCTGTGGCGGCAGCCTTCTACGTAGGGTATGGAAAAACCAATGGGTTTCGCCAGCTCACAACGTTACCGGCAACACAAACGAGCACCGAGCACTCCGGTTCCTCCAATGCGGTTCAAGCGGCGTTCAATGAACAGAAGAGTGGCGTACAAGTTCAAGGCGAAGGAGTAGTTTCAAAGCTCCTTGCCGACGACAATGACGGAAGTCGCCATCAACGCTTCATCCTCGCACTTTCTTCCGGCCAAACCATTCTCGTTGCGCACAACATCGATTTGGCTCCCCGAATTGCGACGCTGAAATCTGGGGACTCTGTTGCCTTCAATGGTGTGTACGAGTGGAATGCGAAGGGTGGCGTTGTTCACTGGACCCACCATGACCCGGACGGGCGCCACCAGGCGGGCTGGCTCAGGCATGCGGGTCAGGACTACCAGTGAGGCGGAGCGTTGACGCTTAACCCGATAGCCCAACAGCTTCGCTGTTGGGTCCCCTTCGCGCTCCGGCTGCCGGTTGGCTGCACGTTATGTTTCTGAAAGCGCCGACCGGAGTCCCAAGTGTTGAACGAACGGCTCAAAATCTCTATCGCTGAACAAAAGGGCGTAGTCGCTTTCAATGCAGCGCGTCGCGATCACCGTATCTATGGTCTTGCGCACGGTAATACCACGCGCTCTCAAACTCCGAAAATTCTTGGCTGCTTGGATCGCGATCTCCTGACCACCCAGTTCCACGACATCCAACGAGGTGAGCAATCGTTTGGCTTCGTTAAACTCGCGGTCACTTCCAAAGCCTTGAAGCACCTCGGTCAAAATGAGGTCTCCCGTCGCGACCGGTTCGCTCCCCAAGAGCGAATCGAGCTTCTCGGCCTCCGGCGTGGCGGCTCCCCGAAAGTAGTCAATCCACACGCTCGAGTCGACCAAAATCACTGGTCTGTCCTCATTGCATCAAGGTCGCCCTGCCAGTTCAACTTGCCCCGGAAACGCCGTATCTCTTCCTGCCGGCTAAGGCGCAACACCGTTCGCAACCCAAGTTCAACCGCCTCCCGCTTGGTTTTCAGGCCCGTCGCTCGAAGGGTGTCGCTCATCAACTTGTCGTCAATAACAATGTTCGTCCGCATGATGTGTATCTCCAATAACATCTATACACATCATAGCACTTGGCCCACACACATAACCCTGCGCTCAGCACGGAAGAGAACGACACGAGAAGCACCAGCGACAGGTGTCGGGCGTCGCTTATATCTGGTTACGCCAAGATGGGAAGTCAGTCACTCATCGGTGGGACAGGCGCATAATCTTGCTGGATGGATCTATGACCATGCAGCCTGACTGCCCGAACCTGCGTACTGAGCTTGCGAAGCCCGGATGACACTTCACGCCAACGTCACATGCCCCGGTTGCAGGAGCGGCGACTGCCGCAAGTCCAATTGGCGATCGGACGTCGAAAGACAGACGAATCCGGGACTGCGGCCGTATCGTTGCCGTGCCTGCCACCACCGTTTTTGGGCGCCCGACCAGGCGCTATCGCGCCGGCGCTTTGCCCTTTCCTCTGCGGTGCTGCCACTGCTGGGCATCGCCATCATGGTGTTTTGGGCGGTCGACGAGCGAAGTGGGGACGAAATCGCGGCGCATGCGCCCGTCGCAGCGCCAGTGGCGATCGATCCCCATACGCTGAGGGCGGCGCAGGAGGGCGATGCGGAGGCTCAGCTCCGTATTGCGAAGCTGCTGCTCTTCGGTGGCGCGCAAGCTGGCGAGCAATCCGCCGAAGCGGTGCGTTGGTTGCAGTCGGCGGCGGAGAAGGACAATCCTGCGGCCATGGTGATGCTTGGAAAGCTCTACCGCAACGGCTTCGGTGTGTTGCAGGATTACGGCCAGGCGGTGAAGTGGATCCGGACGGCAGCCGAAAGGGGGGACCCCGACGGCATGCTCGAACTGGGTCGGCTGTACCGTGATGGTGTCGGCTTTCCGCGGGACCCGGTGCGCGCCTATGTGTGGTTCAATCGTGCGGCCGCGGCACTGCATGGTGATGCCGTGCGCGATCGCGCTGAGGTCTTGCGCAGCCTTACTGCGGACCAACTGAAGGATGCGCAGGCACAGTCATCGGCAGTTGAAGCCGGTCTTCCCGACGCCAAGCTGGCGAAGGACAACAGACAATGACCGCGCTTCGGCGCAGCGCACCGCCTTCCGCCACATGCTGGCGATAGTCGAGGCCGCGTTGGCGGATCAGGCCTTCGGCTCGTCCGCCCTGCGACCGGCCGCGCACTGAGCTGCCGCAAACGCCCCGAGCCGCCGGATCGCATCCTCGAAGCGCGGCGACCACGGGTTGCCGCAGTTGAGCCGCAGGCAATTGCGGAAGTGTCCACTGGCGGAAAACAGGTCGCCGGGCACGATCGCGATGCTGGCCTTGGCCGCTTCCTCGAACAGCGCCGTGCCGTCGCCCCCGGCCGGCAGTTCGACCCACAGCACGAAGCCGCCCTGCGGCTGCGAGAGGCGTGTGCCCGCCGGAAAGTGACGCAGCACGGCTTCGGACATCTGCATCACCTGCTTCTCGTAGACGCGCCGCAGGCCCCGCAGGTGCCGGTCGTAGGCCGTGGATTCAAGGTAGCGGGCGGCGACCGCCTGCGTCACCGGGTTGGTCGCGCCCGATGTCAGCGTTTTCTGCATCACGACATCCGCGTGGTAGCGGCCCGCGGCGACGTAGCCCAGCCGCAGCGACGGGCTCAGCGTCTTCGACAGCGACGAGCACAGCATCACGTTGCCGGCCGTGTCGAAGGATTTCAGCGGCCACGGCCGATGCGGACCGTAATGCAGGTCGCCGAAGATGTCGTCTTCGATCACCGGGATTCCCCGCTCCGCCGTCAAGGTGGCGAGGCGCCGTTTTTCCTCGTCGGGAACGAGGCTCCCCAGCGGGTTGTTGAAATTGCTCACCAGCAGGCAGGCGGCGATGCGCCGTTCGCGGCTCGCGATCTCCAGGGCATCCACCGACAGGCCATGGCGGGGGTGGGTCGGAATTTCCAGCGCCTTCAGCCCCAGTTCCTCCAGCAACTGCAGCATCAGGTAGTACGAGGGCGATTCGACCGCCACCGTGTCGCCGGGCCGGGTCACCGCGCGCAGGCACAGCAGCAGGGCTTCGGTGCACGAGTTGGTGACGACGATCTCGTCCGCTGCCAGCGCCTGCCCCCAAGTCAGCGAATGGCGCACGAACTGGCGTACCAGGTCGGGGTGGTTCAGTTGCGAGTGGCTGGCCGCGTCGAGGAGGCGTGCCGACTGCCGCCCGACCTGGCCGTACAGGCGCTGCAGCGGCGCGATCGGCAGCAGCTCGGCGGCCGGCATCGCGGGGCCGAGCGGCACCATGTCCGGCCGGCTGTTCAGCGCCACGACGCCCATCAGCCGGCTGCTGATATCCACGGCGACCGGACGCGACCGCCGCTGCCGCGCCTGCGGTTCGAGTTGCGCGTTGCGGCTGGCGGTGAGCGGGCGGACAAAGAAGCCGGACTGGGGACGCGCCTCGACCTGGCCACGCTCCTCGAGTTGGCGCAGCGCCTGCACCACCGTCGACACCGACAGCTTCTTTTCGCGTGCCATCGTGCGCACCGAGGGCAGGCGGTCGCCGGGGCGCAGGATGCGCTCGGCGATCAGGCCGGCCAGCTCGTCGGCCAATTGTTCGTATCGCAGTGCACGCTGTTCCATCACTCCCCCCATTTTCTTCACGCCACCTGCGCCGCATTGTCCTGCCGGCCGCGCCCGGTCGAAAGGCACAGTTGCCCTCCGTTTCGACCAGTACACTTTAAGAGAAATAGAATTGTAGCGATCACAATTTAAGTTCCGTGTGTCTGTACTGCTATCCCCTGTGTTCCTAGACTGGCAATGCGCCTTTATTGACGATTTCAGGAGAGCGATCATGCGGATGTCACTGAGCAACGGAATAATCCAGCTGGACGCATTGAAGCCGCTCGCCATTCGCGATGCTCGCGGTGTCCGTCTGGAATGCACTGCCGGCAGGGTCTGGCTGACCGTGCAAGGCCAGCCCGGCGATTTTTATCTCGCCGCGGGCGACGGGCTGTGCCTCGCCAGCAACGGCCTCGCACTGGTCGAAGGCATGCCGCGCGGCAGTGTCCGGCTGGTCGCTCATTCGCCCTGGCCGGTCCGCTGGGCCGGCCGGCTGTTGCGCCGCCTGTATCGTCGGCGCCCGCAGCGTGGCCACGGTACCGCCGGCGCGGCGATCTGAGCATCGGCGGGGAGCAGACATACAATCCTCTGCATCCCCGTCATCAGGACCGTACGCGCGACGCGGCAGGGGGTGCGACGGCACCGCATCATCCGGTAAAGTTGCTGTGCTCCGGATCTCGGCCTTTCGTAACTGCGCCGAGCCTTTACGCAGATAACCGGACCACCGCATGGACCGCTACACCGAAATCCGCAGCTTCGTCCTGGTCGCCGAGAAGGGCAGCTTCGCCGCCGCCGCGCTCGTCGAAGGCGTGACTCCGGTCGTCATGGGGCGCCGCCTCGACGGCCTCGAAAAACGCCTCGGCGTGCGCCTGATGCACCGCTCGACGCGCGGGCTCACGCTCACCGACCTCGGCGAACAGTTCCTCGAACAGTGCCGCCACCTGATCCGCGAGTTCGACGATGCCGAAACCAGCGTCAGCGCCGGGCGCGACATCGTGCGCGGCCACCTCGTCGTTTCCGCCCCGGCCGCCTTCGGCCGCCGCCACGTTGCCCCGCACGCCCCGGCCTTCAAGGCGCGCTACCCGGAACTCAGGCTCTCGTTCAACCTCACCGACAGCGTCGTCGACCTCGTGCGCGAAGGCTACGACATGGGTATCCGCATCGGCGAAGTCACCGACCCCAACTACGTCGCCGTGCGCCTCTTTGCGAACCGTCGCGTCGTCTGTGGCACCCCCGAATACTTCGCCCGCCACGGCGAACCGCACACCCTCGAGGACCTCGCCCACCACAACTGCCTCGCCTTCAACCTGCAGGGCGGCCAGCAACGCGGCTGGAGCTTCCTGCGCGACGGCAAACTCGTGGCCGTCCGCGTCGACGGTGATCTCGACTGCAACGACGGCGAACTTCTCTACAGCTGGGTCAAGCAGGGGTTCGGCATCGGCTGGCGCTCCACCTGGGAAATCCAGGCCGAACTCAAACGCGGCGAACTGGTGACCGTCCTAGACGAATTCGCTGCGCCCACCTACGACATCCAGGCGGTGTATCCGCAGCAGCGCTACCTGCCGGCCAAGGTGCGGCACTTCATCGAATACCTGAAGGGGATCTATCACACGCCGGGGTATTGGGAGCGGGGGTAGGCTGCCGGCGCAGCCTGCAAGGCAGATGCCGGGCGGTGGCCAGTGCTGCTCGACGCGGGCACTCATGCGGTCACCGACGATTCATGGAATTTCATGAGGTTCAAGACGAGGAGATCGCACATGAACGAGAAGCCTGCAGCGAAGGCCGAATCCACGGCGGACCGCGAGTTTGTCCACTCGCGCGTGATCGATGCGCCGCGCGAGCGCGTCTTCAAAGCCTTCAGTGATCCCGCTCACCTTGCACGGTGGTGGGGGCCGAACGGGTTCAGCAGCACTTTTCACGAGTTCGACTTCCGCGCTGGCGGCACGTGGCGCTTTGTCATGCACGGGCCTGACGGTACGGACTACCCGAACGAGAGCGTCTTCATGGAAGTCCTCGCGCCCGAGCGCATCGTCTTCGAGCACTTTTCCGGCCACCACTTCGAGATGACCATCACGCTTGCGGCGCAGGGGGCCCAGACCGTGGTGGGCTGGCGCCAGGTGTTCGACACGGCCGCTGAGCGGCAGCGTATCGCGAAGTTCGTGACCGAGGCGAACGAGCAGAACCTCGATCGCCTCGCGGCAGAGGTGCGCAATGTGGCATGAAGCCCATGCGGCCTGCCCCTTCCAGCGAAGCGGAGCGCCATGACCATTGGGACCAGCAAGCGGGGTGACGTGCGCATGTCAAACGCCAGCCGGTTGATGCAGAATTGAGTAGGCGGAACCGTCGATGTTCAACTCTTCAAGTGTCCTATGGCAAATAACCGTTTACGCCTTGCTTCAGTAACCGCTGTCACGTATCTGGTCGTCGTGCTCGGTGGCACGCTGGTACGTTTCGCGAATACGGGCGACGCATTCACCTTGCGTTTCAGCCTTACGCAACCCGCCACATGGATTGCCGCGTTCATCGCGGCGATCGTCGCATGGGGTTTGTGGAAGCATTACAGATGGGCGTGGTGGCTCGGGATTGCTGCGGCCGGCTACCAGCTGTTTCGGCTGCTTGGCTGGATCGTCGGCCATTTCAGCTTCTCGCGCCCGCCGGGCTTCGGGCCGTTGCTGGTCGCCGCGCTGCTGTTGGCGTTTCTGGTGCTCCTGTTCCCGTCGCACGTTCGCGCATCCTGCAATCGGTGATGCCGGCACGGAAGATAGCGACGAGGCTCTTGGCCCGTTGCGTATCCCGCTTCTAGTGGTTCATCATGAGGGAGACGGGCGCAGGCCATGCGCTGCAGGCTTCTCTTCGAGAGGATGTGCCAATGAAAGCTCTTTTGCGGCTGTTCTCGATCATCCATGCGCTCATGGCTTTTCTTTTTGCCTGCGCCGCAATCGTGCTCATCATCATAGCCGCCCGCATCGGCTGGACCGCCGTCGGCGGCGGGCTGGACCGGGTTGCAGCGCAGGGGATAATCGAAGCGGTCGGCTTGTTGGCAGCTGCAGTTGTCGCGCTTCAGATCGCGCAGACCATTTCTGAGGAAGAAGTCATTCGTGACGCGCATATCAGCGGACCGACACGGGTACGCCGTTTTTTGTCACGATTCATGGTGGTAGTTGTGGTCGCGCTCGCCATCGAAGGACTCGTCGCGACGTTCAAGGCGGTGCGCGAGGACTCGGTGCAGTTGCTGTATGCCGCGAGCCTATTGTTATCCGTAGGGCTGCTCCTGGCCGGCTGGGGGGTATTCATCCGCCTCAATCGCTACGCCGAGGAACTGGAGCCGGAGGCAATGGCGGCGGCCAAGCGCGAAGACCGAAAGCTCGAATAGTTGTCATGCGGGCGCCCTCACAGGTCGTTCCGCGAGACGGCCTGCAAACGGCGCTCCACCGCACTCGCAGGCTGCCCCCGGGAACCTCGGCGTCAGGCGAGCTCAAACTTGCAGGAGGCACATTCATGGCAATCGGCTGGCTCACAGTACTGCAAAGCGTTCCGTGGGCGGATGTCATCAGCAACGCGCCAAAGGTTGCTGAAGGCGCGAAGAAGCTGTGGAATACGGTGGCGAAGAAATCCTCTCCGCCGGAGGTTTCCGATGCGAGCACGCAGCCCGCCGTCTCGGCCGAATCGCGCACCATCGCCGCACTGGAAGCGCGTGCCATCGCGCTGGAGGCGTCGGTGGCCGACTTGCACGGCCAGATGCTTGCATCATCGGAACTCATCAAGGCCCTCGCCGAGCAGAACGCGCAGCTTGTCCAGCGCATCGAAACCAATCGGGTACGAGTGCTATGGCTGAGCGCGGTGACCGCGGCGCTTGCGCTTGCCGTAGTGTTCGGTCTGTTTCCGGCGTGAGCGACGAACCAAGGGGGGCAGGGGATTTTCCACAGCGCTGCGCCCGGTGAACGGGGCCGCGCCACAGTGTCGTTGTTTATGCGTATGAGTTTTTGGTGGTTTTCGCGTGGTGCATCACAGGGGAAACAATGATCGACATCGTCCCATTTTCTCCACCATACGCCCGTGGCGTCGTCGACGTCATTCTTCCGATCCAGCAGGCCGAGTTCGGGATCCCGATCACGCTCGAGGCGCAGCCTGATCTGCGGGACATTCCCGGCTATTACCTGCGGGGCAATGGCAACTTCTGGGTCGCCCTGGACGGCCAGACTGTCGTCGGAACCATCGCATTGCTGGACATCGGCGAAAATCAGGCGGCGCTGCGCAAGATGTTCGTCAAGGCCACGCATCGCGGTGCGGAGCAGGGCGTCGCCAGGCGTCTGCTGGAAACGCTCCTCGCCTGGTGCCGCAAGCGCGGCGTGCGCGAGATCTACCTCGGAACCACCGCCAAGTTCTTTGCGGCGCACCGCTTCTACGAGAAAAGTGGCTTCCGCGAGATTACGCGCGCCGAGTTGCCCGCCAGCTTTCCGGTGATGGCGGTCGACACGAGGTTCTATCGCCACAATGTATGAGCGTATGACATGCAGTCTCGCGGCGGCGCGGTCGACGCCCTGCCCGAGTCAGCCGTGACACACACACAAGGAGCAATGATGAAGCTTGTCGGCATGCTCGATTCTCCGTATGTTCGCCGAGTGGCGGTCTCCATGCAGCTTCTCGGTCTGCGCTTCGAGCACGAGTCGCTGTCGGTATTCCGCACGTTCGCGCAGTTCCAGCAGATCAATCCGGTGGTCAAGGCGCCGTCGTTCATCTGCGATGACGGCGAGGTGCTGATGGATTCGACGCTGATCCTGGAGTACGCGGAAGCGCTTGCTCGGCCCGGCCGCAGCCTGTTGCCCGCGTCCATCCCCGAGCTTCAGCACGCGCTGCGGGTGATCGGGCTGGCGCTGGCGGCGTGCGAGAAGAGTGTGCAGATCATCTATGAACGGGGCCAGCGGCCGCCCGAGAAGATGCATGAGCCGTGGGTCGCCCGGGTGACCGGGCAGTTGCTGGCGGCGTATGGGGCGCTCGAGGAGGAGTTGGTGCGGCGGCCGCTGGCGGTGGCGAGCGCGACGATCGATCAGGCGGGGGTGAGCACGGCGGTGGCGTGGCATTTCACGCAGCGGATGCTCCCCGAGCTCGTCCCTGCGGCCAACTATCCGGCGCTCGCGGCATTTTCAGCCAAAGCGGAAGCCCTTCCGGAGTTTCTTGCCGCGGCGCACGGGGCGGGGACCTATCGCCAAAACGGCTAGCGGTCGGGGCGGTAGCTGAACATGTCCGACGAGTTTTTCCTGGGTGTCGTTCTGCCCGTCATCTTCCTGCTGGCGGGGGGCGGGCTGCTGGCGACCGCGGCCCGGCACGGGGTGCGCACGCGGGCGTTTCTCGACCAGGCCCGCGAAGCAGCCGGGGAGGTAGTCGCGCTCGAGGAGGAGCCGGCGATGGAGGTGGGCGACTCACGCACTTACCGGCCGGTGGTCGCGTTCGCGATGGATTCGGGGCAGCAGGTGCGCTTCAGTTCGATGGCCCATTCCAATCCGCCCGCATATGAACTTGGCGCATCGGTCCGCGTCCTTTACGATCCCGAGCGGCCTCATGAGGCGCGCATCCGGTCCTTCGCCGAGCTGTGGTTTCCGCTGCTGCTTCTCGGTGGCCTGGGGGGCATTTTCACGGCGCTGGGTGCGGCAATATTGCTGGGCTACATTCCTTTATGAGTTCCCGCAGGTGCGTTAGCGGTCGGGGCCGATTCCGATGAAAGGAGCTGGTTGATGATCTACAAAGGTAGCTGCCATTGTGGTCAGGTTGCTTTCGAAGTCGAAGGCGAACTCATGCAAGTCATGGACTGCAATTGCTCGATGTGCACCCGCAAGGGTGCGCTGCTCTGGTTCGTTCCCCGCGACAAACTTCGCGTGCTCACGCCAGAGGAAAACCTCAGCACCTATACCTTCAATACCCACACGATCAAGCATCGCTTCTGCCCGACCTGCGGCATTCATCCGTTTGGCGAGGGCACCGATCCCGCGGGCAATCGCATGGCGGCGATCAACGTCCGGTGCCTCGAGGGGGTCAAGCTCGCGTCGCTTCCCGTCAAGCACTTTGACGGTCGTTCGCGCTAGGTGGTCAGCGGGGCTGGTCGCCTGGTGTCCGCTCAGCGGATGTCTCGCGCACCGTCATCTGTTCGCGTGCGCGTTGTTTGGCCGCGACGTAGTCGGCATGGGGAATGTGGAGCAGGTCGCCGAGCCGGCGCATCAGATGGTTTTCGTGATGACTCAAGTGGCTGTCCGCGAGCGCGACGCGCCACAGGAATTCGACGACGCGCAGTTTCTGTTCGGCGCTGAAGCCCTTGTTGATCTTCGAGGTGAAGCGATAGAAATCGGTCGCGTTCTGCGCCTCGGTTTCAGCGAGTTCGAACAGGCGGGCGAGTTCGTCGTCGGCGAGCGCGAACTTGTCGCGCAGCGCCGCGAGCACGGCCTGACGTTCCTCGGCGCCGACCTGCGCGTCGCTGCGCATCACTTCGACGAGCAGGACGGCGGTCGCCAGTTGCAGGGAATGCACACTCGACGGTGCGTCGACGGGGGCCGGTGCGTCGAACAACGTGCGAAAAAGGTCGTTGAGGGTACGAAGCATGGACGGGTCTCGGATTGGGTGGGCCCGCACGGTGGGCGGTGCGTGTAATGACAGCACGTCGGAATGAAGGTGCAAAAAAATGCGGCGAGAGCGGAGTCGGGGGGCGAGCCGAGCGAGCAAGGTCCCCACCCGACCGCGGCACCACCGATACCGCTGACATCATTTCCCGCTGCCGCGGGCGCAGCGGCCACAGCCGTCGGGATCGCTCTGCGCGGCCGACAGGCGTATATTCCGCGCTCGGCCAACGAAGTGCCCCCTTCGGCGCGGAACGGCCCCGACAGCCACGAACACCATGCCCCTGACCCGAATCGACCCCGTCCAGTACCCGTCACTACTGGCGGAGAAAGTGTCCCAATTCAAGCGTGACTTCGCTCCCTTCGGCGTGCCCGAGCCTGCGGTCTTTCGTTCGGCGGCGCTGCATTATCGCCTGCGCGCCGAATTCCGCATGTGGCACGAAGGCGATCGGGTCGATTACGCAATGTTCGCCGCGGCCGACCCGAAGCAGCCGGTGGTGATTGACGACTTCCCTGTCGCTGTGGAATCGATCTGCACGGCGATGCCGCGCCTGCGCGAGCTTCTGCAGGGCAACGAGGTTCTGAAGCGCAGCCTGTTTCAGGTGGAGTTTCTCGCGACACTGAGCGGTGAGCTGATGATCGGCCTGATCTACCACCGACCGCTCGACGAACGCTGGGAGGCCGCCGCACGGGAGCTCGCGGCCAAACTGGGCGTGCAGCTGATCGGACGCAGCCGCAAGCAGAAGATCGTGCTGGACCGCGACTGGGTGCTGGAACAGTTCGACTTGAACGGCCGCAGCCTGCGCTACAAGCAGGTCGAAGGGAGCTTCACGCAGCCCAACGGCGGCGTGAACCGGCAGATGCTCGGCTGGGCGTGCGAGCAGGCGGCCGGCCTCGGCGGCGATCTGCTGGAACTGTACTGCGGCAACGGCAATTTCACGATCGCACTGGCGCCGCTGTTCGGTCGCGTGCTCGCCACCGAAGTCAGCAAGTCGTCCGTGAATGCCGCGCACTACAATCTCGAGGCCAACGGCATCGACAACGTCGCGATGGTGCGCATGTCCAGCGACGAAATCAGCGGCGCACTCGCGCGCACCCGCGAATTCCGCCGCATGCAGGACATCGACCTCGACAGCTATCGCTTTTCGACGCTGTTCGTCGATCCGCCGCGCAGCGGTCTCGATGCGCCGACGCTCGCGCTCGCGGCCGGCTTCGAGCGCATCCTGTACATCTCGTGCAATCCGCAAACCTTGCAGGAAAACGTCGCCGCCCTGCAGTCCACCCATGCGGTCAGCGCGGCCGCGGTGTTCGACCAGTTTCCGTACACCCACCATCTGGAGTGCGGGCTGCTGCTGACGCGGCGGTGAGCACCGGCGGCGCAGGAAACCTGCGCCGGGTCAGCCGATTGTGCCAGTGAGCAGCAGATAACCTGGCAGCCAGCCGGTGAACACGCCCTGGACGATCGCGGTCCATGCGGCGAGGCGCGAGAGTGGTTTCTGCAGCGCGAGCAGCAGGAAGAATAGCAGCCATAGTCCGCTCCACGCGGCCCAGGATGCGCCCAGCCAAAGGTCCCAGCCAGAATGTGCGCCGGCCAGCGTCTCGATCGAGACGGGTATGGCGGTGATTGCGACGAACAGGCTGAACCAGCCGAGCCCGCGACCGTCGGCGCCGTTGTGGCGGTTGAACGCGACCCACAAGTACGTGAAGGAAAACAGCAGCGACAGCGCGGCGGCCTTGATCGACGCGGCGTCGGCACCTTCGCCGAACGCGAGCTTGAGCGAGACGAGCAGCGTGACGCCGCCGGCGAAGAAGTTGATCAGCGGGATCTCGCGGTCGCCGATGCGGCCGAGCATCCACAGGCCGTTGAGGATCAACACCGCACCGACATAGAAGAGGGCAAGGCCGAGAAGCATGATTGGCTGCGAGTTGGTTGATTGCCGAGCTTGAAGTTTGGGGACACGCTGCAGGGGGGCGTCCGGCGTGGCGGCCGGACGCCGGGTTCAGCGGGGCGGTGCGATCAATACCGTGTGATCGAGCTCAACCTCGTCGCAGTTGTGGCCGTCGCCGGCGCGGTCGACGACGAGGAAGTCCGACACGCCGTCGAGGGCGAGCAGCGGGTGGTGCCATACGCCGCGTGCGTAATTCACCCCCTGGTCAGCGCGCGCGAGGAACACGCGCAGATCTCCGCCGCTCGGCGCATCGCCCGCCGGGGCGACGACGACGAGGTAGGGACGCCCCGACATCGGCACAAAGGCCTGGCTGCCGAGCGGGTGGCGTTCCATCATCTCGATCGGGAAGGGCATCGCGCGCGGTTGGCCGCGAAAGATCGAGATGATGACGCGCCCGCCCGGGCCGGCGTCGACATCCGCCAGATCATGGTAGCGCTCGGTGTTGCCGCCGTTGATCGGGAAGTGGCGCACGGCGTCGCTTGCCTCGATGACGTCGCCGAAAGGCGCAAACGCCTCGGGCGTCAGCGCTTCGGCGACGATCGTTCGCGTTCCTGACAGCACCGCGGCGGCGCCCGGGGCCGGCGCGTTCATCGTGCCACCTTGCCCCACAGGCGCAGGCGCGAGACGCCGCCGTCCGGGATGATGTTGAGGCGCACGTGGGTGACCGGGCCGAGCCTGGCGATCTGTTCGGCGAACGCATGGATCGCGTCCATCGACAGTTTCTGCTCGGGCAGCAGCACCGGCCAGAACATGCTCTGGGTGATCACCGACTGGTCGGTGCCGCCGGAGACTGCGGCGGCCTGGATCGAGCAGCGGTCGGGGTAGTTGCCCTTGAAGTGGGCGGTATCGACTTCGATCTTCTCGATCGTGCCGGCCGCCCCCAGCTGCAGGATGCACCAGTCGGCGCCGGGTTCGCGGCGGCGGCGGGTTTCCCAGCCGTCGCCCATGTTGATGCCGCGCCCGGGCAGGATCAGGTTCGAGGCGGTGCCGAAATGCGCGTCGTTCCACGCCACCGGGCGACCGCCGTTTTCGAGCGCGACGAGGTCGACGAGCGCATCGCCCGCGCCTTCGAACACGCCGACCGGCTGGCCATAGACGCGCAGCCGCGCGATGCCGCCGTCAGGGTAGATGTTCACGCGCAGGTGGGTCCAGGCGGCGTCCGAATTCGCGCGCAGCACGTGGTGGCTGTTCCCGGATAGGGATGTCGAAGGCAGGATCTCGGTCCACTTCGCGTCCTTCAGCGCCGCCGTGTCGTCGCTGTCCGAGACGGTGGCCTCGATCGACACGGCCGGCGCGTAGTTGCCGGTGAAGTGGCTGGTGTCGACGTCGAAGCCGCGGATCGTGCCCTTGCGACCCAATTTCACGAAGCACCAGTCGTGGCCGGTGCTGCGCTTGCGGCGGGTTTCCCAGCCGTCCATCCACTTGCCGTTGTCGTCGTACTTGCCCGGGACGAACTGGGCAGGCTCGGGGTTCAGCATGCGCGAGACTTCGGCGAAAAAGTCGTCGGAGGCGAAGAGCGCCTTGGCACCGATGCGCGGGTTGGCCAGATCGACCGAGCGCAGCGCCCAGTCGGGCAGGGTGGCCGGTTCGGCGATGCGGATGCTGCCGGTGTTGTGACTCATGGTTTTGTCCTTGTCGGGTTTGGGAGGTTTTGGGGGATTGGGTGCCCGCGGCCGGACGGGGCGACCGCGGGTGTGCGGGGCTCAGGCGCGGGCCGGCACGGTGACCATCGGTTCCGGGAGCGTGGTGCTGATCGCGGATTGCGTGAGCGGCTCGGCGGCGGACGAGTTCAGATCGACGATGACCTCGCGGTTGAGGACCCGGTGCGCGCGCTGGCGGTCGATGTCCTTCTCCCACACGCCGACGACGACGGTGGCGACGCAGTTGCCGATCATGTTGGTCAGCGCGCGAGCCATGCCCATGAACCAGTCGACCGACAGCACCAGCACGAGCCCGATCGCGGGAATCGCCGGAATCGCGCTGAGCGTCGCGGCGAGGATCACGATCGCCGAGCCCGGCACGCCGTGGGCACCCTTGGACGTCACCAGCGAGATCGCGAGGATGGTCAGCAGGTCGACCATCGACAGCGGCGTATTGGTGGCCTGGGCGATGAAGACCGCGGCGAGCGTCAGGTAGATGGAGAAGCCATCGAGGTTGAAGGAATAGCCGGTGGGGATGACGAGGCCGACGGTCGAATCCTTGATGCCCATCAGCTCGAGCTTGCGCATCACCTGCGGCAGCACGGAGTCGGACGAGGCCGTGCCGAGCACCACCAGCAGCTCTTCGCGCAGGTAGCGCAGCAGTTTGAAGATGTTGAAGCCGGCCAGGCGCAGGATGAGGCCGAGGATGCCGACGACGAAGATCGTGCAGGTGATGTAGAACAGCGCGACCAGCATGCCGAGCTGCTTCAGCGAGCCGATGCCGTACTTGCCGACGGTGAAGGCGATGGCGCCGAGCACGCCGAGCGGGGCGAGCTTGACGATGAAGCCGATCAGCTTGAAGAACACGTGCGACAGGCTGTCGATCGCCGCGGTGACCGGACGGCCGCGTTCGCCGAGTGCCGCGACGGCGCAACCGAACAGGATCGCGATCAGCAGCACTTGCAGGATGTCGCCTTTTGCGAAGGCGTCGATGAAGGTCGCGGGGATGATCTTCAGCAGAAAGTCGACGGTGCTGGTCGCCTGCTGCACGCGATCGGACAGGCCGCTCATCGCCGAGGCGTCGAGCGAATTCGGATCCACGTTCATGCCGACGCCGGGCTGCAGCGCGTAGGCGAGCAGGATGCCGAGCGCCAGCGCAAAAGTGGTGACGATCTCGAAATAGACCAGCGCCTTGACGCCGACGCGGCCAACCTTCTTCAGGTCGCCGGTGCTGCAGATGCCGTGGACGACGACACAGAACACGAGCGGGGCGATGATCATCTTGATCAGCTTGATGAAGCCGTCGCCGAGGGGTTTGAGTTTGACGGAGAACTCCGGCCATACGAAGCCGACGATGACGCCAAGGATCAGTGCGATGACGACCTGGCCGAACAGGGTCTTGTGAAAGCGTTTATGCATGGTTCACCTCGCGAACCTGGATGATGGAGGCTGCGTCGTCGCAACCGTTCGTTTGCCGCGTCGTCGGGGAAAGTCGTGGCGTTCCCCGGGTTCGGCCATCCGTACAGCAGGCACCGGATCGATGTGTCAGCCGCGAATGCGTTCTCAAATGTGTACTGACATGTTAGTTAGAGTGTCACTTATTAGTCAATAAAAAATTTTTTTATGGACGGTCATCACATGGCAGCCGACATTTGCCCTGACGCGGCAGGCGTGTACCATTTGCTCATCTTAGTAAAGGGCAAACATATGAACATGCCGGACGGTGATGGTTTGCTGCTTGCCGAAAAGGCATTCAACGCGCTGAAGACTCAGCTGACCACCGGTCAACTGCGTGCCGGCCAGTTCGTGTCGATGCCCGACCTGGCGCGGATGGTGGATCTGCCGCTGGCGCCGGTACGCGAGGCGGTGAAACGCGCCGAGTCGGCGGGCTTGCTGAACGTGCTGCCGAAGCGCGGCGTCGCGGTGATGGAGGCGACGCCGGATTTGGTCCGCGAGTACTTCGACCTGCGCCTGATCTTCGACCAGGAAGGGGCGCGGCGACTCGTGCGTCTGGGCGACGGCAAGCGTCTCGCCGAACTGCGCGAAGTCCATCTGCGCCTGCTCGAGGCGGCGCGCACCGGCATTACGGCATCGTTGCAGCGCGAGGCGATGGCGGTCGACTGGGCGCTGCACGCGACGCTGTCGGATGCGCTCGGCAATGCGACGGTGCGCGAGATCTACGCGCAGAACCGCGACCGCATCTCGGTGATGCAGCATTCGCGGCCGCTGCTGCCCGACCGCATCGTGCCAGCGATGGAAGAACATCTGGTGATCATCGAGGCGGTCATCGGCGGCGACGAGCAGGCCGCGGCCGAAGCGGTACGTCAACACTTCAGCCAGACGCTGCGCTGGTGGGGCATCTTCGCCTGAGCGGCCTTGCTCGGCGGTGGGCTCCGGCGATGCGAGGCGGAAGCCCGATGTGCTGAGCGGTGTCTCGCTCCTCGGGACACGGCGAACGAGGAGGCGAGATGGGTGACGAGGACCGGCGCAGCGGAGCGGATCGGGTTTCGCCCGCCGAGGACGTACTGGACGCGGAGTGGCTGGAGTCTATCGGGCTGCACGAGCTGCTGCCCCCTTCGCTCGCGCCATGGCGTCCGCTCGTGGAAGAAGCCACGATGTTCTTCCTCGATCGCCTGCCGCCCGGAAGACTCGCTGAAATCCTGCTCGACCAGCTCGCCCTGGGTGAGGACGCCTCGCCCGCGCGGCGGCTCGTCGCACTGCTCGCGCAGTGTCCGACGCTGCACAAGCTCGGCCAGGTGCTCGCGCGCCAGCCCGGGCTCGATCCCGAACTGCGCCGTCATCTGCAATCGCTCGAATCGATGCCGGCGACCGCGTCGCTCGAACCGATCCTCGATCGGCTGCGCGCCGAACTTGGCGACGAGCTTCCCGTCACGGTCGCGTCCGCGCCGCTCGCCGAAGGCAGCGTCGCCGTGGTGCTGCCGTTCACGTACGAAGACGAGGGGCGACGGCATCACGGCGTCTTCAAGGTGCTCCGGCCCGGCGTCGAGGCGCGGCTCGCCGGGGAACTCGCGGTGCTGCCGGATCTGGCCGCCTTCATCGAGCAGCGCGCGGCGGATCTGGATCTTCCGCGCCTCGATTACCGTGACACCCTGGCCGGCGTCCAGCGCCTGCTGACGCAGGAGATCCGGCTCGATGTCGAGCAAAAGCATATGCGGACGGCCGCCGCCTTCTATGCCGACGAGCCGAAAGTTCTGGTGCCCCGGGTACTGCCGTGGTGCTCGCCGCGCGTCACTGCGATGGAGCGGGTCTTTGGGCCGAAGCTGACCGATGCGTCCCTGACGGCGGCACAGCGGCGCGAACTCGCCGAAACCGTCGTTCGCGCGCTGCTCGCGAAGCCGTTCTGGACGCGGGCCGACCCCGCCGTGTTTCACGGCGACCTGCACGGCGGAAACCTGCTCGTCGCCGACGACGGGCGGCTCGCCGTGCTCGACTGGAGCCTGGTGGCCCGGGTGTCGAAGTCGGATCGCGAAGCCCTGCTCGCGATCGCGCTCGGCGGGCTCACGTTCGATCCGGCGAAGATCCGCAAGGCGGTCGCGGCGCTCGGCACTTGCGCGGAGGACGATCCCGTCCTTGCCGGCATCGTCGAGCGCTCGCTCGACCGCCTCGTGCTCGCAGGACGCGTTCCGGGATTCGACTGGCTGCTCGCATTGCTCGACGAACTCGCGCTTGCTCGTGCCGCCGGTTTCGGCGAGGACCTCGCGCTGTTCCGCAAGAGTTGGCTGTCCTTGTCCGGCGTGGTCCGCGACCTCGCCGGATCGATTGCGCCCGACCTGCCGCTGATCGACGCCGGATTGCGCGAATTCCTCGCCGAACTGCCGGCGCGCTGGCTCGCGTTTCCGGGCACGCGCAGTTTTTCGACCCACGTCTCGAACGCGGACCTGCTCGACCTCGCCGCCTCGCCGTGGATCGCCGCGTTCCGTTACGCAGCCCGGCTCCGGGCCCTCGGCTGGCAACGTCTCCAGGCCGTCGCTGGCGGCTCGGGTGACGATCCCCAAGTGAATCCGGACCAGGCGAAACGATGAACGAATTGCTCGCCGCGGGCCGTCGCCGGCGCGGTGGAGTGCCTGTGCCGGCCGTCATCCGCCCGCCCTCATGCCGCCTGCACCGCGCCGACGAAGTTCGCGAGCTCCGGCGTCTGCGGATCGGCGAACACGGTCTTCGGGTCGCCGCTTTCGTGGATGCGGCCGTGGTGCATGAAGATCAGCTTGTTGCCGACCTCGCGCGCGAAGCGCATCTCGTGCGTCACCATGATCAGCGTCATGCCTTCGGTGGCGAGCTGGCGGACCACCGCGAGGACTTCGCTGACCAGCTCCGGGTCGAGTGCCGAGGTGATCTCGTCGCACAGCAGGACCTTGGGCTGCATTGCCAGCGCGCGGGCAATGGCGACGCGTTGCTGCTGGCCGCCGGAGAGCTGGTCGGGATAGCTGTCGAACTTGTCGGAGAGGCCGACCTTCAGCAGCATTTCCTTGGCGATGTCGCAGGCTTCCGGTTTCGGCGTGCCCTTGACGACCGTCGGCGCGAGCATCACGTTCTGTCCGGCGGTGAGGTGCGGGAAGAGGTTGAACTGCTGGAACACCATGCCGACCTTCTGGCGCAGCGCGCGCAGGTCGCCGCGGCCGTCGTGCAGCGCGGTGCCGTCGACGACCAGTTCGCCCTTGTCGATGCTTTCCAGGCCGTTGATGGTGCGCAGCAGGGTGCTCTTGCCCGAGCCGCTGCGGCCGATGAGGGCGACGACGTCGCCGCGGGCGACGTCGAGGTCGATGCCCTTCAGGACGTGGTTGGCGCCGAAGTGCTTGTGCAGCCCGGCGATCTTAACGAGCGACATGGAATTTCCTCTCAAGGCGTTTCGCATACAGCGAGAGCGGGTAGCACAGCGCGAAGTAGCCGGCGGCCACCAGGCCGAACACCACGAAGGGCTCGAAGGTGGCGTTGGCGAGCATCGAGCCGGTCTTGGTCAGTTCGGTGAAGCCGATGATCGAGGTTACCGCGGTGCCCTTGACGACCTGCACCGAGAAGCCGACGGTGGGCGCGATCGCGATGCGCAGGGCCTGCGGCAGGATGACGTGGCGCATCTGCTGCGTGTAGGACAGTGCCAGCGTCGCGGAGGCTTCCCACTGGCCCTTCGGCACCGCGTCGACGCAGCCGCGCCAGATTTCGGCGAGGTAAGCGCTGGTGAATAGCGTCAGCCCTGCCGCGGCGGCGAGCCACGGCGAGACGTCGATGCCGGCGAGCGACAGGCCGAAGAACACGATGAAGAGCTGCATCAGCAGCGGCGTTCCCTGGAAGACCTCGATGTAGGCCTTGGTCGCAGCCTGTAGCGCGCGGTGCTTCGAGATGCGCGCGAACAGGATCGCGAGACCGACGAGGCCGCCGAGCACGAAGGCGATCAGCGACAGCGCCAGCGTCCATTTGGCCGCGTCGAGCAGGTTGCGGACGATGTCCCAGGTCGTGAACTGGACGAGCATCAGCGTGCCCTCCCGACGATGACGTGCCGGCCGAGCTGCATCAGCAACTGGCGGATCAGCAGCGCCATCGCGAAATACAGCGCGGTGGTGAGGAAGTAGGTTTCGAAGGCGCGGAAGTTGCGCGACTGGATGAAGTTGGCGGCGAAAGTCAGCTCCTCGGTGGCGATCTGCGAGCACACCGCCGAGCCGAGCATGACGATGATGACCTGGCTGGTGAGCGCCGGCCATACCTTGGCGAGCGCGGGGCGCAGCACCACGTGGCGGAAGATCTGCCGCCGCGTCAGCGCGAGCGACTGGGCCGCCTCGATCTGGCCGCGCGGCGTTGCCTCGATGCCGGCGCGGATGATCTCGGTGGAGTAGGCGCCGAGGTTGATCACCATCGCCAGCACCGCCGCCTGCCATTCGCCCATCCTGACACCGAGCGCGGGCAAGCCGAAGAAGATGAAGAACAGCTGCACGAGGAAGGGCGTGTTGCGGATCGCTTCCACGTACACGCCGAAGAGGCGATCGAAGGGGCGCAGCTTCCACGCGCGGCAGATTGCTCCGGCGGTGCCGAGGCCGATGCCGAACACCGCGCCGACCGCGGTGAGCGCCAGCGTGAAGCCGGCGCCCGCGAGCAGCAGGTCCGCGTGGTCGATCACCGGCGCGAAATCGAATTGATAGGCCATTGCAGGTTCCGTACGGTGGCGGTTCAGGTGCGCAGGACGCGCGTCGGCGGAAACCGCGCGTCCTGCCGGCCGGGGGGCTTACAGGTCTTTCGGCAGCGGCGCGTGGAGCCAGCGCTGGGCGATGTCGTTGAGCGTGCCGTCCTGGCGGGCCTTGGCGATGATCGCGTTGACCTTCGCCGTCAGCGCGGTCTCGCCCTTGGCGATGCCGACGTAGCACGGCGAGTTCTTGATCAGGAACTTCGCGCCGAGGCGGCGCAGTTTCGTCATCTCATTGACCGCCGCAGCGACCACGTTGCCGGTGGCGACGAACTGGACTTGCCCGGTCAGATAGGCGGAGATCGTCGCGTTGTTGTCCTCGAAGCGCTTGATCGTCGCCGTGGCCGGGGCGATCTTGGTCAGTTCCAGATCCTCCACCGAGCCGCGGGTCACGCCGATGGTCTTGCCGGCGAGCTCCTCGACCTTGGTGAGCTTGACGTCCTCGGGGCCGAACACACCATTGAAGAAGGGCGCATAGGCGGCGGAAAAGTCGATCACCTTTTCGCGGTCGGGATTCTTACCGAGGCTGGAGATCACGAGGTCGGCCTTGCCGGTGGTGAGGTAGGGGATGCGGTTGGTGCTCGTCACCGGGATCAGTTCGACCTTCACGCCGAGTTCCTTGGCGATCAGCGCGGCTATGTCGATGTCGTAGCCGCGGGGTTTCAGATCGGTGCCGACGCTGCCGAAGGGCGGAAAGTCCTGCGGCACGGCGACGCGCAGGGTGCCCGCTTTCTGGATGTCGGTGAGCACGTCGGCGCGGGCGTTAGAGACGCCGAGCGTGGCGGCGACGGCAAGGCCGGCGGCGAGACCGCACAGGCTGCGGAGGAAGGGGCGGCGGGGGGAAGTCATGGACAATCTCCTTGCGAGGGCGGGTTCAAAGAAATGGGGAGGCAATGCCGACGCGGTTCGCGGCGGCGGAAAGGTGTTCGCGCATCGCGGCTTCGGCGGCCGCGGCGTCGCCGGCGAGAACCGCGTCGATGATGTGGCGGTGCTCGTCGGCGGGTTCCCAGATGCCGGTCGGATCGGAGAACGGCAGGCGCAGGCTGTGGCTGATCTGGTCGCGGAACTGCGCGGCGACGCCGGCGAGGCCCGCGTTGCCGGAGAGCTCGGCGAGGCACAGGTGGAATTGCAGGTCCCAGTCCGAGGCCATCACGAGGTCGCAGACTTTCAGCGCGTCTTCCATGCCGCGCTGGATCGATTCGAGACGCTCGCGTCCGGCGGCATCGATGCGTTGCGCGGCAAGGCCGGTCCAGGCCGGTTCGAGCACGGCGCGGAATTCGAACAGTGCCTGCGGGGTCATCGAGGCGGTGCCGCGCGGCGGGTGGGCGGGGTCCGGCCGCTTGCCGGCGGTCACGAACACGCCCTTGCTCGGTTGGGAGCGGACGAGTCCGAGCGCTTCGAGCGTGGAAATCGCTTCGCGCAGCGAGGCGCGGCTGATCGAGAGCTGCTCCGCGAGTTCGCGCTGCGACGGCAGGGCGGATCCGGCGGGGAATTCACCGTCGATGATGCGGCGCTGGAGCGCCTGGGCGGCGACGTTGGCGATGCTCGGCATGTAAGTTCCTGGGTGCTGTGATCTGACTGGTCAGACCGGTCAGGCCAGGAATTGCAGAAAACATGCCAGGTAAGATGAGATTGGCCGAAAGGCTCTGCTGGCGGGACTTTCGGCCGATTTTCGGCGAGCAGAGCGCGACGGGGTCGCGCATTATCACAGTGCGTTTACGACGAGGCGCGAACCATGGTGGGGCATGGTGGCGACGCGGTGGGCGGTTCAGTACGTGGTGCTAATCCGCCGGCGCCGCAGGGGGTATTCGCTCTGCGGCTGCTGCTTCGCAGCGCGGCGGAGGTGACGCAAATGCGCGCGGTGCAGCGCGCTTCCGCGCTGGCCGCTCAGACAGTCCTCGCCGCGCCGCCAACACCCCGCGCGGCGCCGGCTACGTTCCGGCTAGGGCCGTAGGGCGGATTAGCCGAAGGCATAATCCGCCACGTTCTTGCTAGAACTCGATCACGCCCGCTTCGTCGAGCCGGATTTCATCGCAGTTTGGCCCTTCGCCCGCCCGATCGATCACGAGGAAGTCGGAGACGCCGTCGAGCGCGAGCAGCGGGTGGTGCCAGACACCGCGCGCGTAGTTGACGCCCTGGTCGCCGCGCGCGAGGAATACACGCAGATCCTCGACGCCCGGCGTATTGGCCGCGGGGGCGACGACGACGAGATAGGGGCTGCCCGACAGCGGCACAAAGGCCTGGCTGCCGAGCGGGTGGCGCTCCACCATCTCGACCGTGAAGGGCAGCGCGCGCGGCTGGCCGCGGAAGATCGACACGATGCTGCGGCCGTCAGAGCCCGGCTCGATCTTCGCGAGATCGTGATAGCGCTCGGTGTTGCCGCCGTTGATCGTGAAGTGGTGCGCCGCGTCGCTCGCCTCGATGACGTCGCCAAAGGAGGCGAAGGCCTCGCGTGTCAGCGGTTCGACTTGCAGCCGGATCATGGTTTCGGTCATTTCTTCACTCTCCCCCACAGGCGCAGGCGCGAGACGCCACCGTCCGGGATGATGTTGAGGCGTACGTGGGTGACGGGGCCGAGTTGCGCGATCTGCTCGGAGAAGCTGTGGATCGCATCCATCGACAGCTTCTGCTCGGGCAGCAGCACCGGCCAGAACATGCTCTGGGTGATCACGGACTGGTCGGTGCCGCCGGAGACTGCGGCAGCCTGGATCGAGCAGCGGTCGGGGTAGTTGCCCTTGAAGTGGGCGGTATCGACTTCGATCTTCTCGATCGTGCCGGCCGCTCCCAGCTGCAGGATGCACCAGTCGGAACCGGGTTCGCGGCGGCGGCGGGTTTCCCAGCCGTCGCCCATGTTGATGCCGCGCCCGGGCAGGATCAGGTTCGAGGCGGTACCGAAATGCGCGTCGTTCCACGCCACCGGGCGACCGCCGTTTTCGAGCGCGACGAGATCGACGAGCGCGTCGCCGGCGCCTTCGAACACGCCGACCGGCTGGCCATAGACGCGCAGCCGCGCGATGCCGCCGTCAGGGTAGATGTTCACGCGCAGGTGGGTCCAGGCGGCGTCCGAATTCGCGCGCAGCAGGTGGTGGCTGTTCCCGGATAGGGATGTCGAAGGCAGGATCTCGGTCCACTTCGCGTCTTTCAGCGCCGCCGTGTCGTCGCTGTCCGCGATGGTCGCCTCGATCGACACGGCCGGCGCGTAGTTGCCGGTGAAGTGGCTGGTGTCGACGTCGAAGCCGCGGATCGTGCCCTTGCGGCCGAGTTTGACGAAGCACCAGTCGTGGCCGGTGGTGCGCTTGCGGCGGGTTTCCCAGCCGTCCATCCACTTGCCGTTGTCGTCGTACTTGCCGGGGACGAACTGGGCGGGCTCGGGGTTCAGCATGCGCGAGACTTCGGCGAAAAAGTCGTCGGAGGCGAAGAGCGCCTTGGCGCCGATGCGCGGGTTGGCCAGATCGACCGAGCGCAGCGCCCAGTCGGGCAGGGTGGCCGGTTCGGCGATGCGGATGCCGCCGGTGTTGTGACTACTCATGGTTAGTCTCTCTGTGGGGGGTGGAGGTGATCGGGATGGGATGCGCGGGCGATCGTCCGACCGCCCGCGGGGTCAGGCTCAGGACGCCGATTCGTTGGCGAGTGCCGGGGCCGGTTCCATCGCTTCGTCGATGACGGTCTGGCCCTTCATTGCGACGTAGTAGAACAGGGCGCCGAGCGCGCAGCCGATGAACCAGTTGAAGTCCGCGAGCACCTTGGTGCCCGACAGGGTGATCGCGACGCCGACCAGCACCGCCGGGGCGAGCGCCCACATTGCACGCTTGTTCACGCCGTTGTCGTACCAGTAGGTGCCGCCCGGCTTGTCGCTGTACAGATCATCGACGACGATCTTGCGATTGCGCACGAGGTAGAAGTCCACCAGCAGGATGCCGAACAGCGGGCCGATGAAGGCGGCGAGCATGTCGAGCGTGTAGTGGATCACTTCGGGTGAGTTGAACAGATTCCACGGCATGATGAAGATCGAGCCGACCGCGGCGATGAAGCCGCCGGTGCGGAAGCTGATGTGCTTCGGGGCGACATTGGAAAAGTCAAACGCCGGCGACACGAAATTGGCGACGATATTGATGCCGATCGTGGCCGTTACGAAAGTGAAGGCGCCCAGCACGGCGGCCATCGTGTTGTCGATCTTGCTGACCGTTTCGATCGGGTCGGTGATCATGTGGCCGAACACCGGGATCGTGCCCGAGGTGATGACGACGGTGACGACCGAGAAGGCGAGGAAGTTCACCGGCAGGCCCCAGAAGTTGCCGCGCTTCACTTCGTCGAAAGTCTTGCCGTAGCGCGAAAAGTCGCCGAAGTTCAGCATCGGGCCGGAGAAGTAGGACACCACCAGCGCGATCGCGGTCAGCATCGGGCCGACGACACTCCAGCCTTCGTACTTCACTTCACCCAGGTTCAGGCTGATGTTGTCGATGCCGGCTTTCCAGACGATCCAGCCCGCGAGCAGGAACATCACCACGTACACCGCCGGACCGGCCCAGTCGATGAAGCGCTTGATCGCTTCCATGCCGTGCCAGAACACGATCGCCTGCAACACCCACATGATCATGAAGCCCAGCCAGCCCAGATACGACAGGCCGGCGAAGCTGTCATGCGCCAGGCTTTCGAGGCCGGGGAAGAAGCGCAGCATGACGATGGTGAGTGCGGACGAGGCAAGGAAGGTCTGGATGCCGTACCACGCCACCGCGATCAGGCCGCGGATGATTGCCGGGACGTTCGCCCCCCATACGCCGAAGGCCATGCGACAGGCCACCGGGTAGGGGATGCCGGCCTGCTGGCTCGGCCGTGCGACCCAGTTGCACAGGACGTTGACGAGGCAGATGCCGATGATCAGCGACACCAGTACCTGCCAGCTGGTGAGGCCGAGTGCGAACAAACTGCCGGCGAAAACGTATCCACCAACGCTATGAACATCCGACATCCAGAACGCGAAGATGTTGTACCAGTTCCAGTTCTTGTCCTTCAATGGACCGAGGTCTTCGTTGTACAGGCGGTCGCTGTAGCCCGCCGGCAAGTGCTCTGACATGGTTTGTCTCCTCATCGTCGCGGTGTGCTGCGACTGCTTGCTGTGTGGTTTGTGCGGTCCTACAGGGTCGAGTGCGGGGCGTATAATTTCTCTTATGCACTCATAAACTGTATCCGTAGTGATATAAAAGTGTATCCAATCGATGAAGTCAAGAGGTTTTTTAATCTCGTTCAAAGATCCGCGCCAATACGGGCGTTCCATGGGTGTAACAGAATGGGGCTCGTGAGAAGGAGATGAATTGTCTTTGTGGATACAAAAAAATATTGAATTGTGTACAAATGGATTCTAGACTGGTTCTAACGACGGGCAGGCTGCGTCCAGCCCGGACATGGAGACAATGATGGGAAAACGTGCATCAGCCGAACTCGGAACCGGACGCGCGGACGATGGACTCGGCGGCAATGGTCGCGACGAGGTGATCTATCGCAATCTGTTCGTCGCGATCGTCGAGAACCATCTCGCGCCCGGCACCAAGCTTCCCGAGGACACGCTCGCCGAAACCTACGGTGTCAGTCGCACCAGCATCCGCAAGGTGCTGCAGCGGCTCGCGCACGAGCGCCTGGTCGACGTGCGCCTGAACCGCGGCGCCTCCGTCGCGCAACCTTCGGTCGGCGAGGCGCGCGACATCTTTTCCGCGCGCCGCATCATCGAGTGCGGCGCGATTGCGCAGGTCGTCGCGAAGGCGACGCCGGCTGCCCTCGAGGAACTGCGCGAGCTGGTGCGCCGTGAACATGCCGCGCAGGATCGCGGTGACTGGCGCGAGTCGATCTACCTGTCGGGCGCGTTCCACGTCGCCCTGATCCGCATCTCCGGCAACGAGACCCTGACCGACTTCCTGACCCAGCTGGTGTCGCGCTCGTCGCTCGTGATCGCGACCTACGGCTCGCCGCAGACCGCCAGCTGCCGTCATTCCGAGCATGACGACGTGATCGAGATCATCGCCGCGGGCGACGTCGAAGGCACGACGCGCTGGATGGACCGTCACCTGCGCGACGTCGAACGCACCGTCGTGCTGGTCGAGGAAGAACCCGTCGCGGCGGACCTGAAGAAGATTCTCGAGGAGGTCGCCCAGCGCCGCCCCAAGCTGCGCTAGGAAGCGACCCCTCTGTATACACATAGGAGACAGCAATGCTGATACGTGTCATCAACCCCAACACCACCCGCAGCATGACCGAGAAGATCGGCGCCTCGGCGCAGCGCGTCGCCGCCCCCGGCACGCGCATCGTCGCGACCAATCCGGACAGCGGGCCGGTGTCGATCGAAAGCCATTTCGACGAGGCCATCAGCGCCGTCGGTGTCGCCGACGAGGTGCGCAAGGGCGAAAAGGAGGGCACCGACGCCTACGTGATCGCGTGCTTCGGCGATCCAGGGCTGCTCGCTGCGCGCGAACTCACGCGCGCGCCGGTGATCGGCATCGCCGAGGCCGCCTTCCATCTTGCGACGATGATCAGCACGCGCTTCTCCATCGTCACCACGCTCTCGCGCACCGGCATCATCGCCGAGCACCTGCTGCAGTCCTACGGCTTCGCGCACCACTGCCGCCGCGTCCGCGCGGCCGAGATCCCGGTGCTCGATCTCGAAGACGACGGCGCATGCGCACTCGACCGCATCGTCGAGGAATGTCGCCGCGCCAAGGCCGAGGACAACATCGGCGCGATCGTGCTCGGCTGCGGCGGCATGGCGGATCTGGCCGACGAGATCCGCGACGCGGTCGGCCTGCCGATCGTCGAAGGCGTTACCGCGGCGGTGAAGCTCGCCGAAACGCTCGCCAGTCTCAAGCTTGGTACGAGCAAGCACGGCGACCTGGCGTTTCCTCCCGGCAAGCGCTTCACCGGGCGGTTCGAGCATCTGAGTTCCTGAGCCCTCGCCGAGACTCCCCCAAGATGAGTCCGGCCGGCCAGTAAAGCCTCGGCGCATCAGGGCCGCAAGGACACGGCCCGCGCGCATCCACAACGACGGAGACAGACAATGGCAATCGCAGATCAAGAGATGGGTGCGCCCCGGTTGAGCGTCGCCGTCGCGTCGGACCGTGTTGCCGACGAAGCACAACACAAGGCGGCCGGCGACGAATCGCTCGCACCGCAACAGACCCGCATCATGGACCGCTGGTCCTACCTGCTGGCGTGGCTGGGCGGCTGCGTGTCCATCGGCACCTTTGCGATGGGCTCGAGCCTCGTCGGCCAGCTCAACATGCTGCAGGCGGCGGCCGCGATCGCGATCGGCTGTTTCGTCATCGGCATTGCGCTGGCGATCAACGGCGAGGCAGGCCACAAGTACGGCATTCCCTTCATGGTGCAGGCGAGGAGCGCCTTCGGCTTCGCCGGTACGCGCTTCCCGGGCTTCGTGCGTGCGGTGCCTGCGGTCGTGTGGTTCGGCTTCCAGAGCTGGATCGGTGCCGGCGCACTGAACGCGGTGTCGGCGACGATGTTCGGCTTCGACAACCTCGTCGTCTGGTTCATCACCTTCCAGCTGCTGCAAATCGCGCTGTCGATCTACGGCTTCCACGGCATCAAGTGGCTGGAGAACATCGGCAGCGGCTTCATCCTGTTCGCGCTGGTGTACATGTTCTATGCGGTGATCACGAAGTTCGGCGGCGCGATCGACGCGAAGATCACCGGCATCGAAGGCACCTGGGGCATGCCGTTCTGGGGGGCGACGATGCTGTTCCTCGGGATCTACAGCACCATGATGCTCAACGTCAGCGACTACTCGCGCGAGCTCCACAAGGACGTGACGCGCGGCGCCCTGACCACGATCTACTCGATGAGCATCCTGCCGGCGACCCTCTTCATGGGCTTGATCGGCCTGATGGTGTCGGGCGCCACCGGCACCGCGGACCCGATCAAGGTGTTCTCGAGCGCGGTCGACAACAAGCCGCTGCTCGTCATCACGCTGCTCTTCATTGCGTTCGCACAGGTCACGACCAACGTGCTGAACAACGTCGTGCCGCCGGCCTACGTGCTGATGGACGTGTTCAAGCTGTCCTTCCGCAAGTCAGCCGTACTGGTCGGCCTGCTCGCGTTCGCGACCTTCCCGTGGGTGCTGGTCCAGGACGAATCCGCCGCCGGCCTGCAGGTCTTCGTGCAGACCTATTCGGCCTTCCTTGGCCCGATCTTCGCGGTGCTGGTCGTCGATTACTACATCCTGCGTCGGCGCACGCTGAACCTGCAGCACTTCTACGACGCCGACGGCCCGTACCGCGGCATCAACTGGGCCGGCATCGTCGCGACCGGGGTCGGCGCGGTCACTGCGCTGAGCTTTTCGGCCGTTTCCTGGTACGCGAGCCTGCTCCCGGCCGGGCTGACGTACTGGCTGCTGATGAACAACTGGGACGCGTGCAAGCGCTTCCGCCACAACTGACAAAGGTAAATCGCCATGAAGATCGATTCCCGCTACCCCCGCGACCTCGTCGGCTACGGCCGCAACCCGCCCTATGCGAACTGGCCCGGGCGTGCGCGCGTCGCGGTGCAGTTCGTGCTGAACTACGAGGAAGGCGGCGAGAACTGCGTGCTGCACGGCGACCCGGCGAGCGAGCAGTTCCTGTCCGAGCTCTTCAGCCCGCCGGCCATCCCCGACCGCCACCTGTCGATGGAAGGCATCTACGAATACGGCTCGCGCGTCGGCGTGTGGCGCTTCCTGCGCGAGTTCGAGCGGCGCGGCCTGCCGCTGACGATCTTCGGCGTGTCGATGGCACTCGAACGCCACCCCGAGCTGACCGCGGCGTTTCGCGAGCTGGGTCACGAGATCGCGTGCCACGGCTGGCGCTGGATCCACTACCAGAACGTCGACGAAGCGACCGAGCGCGAGCACATGCGCATCGGCATGGAGATCATCGAACGCCTGACCGGCGAACGCGCGCTCGGCTGGTACACCGGTCGCGACTCGCCGAACACTCACCGCCTGGTCGCCGACTTCGGCGGCTTCCTGTACGACTCCGACTACTACGGTGACGACCTGCCGTTCTGGATGGACGTGACGAAGACCAACGGCGAAACCGTGCCGCAGCTGATCGTGCCCTACACGCTCGACACCAACGACATGCGCTTCGCGCTGCCGCAGGGCTTCTCGCACGGTGACGAGTTCTTCGAATACCTGCGCGACGCGTTCGACGTGATGTACGCGGAAGGGGACGAGCGGCCGGCGATGATGAGCGTCGGCATGCATTGCCGCCTGCTCGGCCGGCCCGGACGCTTTCGCGCGCTGCAGCGCTTCCTCGACCACATCGAGAAGCACGAGCGCGTGTGGGTGTGCCGGCGCGTGGATGTTGCGCGGCACTGGCGGGAGCATCACCCGTACCGCCAAGCGCGGTGAGCACGCGCTTCGTTGCGCAAGGACTGCGGGCGGCAGTCGACGGGCCGCCGGCAGATACCTGATTGGAGGAGGAACTTCGCTCCCTCCGCGCCTTCACATTGATGTGTCGCCACCGATGAGCGGTGGCCAATCGGTGAACTCCAATCATGGCCCAAGAGATCAACCGCTGGAGCGCGTCGGACGTCATTCCGATGTTCCCGACCCTCGTATGGAAGGTCGAGCTGAGGCCGGAGCTTCACGCCGCGATGGACGCGAAGCTTCTCGCCGTGCTGGACGAGATGCGCCGCAACTTGCCGTCGCTTGCTCCCGGCCAGGGCTGGCAGTCCGGACAAACGCTGCATCGACGGCCGGAATTCGCCGAGCTGGTCGCGTGCGTCGACAGTCTGGCGAAGAGCGTGACGCGCTTCCTGCGGCTGGGCTACGAGGCCGTCGAAATCACCGGCTGCTGGGCCAATGTCCTCGCCCCGGGCGCTGCACATCGGATGCACATGCACCCGAACAACTTCCTGAGCGGCGTCTACTACGTCCGCGCGCCGCAGGGTGCGGACAGCATCAATTTCCACGACCCCAGACCCCAAGCGACCATCATCCGGCCGCCCGTCGTGGAACTCACCGCCGAAAACACCGACCAGGTGGTGGTGAACGTCCGCAGCGGCACCTTGCTGATGTTCCCGTCCTACCTGCAGCACTCCGTGGACGCAAACCAGAGCGAAGAGATGCGGGTGAGCATCAGCTTCAACATCATGTTCTCCGCTTTTTCGGAGAACCTGAGCAAGCCCTTGTGGTAGGAGGTGTGGTCGCCTCGCGGTGCCAAGCGCACTGCAGGTTGGTGATTCGCGTCCCGAGCGCGCGTACCGCTATGGTCTCGACCCAATCAGAGCGCCAGAAGCGGCATTCCATAACCTGAAGCTGTCGTCGTCGCCCAGTGACACCAAGCGTCGTTCGTCGTCGGTAAGGGTTGCCGCTCGAACCGTCGTTCTTCCATGATTCAGAGTCGCGAGATGCTTGAGTTCCCCGTTATCGAAGCTCCATACGCCGATTTCCCCAAGTATGCTGGCAGTGAGAAATCGCGTTGAATCGGGCAAGGGGCTGAACGCGGCGAAAATGATGCCGTCCTTCGCAACTTCGCGCTGGATTGGCGATTTGGGGTCGTCCAGGACGACTAGGTCAGCCCTGCCTGATTCGAATAGCACGATCGACCGGGTACCCCTTACATTCGTCTCCATGAACAGCGCCGCGTCACCGTGCTGCCCTCCTTTCAGCTGGGGCCGGACCGAAGTGGCGGTGTCGGCCAGCATGAGGTGCCCCACGGTATCCCCGACCAGCACGTACGAGCCAAACATGCCGGCGATCAGGTGCGTCGGCTTGGCATGGTATTCGAGTTGCGTGCTTCTCGTCCGGTTGCCGTGTATATCGAAGACGTCGAGATAGAACTGGCGAGCAACAAATATTTCTTCGCCGGACGCGCTGAAACCCATGTATTCAAGTCGGCGACCGCGGGCTTGCGCGCCTGGCGGCAATTCGTTGGTTCGAAAAGTGTCGAGACTGATCAAGTACACCGTGCCCGGCGGGTCCGAGCCGTTTTGGCCCCTTTCGCTTGCAACGAGCAGGTAGCGGCCATCGCGTCGCAGCTTGGTGAATACCCCGCCTTCTCGCCATCGTTCCATCAGGTAACCGGGGCCAATGCCCCTCAACTGTGCCTCTTCGTTCCGGTTGTCGCGCCTGAGTTTGGCCACCTCGATGGCGGCGCCGAGCGCTTCCTCAGCCTCCGGCATGCGCTTGATCTCGGACGCGCGATATGCGTCAGCCGCGGCCTGCAGGGGATTCAGATACAGGGCGCGATAGCTGCTCGCAACCAATGCAAGGGAACGCTCAGTCTGTGAGAGTTCGTATTGCCAAATGGCCGCCGCCGCGAACACGAGCAATGCGGCACCAGTACCGTAGGCAATCCGAAGTGTTCGCTTGTGCTGGCGATAGTCTTCACTGATGAGTTTGCCGACGTCCAATCCGCGGACTGGTGCCGCGATCTTCGCGGCAGCTTTCAGGAACTGCGGGTCGCGAACCGTGAGTTGGTGTTTGCCGGCGGCCCAACGCAAGTCAACCCAGAACGGCTCACTGGAGAATCTCCCCGCGAGTACCTTGGGCAGCGCTTTCGTGCGTTCCCAGTCGAAGTCGTTACGCCCGTCGTCCCAAAGTATTTCGCCGTCGGTGAGAACGATCAGGAGCGTTGAGGAGGAGCGATTCTCCATCCAGTATGTGACTTCTCGCATCACCCATTTGGAGTTCGCGGCGCGTGGCGACGCGAGAAAGACGAAATACCTCGAATCAGCGAGCGCTGCTTGGATCGCGGGCCAGCCTTCGGGAGTTGCCGAGAGGTCCGTTTCGTCGCGAAACACGTGCATGCTGCGCCAGCGATACCAAGGCTTGTCGAGTTGCTCGATGGCCCGCTGGAGCCGGGGAGCCAACCGGTCATCCGCGACGTGACTGTAGGAAATGAATGCGTCGTATCGCATCCTCGGCTGATCGTTTGCGTCATTGTCCATCGGATATTCCCCCTGAGGTGCGCTACATTCTCCGCCGTCCAACGAGCGGTCCTCATGCGGCCATTTCTTGCTGACGCCGTCTTTCAACCCAGTCTTGCAGGAACGTGGTCGGAGACATGTAGCCCAAGGTGGAGTGGTGGCGACTCAGGTTGTATAACCCGGCGATGCAGTGGAACAGATCGCTCATGGCGTCGCTACGGGTCGCGTAGTGCATGCCATGGACGCACTCGACACTCGATCTTCAGGCTGTTGAAGAAGCTCTTGCTGCGGGCGTTGTGCCAAGCTTCGCGCTCTATCCTGGCGGCTCGCGAAACCGCTCTTCGCTTGTTTTTCCAGCAGCTGCCCTTGCGGGACATCGATTCGCCGGATGCCGGTAGCGGCCGAGCTTCTTAACACAGTCCGAAGCGTCTAAGCGCCCAAACGCCGACGCCGTACCGCGCCAAGGCCGGCAAGACCCAGCGCGAGCAACAGCGCACTCCCGGGCTCTGGGACGGTGGACTGCTCCGCCCCCACGCGCCAGCCCATGTTGAAGGTTGTCGTCGACCAGCCGTTCGAAAGCGGATTCATAAACCACTCGGTGCCCGCCGGGCTGGTCGGGTTGGCTGGCATCCCGCCCGAGAAGCCAGATTGTGCAATGAGAGCCAGTGTGTAGTCGCCGGCGATCACGTCCCAGTCCAGACCGGTCGCGCCGCGCCATCCATCCGACGCCCCGCCGATCGTGACGAGGCTGCTGAAAAGCAGGGTGCCGGTCGGGCCGGATCCTTCATGCAATTCAAAGAGGACATCGCCCGTGCCGGGAGCGATCCAGCCTTCGACGCTGGTGATGCTGGACGCCTGAGAGACGTTGAAGGTCACGCCGAGGTTTTGGAAGCTGACGCCGCTATTGTTGAGGGTCAATTCAAAGCCGCCCGCGCCGGGACCGGTATCGAGGATGAATGCGGCCTGCGCCGTACCGATTGACAGAGCGAATGTGCCGGCTACCAACGCTTTGCTCCAATTAGGCATATTTTCCCCTTTTCTGCGAGTTATTGACTGTTAGATATCGAACCGACGCTGACTAAGCATTTTTCTTTCCATATTTATCTTTTGCAATATAAACAATGGCTTAATGTTGTCACCTGTTCGCACCCATCATAAGTTGTAAAGAGTGCCGACATCCGCCTCGAGCGAATCGTCCCGGCTTGAGTAGGCACTCTCGACGCGGTTGAGCTACTGCCTCCCGAGCTCGCGCTTCTTTTCGGGGCTGCGGCCGTCCAAGAGTTCGATGTGCATCGTGGTGTGCTCCTTGTCTTTTTGGGTTGGACATGGGGCTCAGCGGGCGAAGCCGAGCTCAGCGACGAATTGCACCTGGGTCGACGTGCGTCGGCCGCCACGCAGGGGCAGGGCGTTCGGAAAACCGAACGCCGCTTGCGGTCGAAATTCGGGTTTCCGAACGCGTCTGCACAATGGAGAAATCGCAGTTCCCGATAACTCAAGGGCTTGAACGTTGCGCAGTGCAGCAAAACTCCCTGGCACGGGGCGTGCAAAGAGAATGGCATCAAGGCCATTTATCGCCCCATACCAAAGGAGACATGATGAAACTGCGCCACCCCCTGAAGACCACCGTCGCCACCCTGTTCGCGGCCGGCGCCATCGCCGTCGTGCCGGCTGTCGCCCAGGCGAACACGCTGCAGAAGATCAAGGAAACGGGGAGCATCACGCTTGGCCACCGCGAGTCGTCGATTCCGTTTTCGTACTACGACCAGAACCAGCAAGTCGTCGGTTATTCGCACGAGATGATGCTGAAGGTCGTCGATGCGATCAAAACCGAACTCAAGCTGCCGAACCTGCAGGTGAAGCTGATGCCGGTGACCTCGCAGAACCGCATCCCGCTGGTGCAGAACGGCACCGTCGCGATCGAATGCGGCTCGACCACCAACAACAGCGAGCGCGCCAAGCAGGTGGCCTTCTCCAACAGCATCTTCATCGTCGGCACGCGCCTGATGACGAAGAAGGATTCGGGCGTGCAGGACTTCGCCCAACTGGCCGGCAAGAACGTCGTGACCACCGCCGGCACGACTTCCGAGCGTCTGCTGCGCAAGCTGAATGAAGAGAAGCAGCTCGGCATGAGCATCATCAGCGCCAAGGATCACGGCGAGTCCTTCCTGACGCTGGAAACCGGCCGCGCGGTGGCGTTCATGATGGACGACGCGCTGCTGTACGGCGAACTGGCCAAGGCCAAGCGCCCGGCCGAGTGGACCGTGACCGGCACGCCGCAATCCTTTGAAGCGTACGGCTGCATGATGAGCAAGGAAGATCCGGCCTTCAAGGCGCTGGTGGATGGCGCGATCGCCAAGGCGATGGCCTCCGGCGAGGCCGAGAAGATCTATAACAAATGGTTCCAGGCGGCAATCCCGCCGAAGAACATCAATCTCGGCTTCCCTCTGTCCGATTCGATGAAGAACCTGTTCAAGGCCCCGAACGACCGTCCGTTCGAATAAGCGCACCGCCGTCCCCAAAACAACAAACGCTTACGCCCGAGAACCATTCAGGAGACAATTCATGCATACCCTTGACCTAACCCGCTGGCTTGCCGGCCGCGCACTGCCGCTGCTCGCGGCGCTGACGCTGAGCGGCGCGGCGCTTGCCGACGCCAAGAGCAATGTCGTCATCCTCGCCACCGGCGGCACGATCGCCGGCGCCGGCGCCACTGCCGCCGCCAGCGCGACCTACCAGGCCGCCAAGGTCCCGGTCGACAAGCTCATCGCCGGCGTGCCCGAACTCGCTGATGTCGCCAACGTGCGTGGCGAGCAGGTGTTCCAGATCGCCTCCGAGAGTTTCACCAACGAGCAGCTGATGACCCTCGGCAAGCGCGTCGCAGCGCTAGCGAAGCAGGAGGACGTCGACGGCATCGTCATCACTCACGGCACCGATACCCTGGAAGAGACGGCCTTCTTCCTCAACCTGGTGGTGCGCACCGACAAGCCGATCGTGGTCGTCGGCTCGATGCGGCCGGGCACCGCGCTGTCGGCCGACGGCATGCTCAACCTATATGACGCCGTCGCCGTCGCCGCGGCCAAGGACGCGCGCAGCAAGGGCGTGCTGGTGGCCATGAACGACGAGATCCAGAGCGGCCGCGACGTCACCAAGGCGATCAACATCCGCACCGAAGCCTTCAAGAGCCCGTGGGGGGCGCTGGGCATGGTCGTCGAGGGCAAGAGTTACTGGTTCCGTGCGCCGGTGAAGCGTCACACGATGAACTCGGAATTCGACATCGAGAAGATCGAGAAGCTCGCGCCGGTCGAGGTCGCCTATGGCTACGGCAACATGAGTCCGTCGGCCTATCGCGCCTTCGAGAAGGACGGCGTGAAGGCGATCATCCACGCCGGCACCGGCAATGGCTCGGTCGCCAAGCACATCGTACCGGTGCTGCAGGACCTGCGCGGCAAGGGCGTCCAGGTCATCCGCTCGGCGCGCGTCACCGGCGGCGGCTTCGTGCTGCGCAACGCCGAGCAGCCCGACGACAAGTACGACTGGGTCGTCGCCCACGACCTCAACCCGCAGAAGGCGCGCATCCTCGCCGCGGTCGCCCTGACCAGGACGCAGGACAGCAAGGAACTGCAGCGCATCTTCTGGGAGTACTGAAAAAAACGCTGAGCACCCCGCTCTAGCACCAGCCCCTGAAGCACCCCGGGGCGGGCCGGCGACGGCCCGCTCCGCCGATCCCCCGGCGCGTCCGCGCCAGGGGGCGGGGACCGGCTACGCCTGTCGTAGCCGGTCCGGACGCCGCCGGGGCCTTCCCCTCCGCCGTTTCTGGAGTCATGCATGGAATACCAATGGAATTGGGGCGTCTTTCTGTTGCCCAGCGCCGTCAATGACGGCACCTACCTCGACTGGATGTTCGCCGGTCTGAAGACGACGCTGGTCCTGTCGCTGTCGGCGTGGCTGATCGCGCTCCTGTTTGGCGCCGTGGTCGGCGTGCTGCGCACCGTGCCGCATCGCGGCCTCTCGGGTGTGGCGACGGCCTACGTCGAGATGTTCCGCAACATCCCGCTGCTGGTGCAACTGTTCTTCTGGTACTTCGTGCTGCCGGAACTGCTGCCGGCGGGCATCGGCAATGCCTTCAAGGCGATGAACCCGTTCGCCCAGCAGTTCGTCGCAGCGATGGTGTGCCTCGGCTTCTTCACCAGTGCGCGCGTCGCCGAGCAGGTGCGTTCCGGCATCAATGCGCTGCCGCGCGGGCAGAAGAATGCCGGCCTCGCGCTCGGCCTGACGCTGCCGCAGACCTACCGCCACGTGATGCTGCCGATGGCCTTCCGCCTCGTCGTGCCGCCGCTGACCTCGGAGTTCCTCAACATCTTCAAGAACTCGGCCGTGTGCTCGACGATCGGCCTGCTCGAACTGGCCGCGCAGGGGCGCCAGCTGGTCGATTACACCGCGCAGCCGTATGAATCCTTCGTCGCCGTGACGGTGGCTTACGTGTTGATCAACGTCGTGGTGATGCTGCTCATGCGCAAGGTGGAAGTCGTCGTGCGCGTCCCCGGTTACCTCGGAGGCAAGTGAATATGTTCGGTTCCTATGAATTCGACTGGTCGTCGATCCCCGGCGCGATGGGTTTCCTCGGCCAGGGTTTGCTAGTGTCGCTGGAGATCACCGGTCTCGCGCTCGTCGCCGGCATCGTCTGGGGCACGCTACTGGCGATGGCCCGGCTGTCGTCGATCAAGCCGCTGGCGTGGGCTGCGGCCGGCTACGTGAACCTCTTCCGCGCCGTGCCGCTGGTGATGGTGCTGCTGTGGTTCTTCCTGATCGTGCCCAAGCTGCTGGAAAACTTCCTCGGCCTGCCGTCCGGCTCCGACGTGCGGCTGGCGTCGGCGATGATCGGCTTCGCGCTGTTCGAGTCCGCCTACTACGCGGAAATCATCCGCGCCGGCATCCAGTCGGTGCCCAAGGGCCAGCTCGCCGCCGCCCATGCGCTGGGCATGAGCTACCCGCAGGCGATGCTCCACGTGGTGCTGCCGCAGGCCTTCCGCAACATGGTCCCGCTGCTGCTCACCCAGGCCATCATTCTTTTTCAGGATACCTCTCTGGTCTACGTCTCGGCGCTCGCCGACTTCTTCGGCGCGGCCTACAAGGTCGGCGACCGCGACGGCCGTCTCGTCGAGCTGGTGCTCTTTGCCGGCGCTATCTATTTCGTCCTGTGCTTCGCCGCCTCGCAGGGCGTGCGGTACTTCCAGAAACGTCTGCAGACCGCCTGAACCCGCGGCGTCTGCGTTCCCGATACACACCTCAAGCGAAAAGGCATCGTCATGATCACCATCGACAAGGTCAGCAAGCATTACGGCAATTTCCAGGTCCTCACCGACTGCTCCACCCACGTGAACAAGGGTGAAGTGGTCGTCGTCTGCGGCCCCTCCGGTTCCGGCAAGTCCACCCTCATCAAGTGTGTCAATGGCCTGGAGCCGTTTCAGGACGGTGCGATCCACGTGAATGGCACCTCGGTCGGCGCACCGAAGACCAACCTCTCGAAGCTGCGCGCCCACGTCGGCATGGTGTTCCAGCACTTCGAGCTGTTCCCGCACATGACGATCAGCGACAACCTCAGGCTCGCGCAGATCAAGGTGCTCAAGCGCGACAAGGACGAGGCGGCGGAGAAGGGCCATTACTTCCTCGACCGCGTCGGCCTCAAGGCCCACGCGCACAAGTTTCCGGGCCAGCTCTCCGGTGGCCAGCAGCAGCGCGTGGCGATCGCCCGCGCGCTCGCGATGGACCCGATCTGCATGCTCTTCGACGAACCGACCTCGGCGCTCGACCCGGAGATGATCAACGAAGTGCTCGATGTGATGACCGAACTCGCCCAGGAAGGCATGACGATGATGTGCGTCACGCACGAGATGGGCTTCGCCAAGCGCGTCGCCCACCGCGTGATCTTCATGGACCACGGCAAGATCGTCGAGGACGACAGCAAGGAAGCCTTCTTCGCCAACCCGCGCTCGGAACGCGCGCAGCAGTTCCTCGCGAAGATCCTGCAGCACTGAACAAGCACAGCAAAGACAGCACTCAAGATTACAAGTAGAGGAGACAGCATGCATCACGCCGCAATACCGTCCTACCTTTCCGCCGACCACCTCGGCCCGTGGGAAACCTACCTCAGCCAGATCGAGGCGGTCGCCCCGTACATCGACGCGCCGCTGCGTCCGTGGATCGAGACCCTGCGCCGCCCCAAGCGCATCCTCGTCGTCGATGTGCCGATCCGCATGGACAATGGCGAGATCGCCCACTACGAAGGCTACCGCGTGCAGCACAACGTGTCGCGCGGCCCCGGCAAGGGCGGCGTGCGCTTCCATCCGGACGTGACGCTCTCCGAAGTGATGGCGTTGTCGGCATGGATGACGATCAAGAACGCGGTGGTGAACGTGCCCTACGGCGGCGCCAAGGGCGGCATCCGTGTCGATCCGAAGCCGATGTCGCAGGCCGAGCTGGAGCGCCTGACGCGCCGCTACACCAGCGAGATCAACATCCTGCTCGGACCCGACAAGGACATCCCGGCGCCCGACGTCAACACCAACGAGCAGGTGATGGCGTGGATGATGGACACCTACTCGATGAACCAGGGGCGCACCGCCACCGGCGTCGTCACCGGCAAGCCGATCTCGCTCGGCGGCAGCCTCGGCCGGCATGACGCGACCGGCCGCGGCGTGTTCGTCACCGCCCGCGCGGCGGCCGAAAAGATCGGCCTGCCGATCACCGGCGCGCGCATCGCGGTGCAGGGCTTCGGCAACGTCGGCGAAGCCGCGGCACGCATTTTCCATGACGCAGGCGCGAAGCTCGTCGCGATCCAGGACGTCGCCGGCACCATCCACAATCCGGCCGGCTTCGACCCCTACCAGCTGCGCAAACACCTCGCCGAAGGCGGCAAGCTCGGCGATTTCCCCGGCGCCTCCGAGATCGCGCCGGCGGACTTCTGGGCGCTGGAGTGCGAGATCCTCGTGCCGGCCGCGGTCGAAGGACAGATCACCGCCGCCAACGCGCCGCGCATCCGCGCCAAGATGGTCGTCGAGGGCGCCAACGGCCCGACCACGCCGGAAGCCGATGACATCCTCCACGACCGCAAGGTGCTGGTGGTGCCCGACGTGCTCGCCAACGCCGGCGGCGTGACGGTCAGCTACTTCGAGTGGGTGCAGGATTTCTCCAGCTTCTTCTGGACCGAAGCGGAGATCAACAGCCGCCTCGAGCGCATCATGACCGAGGCCTTCGCTGCCGTCTGGCACATCGCTCAGGAGCGCGAACTCAGCTTGCGCACGGCGGCTTTCGTCGTCGCGTGCAAGCGAGTCCTTGAAGCGCGCGCGGTGCGCGGTCTGTACCCCTGATCGCTGCCGCCCGTGCGCGAGGCGCCTATCCGGCGTCGCGCGCGCATCTGCGCCGGCGCAAGGCAGCAAGACTGCCGCGCGCTGGCGCATACTTCCAGCCTCCTCCAAAAAAAGTCCTTTCCTCCATCGCCAATGGTTCCGCGGTCACGCTTTCACCTTGCGCTGCGTCTTGCGCTGGTCGCCAGTTGCATGGTGCTGGCGGGAGCCGCTGCCTACCATTTCAGCGCACGGGCGCGCCTTGCCGCCTTGCGCATCGACACGCAGCACGACCTCGACCTGCTCGCCACGGCCGTTGACGGTTCGGTGACGCGCTATGCGCACCTGCCCAGCGCCGTCGGGCTGAACAAGGATGTGCTCGATCTGCTGCGCGCGCCGCAAAGCGAGCAGGAAAGCCGCCAGCCCGTCGCGAACCACTATCTCGAGCAACTCAACGATTACTTCGGCGGCCTCGCGATCTTCGTGCTCGACATGCAGGGGACGGTGATCGCGTCCAGCGACTGGGTCTATTCCGACAACCTGCTCGGACAGAACCAGAAGATGCGCAGCTACTTCCAGGCCGCCGCGCGCGGGGCACCGGATCGCTACTACGCCATCGACGAGACCCGCAACGAAGCGGGCTACTTTTTTGCCCACCCGATCCGCGACGAGCGCCAGGCTTGGCGTGTCGTCGGCGTGGCGGTGGTCAAGGTCGGTCTGGCCGAACTCGAACGCCGCTGGCTGCCGCAGGATCTGCCGGTGCTGCTCGCCGACGCCAATGGCGTGGTCGTCCTTGCATCGGTGCCGGAGTGGAAGTACATGGCGCTACGGCCGCTGAGCGGGGAGGTGGCTGCCGAGATCAGCGCCAGCCGGCAATTCGCCGATCATGCGATCCGCCCGTTTCCTGTCAGCATCGCGCTCGAGCACGCGGCTTCGGCCCAGGTCGTGTCCTTCCCCGAGGTGCCCACGTTGGCGGGCGAACGGCGCCTCAAGACCCGTGACTTCCTTGTCGAGAGCCGCCAGCTGGCGGGCACCGGCTGGCGGCTGACGACGTTTGCCGATCTGCGCGAGGCGCGCGCCGACGCGGCGACGCATGCGGCGCTCGCGGCGGCGGCGACGGGCTGTGTGCTGCTGCTGGCCTTGTTCCTGATGCAGCGTCGCCGCACCTTGAAAAGCCGCGCCGAAGCCCAGCTGCTGCTGGAAAGGGCCAACGCCGAACTGGAACAGAAGGTGGGCATGCGCACCGCCGATCTGACGGCAGCCAACGAGCGCCTGCGTGCCGAAGTCGTCGAACGTGAACGCGCCGAACAGACGCTGCGCGCCGCGCAGGACGAACTCGTGCAGGCCGCCAAGCTCGCCGTGCTCGGCCAGCTCGCCACCGGCATCACGCACGAACTGACGCAGCCCCTCGGCGCCTTGCGCACCCTTTCGGGCAATGCCATCGAGTTCATGCGGCGCGGCGATCAGGCCACGGCGCAGAACAATCTGCAGATCATGACGACGCTGGTGGACCGCATGGGGGAGATCATCGACCCGCTCAAGACCTACGCGCGCAAATCGCCAGCACGGCCCCAGTCGGTGGATGTCGCGCACGCGCTGCGCGGCGCGCTGTTCCTGCTCGACCAGAAGCTGCGCCGCGCCGAGGTGGCGGTGGACAACCACTGCCAGCCAGGGACGGCGCTCGCGTGGTGCGACCAGAACCGTCTCGAGCAGGTGCTGGTCAACCTGATTGGCAATGCCGTCGATGCGATGGGCGACTGCCCCGTCCGCCGCCTGCGCCTGGAAGCGGAGGCGGGCAGTGCGGGGCGCCTGCGGGTGCGCGTCATCGACAGTGGTCCGGGTCTCTCCGACGAGGCCCTGGCGCATATTTTCGAACCCTTCTTCACCACCAAGCCGGCCGGTGTCGGGCTCGGCCTCGGTCTCGCGATCTCGCAGGACATCGTCCGCGATTTCGGCGGCGACCTGTCCGCGGCCAACCATCCCGACGGTGGCGCCGTATTCACGCTGGACCTGCCGGCGGCCGGAGAATCACAGGCATGACTTCCACTCCTTCGCTGAATCCTGAGCTCAAGGTCCTCATCATCGAGGACGATCCCAATGTGCGCCTCGGCTGCGAGCAGGCGATACAACTCGCCGGCATCGCGGTGCACGGCGTGGCCTCGGCCGAGGCGGGACAGCGCCTGGTCGGTCGTGATTTTCCCGGCATCGTCATCACCGACATGCGCCTGCCGGGCATGGACGGCTTGCAGTTCCTGCGCACCCTCATCGCGCAGGACGCCGCATTGCCGGTCATCATGATCACCGGCCATGGCGACGTGTCGCTGGCCGTCGAAGCGATGCGCAGCGGCGCCTACGATTTCATTCCCAAGCCCTTCTCGCCGGAGCACCTGGTCGAAGTGGTCCGCCGCGCGCTGGAAAAACGCGCGCTGACGATGGAAGTCGAAAGTCTGCGCCGTCGCCTCGACCACCGCGAGGAGATCGAAAACCGGCTCGTCGGCCGCTCGCCGCAGATCGAGAAGGTCCGCCGCCTGCTGCTCGACGTCGCCGACACCGCCGTCGACGTGCTGATCCTTGGCGAAACCGGCACCGGCAAGGAGATGGTGGCGCGCTGCCTGCACGACCTGAGCAGCCGGCATGGGGCGAACTACGTTGCGCTCAATTGCGGCGGCCTGCCCGACAACCTCATCGACAGCGAGCTGTTCGGCCACGAGGCCGGCGCCTTCACCGGGGCGCAAAAGCGGCGCATCGGCAAGATCGAACACGCCAACGGCGGCACGCTGTTCCTCGACGAAGTCGAAAGCATGCCGATGGCGGTGCAGATCAAGCTGCTGCGCGTGCTGCAGGAACGCGTCGTCGAGCGTCTCGGCTCCAATCAGCTGATTCCCGTCTCCTGCCGCGTGGTGGCGGCGACCAAGGATGACCTGCGCGAACTCGCCGACCGCCAGAAATTCCGTGCCGACCTGTACTACCGGCTGAACGTTGCCAAGGTCGAGTTGCCGCCCCTGCGCGAGCGGCGCGAGGACATTCCGCTGCTGCTCGAACACTTCCTGCTGCACGCCGCGCAGCGGCACAACCGGCCGCTGCCCGAGGTGAGCCGTGAGCAGATGCAGCAGCTGATGACGCACGACTGGCCGGGCAACGTGCGCGAACTGCGTAATGCCGCCGAATGCATCGTCCTTGGGCTGCCCCGCGATTTCGGCAACACGCCGTCACCGGACACGCGCGCGGCATCATTGGCCGAAGCCGTGGAGAACTTCGAGCGCTCGCTGATCGCCGCCGAACTGCGCCGGCAGAACGGCAACCTCGCGCGCAGCAGCGAGGCGCTGCAGATCGCCAAGACCACGCTGCACGACAAGATTCGCAAATACGGTCTCGCGAGCTAGGCCGCTCCTGCGGGGCCAACGGACGACACTCTTTGGCGAATTTTCCGCTCACCGCACTAGAATCGACAGGTTTCCTTCCCCTCGAGGACAGCCCCGTGACTCTCGTACGCGACAAACTCTTCATCGGCGGCCGTTGGGTCGCTCCGGTCGGCAGCGGCTCGATCGACGTCATCGATCCGAGCGACGCCTCGGTCTATGCACGCATCCCCGAAGGTGCGCCGCCGGACGCGGAAGCCGCGATCGCCGCGGCGCAGGCGGCCTTCGACGCCTGGTCGCGTACGCCGCCGGCGGAACGCGCGGCATGCATCGAGCGCATCGCCGCGGGTTTCGAAGCGCGTCGCGACGACCTTGCGGCAGCAATCGCGCACGAAGTCGGAATGCCGCTGAAGCTCGCCGCGCGCGTGCAGGTTGGCGGTCCGCTCGCGAGCTGGAAGCACTACGCCAAGCTCGCGCGTGAATTCGCATGGGAGGAGCGCGTCGGCCATTCGCTGATCGTGCGCGAGCCGATCGGCGTGGTTGGCGCGATCACGCCGTGGAACTTCCCGCTCAACCAGATCACGCTGAAAGTCGCGCCGGCGCTCGCGGCAGGCTGCACAGTCGTGCTGAAGCCGTCCGAAGTCGCACCGATCAACGCCTTCATCCTCGCCGAGATCATCGAGGCGGCGGGCCTGCCGGCCGGCGTGTTCAACCTCGTCAGCGGCTACGGCCCGGTCGTCGGCGAAGTGCTCGCGTCCGATCCGCGCGTCGACATGGTGTCCTTCACCGGTTCGACGCGTGCGGGGCGGCGCGTCGCCGAGCTCGCGGCGGGGACGGTGAAGAGGGTTGCGCTCGAACTCGGCGGCAAGTCCGCGTCGGTGGTGCTCGACGACGCCGACCTCGCGGCCGCGGTGAAGGGCACGGTGTCGAACTGCCTGCTGAACTCCGGCCAGACCTGCTCGGCGCACACGCGCCTGCTGGTGCCGCGCGCAAAGCTCGCCGAGGCCGCGCAACTCGCCGCGGCAGCCGCGTCCGCGTTCAAGGTCGGTCCGGCTTTCGCCGACGACAGCCGCCTCGGCCCGCTGGTGTCCGAGGTGCAGCGCGAGCGCGTCATCGGCTACATCCGCCGCGGCATCGCCGAGGGCGCACAGCTCGCTTGCGGTGGCCCCGACGCGACGCCGGCCGGGGACGGTTTCTTCGTCGCACCGACCGTGCTGGTCGTCGAGGACCGCAAGTCCACCGTCGCCCAGGAGGAGATCTTCGGCCCGGTGCTGGTGATCCTGCCGCACGACGGTGACGAGGACGCGATCGCGCTCGCCAACGATTCGATCTACGGCCTCGGCGGCGGCGTGTGGGCTGGCAGCGACGAGCATGCGCTCGCCGTCGCGCGGCGCATCCGCACGGGCCAGATCGACATCAACGGTGCGCCGTGGAACCCGCGCGCGCCTTTCGGTGGCTACCGCCAGTCCGGGCTCGGGCGCGAGAACGGCGTCTACGGGCTGGAGGAATTCCTCGAGTACAAGGCGATCCAGCTGCCGCCAACGGCCTGACGCGGTCGTGCGGACTTTGGGGGGCGCGGAAACCCAGGCGCCGGTCGCCGGTCGCCGGGAAAAATTCTATTCCGCGATTCGCGAACTATGATCAATTCAGGGCGCCGTGCGGCGCTCCCCCAAGAGAGTGATCCGCTGATCCAAGGAGACCAAAATGGCACAGACCGTTGGCTCTGGCGGCAACGAGTACGTCGAGTTCTGGAATGAGGTCCTCGTTCCCAAGTTCGTAAGATACAAGCATATCCTCGTCGGCGGTCTGACCCACCACAGCGCGAGGATCTTCCCGACCCTGTCGGTCAAGGAGGGTGACAAGGTCGTCGATGTCGGCTGCGGTTTCGGCGATACGGCCATCGAATTGGCGCGGCGGGTCGGGCCGCATGGTTCCGTGCTGGGTATCGATTGCTGCGACGAGTTTCTCGACTTCGGCCGTCGCGAGGCCGATCGCGCCCGTGTCGGCAATATCCGTTTCGTCGAAGCCGACGTGCAGACCTATCCCTTCGAGGCGGCGCACGACTTCTGCTTCTCGCGTTTCGGCACGCAGTTCTTCGAGAACCCGGTCGCCGCGCTGCGCAACATGCGCCAGTCCTTGCGTCCCGGCGGCACGATGACGATGATCGTGTGGCGCCAGATCGAGGACAACCCGTGGCTGGGCCTGCCGAAGGAAGTCATCCTGCGCCATCTGCCGCCACCCGGAGACGATGCGCGCAGTTGCGGGCCGGGGCCGTTCTCGATGGCCAATACCGATGTCGTCACGAAGCAGCTCGAGATCGCCGGCTACACGGATGTCGAGTTCGAACGCATCGATGCACCGCTGATGGTCGGAACGTCGCTCGACGACGCAGTGGCCTTCCAGCTCGCGCTCGGCCCGGCGGGCGAGGTGTACCGCGAAGCCGGCGAGCTCGCGACGCAGCGCCATGCGGCGATCGTCGACGCGTTGCAGACGGCCCTGGCCGACTATGTCACCGACGAAGGTGTCGTACTCGATTCGAGCTCGTGGAAGGTGAGCGCGCGCAATCCGGGCTGAGCGAGTGGGACGCTACACCCACCCCAGGATGCCGGCCACAGCCCCGACCGCGATCATCCAGATCGGCGCGAGGCGGGTTTTCAACGTGGTCGCCATCGTCGCGACGATCAGCGCGAGGGCGCCGAGGCGGTGCGCCGGTTCGCCGACGAAGGGCAGCGACAGCAGCCATCCCGTCGCGAACACCAGACCGACCGTGACCGGCGCGAGCCCCGCGGTGAAGGCGCGCACGCCCGGTGTGTCGCGGCGCCGGCTGCCCCAGCGGCTGACGCCCAGCGACAGCAGGGTCGAGGGCAGCAGGATGCCGATCAGCGCGGCGGCGGCGCCCGCCACGCCGGCGACCTGGAAGCCGAGTACCGGCACGAACAGCACGTTCGGTCCCGGTGCGGCCTGCGCCAGCGCGATGGCGGTGGTGAAGTCGGCGTCGTTCATCCAGCCGCGGTCGACGACCAGATAGCGATGCATCTCCGGCGCGGTCGACATCGCGCCGCCGATCGACAGCAGCGACAGCATCAGGAAGCGCAGGAAGAGCTCCGCGAGATCGGCCAGGGGCAGGCTCGTCATCACTGGCCCCCGTCCTGGCGCGCGATGCACCAGCGCGCGAGGCACCAGCCTGCAAGTCCGAGCCCGATCACGACCCATGCCAGCGGCACACGGAAGACCGTCACCGCGACCAGTGTCGTCAGTCCCAGCAACGCGCACAGCCACGGTCCCAGCGGGTTCCTGCGCAGGGTGCCGAGCATCTTCAGCGCCATCGCGAGGATCAGCCCTGACGCCACCGCACCCATGCCGCGCAAGGCGCCGGCCACGGCCGGGAAGCTCGCCAGCTGGTTGTAGCTCGCGGCCAGCACCAGCACCAGCACCAGCGGCGCAAACAACATGCCGCCGACCGCCGCGAGCGCGCCGCGCCAGCCGAAGAAACGGTCGCCGAGCATCAGCGACAGATTGACAACGTTCGGCCCCGGCAACAGTTGCGCAACCGAATAGGCGTCGACGAACTCCTCGCGCGTCATCCAGCGGCGCCGGTCGACGAGCTCGCGCTGGGCGACGGCGAGCACGCCGCCAAAGCCCTGCAGTGCGAGCACGGTGAAGGCGATGAACAGATCGAACGGGGAGCGTGGGGACAGGCGGGCTTGTGCGGCAGAATTCACGGTTTGCGGTGTTCTTGGTTGTGGCGCCGGCGGTAATGGCGCTGCGTTTGAAGCCGTGAGCTTATCCCACTCGGGACGGACATGGCAGAGGCCATCAATGGTCGGCGTGCGGGATTCAGTTCCTCCTGATTCTTCGAGCGTTCCCCGGGCGCTCAAATGTAAATTCGCCGGCCGGGATATTTTTTCGCCGCACGCGGTCAACCCACTAGCCGGAGCCGTGGGCGGAAGGGCTGCATACCGCAGGGATCGATGTAGCGGTCGCAGCCGCGAACAGACCGAAGTGGCATGGTCCGCCTGCTGACGTTGTTCAACTCACGACCCCGGCGACACAATCCGGCGCCCGACCGCAGCGGTCGGCATCGCGCAATAACCGTCCCGAGAAGACACTTGCGATGACCCGTGCAACGCCCGATTCCGCGTGCGATTCCGCAGCCCACGGCGCAGTTCGCCGCGAAGGGCGGGGCCGTGCTGCGTCGGTCAGCGCAATGAATATCGCAGCGCAACGATCGGCGTTCGCCCGCGTGTGCGCCCTTGTCGTTTTCGCGTGCGCGACGCACGCCGCCGCGCAGGATGCACCGCCCTACCAGGCCCCCACCGACGCCGATGGCGTGCAGCGCGTGACCATCGTCGGCGGCAGCTACTTCTTCAAGCCCGCACGCATCATCGCGAAAGCGGGCCGGCCGCTGGAACTCAAGGTCAGCATGGAGCAGGGCATCGTCCCGCACCGCTTCGTGCTCGATGGCGCTGACGGCAAGCCGCTCGCCGACATCGAGCTTACCGAAGCGGCGAAAACCGTGCGCGTCGAACTCGCCGCGGGCGACTACACGTTTCACTGCCCCAGCCGCCTGCTGATGTTCAAGAGCCATCGCGAGCGTGGCATGTCCGGCATGCTCCAGGTGCGGGAGTAGCGCGTGCCATGGCTGCTCCTCGTCCTCGCCCTGATCGGTGGTGACGCGATGGCGGCCGCCGACCCGCTCGCCGACGCCGAAGCTCGATTCCGCACGCTTGAGAGCTACCGTGTCACGCTGCGCTCGGTCGCCGCCGATGGCGAACGGCAGGTGATCCGCTACGCATGGCGCAGGCCTGGCTGGATCCGCATGGACTTTGTCGAGCCGCATGGCGGCACGGTGATGATCTACGATCCCGTCGCGCGCCGCGTGCGCCTGTCGCCCTTTGGCCTGAACCACATGCCGACGCTGAACCTTGCCCCGGACAACCCGCTGATCCGCAGCCCGCGCGGCCACAGCGTCGACCACTCCGACGTCGGCGCGCTGCTCGCGAACCTCGACGAGCTGCGCGCCCGCGGCAGCATGAGTGTGCCGGCTGACGCCGAAGTCGCCGGCCGGCCCGCGACCGTCATCGAAATCGCGGGTGCGGCCGGGGTCAGTGTCGCCGGCGTGCATCGCTATCGCGTGTGGCTCGCGCAGGAGGTGCGGTTTCCGCTGAAAGTGCAGAGCTATGAAGCGAGCGGCGAGCTGATCGAGATCGTCGACATGAGCGACGCCGAATTCGACATCGCGTTTCCCGAGCGTTTCTTTACGCCGTGAATCGGGGAGGGGACATGCGCAGCAACGGCAGCAACCACTACCACCTCACCACGCTGTGGCAGTTCGACGCGCCGCTGGATGCCGTATGGGAGGCGATCACCCACCCCGAGACCTGGCCGGACTGGTGGGCCGGCGCCGAATGTGTCGTCGCGCTCGACCACGGCGACCCCAGCGGTGTCGGCGCGCGCCAGCGTTACACGTGGAAAAGCGTGCTGCCCTACCGGCTGACCTTCGTCAGCCATGTCACCCGCGTCGAACACCAGCGCCTGCTCGAAGGCTTCGTCGAAGGCGAACTCGAAGGTGTCGGCCGCTGGCACTTCGACCGCGAAAACGGCCTCACCATCGTCCGCTACGAATGGAAAGTGCGCACCACCCGACGCTGGATGAACCTGCTCGCGCCGCTCGCGAAGCCGCTGTTCCGCTGGAACCATGACGCACTGATGCGCAAGGGCGGCCTCGGCCTCGCCCGGCACATGCGGATGCGGCTCGCAGCGCCGGCGAATGCGGCGCGCGAAACCGCGGACATCGCCGATGCAGCCGGCGACGCCCCCGGCTCGGCCGATGCCTGCAAGGGCGTCGACCGCTGATGCTTTCGACGACGCGCGCGGCGCTGCGGCGCATCGAATCCCCGCTGCTGCGCGCCGCGGTCGCAGCCCTTCTCGCGGGCGTCCTCGCCGGCACCGTCGCAACCGCCGCACAGATGCTGCTGTGGTGGCTGGAAGCGACGCCCGTGTTCGACATGCTGCTGCGCGACGCCCGCCTCACCGCCGCGATCGTCATGGGCCGTGCGGTGCTCGCGTCGGAGCCCGTGTGGCGCTGGGACGCTCTCGCCGTGGCGACGCTGATCCACTTCGCCCTGTCGCTGATCTACGCCGCGATCGCGCTGCCCTTTGTCAGACGCATGCGCGCAGGCTCCGCGATCGTCGCCGGTGCCGTCTATGGGCTGGCGATCTACGCCGTCAATCTGCACGGCTTCACCGAACTCTTCCCGTGGTTCACGGTGTCGCGCGGCTGGGTGACAATCCTCACCCACCTTGTTTTCGGAATCTCGCTCGCCTGGGCGTGCCGCTACTTCGACCCGTTCGCCGACGCGACGGGCGGCACACCCACGGCGCCGCACCAGGCATGACCCAGGTCCAGGAAACCCCCGCCGCCTACGCCACGCGCGCCCTCTTCGAACCCATCGCCGGGTTGCTTGCGCGCTTCACGCAAGCCACGCTGCCGGATGGGGCGCAACTCAGCAGCCTGCTTCAGGAACTTGCCTCCGGCACCGCCACCGCCGCCGGCCGAACGATCCGTTTCACCCTGCCGAGCGTTGAGGTCACCGCCTATGAGGACCACATCTTCGCCACGGGAGCGGTGCCCACGCGTGCCGACGACTGGCACGACTTCTTCAACGCGCTCGCGTGGTGCGCGTGGCCGCGGACGAAAGCGGCCTGCAACGCGCTGCACATCGCCGAACGCCGGGCCCGCAGCGCCGCCGGGCTCCCCGGCCGCGGCCTGCGCCGCGACGCCCTGACGCAGTTCGACGAATGCGGCATCGTCGTTGTCTCCACCGACGCCGAAATCCCCGCCTTGCTGGCCGCGCACGAATGGGAGGAAGCCTTCTGGCGGCACCGCAAGCGCCTCATCGACACCACGCGATTCCTCGTCTTCGGGCACGGCACCTGGGACCAGTTGCGCCAGCCTTTCGTCGGCCTGTGCGCCAAGGCGATCTACCGTGTCGTCGATCCCGCGTGGCTGGCGCTGCCGGACGCGAGCCGGCAGGTGGAAACCGACGCCTGGCTTGCAGCCTATTTGTCCGATCCCGCGCTGGCGCCGCGCAAGCTTTCGCCGCTGCCGCTGCTGGGGATTCCGGGGCTTGTGGCGGATAGCGAGGCGGCGAGCTATTACCGCGATACGCGGCAGTTTCGGCCGCGGCGGCTGAGCGTGGGGTAGCGGGGCCGGCTGCCGAAAAGCGCGACGTCGCACACGCGGTCGCGCAGGAACTTGCGACGCGATCGTCGGTGCCGCCACGCGTAACGGTGCAGAAAACCCGGGTCATGGGCGGTCGCAGCGGAGCGAAGACCGGGGCACACCCGCCATCTTGCGGCGCGAATGTGCATGTCGCGCGCGTCCCCGGCCTCCTTGCGTGCCGGTGGCGAGCTGCGCACGGATCCCGCCGCCGTGTGTGCGACGACGCACCGACCGCCGCGGTTTGATGCCCCATCCTCTAATCGCGTCTGCACAGCGACTCGAGGCGGATGCGACGAGCTGGTGGTGTCGGCAACCAGACCGGATTGTTTCGAGCCGCCGCCGGAATAAGAAGGAACCCATCATGACAACCCCGGTTCTGTACGCCATCCCAAGTACGGGCGAATTCGCCAATAGTGCAGTCCGCAGCACCCGGCCAGAGCTTGCGGCGGTCCACGGACGCGGTCTGAAGTCGGTGCCGGGCGAGCAACTCGGGGGCGCGGTGCCCCATGGCGGCTTCGTCAGCTCGCAGGCGGGCATCGCCCCGGCGACGGTGCGTAGCGGCAAGGTGCGGGGTTCGGCTTCAAACGATGCGACCGAGTCGGCGGATGCCGCACGACCCGCCGCACCTTACATGACGCAGGCCCGCACGCAGACGCGCGGCGCAATGCGTAATCCGTTCGCCAATCCGTTCCTGATCTGGACGGAACTGGCCATGAAAACCGGCGAGATGATGCTGGCTTCGGCGCAGGTCATCGGCCATCGCACCGAACGTATCGCTGCCGCCGGCACCATGCCGAACGCCCACGACCTGCACGAATTCAACCTGATGGGGCAGGAAAAGATCGACGCCGCTGTCGAATCGTCCCGGGCCATGACGATGCAGATGATGAAGTTGAATCAGCAGCTGTGGGCGCGAACGGTCAGGCAGATGCAGGCCGGCGTGGTGGCGATGATGTCGCTCGCGGCGAGTCGCAGCGTCGCCGAGTCGATTGCGCGGCAGGCGACGCTGGTCCGCACCATGACCCGGTCGGCCGACACGGCTTCGCAGCTTTCCAGGGCCGTCGCCCGGGTCGCCCGAAGCGGGCTCAACCCGATACACGCGCGGGCAACCGCGAATGCCGAACGGCTCGCCAGGCGCGAGGGCGTAGCGGGAACGAACTCAGACTGAGTGGGCTGCTCCTGAGACGTTGGCCGTATGCGTGCCCGTCACAGGTTCCGTTCATCGGTTGGAGCCGGCGCGGCCGCGGCGTTGACCGCTTCTGACTCCGCTGCCTCGAGACGCGCTTCTTCGATCCATTCGCGCCACACCGCCATCAGGACCGCCAGGATGACCGGCCCGATGAACAGGCCGACCAGTCCGAACGCGGCCAGCCCGCCCAGCACGCCGAACATCACCAGCAGGAAGGGGATGCGGGTCGCATTGCTGATGACGAGCGGGCGCACCAGGTTATCCACCCAGCTCACCACCAGCGAACCCCACAACAGCAGGCCGATGCCGCCGATCATGTCGCCGCTCGCCAGCAGCCAGACGCCGATCGATCCCCAGACGAAGGGTGCGCCGAACGGGATCATCGCGATCAGGGCCGTGACCGCGCCGAGCAGCACCGGTGCCTGCAGATCCGCCCACCAGTAACCCAGCCCGGCAACGAAGCCCTGCGCCAGCGCGGTGCCGATCAGCCCCCACACCACTGCCTTGGTCATGCCCCCCACCGCGGCGAGATAGTCGTCGACGCGCGCGCCGAGGAATCGATGCAGGACACGGTGGACCTGGTGCAACACCTGCTCGCCGTCACGGTAGAGGAAGAACACGGTGATCAGGGCAAAGCCAAGTTTCGCGGCGTTGCGCCCGACGTCTCCCACCAGTGCGACGAGTTGATCCGACCCTTGACGGACCCACTCGGTCACCTGCGCCCGGAAGGTCTCGGGGTCGCCGGCAATCAGATTGAGCTGATCCTGCAGCCAGCCACCGACCCACGGCAGCGTGCGAATGAACTCCGGCAGCGCCGGCGGCCCCTGGCCAATGCGCGCGGTGACGGCCGCGAAGGCGGTGGCGATCTCGCCGCGAAACAGGATTGCCAGCCACAGCGCCGGCAGGATGAACGCCGCGCTGAGGAGCAGCGTCATGACCAGCGCGCTCAGCGTGGATTGCCGCCTGAGGCGTTTTCGCAGGGGCCGGTACAAGGGCCAGGTGGCAAAGGCGATGATGATCGCCCACGCCACCGGCACGATGAAGAGATGCAGCACGGCATAGCTCAGCACCAGCAGCCCGCCCAGCAGGAAGCCGAGAATGACACGACGCACGACTTTCTCGGCGACTTGATCGATCATGGTCCGCTCCGCTGTGGCTCCGTATCGGGGATGGTGGGCTATTTTCCGGCGCCTTAACAGATCCCGTAGCGACGCAGGCGGGCGGCAATTGCCGAGTGCGAGGCGCCGAGCCGCTTGGCCAGTCGCCGGCTGGACGGAAAGTCGCCATACAGGCGCTGCAACAGGTTCTTCTCGAAGTCGGCGACCGCCTGTTCAAGCGTCGTGATTTCCCCCGTCATGCCTTGCCCGGCGGGGTTTGACGCTTGCGCAAGTTCCAGGTCGTCGGCGCCGATCACCAGCCGTTCCGACATCGTCACCGCGCGGAAAATCACGTTCTGAAGCTGTCTTACGTTGCCAGGCCAGGGACTCGCGAGCAACGCGGCGCACGCGGCCGACGACAGCCGCATCAGGGGACGCGCCGCCTGTGCGCAGGCCCGCGCGAGGAAGAACTGGGCCAGCGGCAGGATGTCGCCCGGTCGCTCGCGCAGCGGAGGCACATGCAGCGTCAGGACATTCAGACGAAACAGCAGGTCCTGGCGAAAATGTCCGCTGGCCACCATATCCTCGAGCGCGCGATGGGTGGCGCTGATGATGCGCACATTCACTTTGACTTCACGGTCGCCGCCCACCCGTCGGAAGCTGCCGTCGTTGAGGAAGCGCAGCAGCTTGGCCTGCAGGTAGGGCGACATCTCGCCGATCTCGTCGAGAAACACCGTGCCCCCGTCCGCCAGTTCGAGCAGGCCGGGTTTGCCGCCGCGCAGGGCGCCGGTGAAGGCGCCCGGCGAATAGCCGAACAGCTCGCTTTCGGCAAGGTTCTCGGGCAGTGCGGCGCAGTTCAGCGCAAAGAAGGGCTCGGCGCTGCGAGTGCTGCCGGCATGGCAGGCGTGGGCGAGCAGTTCCTTGCCCGTGCCGGTTTCGCCGGTAATCAGCAGCGGGGCATCGACGAGCGCCATGCGCGCCGCGCGCTGCTTGAGCAGATCGATTTCCGGTGAATTGCCGAGGATCGCTTCGAAACCGCCCGCGTCGTAATTCTGCAGCGCGCTCAGGCGTTCGCCCATGCGCGTCGGGGCGTGCAGGGTCATCACGGCACCCGCCACGCGCCCGCTCGTTTCGTGCAGGGGCAAGGTTTCCAGCATATAGGGTTCGCCGTTGATCTCGATTTCGCGCACCGGCAGGTGATAACCCCCATCGACCAGCGCGTCCAGCAGTCCCGGATCGCCGATCAGTTGCTGCATCGAACTTGCACGCAGATCGCCTTCCGACATTCCGCTTGCCGTGACGGCGGCGCCGTTGGCGATGATCACGCGACCACTGGCATCGACGGCAAATACCGGATCGGCCTGCGAGGCCAGCAGGGCGTCCAGATACAAGCGCCGTTGCGCGCCGGGGAGCATGGCGACGACGTCGACGGTGCGCACACCGGCGATCTGTAACAACTGGCTGCGCAACTTGATGAGTCCGGCTTGATCCAGCGCCGGTGCCTCGATGTGGATGTACGGCGGATCGACCTCGACGGCCGTGACGTTGAGCGAGCGCCGCGCGAGTTCCGCCAGGATTTCATGGGCAATGCCAACCCGGTCGTCAAAGTCGATGGCAATGCGCATGCCGCCTCCTGTATCGATATCTGAACAGTGTGTTTAAAATGATACACTAAATACAAGTTATTGATCGGATGGGAAATTTCATGAATAGCGGGGTGCTGGCCGGCGGTTTGCGTATTGATTTACGTACACACACGAACCCGCTGAAGATCCTTGCTTTCGCGTAAATATCTGTTTTAATGGAAGTTTATTTGTTGGCACAGGCGTTGCTACACACCCTTGAATCCAGTCGGGTCACGTCGCTTCCGCGGCGCAGGACCACGCACAAAATCAAGGAGAAATGGCATGCATGTTCTCGTACTCGGCAGTGGTGTCATCGGGACCACCATCGCCTATTACCTCGCCCGAGCCGGGCACCAGGTCAGCGTGGTCGATCGGCAGCCGGGGCCGGCACTGGAGACCAGCTACGCCAATGCCGGTGAAGTCTCCCCCGGCTACTCGGCGCCGTGGGCGGGCCCCGGCGTGCCGCTGAAGGCGATCAAGTGGATGCTGATGCATCACAGCCCGCTGGTCATCAAGCCGATGCTCGACCCCGCGATGTGGCGCTGGGGCATGTCGATGCTGCGCAACTGCACGGAGGCGCGCTACCGCGTCAACAAGAGCCGCATGGTGCGGCTCGCCGAGTACAGCCGCGACTGTCTCAAGGAACTGCGCGCCGATACCGGCATCCGCTACGACGAGCGCAGCCACGGTACGCTGCAGCTGTTCCGCACGCAGAAACAGCTCGACGGCGTCGGCAAGGACGTCGAGATCCTCAAGCAGTACGGCGTGCCGTTCCAGGTGCTGGAAGGAAACGCCTACCTCAAGTACGAGCCGGCGCTGGCGCTGGTCAAGGACAAGTTCGTCGGCGCGCTGCGCCTGCCGGGCGACGAAACCGGCGACTGCTTCAAGTTCACCCGGAACCTCGCCACGATGGCCGAATCCCTCGGCGCGACATTTCGCTTCGGCGTAAATATTCGCGGCATCGAGCGCACAGGGGATCGCATCACCGGCGTGCGCACCGACGCCGGCGTGCTCACCGCGGACAAGTACATCCTCGCGCTGGGCAGCTATTCGTCGCAGTTGCTCAAGCCGATCGGCATCGACATCCCGGTCTATCCGGTCAAGGGCTACTCGATCACGGTGCCAATCGGCGATGCCGCGATGGCGCCCGAATCGACGATCATGGACGAGACCCACAAGGTCGCCGTGACGCGCCTGGGTGACCGCATCCGGGTCGGCGGCACGGCGCAGCTGTCGGGCTTCGACCTGCATCTGGACGCGCCCCGTCGCCGCACTCTGGAGTTCGTGGTGGGCGACCTTTTCCCCAAAGGCGGCGACATCGCCCAGGCCGAATTCTGGACCGGCCTGCGGCCGATGACGCCCGACGGCACGCCGATCATCGGCAAGACGCGCTACCCCAACCTGTACCTCAGCACCGGTCATGGAACGCTCGGCTGGACCATGGCCGCCGGCACCGGCCGGGTCATGGCCGACCTGGTCAGCGGCCGCAGTCCCGACATCAGCATCGACGACCTCGGCGTCGCCCGCTACGCCTGACCCCCGCATAGTCCCTCGCAACGCACCTAACGGAGACAACCCATGGAAACACTTACGCAGCTTGTCACGGCGATCAACGACCTCGTGTGGGGGCCGCCGATGCTGATCGCGATTCTTGGTACCGGCCTGTTCCTGCAGTTGCGCCTCAAGTTCATGCCGGTGACCAAGATCATCGCCGGCTTCGTCATGGTCTGGCGCGGACGCAAGGCGGCACCCGGCGCGCCCGGCGAAATTACGCCCTACGCCGCGCTCATGACAGCCCTGGCGGCAACGGTCGGGACCGGCAATATCGCCGGTGTCGCCACCGCCATCGCTGTCGGCGGGCCCGGTGCGATGTTCTGGATGTGGATGACCGCGCTGGTCGGCATGGCCACCAAATATGCCGAAGTGCTGCTTGCGGTGCATTACCGCGAAACCGATGACCGCGGCGAGCACGTCGGCGGGCCGATGTACGCGATCAAGAACGGTCTCGGCCGCCACTGGCGCTGGCTTGGCGCGGCATTCGCGCTGTTCGGCGGCCTCGCCGGCTTCGGTATCGGCAACATGGTCCAGTCGAACAGCATCGCTGGCGCGCTGGAAGCCGGTTTCGGCATCGAACCGTGGGTGTCCGGTGTCGTGATGGCGGTATTCACCGGCGGCGTGCTGCTCGGCGGGGTCAAGCGCATCGGCGCGGTGGCGGAAAAACTGGTGCCGTTCATGTGCATCGGTTATGTCGTCGCGTCCCTGACGGTGCTTGGCATCTATGCCGATCAGATTCCCGCGGCCTTTTCGCTGATCCTTTCGAGCGCCTTCAGCCCTGCGGCGGCAACGGGCGGTTTCGCCGGTGCTGCGGTGATGATGGCGATGCGCTACGGCGTGGCGCGCGGCATCTTCTCGAACGAAGCCGGCCTCGGCACCGCAGGAATTGCCCAGGCCGCCGGCCAGACCAGGAATCCGGTCGAGTCCGGCCTGGTGGGCATGATGGGTACCTTCATCGACACCATCATCGTGTGCACCATGACCGGCCTGGTGCTGATCGTGACCGGCGTCTGGAGCAGCGGCCTCAAGGGCGCGGCACTGAGTTCGAGCGCCTTCGTCACCGCATTCCCGGGTTTTGGCGGCCAGTTCCTGGCCATCGCGCTGGCGATCTTCGCCTTCACCACCATCCTCGGCTGGGCGTACTACGGCGAGAAGTGCTGGGAGTACCTGTTCGGCACGTCGGTCGAAAAACCCTACCGCGTGCTGTGGACGCTGTTTGTGCTGGTCGGCGCCGTGACGCAACTCGACTTCGTGTGGCTGGTCGCCGACACGCTGAATGCCTTCATGGCGATCCCGAACCTGATCTCCTTGCTGCTTCTGTCACCGATCGTGGCAAAACTGACGCAGGACTACTTTGCCGAGCGTCGTATTCCAGTCGGCCGGGCGGTGGTCGGCGAGGTGTCGCGCTAAGGCCGCGGTTCAACTGCAGCGACCCCGGTTACTCGCGCCGCAGGGGCCGCTACAGTCACTGCGGAGCGTCGGCCGCGAGTGCGCGGTTGCAGGCATCGCGGGGGCTTGCTGCGCCGAGGTAGTGCGCCCATTCAGCGGCGGTCAGTGCGCGGGGATGGCGCCCGCAGGCCTGCGCGATCAGTTCGCCGGGATCGAGCGCGAACACCTGCACGCTGCCGCTTTCATCCACGCTGGCGACATGCTTGCCGGTGGCGCTGGCGGCGCTGAGCAGGATCTTTGCCGGATGGTCGAGCCGCGCAAGCGGGCGCCCGTCGCGCTTGTCCGTGACGACGAGATGCGAGTCCTCGGCAACGAGTTGCAGCGCGCGAGTGGCGTCTTCGCATTCGGTCCGGTCGTCCGGGTCGATGCGCAGCGGCCCCCCGCTCGCAGCGATGTCGTGACGCCGTCCGGCCGCGCGGAGGAAGCGGCCATCGTCGCTGACGAAGCAGGCAGAGGCCAGTGGCCTCAGGTATCGCCCGAGATCGATCGACAGAATTTCCGCGGGGTTCGCGAGGTGCCAGCGCACCAGCGTATGGCGCTCGCCACCCCGTGTCACGTCGGTGCCGACGAGGACTGCGAGGCCGAAGCGGCCGTCGCGCGATACCTTGATCGCCGCCGGCCTGCCGGCGAGCGGCGGGGACGTCCAGCGTTCGTCGTTGCCGAGCTTCCACACCTGCATCCGATCGGCGGCCGCGACGGCGAGATAGCTTGCATCGCTGCTGAGCGCGAGGGCCTCGGGCACCGTGTTCTGGGCGATCTCGATGGCTGGGTCGTTGGAGCCGATCGCCTGGACGATCACCTTGTTGTCGGTGGCGACGGCCAGGCGCCGGCCGTCGGCGCTGACGGCCCAGCGCCGGGACGGCGGCATCGTGGCGGCGACCCTTGGCATACCGGCGCGCAGGGCCCAGGTGTGGAGGCGTATCGCGTCGTCGGTCGACACCAGGAGATCGATCTGGTCCTCGCGCATGCCGAGCCACAGCGGCACGGCGCCCGCGGCGAGCTCGGTGCTCGCCAGCGCGGCTGCGGCCGCGGGCATGGAGAGCACGCGGTGGCGCGACAGGCCCAGGCGATCCGTCTCGGTCAGCAGTAGCACCGGGTCGGATGAGGCAAATGCCGCGGCCTCGGCTTCGAGCGGCATGCGGGCGCGACTCAGGTCGTTCGCGGTGTCCCACAGCAGCACGTCCTTGCCGCCCGAGACGACGATGAAGCCGGCACCGTCGCGCAGCGCGAGCAGGTCGCCGTCGGGAGCGTGCGACGTGCGCAGCTGACGGCCCGCGTTCACGTCCCACAGTTCGACGTCGCCGACGTAGGAACTGCGCGTCGCAGCGTGCGCGCCGTCGCGGCTGAAGACGAGATGCCAGGGTGGCTTGTTCCATGCCAGCACCTGGACCGGCGCATCGCGCGCCTCGGCCGGCATCCGCCACAGCGCCTGCGTCGTCGCGAAGTGCCGGCCATCGGGGCTGAAACCCCGGAATTCCTCGCCTTCGCGGCGCATCAGCTCGGACTGACGTACGCGGCTCCACAGCCGGAAGGTGGATTTTTCCGGCCCGCCCAACTGCGCACGGTCGGTCATCGCGATCAGGGCGCCGTCGTCGCTGATCGCCGGGGTGAGGTGGCCCGCCTTGGAGTCGACGGTCAGGCTGTCGATGCGCTGCAGGGGGCGCGCCGACCAGACTTCGAGCGTGGTGCGGTGCGTGTCATCGGATTCCTGCACGACGCACCAGTCGCCATCGGAGCTCGCCGCGGTTACGAGGCGGACGCGCGCCGGGGCATCCCCTGCAGGGGCCTTGACGTCATCGGTGCTGCAACTGCGCAGCGTGCCGTCGCGCAGTGACCACACCGCGATCTGCCCCGCCGTGGCTTCGGTGGTGACGTGCTCGCCGGTGGGCGACAGGCGCAGCGTCCGCGAGGCGCTGCGGTCGAACTCGCCGTGCGAGCGCGGCAGCAGGGCGAGTGCGCGGCGCAGCGACAGATCCACTTCGAGTGATCGCTCGCCGATCGACGACAGGATGCGCAGTGCCTGCGCGGCGAGCAACACGCTGGTGTCGACCGCGCCGCCGCGTTCGCGCAGCAGGTCGGCCTGCGCGGCGAGGCGCCCGGCCTGCGCGATCGCGTTCTGGCGGTTCGCCTCGTCGCGCTGGCGCGCGGCGTAGATCGCCGCAGCGATCGACACGCTGGTCAGCACCACGAGGCCGGTGATGACGCTGCGCACGATCCACCGCCAGCCGACATTCGAGCGCACGTGCGTCGGCGCCAGCGCGAGGCGCTCGACCAGTGCCTCGCTGGCGATTCCGTTCTCGACCGCTTCTTCCACTTCGTCGAGCCAGATCTTTTCCTCATGTCCGAGCCACGCCTGGGTCAGCGTGGCCAGCGACGGATCCCGCAGGGCGCCGCCGACGCTGATCGGAATCACCGGCCGGTCTGGATGCCTGGCGCGGAATTCGGCCACTTCTTCGCGCACCCAGCGGGGTGAGGCGAGGGTGCCGCGATTGGCGACCACCACCAGCACCTGCGACCGATGCAGCGCCGCACGCAAGGTGTTGGTAAGCGGTGCGCCCGGCGGCGCTTCGTCCTCGCTGAAAAACACCGTGAAGTCGCGTTCGCGCAGGCGCCGCGCCAGGTCCGACGCATAGCTCTGGGTGCCGCGGGGCAGGGGGCCGAGCGCGAAGGAGATGAACAGGTCGTAGCCGAAGAGCCGCGCGGCCTGGCTGCGCCGTGGCGCTTTCGCCGCTGGTGTTGGCGCTGCCGTGTCCGCTCGGTCCGGTTTCATGCGCTGGATTCCCCCCGTGCGCGATGTCCCCCACTGTGCTGAGTCGCTGCCTTGAAGGACAATCAGCTATCGCAGTCTAGGCAAACCTGCGAACTTTGCTGGCGGGATCCGGCTCCCCGTCGCTTGAGTCGGGGCCGCTCAGCGGGAACCGTCTTCCGCAGCGAGCGCAGCTTGTGCCGGGGGGTAGTTCTGCGCGGCGGCGCGTTTGAGCCAGCTTACGCTCTGGTCGATGTCCTGGGGCTGGCCCTTGCCCGTCCGGTACATGACGGCGATGGCGTACTGGGCTTCGGCATCGCCGTCCTCGGCAGAACGCATGAAGAGTCGCGCCGCTTCGTCCAGATTGCGCTCGACGCCGCGGCCGGCCTCGTACATCCACGCGAGCCGTGTCCGTGCGGTGACGTTGCCGGTGTCGGCGGCTCGCCGATAAAGGGTGGCCGCCTCCGCGTGCTTGCCGGTGCTGCTGAGATTCTCGGCCTGCTCGAACTCGGTCAGCGGACGATCCGGCTGAGCAAGCGATGCCAGGCGCGCGGCGGCTTCCTTGTCGCCGCTCTGGGCCGCGAGGCTCAGGTAATGGCGCGCCTTGTCGATGTCCTTCGGGACGGCGCCGTCCTGGCTGTAGAGCATGCCGAGCCGATACTGGGCCTTGAAGCCGCCGGCATTGGCGGCCGCAACATATAGGCCTTGGGCCTTCTTCATGTCCTTATCTTCGCCGAGACCATCTTCCGCGAGGATGCCCAGATTGAACAAGGCGTCGGCGTTGCCGAGGCCCGCGAGGATTTCCCAGATGTGGCGCGCCGCGGCGTAGTTGGCCATCTTGAACTCGGCATAGGCCTTGTAGTTGCCCATGCCGGGATTCTTGATCCAGTCGCCCGCGCTGCTGTCCTGCGCGTGGGTGCTGCCGAGCATTGCCCCCAAGGCGACGGTGGCAACGAGCTTCGGTCCGATCTTCAGCATTTATCCGTGCTCCTCCGTGATGGCGAACACTGTGACACATGAAAACCGTGTTTGATTCACAACGCAGGTGTCTTGGCACGAGGGCTCGCAAGCTGCCGACCCGGATGGAGCCGAAGCTGCCGTCGCCTAGCGCAGATTCCGCATCGACGAGCGCAGCTTGTAGCGGTCGCCAGGGTGGATCAGTCTGGCGTAGCTGATGAGGTGCTCGTCCGACCAGGTCCGGCGGATCATCAGCAGGCAGGGAGTTGTCGTGGCGGTGTCGAGCCAGGTGGCAGTCCGCGGGTCGACGAGGACCGCTTCGACGACGTGTTCGACGTCGGAAATCGGGCAGGCCGCGACGAGGACTTCGTTCGGCGTGTGGCGGGAGAAGTCGGTGTCGAGGTAGTCCGGCACCCACTTCGGATTGACGAAGCGCTCTTCGAGCTGGATCGGCACGTCGTTTTCACGGTGTACGAGGAGGGTGTGGAACACCCGTGTGCCGAGACGCACGCCGAGGTTCAGTGCGACTTCGTCGTCGGCCTCGATCGCTTCGCAGCGGATCACGTCGTTGCGGTAGGCGTTGCCGCGGCTGCGGACTTCGGCGGCGATGTTCAGCACTTCATGCAGCGAGGATTCGGCCTTGCGGTCGGTGACGAAGGTTCCGAGGCCCGGCTGGCGGATCAGGTAGCCGCTCTGGACCAGATCGCGGATCGCCTTGTTGGCGGTCATGCGGCTGACGCCGAAATCGCGCGCGAGCTGCTCTTCCGCCGGGATCTGGTGGTGGGCCGGGTAGGCACCGCTGCGAATGTGTTCGAGCAGGTGTTCCTCGATCTGCCGGTAGCGGGGTGGGGTGCTGGCCAAGGGTCTTCCTTTGCGGGTCGCTGCAATGCCGTGATGATACAGACCAGCGCCGGTGAAGCTTTGCCGTCAGGCCTGCGAAGGCAGCAGGCCGGGAGGCATCAGCGCCGACAGCGTGCGCTGTTGCAGCAGCGTGGTCGCGGCGGCGATGTCCGGGGCGAAGAAGCGATCGACGTCGTAGAACGGCACCTTCGCACGCAGGGCGCTACGGGCTTCCTCGAGCCTGGGCGAACTCTTGTGGCCGTCGCGGAAGTCGAGGCCCTGGCAGGCGGCGAGCCATTCGACCGCGAGGATGCCGCGCACGTTGTCGGCCATCGCCCACAGGCGGCGGCCGGCGTTGGGCGCCATCGACACGTGGTCTTCCTGGTTCGCCGAGGTCGGCAGGCTGTCGACGCTCGCAGGGTGCGCGAGCGCCTTGTTGTCGCTGGCGAGCGCCGCGGCGGCGACCTGCGCGATCATGAAGCCGGAATTGACGCCGCTGTTGGCGACCAGGAAGGCCGGCAGCTGCGACATGTTCTTGTCCATCATCAGCGAGATGCGCCGCTCGGCCAGCGCGCCGATTTCGGCGATCGCCAGCGCGAGGTTGTCGGCGGCCATTGCCACCGGTTCGGCGTGGAAGTTGCCGCCCGAGAGGATGTCGTCCTCGGCGGCGAACACCAGCGGATTGTCCGACACGGCGTTCGATTCGACGGCGAGCACCTCGGCGGCCTGCCGAATTTGCGTGAGGCAGGCGCCCATGACCTGCGGCTGGCAGCGCAGCGAGTACGGGTCCTGCACCTTGCCGCAGGCGACATGCGACTGGGCGATCTCGCTGGTGTCCTCCAACAGGTGGCGGTAGGCCGCGGCCGCGTCGATCTGCCCGCGCTGCCCGCGCGTGGCATGGATGCGGGCGTCGAAGGGCACGCGCGAGCCGAGCGCGGCCTCGATGGTGAGGCTGCCGCACACGGTCGCCGCGGCGAACAGGTCTTCGGCATCGAAGAGCCCGCGCAGCGCGTAGGCGGTGGAGACCTGGGTGCCGTTCAGGAGTGCCAAGCCTTCCTTGGCGGCGAGGGTCAGCGCTTCGAGGCCCGCGACCTTGAGCGCGTCGCGCGCCGGCAACCATTCGCCGCGGTAGCGTGCGCGCCCTTCGCCGAGCAGCGTGAGCGACATGTGGGCGAGCGGCGCGAGGTCGCCGGAGGCGCCCACCGAGCCCTTGGCCGGGATCTCCGGGTACACGCCGGCGTTCACCAGTGCGATCAGCGCGTCGATCACCTCGCGGCGGATGCCCGAGAAGCCGCGGGCGAGGCTGTTCACCTTCAGCAGCAGGATCAGGCGCACGGTCGCGTCGTCCAAAGCTTCGCCGACGCCGCAGGCGTGCGACAGCACCAGCGAGCGCTGCAGGCGTTCGAGGTCCGCATGGGCGATATGGGTCTGTGCGAGCAGCCCGAAGCCGGTGTTGATGCCGTAGGCGACGCGATCCTCGTCGATGACGCGGCGCACGCAGGCGACGCTGCGCGCGATCGCTTCCGATGCAGATTCGGGCAGCGTCACGCGCACCGGGTGCTGCCAGGCCAGACGGAGCTGGGCGAGGGTGAGTTCACCGGGGACGAGCCTCAGCTTGGTGCTTGGGTCGATGCTCGGCTCGAAGGTCATTTCGGTCACCTCAGGCTCCTTTCTTCGCGTTCGGCATCGGCAGGAGCATTGGCAGATCAAGGCCGTTTTCCTGCGCGCAGCGCTGCGCAATCTCGTAGCCGGCGTCGGCATGGCGCATGACGCCGGTGCCCGGGTCGTTGCGCAGCACGCGGCCGAGGCGGGCGCGTGCTTCGGGCGTGCCGTCGGCGACGATCACGACGCCCGCATGTTGAGAGTAGCCCATGCCGACGCCGCCACCGTGGTGCAGCGACACCCAGGTCGCGCCGCCCGCGGTGTTGAGCAGCGCGTTGAGCAGCGGCCAGTCCGACACTGCATCCGAGCCGTCCAGCATGCTTTCGGTCTCGCGGTTGGGGCTCGCGACCGAGCCGGAGTCGAGGTGATCACGGCCGATCACGATCGGCGCTTTCAGCTCGCCCTTCGCGACCATCTCGTTGAAGGCCTGGCCGAGGCGCGCGCGGTCTTTCAGGCCGACCCAGCAGATGCGGGCCGGCAGACCCTGGAAGCTGATGCGCTCGCGCGCCATGTCCAGCCAATGGTGGAGATGCGGATTGTCGGGGATGAGTTCCTTGACCTTGGCATCGGTCTTGTAGATGTCCTCCGGATCGCCGGACAGCGCGACCCAGCGGAACGGGCCGACGCCCTGGCAGAACAGCGGGCGGATGTAGGCGGGTACGAAACCGGGGAAATCGAACGCGTTGGCGACGCCTTCTTCGAGCGCCATCTGGCGGATGTTGTTGCCATAGTCGAAAGTCGGTACGCCCATCTGCTGGAACGCGAGCATCGCGCGCACATGCTCCGCCATCGAGCGCTTCGCGGCGGCGACGACGGCCTCGGGCTCGGTCTTGCCGCGGGCGACGTAGTCGTCCCAGGTCCAGCCGATCGGCAGGTAGCCGTGCAGCGGGTCGTGCGCACTGGTCTGGTCGGTGACCATGTCCGGGCGCACGCCGCGGCGCAAGAGCTCGGGCAGGATCTCGGCGGCATTGGCGCACAGGCCGATCGACACCGCCGCACCGTGCTTGGTGTGGCGTGCGATGCGCGCCAGCGCGTCATCGAGATCCGTCGCCTGTTCGTCGAGGTAGCGGGTGCGCAGGCGGAAGTCGAGGCGCGACTGCTGGCATTCGATGTTGAGCGAGCACGCGCCGGCCAGCGTCGCCGCTAGCGGCTGCGCGCCGCCCATGCCGCCGAGGCCCGCGGTGAGAATCCAGCGGCCCTTGAGGTCACCGCCGTAATGCTGGCGCCCGGCCTCGACAAAGGTTTCGTAGGTGCCCTGCACGATGCCCTGCGAGCCGATGTAGATCCACGAGCCGGCGGTCATCTGGCCGTACATCATCAGGCCCTTGCGGTCGAGTTCGTTGAAGTGCTCCCAGTTCGCCCACGCGGGTACGAGGTTGGAGTTCGCGAGCAGCACGCGCGGGGCGTCGCGGTGGGTCTCGAACACGCCGACCGGCTTGCCGGACTGGATCAGTAGGGTCTGGTTGTCCTCGAGGCGGCGCAGCACCTCGACGATCTTGTCGAAGCAGGCCCAGTCGCGTGCCGCGCGGCCGATGCCGCCATAAACCACGAGGTCCGCGGGGTTCTCGGCGACGTTCGCGTCGAGGTTGTTCATCAGCATGCGCAGCGGGGCTTCGGTGAGCCAGCTCTTGCAGCTGCGTTCGGTGCCGATCGGCGCCGCGATCTTACGGCTCGGGTCATGGCGGGGGTCGGGGGGGCTCATCGTGTTCTCCTCCAGTCCATATATGTGACGACCTTGGACTCAGCCGTTCAGGGTCAACTGATGGATCAGGCGCGCGGCGACGCGGGCGGTCCAGTTGTCGATGTCGAATTCCGGGTTCAGCTCGGCGAGGTCCGCGAGCCTGAGCTTGCCGCTGTCGCGCACGCGCTCGACGAGCGGTTCGAGCAGCGCCAGTGGTACGCCGCGGGCGGCGGGGGCGCTCACGCCGGGGCCTTCGCTGGCGGGCAGCACGTCGAGGTCGATGGTGAGATGGACGTGGTCGCAGGCGGCGACGAAGGCATTGAGCATTTCGCCGATGTGATCGAGGCGCGCGGGCGTGATCTCGCGGTCCTCGCACACCAGCACGTCGAGTTCGGCGGCGCGACGGAACAGCGCCCGCGTGTTCGACGCGCGGCTCACGCCCAGGCAGGCGTAGCGGAAAGGCCAGCCGCGCGTGGCGCAGTCCTCGGCGATCTGCGCGAAGGGCGTGCCGGACGAATGCACGTGCGCCGGGTCGCGCAGGTCGAAGTGGGCGTCGAAATTGACGATGCCGATGCGTGGTGCTTGCGCGCCGTGGTTCGCGAGATGGGCGGCGAGGCCCCGCCAGCTGCCATAGGCGACTTCGTGGCCGCCGCCGAGCACGACCGGCAAGTGGCCCGCGGCGAGGAGGCCGGCAACTTCGGTCGCGAGCCTTGCCTGCGCGCCTTCGAGGTCGCCGTCGTCGCAGACGACGTCGCCGGCGTCGTAAGCCGGGCGCTCACGGTGCCAGGCGAGGCTCGCGAGCGCCTTGCGGATCGCGGCTGGCGCGGCGGCGGCTCCGGGGCGGCCCTGGTTGCGCCGCACCCCTTCGTCACAGGCGAAGCCGATGAGGGCGACGCCGGGGCCTTCGGCCACGTCGAGGGGGCGAATGGCCTGGTGCCAGCGCAGGCTGTCGGGTTCCGGATCGATGCGCCCGGTCCACACTTCCATCGTGCTGCGGTCTGCGCCATCGATACGCTCCTGAGTGACGTGTCCGTCGAAGACGCGCTGGCGTAGCCGTCCGGCCTGCACGGCATAGGCGAGCTCGGTCGGGCGCGCGACGTCCCACACGCACAGGTCTGCGCGCAGCCCTTCGGCGATGCGGCCGGTGTCGGCCAGCCCCAGCGCACGTGCGCCATGTGCCGTCATGCCGGCGAGGGCCTCGCGCGGGGTCAGGCGGAACAGCGTGCACGCGAGGTTCAGCATCAGCGTCGGCATGAACATGGGTGAGCTGCCGGGGTTCGCATCGCTGGCGATCGCGATCGGCACGCCGTAGCGGCGCAGCGCCTCGACCGGCGGCAATTGCGTCTCGCGCAGCGTCAGGTACGCGCCGGGCAGCAGCGTCGCGACCGTGCCGGCAGCGGCCATCGCACGCACGCCGGCGTCATCCAGGTATTCGATGTGATCGGCCGACAGCGCGCCGTGGCGCGCCGCGAGCGCCGCGCCGCCGAGGTTCGAGAGCTGTTCGGCGTGCGCCTTGACGCGCAGACCGTGGCGCGCCGCCGCGTCGAACACGCGCTCGCACTGCGCGGGGCTGAAGGCGATGCCTTCGCAGAACACGTCCACCGCGTCAGCCAGGCCTTCGGCCGCGGCGGCCGGGATCATCTCGTCGCAGACGAGGCGAACGTAGCCGTCACTGTCGTCCCTGTATTCCGGTGGCAGTGCGTGCGCGCCGAGTAGCGTGGTGACGACGCGCACGGGCAGGCCGCCGTGTTGCGGTTGGCCGAGGCGGCGCGCGGCGCGCAGCATCCTCAGTTCATCGGCAACCGTGAGGCCGTAGCCGGACTTGATCTCGACCGTGGTCACACCGTCGGCGACCAGGGCGGCGAGCCGGGGCAGGGTGGCGGCGAGGAGTTCGTTCTCGGATGCGGCGCGGGTGGCGCGCACGGTGCTGAGGATGCCGCCGCCCGCCTGCGCGATTTCGGCGTAGCTCGCGCCTTCCAGACGCTGTGCGAATTCGTCGGCGCGGTTGCCTCCGAACACGAGGTGGGTGTGGCAGTCGACCAGCCCCGGCGTCATCACGCCGCCGCGCCCCATGTCGGTCGCGCCGGCCACATCGGCCGCCTGCAAGGTGCCCGTCGGGCACAGCCTCGCGATGCGGCCGTCCTCGACCAGCACCGCCATCGGGGCAGGCAAATCCTGCTGTCCGTCGAAGATCGTGACGTCCCGCCAGAGCAGGCGGGGGCGATTGCCGGGCATTGCCGAGTCTCCATCTCTTGTGATGTTGTATATACAATAGAAGCGAGGGCGATGGGCGTCAAGGGGTTTCGATGGCGGTGTGTGGAAAACCCAGGTGGGCGTCGTCGCGAATGGGCCCCGCTTGCCGGATTAATCCTCTGTTGTATCGTGTTGCGTGAGGATTTGCGCGTCCCTTGTGGCGCCTGGGGAATGGCCGTTGGGCGGCGGTGTCCCCTTGTTTTTGGAATTGCCATGCTCGCGGAAGCGGCGTGTCCGGCTTTACTGTATATACAATTAAACCCGGCCTGCATTCGCGCTCCGCTCGTCCGCTAAAGCGCCCGCGGCACCCCGACAAGGCAAGCGAGGCGGACGTCGTCACGTCGGGAAAACGGATGGTCTTGCCCGGAAGCGGGTTGTATCCCTGATCCGGCAGCCGGGATCCTATGCCGCGCGCGCGGCGTCGCCGAGGTCCTGCGAATCGCGGTAGGCAGCCGCCTCGGCCAGCAACCACCCGGTAAAGCGCTGCAGCGCGGGATTCGTGCTCGGCGGGTCGGGGTAAACAAGGTGGTAGCCCATCTCCGAGCGCAGCGCGATGTCGAAGGGGGCGACGAGTTCGCCCGAGGCGAGTTCGCTGAGCGCGAGAAAGCGCGGTACGAGGGCGACGCCCAGTCCCGCGCAGGCCGCTTCGACGAGCATCGAAAAGAGATCGAAGCGCGGACCGCCCATGACGTCCACGTCCTTGATGCCGGCAACCTCGAACCAGCGCTGCCACGCGGCGTGGCGGTTGGTCTGGTGCAGCAGCGGCAGTCGCGCAAGCTCGCGCGGTTCGCGGCAGGGGTGCTGGCGCAGCAACTGCGGACTGCACACCGGGACCATCTCCTCGCCAAACAGCGGATGCGAGATCGCACCGGGCCACACTGACGAACCGAAATGGATCGCCGCATCGAATGGCGTTTCGGTGAACACGAAAGGATCGGAGCGTGTCGTCAGGTTCACGGTGATCCCCGGATTCGCCGCGTGGAACTGCGCCAGGCGCGGAATCAGCCAGCGCGATCCGAAAGTCGGAATCACCGCGAGTTCCAGCACGTTGCGTTCGCCGCGATGCGACATCAGCGAAATCGTATTGCGTTCCAGGCGGTCCAGATCTTCGGACACGCGCTTCGCGTAGACGGCGCCGGCCTCGGTCAGCGAGATGCGTTTCTTGATCCGGTTGAAGAGCGGCACGCCCAGATAATCCTCGAGCGAGGCGATCTGCTTGCACACCGCGCTCTGCGTCAGCGACAGGGCGTCCGCCGCGCGCGTGAAATTCAGATGGCGGGCGGCAGCCTCGAATGCAACGAGTGCCTCGATGCTGGGAATGCGCCGGCGCATGGGTACTTCCTCCGAGTCATGATCTTCGTAGTTTATTTCGTTTGAGCCCGTGTTGCGCCTGCGGAACAATCCGCTCCAACGAATCGGCAATAAAACGATAAATGACGCGTTCGACGCGCAGGGAAGGCGGAGCACCGCTCCGGCAAAGCCGATTGTTTTCCTTCTTTTTCAAATCGGTCCAATCGGAGACAGCAGAATGATTCCCCAGCAGCAAACAGCGATCAAAGAATTCGAATTCCTTGGCGGCAAGATCGGCGGAAAAATCGTCGGCGAGGTGGCGAGCCGTCTGAAGCGTCGTGTCGACCCGCGTTGCGAGGATTACGACACGCAGGTCGAGGCGGAGCGGCGCGATCTCGCCGCAGTCGTCGTGCTCGGCTACAACTGAGCGTTGCGGGCGCAATCCGCGCCCGCAACGCCTTCCCACGATGAATCTCTCAGGCAGTCTGAATCACCCGCTGCGGCTCACGCTCGCCAGCGAAATCCACTCGCGCCCCTTCATGGTGATCGCCGCGCCGGCGCGCATCTCGCACCTCGCGATCCACTGCGACGAGGACAGCGATTGGCACGACCGCACGCTGCAGTCGCTGTGCGCGCGCTTCGGCGTCGCCGGCCCGAAAGCGGGTGCGCAGCATTTTTTCCACGATTTCGGGCACTTCCGCATCAAGTGGGAGCGTCACACCGAATTCTCGACCTTCACCTTCGTCGAGCCGGGACGGCCAGGAACAGACTTCACGCAGACCGCGATGCGTCACGTGCCCGCGGACTGGCTCGAATTGCTCGGCCCCTCGGTAATCGTCGCCTCGCACATCCACGCGGAACAGGGCGACTCGCTCGACATCGCCGACGAGCGCCTGCGCGCGATGTTCCCGGTGCCGCCGCTGGTCGGCAGCCGGGTGCTGTCGGGCGGCGAGATCTGGACCGACTTCCAGGTCGGGCCGGACGGCTTCTCGCGCTTCCTGATCCGCGACACCGGCCTGCGCGAAGCGCAGATGGGGCGGCTGGTGCAGCGCATCTGCGAAATCGAGACCTATTTGATGATGGCGCTGCTGGCGCTGCCGCTGGCGCGCGAAAGCACCGCGCGCCTCGACCGCATCGAAGAGGACCTGAGCGGACTCGGGGCGCAGATGAGTGCGCTGGAAATCGACGGCGACGCCGAGCAGCTCCTGCGTGAAATCTCGCGTCTCGACGCGCAGATGCGCGCAATGTCGCTCAACACCGGCTACCGCTTCGGCGCCGCGCAGGCCTACTACCGCATCGTCCAGGCGCGCATTGGCGAGCTGCGGGAGCAGCGCATCGAAGGCGTACCGACGATTGGCGAGTTCATGGAACGTCGTCTCGCGCCGGCGATGGACACCTGCGTCTCGGTCGCGACGCGCCAGGAATCCCTCGTGAACAAGGTCAGCCGCTCCAACGACATGCTGCGCACGCGCGTCAATCTCGCGCAGGAGCGGCAGAACCAGAGCGTGCTCGAAAGCCTCAGCCGCAGTGCACGCCTGCAATTGAAATTGCAGCAGGCGGTCGAGGGCCTGTCGGTGGTCGCGATCTCGTACTACGGTATCGGCCTCGCGGCCTACGCGCTGAAGGCGCTGAAGGGCGGGGGCGTCGATGTGCCGGTGGACCTGGCAATTGGCCTCGCGCTGCCGCTGGTGTGCGTCGCCACGTGGTACGGCACGCGGCGCCTGCATGGTCGCCTGCACAAGCTCGGCGAGCACCGCAGCATCGCGGTGCCGCAGTAAGGGAAAAAAGGCGCGGCTCCTGGCGCCAGGAATGGCGTCGCCACAGGTGCGCAGCGCTTGACATTCCGCACGTGTGCCGTCGACGGGGCAGGCCTCAGTCGCCGGCCGGCGCTCCGCCGACGATTCGCTCGCGGAAGCCGCTCGGCGACTCCCCGGTCCACTGCCGGAACGCGCGCGCAAAACTCTTCTCGTTGCGAAACCCGACCGCCAGCGCGATCTGCTTGACCGGCCGGTTGGTGCGGTTGAGCAGCTCGACCGCGCGCTCGCGCCGCGCTTCGTCCTTCAATTGCTGCAGCGACGCCCCTTCCTCGTCCAGTTGACGGTGCAGCGTGCGCGGCGACAGGTGCAGTCGCTCGGCGAGCGTGTCAGCGGTCGCGCCTTCGTCGATGCGCTCGCGCAGAAGGTGGCGCACGCGCTGCACCAGCAGGCGGTCGCGGCGGTACTGCAGCACCGTCAGCGGCAGCGCGCGCCGCAGCATCTGGCGCAGTGCGGCTTCGTCGCGCCGCAGCGGCAGGCGCAGGTACTGCGCGTCGAAAGTGATTCCCGCCTGTTCGGCATCGAAATGCACCGGCCCCTGGAACAGCAGCGGATAGACGCTGCGATGCGGCGGCGGCGGGAAGGGGAAGCGCGCTGCGAGCAGCGTGATGCGCGAATCGATCGCCCAGCAGGCGTAGCCGAGCAGATAGCGCAGGAGCGTGACGAGGCAGAACTCGTGCATCTCCCCGAGGTAGCGGCGCACCTCGATGCGGATGTTCGCGACCGCCTCGTCCGCGTCGAGGCGCAGCACGATGTCGTCGGTCAGCAGGCGGTGATGGCGGCACCAGCGCTTCAGCGCGACGCCGAGATCCGGTGAGCTCAGCGACGCGCGGCATAGCATGCCGTAGCTGCCCCACGGCAGGCGGCGCGAAAACCAGCCAAGCGCCTCGTCATCGAGCTCCTGCATGGCGATGCCGGACATGATTTCCATCTGCGCCGCGGTCACGCGCGCATCCGGGTTCTCCAGCGCTGCCTGCGGAATCTGCGCCTGGCGCAATGCGTTGGCAGGATTGATCCCGTAGCGACGGTAGGCCGCGACGATCGCACGAATGAAAGCGATTGGCGTCGCGGCGGGGCCGCGCGTGGGGTCGGCGACGGAAGGGAGCGGGGCAGCCATCGGCGCATGATAAAAGCCTTGGCAGGATTTGCAACCATCTTGGCGCCCGATGCGTCCCCCGCGGGCCTACCCTTATATGGTTACGACGTTCCGCGGCTACAGGTCTAAGCTTTAGCGGCGGACGTCCCGAATACCAATACGATCGAAGAACGAGGAGACCCAGATGAATATTCCGAGCTTGAACTTCAACCACGGCGAAACGCTCGATGCGCTGCGCGATGCGGTGCGCGACTTTGCGCAGAACGAGATCGCTCCGCGCGCGGCCGAGATCGACCGCGTCAACGAGTTCCCTGCCGACCTGTGGAAGAAGTTCGGCGACATGGGCCTGCTCGGCATGACCGTTGAAGAAGAGTACGGCGGCACCGGCATGGGTTACCTCGCACACATCATCGCGCTCGAGGAAATCTCGCGCGCGTCGGCCTCGGTCGGCCTGTCCTACGGCGCGCACTCGAACCTGTGCGTGAACCAGATCCGCCGCAACGGCAACGCCGCGCAAAAGCAGAAATACCTGCCCAAGCTGATCTCCGGCGAGCACGTCGGCGCGCTGGCGATGAGCGAGCCGAACGCCGGCTCCGACGTCGTGTCGATGAAGCTGCGCGCCGACAAGAAGGGCGACCGCTACGTGCTCAATGGCGCCAAGATGTGGATCACCAACGGTGGCGATGCCGATACGCTGGTCGTGTACGCCAAGACCGATGTCGACGCCGGGCCGAGAGGTGTCACCGCCTTCCTCATCGAGAAGGGCATGAAGGGCTTCTCGCACGGCACGCACCTCGACAAGCTGGGCATGCGCGGCTCGAACACCTACCCGCTGTTTTTCGACGACTGCGAAGTCCCGGAAGAGAACGTGCTCGGCGAGGTCGGCGGTGGCGTCAGGGTGCTGATGAGTGGCCTCGACTACGAGCGCACGGTGCTGTGCGGAGGCCCGCTGGGCATCATGGCGGCGTGCATGGACGTGGTGGTCCCTTACCTGCATGATCGCAAGCAGTTCGGCCAGAGCATCGGCGAATTCCAGCTGATGCAGGGCAAGGTCGCCGACATGTATTCGATCTGGAGCGCGAGCCGCGCCTATGTGTATGCGGTGGGCCAGGCCTGCGACCGTACGGACCACTCGCGCACGCTACGCAAGGACGCCGCCGGCGCGATCCTGTATTCGGCCGAGAAGGCGACGTGGATGGCGGGCGAGGCGATCCAGGCGCTGGGCGGTGTCGGCTACACCAACGAATACGCCACCGGCCGCCTGTGGCGCGACGCGAAGCTGTACGAGATCGGCGCCGGCACCAGCGAAATCCGCCGCATGCTGATCGGTCGCGAACTCTTCGCGGAGACGATGTGATGAGCGTCATCAAATCCTCGATCAACACGCGCAGTCCCGAGTTCCAGTCCAACGCGGCGGCGCTGCGCGGCCTGGTGGCGGATCTGCGTGAAAAGGCGGCGGAAGTCGCGCTGGGTGGCGGCACCTCGGCGTGCGAGAAGCACACCGCGCGCGGCAAGCTGCTGCCGCGCGACCGGGTCAATCATCTGCTCGACCCCGGCACGCCCTTCCTCGAAGTCGGCCAGCTCGCCGCCTATGGCATGTACGACGGCGACGCCCCCTCGGCCGGCGTCATCACCGGCATCGGCCGCGTCAAGGGCATCGAATGCATGATCGTCGCCAATGACGCGACGGTGAAGGGCGGCAGCTATTTCCCGATGACGGTGAAGAAGCACCTGCGCGCGCAGGAAATCGCGCAGATGAACAATCTGCCGTGTGTCTATCTCGTGGATTCCGGCGGCGCCAACCTGCCTACGCAGGACGAGGTCTTCCCCGATCGCGAACACTTCGGCCGCATCTTCTTCAACCAGGCCAACATGAGCGCGCAGGGCATCCCGCAGATCGCGGTCGTGATGGGCTCGTGCACCGCCGGCGGCGCCTATGTGCCGGCGATGAGCGACGAAGCGGTGATCGTCAAGAACCAGGGCACGATCTTCCTCGGCGGCCCCCCGCTGGTGAAAGCGGCGACCGGCGAGGTCGTCACCGCCGAAGACCTCGGCGGCGGCGACGTGCATACGCGCGTCTCGGGCGTGGCGGACCACCTTGCCGAGAACGACGCCCATGCCCTGTACATCGCGCGGCGCATCGTTTCCAATCTGAACCGCGTCAAGCCGGTCGGCATGCAGCTCGGCGTCGGCGAGGAACCGCTGTACGACCCCGAGGAACTCTACGGCATCATCCCCAACGACAGCCGCAAGCCCTACGACGTGCGCGAAGTCATCGCCCGCGTCGTCGATGGCTCGCGCTTCGACGAGTTCAAGCCGCGCTACGGCACCACGCTCGTCACCGGCTTCGCCCAGCTCTACGGCTACCCGGTCGGCATCGTCGCGAACAACGGCATCCTGTTCGGCGAATCCGCACAGAAGGGCGCGCATTTCGTCGAACTGTGCGCCCAGCGCGGCATCCCGCTGATTTTCCTGCAGAACATCACCGGCTTCATGGTCGGGCGCAAGTACGAAAACGGCGGCATCGCCAAGGACGGCGCGAAGATGGTCACCGCGGTCGCCACCGCGCAGGTGCCGAAGCTCACGATGATCATCGGCGGCAGTTTCGGCGCCGGCAACTACGGCATGTGCGGCCGTGCCTACAGCCCGCGCTTCCTGTGGATGTGGCCCAACAGCCGCATCTCGGTGATGGGCGGCGAGCAGGCCGCGAGCGTGCTCGCGACGGTGCGCCGCGACGGCATCGAAGCGAAGGGCGGCAACTGGAGCAAGGACGACGAAGAAGCCTTCCGTGCGCCGATCCGCGAACAATACGAAGTGCAGGGCCACCCCTACTACGCCACCGCGCGCCTGTGGGACGACGGTGTCATCGATCCGGCGCAGAGCCGCCGCGTGCTCGGCCTGTCGCTGTCGGCGACGCTCAACGCGCCGATTCCGCAGACGAAGTTCGGCCTGTTCCGGATGTAAGGGGGGAGACAGCATGTTTGAAAAAATACTGATCGCAAACCGCGGGGAAATCGCCTGCCGTGTCATCAAGACCGCCCGCCGCATGGGCATCCGCACCGTCGCCGTCTATTCCGAGGCCGATGCCAACGCCCGCCACGTGCGCCTCGCCGACGAGGCCGTGCTGATCGGCCCGGCGGCCGTCAAGGAAAGCTACCTCGTCATCGATCGCATCATCGCCGCGGCGAAGCAGACCGGCGCGCAGGCGATTCACCCCGGCTACGGCTTCCTGTCGGAGAACGAGGATTTCTGCCACGCCTGCGAACGTGAAGGCATCGTCTTCATCGGACCGCCGGTGTCGGCGATCCGCGCGATGGGCTCGAAGTCCGAAGCCAAGAAACTGATGGAGCTGGCCCGCGTGCCGCTGACGCCGGGCTACCACGGTGACAACCAGGAGCCCGACTACCTGCACCAGCAGGCCGACGCGATCGGCTACCCGGTGCTGATCAAGGCCGCGGCCGGTGGCGGTGGCAAGGGCATGCGCCTCGTGGAGAAGTCCGACGACTTCATCGCCGCGCTCGCCTCGTGCAAGCGCGAGGCGGCGTCCTCCTTCGGCGACGAGCACGTGCTGGTCGAGAAGTACATCATCCGCCCGCGCCACATCGAGATCCAGGTCTTTGGCGATACCCACGGCAACTGCGTCTACCTCTTCGAACGCGACTGCTCGGTGCAGCGCCGCCACCAGAAGGTGCTGGAAGAAGCGCCCGCGCCCGGCATGACGCCCGAGCGCCGCGCGGCGATGGGCAAGGCCGCGGTCGAGGCGGCCAAGGCGGTCGGTTATGTCGGTGCCGGCACCGTCGAGTTCATCGCCAACCAGGACGGCTCCTTCTACTTCATGGAGATGAACACGCGCCTGCAGGTCGAGCATCCGGTCACCGAGATGATCACCGGCCTCGACCTCGTCGAATGGCAGTTGCGCGTCGCCTCCGGCGAGCCGTTGCCGCTCGCGCAGGAACAGCTCGCGATCCGCGGCCATGCGCTCGAAGCGCGCATCTACGCCGAAGACCCGGCCAAGGGTTTCCTGCCCTCTACCGGCAAGCTGGTGCACCTCGCGCCGCCCGCCGAAGGCCTGCATGTGCGTGTCGACACCGGCGTCGAGGAGGGCGACGAGATCAGCCCGTTCTACGACCCGATGATCGCCAAGCTGATCGTCTGGGACGAGAGTCGCGAGCAGGCCCTCGCGCGCATGCTGCAGGCGCTCGCCGACTACCGCGTCGTCGGCGTCGCCAACAACATCGAGTTCCTGTCGCGCCTGACGAACTGCCCCGCCTTCTCCAGTGCCGATCTCGACACCGGCCTGATCGAGCGCGAAAAGGCTTACCTCTTCCCCGAAGGCGAACAGCCGCCGGCGGAGGTCTTCCTCGTCGCCGCGCTCGGCGAGCTGCTGCGAGAGGCGGCGCGTGCCGAGAGCGAAGCGCGCCGCGGCACCGACCCCGGCTCGCCGTGGCACGCGCGCGACGGCTGGCGCCTCAACGCGACTGCCTGTCGCGAGCTGATCTTCCGCCTCGGCGACACGCAAAAAAGCGTGCAGGTCGCCTACCGCGGCGACCGTTACACGCTTGACGTCGACGGTCGCTCGGCCGAGGCGCGCGGCGAACTCTACGAGCGCGGCCGGATGCGCGTCGAGTTCGATGGCACGCGCATGGACGCGACCGTGATTACCGCCGGTGAGAAGCGCCACGTGTTCCTGCACGGCCGCACCTGGCAACTCGCCAATGTCGACCCGCTGCACCACGCGGGTGAGGGCGGCGGCGCCGAAGGCGGTTTGCTCGCGCCAATGCCGGGCAAGGTCATCGCACTGATCGCCGAAGCCGGCGCAAAGGTCGCGAAGGGCGCGCCACTGCTGATCCTCGAAGCGATGAAGATGGAACACACCATCACCGCGCCCGCGGCCGGCACGGTCAAGGCCTTCCGCTTCGCGGTCGGCGACCAGGTCGGCGACGGCGCGGAACTGGTCGAGTTCGAGCCCGAGAAGGGCTGAGGGGGCTCATCGCAGCCCGCAGCGGTGACCAGCGCGACGTCTGCGCGGGCGCCGTTGCGCCTTGTCACGCCCGTCATCCGCAGTCGGGGCGGGCGTGCGAAAAACAAGATCCAGACAGATACGAGAATGGAGAGAGACATCATGACCCAGTCGAGCTACGTCCACGGCGCATCCGACAAGCCGCTGATCGGCCAGACCATCGGGCGCTTCTTCGACGAGGCCTGTGCGCGCCACGCGGCACGCGAAGCCCTCGTCGTGCGCCACCAGAACCTGCGTCTGAGCTATGCGGCGCTGAAGCAGCGCGTCGATGCCCTGGCGTGCAGCCTGATGCGCCTGGGCCTCAAGCGCGGCGAGCGCGTCGGCATCTGGTCGCAGAACAACGTCGAATGGGCGCTGACCCAGTTCGCCACTGCCAAGGCCGGCCTCGTGCTGGTGAACATCAACCCCGCCTACCGCCGCTCGGAGCTCGAATACGCGCTGAACAAGGTCGGCTGCCGCGCGCTGATCATGTCGCCGGCCTTCAAGACCAGCAATTACCTCGAAATGCTCGGCGATCTCGCGCCGGAACTGGCGCAGACCGAAGCCGGCAAGCTGCAGGCCGCAAAGCTCCCGTCGCTTGAGATCGTCGTCCGCATGGGCGCCGAGCGGACGCACGGGATGCTGAGCTTCGACGACCTGCTGCACGCGCCCTCCCGCGACGAACTCGATGCGCTCGAGGCGCTCGGTGATGAGCTGCAGTTCGACGACCCGATCAACATCCAGTTCACCTCCGGCACCACCGGCCAGCCCAAGGGCGCGACGCTGTCGCACCACAACATCCTCAACAACGGCTTCTTCGTCGGCGAGGCAATCCGCCTCGTCGAAGGCGACCGCGTGTGCGTCCCGGTGCCGCTGTACCACTGCTTCGGCATGGTCATGGGCAATCTTGGCTGTCTCACGCACGGCGCGACGATGGTCTATCCGGCCGAAGCCTTCGAACCGCTCGCGGTGCTCGAAACGCTGGCCGAGGAACGCTGCACGGCGACCTACGGCGTGCCGACGATGTTCATCGCGATGCTCGACCACCCGCGCTTCGCGGAATTCGACCTGTCGCGCCTGCGCACCGGCATCATGGCGGGCAGCCCGTGCCCGATCGAGGTCATGAAGCGCGTCATCGACAAGATGAACATGCGCGAAGTCACGATCGCCTACGGCATGACCGAAACCTCGCCGGTGAGCTTCCAGAGCGGCACCGACGACCCGATCGACCGCCGCGTATCAACCGTCGGCCGCGTCCAGCCGCACCTGGAAGTGAAGATCGTCGACACCGAAGGCCGCGTCGTGCCGCGTGGCACCCCCGGCGAGCTGTGTACGCGTGGCTACTCGGTGATGCTCGGCTACTGGGAAGACGAGGCCAAGACGCGCGAAGCGATCGACGTCGGCGGCTGGATGCACACCGGCGACCTTGCGACGATCGACGACGAGGGTTTCTGCAACATCGTCGGTCGCATCAAGGACATGGTCATCCGCGGCGGCGAGAACCTGTACCCGCGCGAGATCGAGGAATTCCTCTACCGCCATCCGAAGATCCTCGACGTGCAGGTCGTCGGCGTGCCGGACCAGAAATACGGCGAGGAGCTGTGCGCGTGGGTCATCGTGCGCGAAGGGCAGTCGCTCACCGAAGCCGAGGTCCGGGACTTCTGCCAGGGTCAGATCGCGCACTACAAGGTGCCGCGCTACATTCGCTTCGTCGACAGCTTCCCGATGACCGTCACCGGCAAGATCCAGAAATTCCAGATCCGCGAGCAGATGAAGCGCGAACTGGGGCTGGACGAAGCAAAGACCGCCTGAGCGGCGAGGAGAGGGGCACATGATCACGCTCTACCACTGCATCAGCGCGCGCTCGTTCCGGCCGCTGTGGATGCTCGAAGAACTTGGCCTGCCGTATGCGCTGAAGGTGCTGCCGTTTCCGCCGCGGCTCGAAGCGCAACAGTACCTCGAGGTCAATGCCCTCGGCACGATCCCGGCGTTCTGCGACGGCGCCACGCGCATGACGGAGTCGGCGGCGATCTGCCACTACCTCGCTGCCCGGCATTCGCCCGGCGGGCTCAACGTCGAAACCGACGAGCCCGATTTCGGCGCCTACCTGAACTACCTGCACTTCGGCGAGGCGACACTCACCTTCCCGCAGACGCTGGTCCTGCGCTACGCCCGCTTCGAGCCGCCGGAACGGCGCCAGCCCCAGGTCGCCGAAGACTACGCGAGATGGTTCCTGTCGCGCCTGCGCACGCTCGAGCCGCTGCTCGAAAAGCAGGAGTTCCTGTGCGCCGGGCGCTTCACCGCCGCCGACGTGTCGGTCGGCTACGCGCTGATGCTCGCCGACGACATCGGGCTCAAGGAGCGCTTCAAGCCCGCGGTGCTCGCCTATTGGCAGCGCCTGCAGGCGCGCGAAGCCTATCAGCGGGCGCTCGCCGCGCAACAGCGCGCTGCGGTCGAGCAGGGCGTGCCGCCACACTCGGTCGCGCAGGCGACCGGCCCGTTCTGAACGAGGAGACACAAGGAAAATGACGAACAAGGAATTCGACGATCGGCCGCTGTGGACCCCGCAGCCGCAACAGATCGCCGCCACCGGCATGGCCGCCTTCACCGAACGCGCCCGTCGCGTGTCGGGCCTGCAACTCGCCGACTACGATGCGCTGCACGCCTGGTCGGTCGGGCATTCGACCGCCTTCTGGCGCGAGATGTGGGACTTCGGCGGCGTGATCGGCGAGCGCGGCGCCCGCGACCTCGTCGACGGCGAGCGCATGCCCGGCGCGAGCTGGTTCCCGGACGCGCGGCTGAACTTCGCCGAGAACCTGCTGCGTGACGGCGGCAATCCCCAGGCACTGGTGTTTTGGGGCGAGGACAAGGTCAAGCGTGCACTGAGCCGCGCCGAACTGCGCATCGAGGTGGCCCGCTTCGCCGCTGCGCTGCGTGCCGCCGGTGTCCGCCAGCACGATCGCGTCGCGGCCTACATGCCCAACCTCCCCGAGACGCTCATCGCGATGCTTGCCGCGGCGAGTATCGGGGCGAGCTTCACCTCCGCGTCGCCCGACTTCGGCGTGCAGGGCGTACTCGACCGCTTCGGCCAGACCGAGCCCAAGGTCCTGATCGCCTGCGACGGCTACTGGTACAACGGCAAGGCCATCGACATCCGCGGCAAGCTCGCCGCGCTGATCCCGCAACTGCCCAGCGTCGAGCAACTGGTCGTGGTTCCCTACCTCGCGGCCGGTGCCACGCTCGACCTGTCCGGTGTTCCCGGTGCCGTGTCCTACAATGACTTCGTCGCACCATTCCGGCATGAGACCGAGCCGCAATATGTCCGCCTGCCGTTCAATCATCCCCTGTATGTGATGTATTCGTCCGGCACCACCGGCGTGCCGAAATGCATCGTGCATGGCGCCGGGGGCACGCTGCTGCAGCACCTCAAGGAACACACGCTGCACGCCGATGTGCGCGAAGGCGACCGCCTGTTCTACTTCACCACCTGCGGCTGGATGATGTGGAACTGGCTTGTGTCGGGTCTCGCGGCCGGTGCCACGCTGATGCTCTACGACGGCAATCCCTTCGTGGATGAGGGCCGAATCCTTTGGGATTACGCCCAGGCGGAGCGCATCAGCCATTTTGGCACCTCGGCGAAATACATCGAGACGCTCGCGAAGAGCGGCCTGCGCCCGGCCGAGTCCTACGACCTGTTAGCACTGCGTGCAGTGCTGTCGACCGGCAGCCCGCTCGCACCGCAGAGCTTCGATTTCGTCTACGACGCGATCAAGCGCGACGTGCAGCTTGCGTCGATTTCCGGCGGTACCGACATCGTTTCGTGCTTCGTCCTCGGCAACCCGGCCTTGCCGGTGTGGCGTGGCGAGATCCAGTGCATCGGCCTCGGCCTCGCCGTCCAGGTGTGGGATGACGACGGCCGTCCGGTTGCTGGCGAGAAAGGCGAACTGGTGTGCACCAAGCCCTTCCCGAGCATGCCGATCGGTTTCTGGAACGATCCGGACGGCGCCAAGTACAAGGCAGCGTATTTCGAGCGTTTCCCCGGCGTGTGGTGCCACGGCGACTTCTGCGAGATCACCGCGCACGGCGGCCTGATCATCCACGGCAGGTCGGATGCGACGCTCAACCCCGGTGGCGTGCGTATCGGCACCGCCGAGATCTACCGCCAGGTCGAGAAGCTGCCCGAGGTCGTCGAATCCATCGTCATCGGCCAGGACTGGCCGCCGGCCGACCCAACCGACGTGCGCGTCGTGCTCTTCGTGCGCCTGCACGACGGGCTCACCCTCGACGACGCGCTCGCCGCCCGCATCAGGCAGGCGATCCGCGACAACGCCACGCCGCGTCACGTGCCGGCGCGGATCGTGCAGGTCGCGGACATCCCGCGCACCAAGAGCGGCAAACTCGTCGAACTCGCGGTGCGCAACGTCGTGCATGGCCAGCCGGTGAAGAACATCGAGGCGCTGGGCAATCCGGAAGCGCTCGCGCTGTTCGAAAAGCGTCCCGAACTCGCCGCGTAAAGCAGGTGCGGCGCGGCGGGCGTCACGCTCCCCGCGCCGTGCTCGAGTCAGCCGCGCCGCCAGGCCGGCTCGCCGAGCACCCAGGTTTCCGCGACTGCGCGGTCGTCACCGAGCATCATCAGCACGAACAGCCGTTCCGCCAGTGTGGCGCAGGCCGCGCTGCGCCGCGCGAGCAGCGGCGTCGCCGCCGGATCGAGCACGACGAAATCCGCCTCCCGCCCGGGTGCGAAGCTGCCGATGCAGTCGTCCAGATACAGGCTGCGCGCCCCGCCGAGCGTCGCCAGGTAAAACGCCCGCTCGGCGGATAATCGCTGCCCGTTCAGCTGCAGCACCTTGTACGCCTCGCTGAGCGTCCGCAGCATCGAGAAACTCGTGCCAGCACCGACATCGGTACCGATCCCGACCCGCACGCCGAGTGCCTGTGCACGATCGAGATCGAACAGCCCGGAGCCGAGAAACAGGTTCGAGGTCGGGCAGAAACTCATCGCCGCACCGCTCGCCGCCATGCGCGCGCGGTCGGTGTCGTCGAGCCAGATGCAGTGCGCGAACACGCTGCGCGGCCCGAGCTGCCCGAAGCGCTCATACACGTCGAGATAGCTGCGCGCCTCGGGATACAGCTCGGCGATCCACGCGACTTCGCCGCGGTTCTCGGCGACGTGCGACTGCAGATACACCCCCGGATACTCCGCCAACAGGCGACCGGCCAGCCTCATCTGTTCCGGCGTCGACGTCGCCGCGAAGCGTGGCGTCACCGCGTACAGCAGGCGCTCGCGGCCATGCCATTTTTCGATCAGCGCCCGTGATTCCGCGTAGCCGCCCGCAGCGCTATCGCGCACGAAGTCCGGGCAGTTGCGGTCCATCAGCACCTTGCCAACAATCAGCCGCATGCGCCGCTTGAGTGCGGCGGCAAACAACGCATCGACCGATGCCGGATGCACGGTGGCAAAGGCCGATGCGCTCGTCGTGCCGTTTCTCAGCAACTCGTCGCAGAAGAACTCCGCCACCGCAGCTGCGTGGGCCGGGTTGGCGAAGTGGCGTTCGGCCGGATAGGTGTATTTCTCCAGCCATGTCAGCAACTGCTCACCGTAGCTCGCGATGATATCGCTCTGCGCATAATGAACATGCGTGTCGACGAAGCCGGGCAGGATCAACTTGCCGCGGAAGTCCTCGATCGGCGTTTCGGCGGACAGTTTCGCGAGCAGTGCGTCGGAGTCTCCCAGTTCCGCGACATAGCCATCGCGCACGACCAGCACGCCGTCGGCAAAATGCTCGAGTGCAGCGGCGCCATGCTCGACCGGATCGCCGAGAAAATGCAGGATTTCGCCCCGGATAGCGCGCACGGGCGGGGGACTCAGGGGCTGTCGGAAAACGGCGGCAAGGCGATGCTGCCGGTGTGAAAGCGGAAGTTGCCGTGACGCCGGTCTTCGAAGTAGTGGCGCAGCGTCATTGCGATCGTACGGAAGGCAATGTCCTGCCACGGAATGTCTTCCTCCGCGAACAGCGCCACCTCCAGTGATTCCTCGCCGGGCGCGAATTCGAGATCGAGCAGGCGCGCGCGGTGAACGATATGCACCTGGCTGATGTGCGGCACATTGATGAGCGTGAACAGCTCGCCCACCTCGATGCGCGCGCACGCCTCCTCCAGCGTTTCGCGCGCAGCCCCTTCGGCAGTGGTCTCGGCGTTTTCCATGAAGCCTGCGGGCAGGGTCCAGAATCCGTGGCGTGGCTCGATTGCCCGCCGGCACAGCAGGATACGGTCTTCCCACTCGGGAATCGCACCCACCACGATCTTCGGATTTTGATAATGAATGCTCCCGCAACTCGGACACACGTGGCGCGGCAACGTGTCTCCGGGCGGGATGCGCAGCGCAACCGTTGCGCCGCAGTTTGAGCAGAACTTCATCGTGATGGCCGAACATTTTGTTGAACCCGATTCTAGCCCGGAACCCCGGTGCCCGGCGTTCGTACGACATGGCGCCTGCGCAGGCACGGTGACAGTGCACGTGTCTGCAGGGTAGAGTGCAGCGGTTTCCAATTCTGTTTGCGGTACGGCGGCCGGTGGAGTGTTTCCGGGGGTGGTTCCGCACGGACCGTTCAAGGCAAGCCGATGTCCCCTCCGATTGACATGAACCGATTCGAGCAGATCCGTGCTTCGGGCGATTTGCCGTCGCCGAAAGGGGTTGCGCTCTCGGTCATCCAGCTCACGCGTCAGCAGGATGTGTCGATCGCCGAACTCGCGCGCGTCATCAGCGGCGACCCGGCGTTCGTCGGCCGGCTCATCAAGGCCGCCAATGGCTTGGTGGCGCTGAGCCGGCGCCCGGTCGTATCGGTGCAGGAGGCGTTGATGGTGCTGGGTCTGCCCGCGGTGCGCACCATGGTGCTGGGCTTTTCCCTGCTCTCCAATTATCGTCACGGTGCCTGCCGGAACTTCGATTACAACCGTTTCTGGAGCGCATCGCTGGCCACCGCCCTGGCGACGCAGGTATTTGCCGAACGTAGCCGCGCCGCCGCCGCCGACGAACTGTTCAGCGTCGGTCTGCTCAGTCGCGTGGGCGAACTCGCCCTCGCGACCCTTTACCCCGGCGACTACGAAGGTGTGCTCGACGCCGCGCGCCAACCCGGCGCGCCGGCGCTGCCTGAACTCGAGCAGGCCCAGTTTGCCCTGAGCCACCACGAACTGACGCACGCGATGCTGGCGGACTGGGGGTTGCCGCGGATCTTCGTTGACGTCGTCGGTCATGTCGAGGAACCGGAAGCGGCCGACTACGCCGAAGGTGCGCGTTCGCGCGCCCTGTTACAGACCCTCGTTGCCGGGCGTTGTGTCGCAGAGATCTGCGTGTCGGACGAGAGCGCGCGTCCCGCGCTGATGCCGCAACTCTTCGCCGAGGGAGGGCGACTCGGCTTCGAGCGCGACTGTCTCATCTCCGACTGCGAGCGCGTCGTTCGCCTGTGGGTGGAGTGGGGGGCTTTACTGCAACTCGATCAGAAGACCCCGCCGAGCTTCGCCGAGCTCGCTGCAATGGAATCCGCGGTGATCATCCCTCCGCCAGGACAGGCCGCCGGCGAGACGAGGAATCCGCCGGACGCCAATGGCGCGCCTGAGCACGTGCGCCTGCCGCTCTCGTCCGGCCACACGCCGCGTGTGCTTATCGTCGATGACGAGCCACGCACGCGCGCCAACCTGCGTGGCGTGCTCGAGCAGGGCGGCTACGAGGTTTACGAGGCAGGCAACGGCCGGCAGGGCATGGAGCAAGCCCTCGAGTTGCAGCCGCAGATGATGATTCTCGACTGGAACATGCCGGAGATGAGTGGCCCCGATCTCGTGCGCGCATTGCGTCAGACGCGCATCGGCCAGACCATCTACATGATCCTGCTGACGCATCGTGGCGACGAAGAGCATCTCGTCGAGGCCTTCGACGCCGGCGCGGACGACTTCATCGCCAAGCCGCTGCGTCCGCGCGTGCTGGCTGCGCGCCTGCGTGCCGGCCTGCGCGTGGTGCGGTTGCAGCAGGAACTCGAACGCGAGCACGAAGAAATCCGCCATTTCGCCGCGCAGCTGGCGGTGACCAACCGGCGCCTGCAGGAAGCCGCGCTGACCGACGCGCTCACCGGCTTCCCCAACCGCCGCTACGCCATCGACCGCATCCAGCAGGAGTGGACCGCCGCGATGCGCTGGGGGCGTCCGCTGGCGTGCATGATCATCGACCTCGACAACTTCAAGCAGATCAACGACACCTACGGCCACGACGTCGGTGATGACGTGCTGCGCAGCGCCGCCGATGCGTTGCGTGGCGCATTGCGCGGTCAGGACGTGATCTGCCGTACCGGTGGCGACGAGTTCCTCGCGATCTGCCCGGAAACCGATCTCCCGCGCGCGCTTACCTGCGCCGAACGCCTGCGCGCTGCACTCGACCGCCTGTCGCTGTCGGCCGGCGAGGTGAAACTGCAGATCAGTGCCAGCATCGGTGTCGCGATGCGCGAGAGCAGGATGGCCGACGTCGATGCCCTGATGAAACAGGCCGACCTCGGGGCCTATCTGGCCAAACAGAAAGGCCGCAACTGCGTTGCGACCGTGCAGCGTACCGAGCCGGGCGCGGACGGGGGCGCCGCCGCTTCCTGAGCCCGATTTGCGCGGCCGTCGCGGATATGTCGTAAGCAATACGGCGTACCTTTTTGTATTGCGATACAAAGCCTTAAGAATTGTATGGTTATGAGTTGTGGTGCCGCTACAACAGCCGCCCATGCACGCTTACTTGCATTTGCTAACAATTCACTTTAACTTTGTGTCGCTTGTCCCTGAAAGGGAGCAAAAATGAAACGCCCCGATTTTCAGCTTGAGATCCAGGAACTCAACCTCGCCTACCTCATGCTCGCCCAGCAGATGCTGCGCAGCGACCGTGAAACCGCGATGTTCCGGCTGGGCGTCGGCAAGGATGTTGCCGATCTGATTGAAGGTCTGACCAGCGCCAAGCTGGTGAAAATGGCGAATAGCCAGATGTTGTTGCCCAGTTTCCGGTTTGACGATGCCCTGCTTGCCGGTCTGCTTGCCGGCAAGGGCAGGGATGCGACCAGCTCGAGCCTGCACGCGGCGATCGTTGCCGCAGGCAAGCCCGTCAAGGGGCTGGCCGGATAGCTTGCGAGGAAAGCGCTGCACACCTAGCCGCTTTGATCGCGAGCCTTGAGGAGAAGAAGATGAAGAACAAGAGCATCATCGAAGAAGCTGAAGATATTCAGCGCGCGGCCGAAATGGTCCGTCTGGGCGCCCGCATGCAGATGCTGGAAGCCGAAACCAAGCTCAGCCGCGAGCGCTTGCTGAAGATCTACAAGGAAGTGCGCGGCATGTCGCCGCCGAAGGGCATGCTGCCCTTTTCGACCGACTGGTTCATGACCTGGCAGCCGAACGTCCACGCCTCGCTGTTCATGGCGTTTTTCGCGTTCTTCCGGGAGCGCGCAAGCCTCAACGGGCTCGATGCGATCCTCAAGGCCTACCACCTGTACCTCGACCACATCGAAGCCGAAAGCACCGAGCCGGTGCTCAGTCTGACCCGCGCCTGGACGCTGGTGCGGTTTTTCGATGCCGACCTGCTCCAACTCGCGCCGTGCACCACCTGTGGTGGCCGCTTCGTGGCCCACGCCTACGACCCGACGCATGAATTCGTCTGCGGGCTGTGCAACATGCCGTCGCGTGCCGGCAAGACCAAGCGTGCCGCCAAGGCCGCCCTCGCCGAAGCTGACTGACCGATCCCTGTCGCGTTTTTCGGGCCGCCGCAATTGCTGGCGGCCTTTTGGTTTTTTGGGGGTCAAGTTTCGTGCGCCGGTGACGTTACAATCACCACAATCTTGCATGGCGCACCGCAGCGTGCGCGGATGAACCGACAGGGGCTTCCCGGTGTTTCTCATCATTGGTTATTTGATCATTCTTTTGGCCTCGGTCGGGACGTATTCCTTCCATGGCAGCCTGATGGCGCTGTGGATGCCAATGGAGTATCTCGCGATCGTCGGCCTGATGGTCGGGGGCTTCATCGCGGGCAACGGTACCAAGGCACTCAAGGCAACGCTGGCGGCCATGCCGTCGGTGCTGAAGGGCTCCCCTTACACCAAGACGATGTACATGGATCTGCTGGGTCTGCTCTACGAGGTGCTCGCCAAGGTGCGCAAGGAAGGGCTGATGTCGATCGAGAACGACGTCGATAACCCCGATTCCAGCCCGATCTTCACCAAGTATCCGACGGTGATGGCCCATCATCATGCGATCGAGTTCCTGACCGACTACCTGCGCATGATGGTCGGTGGCAACCTCAATGCGTTCGAGATCGAGAACCTGATGGACAAGGAAATCGACACGCACCATCAGGAAGCACACATCGCCCCGCATGTCATGGCCAAGACGGGCGACGCCCTGCCCGCGTTCGGTATCGTCGTCGCGGTGATGGGCGTGGTGAACGTGATGGGCTCGGTGGGGCAGCCGCCGGCGGTGCTCGGCAAGATGATCGGCGGCGCGCTGGTCGGTACCTTTCTCGGCATCCTGATTTCCTACGGCTTCGTCCAGCCGATCGCAAGCCAGCTCGAACAGCGCGTCGAGGAAAGCGGCAAGGTCTTCGAATGTATCAAGCTGGTCCTGCTCGCCAGCATGAACGGCTATGCGCCGCAGGTGGCGGTGGAGTTCGGACGCAAGGTGCTGTATTCGAGCGAGCGGCCAACCTTCTCCGAACTCGAGCAGGACATCAAGAGTCGCAAGGGTTGAGTGCCATTGTCATGATGGACGACGTTTTTTGGCAAGCATTCTTCGGGTGTGAACGGGAGCTGCGTCTGCCATGAGCGACGATACCCAGCAGCCAATCGTCATCAAGCGCATCAACAAAGTCGCCGCGGCTGCGCATGGCGGTGCATGGAAGATCGCATATGCGGACTTCGTCACCGCGATGATGGCGTTCTTTCTGCTGATGTGGCTGCTCGGATCCACCGCCCAGGGTGACCTGGAGGGCATTGCCGATCATTTCCAGAACCCGATGAAGATCTCGATGCATGGCGGGTCGGGCTCCGGGGACAGCTCCAGTGTCATCAAGGGCGGGGGCGAGGATCTGACCCGATCGCTCGGTCAGCGCAAGCGCGGCGACGTCGAAGGGCGCCGCTCGATCAACCTCGACGCGGCCAAGGGGCGTGAAATCTACCGTATCGATGGTGACGACGAAGGGATCGAGGCAGTGCGCGAACGTGCCCGCCTTGAAGACCTCAAGGGGCGCATCGAAGCGCTGGTCGAGGCAGACCCGAAGCTGCGCGGTTTCCGGAACCAGATCCTTATCGACATCACCTCGGAAGGTTTGCGTATCCAGATCGTGGATGAGCAGAACCGGCCGATGTTCAACACCGCCAGCGATGAACTGCTGCCCTACACCCGCGACCTGTTGCGCGCCATCGGGCGGGCGCTCAACGATGTCCCCAATCGCCTGAGCTTGTCCGGACATACCGATGCCGCGCGTTACGCCGGCGGCGAGCGTGGCTTTTCGAACTGGGAACTGTCCAGCAACCGCGCCAACGCGTCGCGTCGCGAACTGGTTGCCGGCGGGCTGGAGGCGGGCAAGGTGATTCGGGTTGTCGGACTTGCGGATACGGTTCCGTTGAAGAGGGACGACCTGTTTCACGCGACCAACCGACGCATCAGCATCATCGTCATGAACAGGAAGACCGAGGAGGCTGTGCGCTCGCAGGCGGGTTTGCTGGACATCGGTGCGGATGCGCCGCTCGATGACGAGGCGCTGCGCCAGAACATCGAAAGCAAAACACCGCCGCCAGTCGCGCCGGCCACGCGTCCGCGCCCGCGGCCCACGCCCGGCGCACCGCCGTCCTGATGTGATGTGCCTTTTGTTGCGAGGGCCGGTGTTCGACCGCAGCCCCGAACAGGAATGGGAGGAGTTCTAAGCATGCCCGTGGGAGATCCCCCGCATTTCCGAAAACCCCTGAGCCCGGGCTTGTCTCCGCGCCCTGCGCCGGCGACTTCCGGGCGGGGGGCTGCGGAGCCCACATTCGCAGCCATGGCGGCCGCGTCGGCAGCGGCGGCGATGGCCGGCGACCGTGATCGCGAATTCGAGCTGACCAGCGCGGACTTCGAGCGGATCCGCAAGCTGATCCATGACCATGCCGGCATCGTCCTGTCGCCCGCCAAGCAGGACATGGTGTACAGCCGCCTCGCGCGGCGCCTGCGCGTGTGTGGCGACCGTACCTTTGCCGAATACATTGCCCGCCTCGAACGCGATCGCATCGAGTGGGAGACCTTCGTCAATTCGCTGACCACCAATCTCACCTCGTTTTTCCGCGAGGCACATCATTTCGACATCCTTGCCGAGCGCATGCGGCGTGTCGCCGAAAAGCGCGTCATCCGTATCTGGTGCAATGCGGCATCCACCGGCGAGGAACCCTATTCACTGGCGATCACCGCCTGCGAGGCCTTCGACACGCTGACCCCGCCGGTGCAGATCTTCGCCAGCGATATCGATACAAATGTGCTGGCGCATGCCGAACGTGGGCTGTATCGCGAGGACCGCATCCTTCGCCTGTCGCCCGAGCGCATCCGGCGTTACTTTCAGCGCGGTGCCGGCGTCCCTGAGGGCGAGCTGCGGGTGCGTCCGGAGTTGCAACGCTTGTTGAGCTTCCGGCGCATCAATCTGCTTGACCCGAATTGGTCCGTGCAGGGGCCGCTGGATGCGATCTTCTGTCGTAACGTAATGATTTATTTCGATAAGGCGACGCAGTACACGATCCTCAAGCGTTTTGCTCCCCTGTTGCGCAAGGACGGGGCCTTGTTTGCCGGACATTCGGAGAGTTTCATGCACGCAGCCGATCTTTTCCGCTCGATGGGCCGCACTGTCTACCAACGCATCGATGCCGGCGCCGCTTAACACGCCGTCCGCCACGGGCGCCGCGTTCCATGGGACGCGTATTATCTTCATCGGCGCGTCGACGGGCGGTACCGAGGCGATCAAGCAGGTCTTGCTCGGGTTGCCGCAATGCGTGCCACCGGTGATGATCGTGCAGCACATGCCGGAAATGTTTACCACTGCGTTTGCCCGCCGACTCGACGGCTTGTGCGAAATTCGCGTCAAGGAGGCGGAGGACGGCGAACCGCTCGTGTCCGGCACTGCATACATTGCGCCCGGGCATTCGCATCTCGCGGTGCGCCGTGCGTCAAGCGGGTTCCAGTGCTCCCTGTCGCGTGCCGAGCCGGTCAATCGACATCGGCCGTCGGTAGACGTGCTGTTTTCGTCGGCCGCGCAGCAGATTGGCACGGGGGCAATCGGCGTGCTGCTGACCGGCATGGGCAAGGACGGCGCGCGCGGCCTGCTCGAGATGCGTCGCGCGGGCGCCTGGACGATTGCCCAGGACCATGATTCGTGTGTTGTCTACGGCATGCCGCGCGAGGCCACAATGATCGGTGCGGCGTGCGAAGTGGTGCCGCTCCGGGACGTCGCGCAGCACGTTCTCAAACAGCTTGCGCAGCCGGGGAGTGGGGCGCATCGATAAGTTTTTTCGCGCCGGAGATCGGGGCCGGCTTGCATGTCTTGATGAGAAAATGTCGCCACGGCAAGTCAGATTGCGTTGCCCCCTCAAGAATTTCCGGATGCTGACGTTATCTTGATTGAAATCACGGCGCACCTGCGCCGCCCAGAACATATTGCCGCGTCTAGCGGAGAGTGAAATGTCCGAACTGTTCAAGAATATCGAAGCCCGCACGCGTCTGGCCGGCACCAACAAGCTGGAGATCCTGCTGTTCACGCTCGGCGTCGATCAGCGCACCGGGCGCCGGGAAACCTTCGGCATCAACGTGTTCAAGGTGCGCGAGGTGATGCGTACTCCGGCCATCACGGCTGCGCCCGAGATGCCGGCAGCGGTCGAGGGCATGGTCAGTCTGCGCGGCGTGCTGGTGCCGGTGGTCGACCTCGGGCGCTACGTCGGCGTGGGTGGTAACGCCCAGCGCGACATCATGATCGTCACCGAATACAACGGCCACACGCAGGGCTTCCTCGTCGAGGCAGTCGACACCATCCTGCGCCTCGACTGGTCGCAGATGCGGGTGCCGCCCGACATGCTCACCGCGAACCTGGGCGGGCTGGTGACGGCCGTTACCGAGCTGCAGGACAAGAAGCTGGTGATGATGCTCGACGTCGAGAAAGTGCTGGCCGAGACCACCAGCCAGGACGACCAGTTCATGTTCAAGGGCATCGAACCGATCGAGGGCGCCAAGTACACGGTGTTCTTTGCCGACGACTCGTCCGTCGCGCGCAAGCAGATCGAGCGCACGCTCGACGTGCTGGGCGTGCCTTACGTGGGGTCGGTCAACGGACGCATGGCCTGGGAGGAGCTGCAGAAGGCCGCCCGCCATGCCGAGGCCACCGGGCGCAAGGTGAGCGATGTCGTGAGTCTGGTGCTTACCGATGTCGAAATGCCGGAAATGGACGGCTATATCCTGACCAAGTCGATCAAGTCCGACCCGCGCTTTGCCGGGATCCCGGTGATCATGCATTCGTCGCTTTCCGGCATGTCGAACCAGCAGCTTGGCACGTCGGTCGGCGTCGACGAATACGTCCCGAAATTTGAGCCGCAGCGTCTGGCCGAGACGCTGCGCCGCCTGCTGGGCCGCGACGCCCCGCAGACTCGTGCATCGTGAGGAAGCATTGTCATGTCAGCTTATGATACGGACGACAACGGCCTGTTGAATGTGGTCGACGGGCGCACCAGCCTTGCCGGTTCCAACCGCATGGAGATCTTGTTGTTCTCCCTCGGTACTTCCGAAACCTTCGGCATCAATGTCTTCAAGGTCAAGGAGGTGTCGACGGCGCCGTTCATCACCAGGGCCCCGAACATGCCGATCGGGGTCGAAGGGCTGATCTCGTTGCGTGGCAATGTGATCCCGGTGCTGGCCCTGTCGAAGATCCTCGGGCTCGCGCAGCCGGGCGAACCATTGGGCGCGTCGATGATGGTCACCGAATACAGCAAGCGCACCCTCGGTTTTCTCGTCGAAGGCGTCGATCGCATCATCCGCGTGGACTGGGACAAGGTGCGCGCTCCGGACAACGTTTCCAGCAGCGTGCATAACTACATCACGGCAATTACCGAATTGCCCGACGGTAAACTGGTTTCCATCGTGGATGTGGAGACGGTGCTGGCATCGACGTTTGGCGACGCCGTGGTGGGCAATATCGCCCCGATTGCCGGTGGGCAGAATTACGATATCTTTTATGTCGATGACTCCGCCGTCGCGCGCCGCAAGATTGCCGAGGTGCTCGACAAGCTGGGCGTCAAGCACAAGCATGCGGTCAATGGGCTGGAGGCCTGGACCCGTCTGCAGGGCATGGCCAGTCATGCGCAGCAATGCGGTCGTTACCTCAGTGACGAACTGGACCTGATCCTCGTCGATGCGGAAATGCCCGAAATGGACGGGTACGTATTGACGCGCAATATCAAGGCAGATACCCGCTTCGACGGCATCCCGGTGGTGATGCACTCGTCCCTGTCCTCGGAAGCGAACCGGGCCATGGGAAAGCGGGTCGGGGTCGATGCATACGTGGCAAAATTCGACGCCGATGCGCTCGCAGATACCTTGCGTCCGCTGCTGACCCGGGGCCACTAGGCGAAGACCGGGCTGTCAGAAAGATTACGGAGATACACCATGTCCGACCCCAAGATGAAATTTCTCGTCGTCGATGATTTTTCGACCATGCGCAGGATCGTGCGCAATCTGCTCAAGGAACTCGGGTTCACCAACGTCGATGAAGCCGAGGATGGCGCCGTGGCCTTGCAGAAGCTCAACAGCGCACCATTCGATTTTGTCGTGACCGACTGGAACATGCCCAACATGGACGGGCTGACTTTGCTGCAGACGATCCGCCAGACGCCCCATCTGAAGCATCTGCCGGTGCTGATGGTGACCGCCGAGGCCAAGAAGGAAAATATCATCGCAGCGGCGCAGGCCGGGGCCAGCGGCTACATCGTCAAGCCTTTCACGGCGGCGACGATGTCGGAGAAGCTGGAAAAGATCTTCGAGAAGATGGGCAAGAAGGCCGCCGCGTGAGCGGACGGCCCATGAAAAGGGATAGGGGAGGCCGATGATGGCGAAGAAGCTGAAAATCGATGAGGCCGGAGATTCGGATGATCTCCAGGCCCTGTTCGACAGCATCGCGAACAGTCCGCAGCAGACAGCGCCGAAGGCCGAGCCGGCGCCCAAGGCGGTGAATGGCGACGACGACGAGTTGCAGTCGCTATTTGATTCCGTGGCAGCCGAATTCGAGGCCGGGTTTCAGGAGGCCGCGCAGGAAACGGCTCCGGTCACCAGGGCGGGCGCTGACGGGCAAACGGAGCACTCTTGCGACGCGGTGTTTACGCGGATCGGCCAGATGACAAGACAAGTCCACGATACCTTGCGCGAACTGGGTTCCGAAGACGGGTTGCAGGACGCGGTTCAGGCAATACCCGACGTCCGCCAGCGTCTCAGCTACATCGCGCAGATGACTGAGCAGGCCGCCAGCCGTGTGCTCAACGCCACCGACATCGCCCAGCCGATCCAGAACAAGCTCCACGCGGATGCCCGCGGTCTGCAGGTGAAATGGGACAAGTTGTTCGCCAATCAGCTCTCGGTCGACGAGTTCAAGGCCCTGTCGAACGACACGCGCGGTTTTCTCGGCGAGGTTGCCCAGGCGAGCCGTGCGACCAACGAGCAGCTGATGGAAATCATGATGGCGCAGGATTTCCAGGATCTCACCGGCCAAGTCATCAAGAAGGTGGTCGAACTTGCGCAAAAACTCGAAACCGAGCTGCTGCAGGTCTTACTGGAAGTCACTCCGCCTGAAAAGCGCGGTGAAAAGCACAGTGGCCTGATGAATGGCCCGGTGGTCAGCTCCGCGGGGCGCGACGATGTGGTGACGACGCAGGAGCAGGTCGACGATCTGCTTGGTAGCCTGGGCTTTTGATGATCATGCCGCCCGGCGACGCCTTGCGTAAGCCGGGCGGCAGGCGTGACGAGGGTGCCGGGAATGCGGCCCGTCGGGAACTATAGAGCGAGAACGTTATGAGTGACTTCGCGGGAATGGAAGACCTTCTTCAGGATTTCCTGATTGAAGCGGGAGACCTGCTCTCCGGGGTCGACAACAAACTGGTGGATCTCGAACGGGCACCCGATGATCGCAACCTGCTGAACGAGATTTTTCGCGGATTCCACACCATCAAGGGCGGGGCCGGGTTCCTCAATGCGACCGAGCTGGTCACCCTGTGCCACTTGACGGAAAATCTGTTCGACAACCTGCGTAACGGCCAGCTGGAGATCACGCCCGAAGTAATGGACGTGATTCTCGAAGCCACCGGTACGGTGCGCGACATGTTTGCGAGCCTTGAACAGGGCACCCAGCCTTCACCGGCAGAAGGGGAACTGATCGGTCGCCTCAGGCAGGCGATCGCCGGCGAACTGGCCGGCGGGCAATCGGTCGCAGACGCCGGCGCCGAAGCTCCCGCGGCGCATGCACCCGCTGCAGCTTCGGCTTCCCCTGCGGGGAAGGCCGGTCCCGACTGGGAACTGCTGCACGGTGCGCTCGTCGGCGTGCCGGCCCTGAAGGAGGTCCGCGAGGTGAAGCCGCCTGCCGCCGCCGTGATGCCTGCCGCGCCGGTCAAGGCACCGGAGGAAGTCATCAAGGCTGCCACCGGACGGCGCGCCAGCGACAAGCCGGGGGCGGCGGCGCCTGCGGGACGTCGCGAGGGCGAAAAACAACGGGACAATTCGATCCGTGTCGATACCACGCGGCTCGACCAGGTGCTCAACCTGTCGGGTGAAATCGGCTTGACCAAGAATCGCCTGAATGCCTTGCGCAGCGACATCCTGAGCGGCCGCAACGATACCGAAACGCTGCATTCGCTCGATCTTGCGGTGAGTCAGCTCGATCTGCTGGTGTCGGACCTGCAGAACGCGGTGATGAAGACGCGCATGCAGCCGATCGGACGGCTGTTCCAGAAGTACCCGCGCATTGCGCGCGATCTTGCGCGCAACATGGGCAAGGATGTGGAGTTGGTGCTGGCCGGCGAGGAAACCGAGATCGACAAGACGATGATCGAGGATCTGGCCGATCCGATCATCCACCTGATCCGCAATGCGGTTGATCACGGCGTCGAAGATAGCGCAGAGCGGACTGCGAACGGCAAACCGGAAAAATCGATTGTCCGTCTCGAGGCACGTCAGGAAGGCGATCACATCGTGATCCTGGTGGCCGATGACGGGCGCGGCATGAACGCCGAGCGTTTGCGTGCGAAGGCGGTCGAGAAGGGGCTCATCACCGACGAAGAGTCGAATGCGATGGACGAGCGCCAGAGTTTCAATCTGGTGTTCCTGCCGGGTTTCTCGATGGCCGTGCAGGTCTCGGATGTTTCGGGGCGCGGCGTGGGGATGGACGTTGTGCGGACGAACATCCAGAAGCTCAATGGCAACATTGAAATCCAGTCGGTGCTCGGCAAGGGTACGACCTTTGTTATCAGCCTGCCGCTGACGCTGGCGATTCTGCCCGTGCTGCTGGTGCGTCTCGGCGATCAGCCCTTTGCGGTGCCGCTGTCGATGGTGCGCGAGATTCTGCCGATCGAAGCGCGCGAAGTGCAGGAAGTCGGCGGGCGGGCCACGATGGTGGTGCGCGGCGAAGTCCTGCCCATCCTGCCGCTGGCGGGCCTGTTGGGCTGGCCGCTCGACCGCTCTCCGGGGTACGGCGTGTTGATGCAGACGGCCGAGATGTCGTTCATCCTCGCAATCGACAGTTTCGCGGGCCGCGAGGATGCGGTGATCAAGTCGCTCGACGATTTCCGACCGAAGGGGGTCGCCGGGGTGACCACACTGTCGAATGGCCAGATCGTGTTGATCCTCGACATGAAGGAACTGCTCGGCAGCGCCGGTGATCAGCGCTGGATGAGTCGTTTGTCGCTGATGGCGAAAAAGCCGGTCCTCGCCGCCTGATTGAATCCGCCGACCGCTCGCGCACGGTGGTCGGTACCCGGCGCAGGGAGACGCATCCTTGCTGCGCCGGATTTCCACTCCTACGATGAAGTACGGGGCAATCTTGCCGTGCCCCGGTAGGGGTGGTCATGTCCGAGTTCGATTTCGACCGCTGGCGCGAGTTGGCGGAGCGGGATCCTGAAGCGTTCTTCAGGGCGCGCCGTCGTGCCATCGAGCATCTTATCGACAGCTATCCGCCGGGCCGGCGCGAATACTTGCGCGACATGCAGCGGCACATCGATTGTGTGCGGGCGTGTGCCGGCACGCCTGTCAAAGCGTTGCACTGTCTTGCGGCGATGATGCAGGACCGACTCGTGGCGCTGCAGCACCAGAACGAGTTATTGCGAGGGCTGGCGGTGAAGTTGCGGCACTCCGTCGGTGTCGACGAAGTGCCCGGTTGAGCTGTTCTGCCGATTCAGGCTGTCAGTTGCAGCAGTTGTGCAAAGGCGTCCTCGAACTGCGCGAGCCCTTCGCGCTGCAGGCGTTCGCCGGCCGCGGTCAGATCGACCCCGAGGCTTGCGAGCGCGGCGAAGTGCGCGCGCGCGGCCCCCGCATCGGTGGTGAGCGTGGCGCCCACTTTGCCGTGGTCGCGCAGCGCAGCCAGCGTTGCGTCCGGCAGGGTATTCACCGTTTCGGCACCGATCAGCGGTTCGACGTACAGGAGGTCGCTGTAGGCGGGGTTCTTTGTCCCGGTGCTGGCCCACAGCATGAACTGTGGCCGTGCGCCAAGTGCGCGCAGGTCGGCAAATGCAGCACCATGGAAGCGTTCGAGATAGCGCTGATAGGCGAGCTTGGCGGTCGCGACGGCAGCCTTGCCGCGCAAGGCCGGCGCATTGCCGCCGAGTTCCTCCAGCTGCTTGTCGATCAGGGTGTCGACGCGGCTGAGGAACAGGCTGGCGACCGACATCACGCTGCGCACATCGCCGCCGGCCCGCTGCAGGTGCGCGAGGCCGCGCAGGTAGGCGTCGGCGACGGCATCGACGTGGGCCAGCGAAAACATCAGGGTCACGTTGACGCTGACGCCGTGGCCGATCAGTTGCTCGATGGCGTCGAGACCCGCCGGGGTGGCCGGTACTTTGATCAGCACGTTGTCGCGTGCGACGGCCTGCTTCAGGCGCAGGCCGGCTGCGACGGTGCCGGCCGCATCGTGTGCGAGGGCGGGGGAAACTTCCAGACTGACGTAGCCGGCATTGCGGCCCGTGCGCTCGAAAGTCGGCCGCAGCAGGTCGCAGGCGCGCTGCACATCGGGAATCACCAGCTGTTCATAACGCGCTTCGGCGTCGATCGGCTGCCGCTTCAGGGCCGCCAGGTCGTCCTCGTAATAGCGCCCGCCGGCAATTGCCTTGTGGAAGATCGCCGGGTTGGTGGTAACGCCGTCAACACCATCCTCGGTAATCATGCGGGCGAGGTGGCCGTCGTTGAGCAGCGTCCGGGAAAGATTGTCGAGCCAGACTTGCTGGCCTTGGGCGCGGACCTGGAGCAGGGGATTCATGATTGGGGAGCCGGTATCGTGGTTTTCTGCGGAAGTTTCATTGTGCAATGAATCGGTGACGGCAGAAAGACGCGCGTCACGCCGGGATGTTGCGATCGATGTCCACCAGTGAGGGATTGGCGCTCACGGCGTCGGACCATCCGAGCTGTGCGAGCACGCAGGCGAAATCCTCGGCCAGCGGTGCCGCCAGGTTCAGCACCTCGCCCGTGTGCGGATGCGCGAGCTGCATGCGCGTGCACGCGAGCAGCAGGCGCGAGACGCCGAACAGGCTTGCGAACAGGCGATTGTGACGGCCCTTGCCGAAGGTGGCGTCGCCGATGATCGGGTGCGAGAGATGCTTGAGGTGGCGGCGGATCTGGTGCCGCCGACCGGTTTCCGGCGTCAGTTCGACGAGGGCGTAGCGGCTGGTCGGGTAGCGGTCGACGCGGTAGGGCAGTTCGGTGGTGGCGAGACGGCGGAAGCGGGTGACGGCGTCCTGCGGCGGTGCTTCGGCGGCAGAAGCGGGGCGACGTTCGGCGTCGTCGAAACGGCGTGTCAATGCATGATCGATGACCCCCTGTTCCGGCGGATGACCGCGCACCACGGCGAGATAGGTCTTCAGTACCGCCTGGCGTTCGAACGCGCTGGAGGCGAGTGCCGCGGTAGTGCGGTCGAGGGCGAACAGCAGGACGCCGGAGGTGCCCTTGTCGAGGCGATGCACCGGGTGTACGTGCTGGCCGATCTGGTCGCGCAGCATCTGCACGGCGAAGCGTTCCTCGTGGACATCGAGCGCCGAACGATGCACCAGCAGGCCGGACGGTTTATTTACCGCGATCAATGACTCGTCGCGATAGAGGATCGGGAGTGTGTCCGGCAGCTGGGCTGGGTCGTTCGCAGTCGAAGCGTCGAACTCCCTCTCGTCGGTGGCCCCCATCGTGGCACTCGGGGGCGGGATCACGTCGCAACGCCGGCAAAGCGCGCCGCGAGCCCCAGTAAGGCACACAGGGCGATGACTTCGATGACGCCGCGGCGGAAGCGGAACAGTGCAAGGGCGGCGATCACCGCGATAAGTGCCGACACCGGGGCGAAGCCACCGTCGAAGCCCTGCGGCCACAGCACGTGATAGCCGAAGAACAGCGCGAGATTGAGGATCACGCCGACCACGGCGGCGGTGATGGCGGTGAGTGGCGCGGTGAAGCCGAGCGAGCCGTGGGTGGATTCGACCAGCGGGCCGCCGGCGAGGATGAACAGGAAGGACGGCAGGAAGGTGAACCAGGTGACCAGCACCGCCGCAACCGCTCCCGCAATGAACAGCATGTCGGGGCCGAACAGCGCCCGCAGTTCGGCACTGAGGTAGCCGCCGACGAAGCCGACGAAGGCAACCACCATGATCAGCGGGCCCGGCGTCGTTTCACCGAGCGCGAGGCCGTCGATCATCTGCACCGGCGTCAGCCAGCCGTAATGGCCGACGGCGCCCTGATAGACGTAGGGCAACACCGCATAGGCTCCCCCAAAGGTGAGCAGTGCGGCCTTGGTGAAGAACCAACCCATCTGCGTGAGCGTGCCGTGCCAGCCGAACAGCCCGCACAGCAGCCCTATCGGTGCCAGCCACAGAACCGCGCCTACGAGGACGATGCGCGCGAGGTGCGCAGGGTGGAAGCGCGCGTGCTCGGGCGTCGGCGTGTCGTCGTCGATCTGTGCCGGGCCGAAGGAGGTGGTGGCGGAAGCGTGCGCACCGCCCGTGCGGAAACGCTCCGGTGCGACTCGTCCGCCGATGTAGCCGGTCAGCGCCGCTGCGGCGACGATGGCCGGAAACGGGACATTCAGCGCGAAGATGGCGACGAAGGCTGCGGCGGCAATCCCCCACAGCGCACCATTCTTCAGCGCGCGCGAGCCGATGCGCCAGGCAGCGTGCACCACGATCGCGGCCACCGCCGGCTTGATGCCGAGGAACAGGCCGGCGACCAGCGGCTGTTCGCCGAAGGCCAGATAGATCCACGACAAGCCGATGAGGATGAATAGCGAGGGCAGGACGAACAGCACGCCGGCAGCGATGCCACCGGCGGTGCGATGCATCAGCCAGCCGATGTAGGTGGCGAGCTGCTGGGCTTCCGGCCCGGGCAGCAACATGCAGTAGTTGAGTGCGTGCAGGAAGCGGCGCTCGGAGATCCAGCGCCGGCGCTCGACCAGCTCCTGGTGCATGATCGCGATCTGCCCCGCCGGTCCGCCGAAGCTGATGAAGCCGAGCTTGAGCCAGAAACGCAGTGCGTCGGCGAAGGAGATGCTGCTGGCGGGGGCTTGCGCCCCCGCGTCTTGCGTTGATGCTTCAGTCAAAGTGCGGCGCCGGTGGCGTCGAAAAGGCCTTCGAACAGGATCGAGCTGAGGTAGCGCTCGCCCGAGTCGGGCAGGACCACGACGATCGTCTTGCCGGCGTTTTCCGGGCGCTGTGCGATCCGCACTGCGACGGCGGCCGCGGCACCGCAGGAGATGCCCGACAGGATGCCTTCTTCGCGCGCGAGGCGGCGGGCGTAGAGCACGGCATCCTCGTTGCTCACGGTTTCGACGGCGTCGACCAGCGACAGGTCGAGCACTTGCGGGACGAAACCAGCGCCGATGCCCTGAATCTTGTGCGGAGCCGGCTTCAATGCTTCGCCCGCAAGCGTCTGGGTCAGTACCGGACTGGCCGCAGGTTCGACGGCGATCGACACGATCGGCTTGCCCTGCTTCTGTTTGATGTAACGCGTCACCCCGGTGATGGTGCCGCCGGTGCCGACGCCGGAGATCAGGATGTCGATCTTGCCGTCGGTGTCGTTCCAGATCTCCGGACCGGTGGTTTCCTCGTGGACCGCCGGGTTTGCGGGGTTCTTGAATTGCTGCAGCAACACGAATCTGCCGGGGTCCGAGGCGGCAATCTCTTCGGCCTTGGCGATCGCGCCGTTCATGCCCTTGGCACCTTCGGTCAGCACCAGCTTCGCGCCGTAGGCGACGAGCAGCTTGCGCCGTTCGACGCTCATCGTGTCGGGCATCGTCAGCGTGATCGGAATGCCGCGGGCGGCGGCGACGAAGGCCAGTGCAATGCCGGTGTTGCCGCTGGTGGGTTCGACGATTTCCTTGCCCGGTCCGAGCAGTCCGCGTTTCTCGGCGTCCCAGATCATTGCGGCGCCGATGCGGCACTTCACCGAATAGGCGGGATTGCGACCCTCGATCTTGGCCAGCACCGTCGCGGCGGCGCCATCGGTGATGCGATTCAGTTTGACCAGCGGCGTTTTGCCGATGGATTCGGCGTTATCGGAATACCAGTTCGACATTTGAAGGCTCCTTGGGCAAGGAAGTAAAGGATATCAGGCCCGCAGGACAAATGGCTGCGCGGGCAGCTCGGGATGAGGTCCGGTCGGCGCCTTACTCTTCCGGGTGGCCGTTGCCGGCGGGCGCGATGCTGCTGCGAATCGTGGCTTCGGTCAGCGCGGGCGAGCACATTTCGATGAAGCGGTACGCGAAACCGCGCAAATAGTGCCCGCGGCGCACGGCGATGCGTGTGGTGTTTGCCGGAAACAGGTGGGCGCTATCGAGCAGGTGGAGGCTGCCTTCGCGCCCCGGCTGGAAGGCCATCGAGGCGATGATGCCCACGCCGAGTTCCAGTTCGACATAGGTTTTGATGACGTCTGCGTCCATTGCGGACATCGCGACGTCCGGGGTGAGGCCCGCGGCGGCGAAAGTCTTGTCGATGAGGGTGCGGCCGGTGAAGCCTTCGTGGTACGTGATGAGCGGAAACTCGGCGATTGCTTCGAGCGTGAGCGGCTGCGCGTGTTCAAGCGGATGCCCGGCAGGGACGATTACCGAGTGGCGCCACGAGTAATAGGGGAAGGAGGCAAGTTCGGTGACCTCGGCAATAGCCTCGGTGGCGACACCGATGTCGGCCTGGCCATCCATCAGCATCGACACGATTTCTTCCGGGCTGCCTTGGTGCAGCTTGAGATGGACTCTGGGGTAGGCCTTCTTGAATGCGGTGACGACCTTTGGCAGTGCGTAGCGCGCCTGCGTGTGGGTGGTCACGACGGTGAGGCGTCCTTCGTCACGGTTGCTGTACTGCTCGGCGAGGCGCTTGATGTTGCCCGCGTCGAGCAACATGCGTTCGACCATCACGACCAGTTCCTTGCCGGGATCGGTGAGGCCGAGCAGGCGCTTGCCCTTGCGCACGAAGAGTTCGACGCCGAGCTCGTCCTCGAGGTCCTTGATGTGCTTCGAGACGCCCGATTGCGAGGTGAACAGCGCGTTGGCGACCTCCGTGAGGTTGAAGTTGCGCCTGACCGTCTCGCGGATGATGCGCAGCTGCTGAAAGTTCATGCGGATGCTCCAGTGGTGCCGTTGCGTTCGAAGACCTTGAGCCGTGACGGCACCAGTCTGACGGATTGCCCCTCGACGAGGTTCAGGTGGGCGACGCGTTCACGCGTGAGTTCGACCTCAAAGTGCTGGCCGCCGGCACCGTTCAAGCCGTCGAGCTCCACTCGCGCGGTGACGCCGAAGGCGAGGATGCGCGTGATGCGCGCGGCGACGCCCGCGTCGGAATGCGCGTCGGGGACGACATCGAGTTCGTGTGGTCGCGCAAACGCGACGACTTCCGCGCCGTGTTCGAGCTCATTGGCTTCATGCGGCAGCACGTCTTCGCCGACGCGCACCGTTTCGCCGTCGATACGCCCGCGGAAGAGGTTAACCGAGCCAAGGAATCCATACACGAACGGCGTGGCGGGCTGGCGGTAGACCTCTTCGGGCGTGCCGATCTGCTCGACGTGGCCCTGGTTCATCAGGACCACGCGGTCGGCCACTTCGAGCGCTTCTTCCTGGTCGTGGGTGACGAAGATCGACGTGATATGCAGCTCGTCGTGCAGATTGCGCAGCCAGCGCCGCAGTTCCTTGCGCACCTTGGCATCGAGCGCGCCGAAGGGCTCGTCGAGCAGCAGCACGCGCGGTTCGACCGCCAACGCGCGGGCGAGCGCGATGCGCTGGCGCTGGCCGCCGGAGAGCTGGGCCGGGAAGCGGTCGGCGAGCCAGTCGAGCTGTACGAGCTTGAGCAGATCATGCACCTTGGCGCGGATCTGCTTCTCGGAGGGACGCTGCGGGCGTGGCTTCATGCGCATGCCGAAGGCGACGTTGTCGAACACCGTCATGTGGCGGAACAGCGCGTAGTGCTGGAATACGAAGCCGACCTGGCGCTCGCGCACATGCGTGCCGGAGGCGTCGTCGCCGTCGAGTAGCACCTGACCCGAGTCGGCCTGCTCGAGCCCGGCGATGATGCGCAGCAGCGTGGTCTTGCCGCAGCCGGAGGGGCCGAGCAGGGCGACCAGTTCGCCGGTGGGGAAGTCTAGCGAAACCTTGTCGAGCGCGACGAAGTCGCCGAACTGCTTGCAGATGTCCTTGACCTGGATACTCATGATGCGGCGTCCTGTAGTGCTTCCGGAGGTGTTTCGTCCCTGCTGGCGTGGGCCGCGCGGTGTTCGACCCAGGTCTTGATGCCGAGGGTGACGAGCGCCAGCATGGCGAGCAGCGAGGCCACCGCGAAGGCGGCGGCAAACTGGTATTCGTTGTAGAGAATCTCGACGTGCAGCGGCAGCGTGTTGGTCTGGCCGCGGATGTGGCCGGAGACCACCGACACCGCGCCGAATTCGCCCATCGCCCGCGCATTGCACAGGATCACGCCGTACAGCAGGCCCCACTTGATGTTGGGGAGCGTGACGTACCAGAAGGTCTGCCAGCCGTTGGCGCCGAGCACGATCGCGGCTTCTTCCTCTTCGCGCCCCTGGGCTTGCATCAGCGGGATGAGTTCGCGTGCGACGAAGGGGAAGGTGACGAACACGGTCGCGAGCACGATGCCCGGCACGGCGAAGAGGATCTTGATCTCGTGTGCGGCGAGCCACGGTCCGAGCCAGCCCTGGGCGCCGAAGATCAGCACGTAAACCAGGCCGGCGATCACCGGAGACACCGAGAACGGCAGGTCGATCAGGGTAATCAGGAAATGCTTGCCGCGGAATTCGAACTTGGCGATCGCCCACGCCGCACACACGCCGAATACGAGATTCAGCGGCACCGCGATGATTGCGGCGGTCAGTGTCAGCTTCACGGCGGACAAGGCGTCCTCATGCGCGAGGGCCGTCCAGTAGGTCTCCCAGCCCTTGCGCAACGCCTCGACGAACACGGCGACCAGCGGCAACAGCAGGAATACCGCGAAGAAGGTGAGCGAGAGGCCCAGCACCAGCCATTTCACCAGCGGCGTCTCGCGCGTGGCATCCCTGGTTTCGAAGCGGGCGGCGGTGTCGGCGTGCGCTGCCGCGGCCCAGTTGAGTGTAGTGGCGCCGGCCATCAGCGGTCCCTCCCGGTTCGTTTGGCCGTCCACGCCTGCAGGCCGTTGATGGCCAGCAGAAGGGTGAAGGATAGCAGCAGCATCACGACGGCAATGGCAGTGGCACCGCTGTAGTCGTATTGCTCGAGCTTGGTGATGATCATCAACGGCGTGATCTCGGACACCATGGGGATGTTGCCGGCAATGAAGATGACCGAGCCGTATTCGCCGACTGCGCGCGCGAAGGCGAGTGCGAAACCGGTTAACAAGGCCGGCAGCAGCACCGGCAGGATCACGTGACGAAATATCTGCCAGCGCTGCGCGCCAAGGCTCGCGGCCGCCTCTTCGAGTTCGGTGTCGAGGTCTTCGAGGATAGGTTGTACGGTGCGCACGACGAAGGGCAGTCCGATGAACACCAGCGCGACCAGTACCCCCTGCGGCTTGAACGCGACCTGGATGCCCAGCGGTTCGAGGTACTGCCCGAGCCAGCCGTTCTTTGCATACAGCGCGGTGAGCGCGATGCCGGCGACCGCAGTGGGCAGTGCGAAGGGCAGGTCGACCAGCGCGTCGATCAGGCGCTTGCCGGGAAAGGTGTAGCGCACCAGCGACCAGGCGAGCATCAGTCCGAACACCGCGTTGATCGCGGCGGCGGCGAGCGACATGCCGAAGGACAGCTTGTAGGTCGCGACGACGCGCGGTGCACTGACGACTGCCCAGAACTCCGCGAGGCTAAGGCTGGCGGTCTTGAGGAACACTGCGGCGAGCGGCAGCAGCACGATCAACGACAGGTAGGCGAGGGTGTAGCCGAGCGTCAGATGGAAGCCAGGCAGAACCCTGAATGTTCGGGTGGCTGCCATTAGCGCTTCTCCGCGCCCTGATTGAAAGCGACTGATGTTGTGGGTGAGGCGCTCATTTCGCGCTCCATATGCATAGATTCAACTGAAGTCTAAGTCCGCCACCTTGTGCGCATAAATAATAAAAAACGGGCTGGATATTCAAAATCCTGCTAAGGCGAGGCGGCGGCTATTCATTCTCCTGTGCATATGCTCAGCAGTATTTCCTGGTTCGGTTCGCGGGCGGTGCGTCGTAGAGTCGAGCAGTGACCGGGCCTGCGTCGATGGTAGTTGCGGCCGGTTGCTATTCAACGACGACGAACCAGCGGGAGTTAAACATGACATCTTCGGTATTCCAGACTACGGATCGCGTACGCGATTTCCTCGACCGTCTGCCGCTCGAAAGGCAGGCGTGCAGGCAGCTGCGCCGCTTGGCCCAGGGCGGCGTGGTGGGCGACTGGTTCGGCTGCGAGCTGTCGAGCGTGTTTCAGCCCATCGTCGATCCGGTCACGCGTGCGGTGGAGGGGCATGAAGCCTTTCTGCGCTGCCTCGGCAGCGGTCAGCGCGACCTGTCGCCGTGGGCATTGTTCTCGGCAATTGCCGGCGATGACAGCCTCGTCGCACTCGACCGGCTTGCCCGCACCGTGCACGCGCTCAATTACGTCGCATCGGGCCGTGCCGACGGGCTGCTGTTCCTGAACGTGCACGGGCGTCTGCTGGCCGCGGTCAGCAGTGATCACGGCGCCGCATTCCGCAAGGTCGTCGACGCGCTGGGACTTCCCCCCGAACGCATCGTCATCGAAGCGCCAGTGGTGGCAGCCCGCCAGGCGGATCTGCTGTCCTTCGTCCTGCGCAACTACCGCCATCACGGATTCCGCGTCGCGGTGAATGTCGAGTCGATGAGGCAATGGCAGAAGTTGTCGGCGACGGTGCCGGCGCAGTTCATCAAGATCGACGCGACGGTGCTGCTCGCGGACGGGGATGGCGATGGGGGCGGGGCGACGGCGTTGGATCGTCTGCGAGCGCACGCCGGGTCGGCCACCGTCGTGGTGAAGCGGCTGGAGGCCGCAGTGCCGTGGGGGTGGCCGCGAGGCGTCCTGGCCCAGGGCTTCTCCTGCGGTGTGCCCGCAGTCCGGCCAGCCATCGGATCGCCGGTGCGCTTTGTCCCGTAATGCGACTTCCGCGTTCGGGTAGCGGTGTTTCTGTTCATCCGGCAGCCGCCAGATCGTTGTGCAACGGTGTTCGTCGAGCATGCCTCACCCAGTCCGAACACCCCCGTGCAGGAGCCACTCACCAGCGCCACGTGACCATGCCGTACGGCTTATTGTTGCGGCTAACTCGTCGACGGTTTGGGTTTAGTGTTGCTGTTTTAGCAATAGTGAGTGGCGCAGCGGGTGATTTTTCCCGGGTTCGGTGATGGATACAGTGGTCCACGTCATAACGCACACGAGGAGTTGCAGGATGATCACCATCAGAAGAGCGAACGAACGCGGCGTGGCCGATTTCGACTGGCTGAATTCGAAGCACAGCTTTTCATTCGGTCATTACTACGACGCGGCGCACATGGGATTCGGTCCCTTGCGAGTCATCAACGAGGACCGCGTGGTTCCGGGCGAGGGCTTCCCGACCCACGGCCACCGCGACATGGAGATCATTTCCTACGTGCTGGACGGCGCACTCGAGCACAAGGACAGTATCGGCACCGGCTCGGTGATCCGCCCCGGCGACGTGCAGCGCATGTCGGCGGGCATCGGGATCAGCCACAGCGAGTACAACCACTCGGCGAGTGAACCGGTGCACTTCCTGCAGATCTGGATCGTTCCGGCCACGGGGGGCTTGCGGCCGGGATACGAGCAGCGGCATTTCCCGCGCGAAGAGCGCACGGGGTGCTTGCGGCTGATCGCGAGCGCGGATGGGCGCGAAGGGTCGGTGACGGTCCACCAGGACGTGCAGCTGTTTACGACGCTGCTCGATGGCGACCGGCGCGCGAGCCTCGAACTGACCGAAGGGCGCGTTGCATGGGTTCAGGTGGCGCGTGGCGAGGTGGTGGTGAATGGGCAGCGTCTTACCGAGGGCGATGGCGCGGCGATCGAGGGCGAGTCCGCCGTCGTTCTAGACCATGCAAGCGGCGCCGAGGTTCTGGTGTTCGACCTGCCCCGCGAAACCGGCCGCTAGCGTCTGCAGATGGGCCGCCGCGGCAGCAATATTGCTATCGGGCAATGAGGTGGAATCCGTGAAAGCCGGGCCGCCGGTGCTTTTTTGACCGGGTGCCGGCGTCCCACGGTCAGAACGGCACGGCGCTGTCGAAGGTCATCGCTACCCGCCGTTGCGGGTGGATGAAGGCAATTGCCGCTGCGTGCAGGTGCATGCGGGCGTGCTGCACCGTGCTCTCTGGCGGTGCATAGAGGACGTCGCCGAGAATGGGATGCCCCAGTGACATGAGATGCACGCGTAGCTGGTGCGTCCGACCGGTGACGGGTTCGAGTTCCACGCGGGATACGGCATTGCAGCCCTCGCCGTGGCGCGCGACGACGCGATAGCGGGTCAGGGCGCGGCGGCCGTTCAGGCGGTCGACGATCTGGCGCGGATTGTTGTCGGGGTCGGCCGCGAGGGGAAGATCGATATCGCCGGCGTCGCTCGCGACATGGCCATGCACCGACGCCACATAACGCTTGCCCACGATTCGTTGCGCGAATGCTGCATTCATCCTGCGCAGCATCTCCGCTCCGCGCGCGAGCAGGATCAGCCCCGAAGTCGCCATGTCGAGCCGGTGCGCGAGCAGGGCATCGCCATACAGCGCCTGCACGCGCGTTTCGAGGCAATCCTGCCGGTCTTCCCCGCGTGCAGGCTGGGAGAGGAGTCCGGCCGGCTTGTCGGCCACGATGATGGCGTCGTCGGCGTAGAGGATCGAGGGAGCGAGTTGCGGCATGGTTGCGGGTGGAGATGAGGCGTTAGTGCGCTGAGTCTTCGTCCGGCATCGGCGAAGGTATTGGTCTTGGCCCGCATGGCGAGCCGTGGCGGCCTGAAGCACGAGGCCGCGTTGTATCAAGAAATTCGCGCCACGGCAAACGGGACGTCGCCGTGGTCTCAACCTCCGAGCATTGCGCATCGGGTAGCGAAAAGGTGGGCAGGGCGCGCGCCGATTCGGGCTGTGCCTAGACGGGGTCCGTCGGCTGAAAGTCCAGCGAGCCGCGCGTGTGATGCCTGAGCTTCGCAAGCGCGCTGCGCCGCCCCTTGTGCGAGAGCCTGGCTCCGCCGATCGCCCCCAGTGGCAAATCCTCGTGGGCCTGCTGCATCCTTTGCAGCAACTCCAGACAATACGGCCAGGGGCCGAAGCCGGAATCGACGTTGATGTGCCCGGCTGCTCCGATATTGATGAAGCGGCCGCCCCACCTGTCCGCCCAATACGCTGCGACGGTGAGCCGTACCCACGGATCGTTGCTGCTCGCGATCACCGCACACGGAAAACCGAGCTGCCCTTGCGGCAACCACGGCCCAAGGTCATCGCCATGGCCGGCCGACAGTTCGTCGCACAGACCCAACGGACCGAAGCGCGCCGGGTCCGCGGGCGCGACCAGCAAGGCTCCGGCGACCCGCTCCGGCCGGTCAGCGGCTGCGACAACACTGGCGAGACAGCCGAAACTGTGGGCAACGATCCACACCGCGTGCGCCGCCCCGTCTATCTCGCGGCGCACGGCGCCCGCCCAGCGAGCCAGCACCGGTTCGTCCCAGTCGATTCCCGTCACGCGGCGCGCATCGGGCAGCTGCGCCTCCAGCCAGGTCTGCCAGTGAGTAACGCCACTGCCGTGAAAGCCCGGCACGATCAGGGTGGTGTGTCGCATGATGAGGTTTCCCGCGTGGCGTGAAAGTACCTGGCTTGATCGGCGAGGCTCACTTGGCGAAAATCTGGTCGAAGACCCCGCCGTCATCGAAGTGCGTCTTCTGTGTCTTCGTCCAGCCACCGAACAGCCCGTCGATCGTGAAAGTCTTGATCTTCGGGAAGCGCGCCACGTCCTTCGGATCGGCCAGCTCGGGCTTCACCGGGCGGTAGTAATGTTGTGCCGCGATCTTCTGTCCGACCGGCGAGTACAGGTATTCGAGATACGCCTTGGCCACTTCGGCGGTGCCGCGCTTGTTCGCGACCCCATCGACTACCGTGACGGGTGGTTCGGCAACGATAGACACCGATGGCACGATGATCTCGAACTTGTCCGGGCCCAGTTCGTTCACCGACAGGAAGGCCTCGTTCTCCCAAGCCAGTAGCACGTCGCCGATGCCGCGCTGGACGAAGGTGTTGGTTGCCCCCCGCGCGCCCGAATCGAGCACCGGCACATGCTTGAACAGGTCCGTCACGAACGCCTTCGCCTGCGCCTCATCGCCGCCCGCCTTCTGCAGGGCGTAGCCCCACGCGGCAAGGTAATTCCAGCGTGCTCCGCCCGACGTCTTGGGGTTCGGCGTGATCACTTCCACGCCCGGCTTCACCAGATCGCCCCAGTCCTTGATGCCCTTCGGATTACCCTTGCGCACCAGGAATACGATCGTCGAGGTGTAGGGCGAACTGTTGTGCTGCAGGCGCTTCTGCCAGTCGGCCGGAATCTTGCCCGTTTTCGTCGCGATCGCGTCGATGTCGTAGGCCAGCGCCAGCGTCACGACGTCTGCTTCCAGTCCGTCGATCACTGCACGTGCCTGTTTGCCGGCGCCACCGTGGGACTGCTTGATGCTCACATCCTGGCCGGATTTCGCCTTCCAGTACTTCGCAAATTCGGGGTTGAACGCCTGATAGAGCTCGCGCGTCGGGTCGTATGACACGTTGAGCAGGGTGGTCTCCGCCTGAGCGCCTCCGGCGATGCCGGCGGTCAATGCCAGGGCGAGCAGACTGTGGCGCAGAAGACTGGATTTCATGACGACTTTCTCCGATGAAATTGATTTCGACAGGAGAAAATCTACCGTTCGGCGCCTATAACCCGAACCAAGAAAAACAGAAATGGTTATTCATAAATGACTTGGCCTCCATGTCGCGTCGCGAAATGGAGGCCACATTGGCCAGGCCGCGTCGGGTCTGGCAAACGCATCGTGCGGCGATCAGCCGGCGAAATTCTTCGCGGCGAAATCCCAGTTCGCGAGGCTGTTCAGGAAGGTCGCGACGAAGTCCGGCCGGCGGTTGCGGTAGTCGATGTAGTAGGCGTGTTCCCACACATCGATACAGAGCAGCGCCTTGTCGCCGGTCGTCAGCGGGGTGCCGGCGGCGCCCATGTTGACGATATCGACGCTGCCGTCGGCCTTCTTCACCAGCCAGGTCCAGCCGGATCCGAAGTTGCCCACGGCCGAAGCGGTAAACGCCTTCTTGAAGTCATCGAAGGAGCCCCACTTGGCCTTGACCGCATCAGCCAGCGCACCGCTCGGCTCGCCGCCGCCGTTGGGCTTCATGCAGTTCCAGAAGAAGGTGTGGTTCCACACCTGGGCGGAGTTGTTGTACAGGCCGCCGGCCGGCGCCTTCTTGACGATCGCCTCGAGATCGAGGTTCTCGTATTCGGTGCCCTTGATCAGGTTATTCAGGTTGGTCACATAGGCCTGATGATGCTTGCCGTAGTGGAATTCCATGGTTTCGGCCGAGATATGCGGGGCCAGCGCGTCTTTTGCGTAGGGCAGCTGGGGTAGCGTGTGTTCCATTTGTCTCTCCTGTTCAATAGTCAGGTTTGTTGGGATTAAAGCCCGACTATTCTAGTCGGGCTTTGACAAAAGTGGCAATCCCGTGGCGCAATGCCCGGCCGTGCGTGACCGGACTGACGGACCGGCATGACGGGTATGACGGCCATTTCCGTCGTTCATGCTTCCGTACTGTTTACCGTAGCACGCAGACGGCCGTTCGCGAGCTCGACCGACACTGCCTTACCCACATCCGTTTCTGTTGCCGACCGCAGAATGCGGCCTTCGGCATCACGCGTGATGCTGTAACCGCGTGCGAGCACCGCTTGGGGGGCCAGGTGCTGCAAGTGTGCAGACAGCGCCGCGAGCCGCTCGGTGCGCCGCTGCAGCAGGTTCTCGCCGGCCTGTCCAAGACGCCTTGCCGCCCGGGCGCAGCGCTCCATTTCGCGGCGGATGTCCGGTCGCCGCGCCTCAAGCCGCAGGCGCAACATCCGCTGCCCGGCAGTCAGGCGTTCCATGCGGCGCGCCATGGCTGCCGCGAGGCGCACCCCCAGGCGCTCGCTGCGCTCCTGCGCCTGCGCCAGCCGCTCGCGCGGATGGACGAGTCGCAGCGCCGCGCGGTCGAGCCGCTGGGCGAGCGTGTGCATGCGCCGCTGCATTGTCCCCGACAGCGTCTGTTCGAGCATGGCAAGGCGCCCGCGCGCAGCGTGATAGCCGGCACTCGCCAGCTCCGCCGCGCCGGTCGGCGTCGCGGCACGCACATCCGCGGCAAAATCGGCAATCGTGAAATCCGTCTCGTGCCCGACGCCGCTCACCACGGGCACCTCGCACGCACGGATCGCCCGTGCCAGCGTTTCGTCGTTGAATGCCCACAGATCCTCGATGCTGCCGCCGCCGCGGACCACCAGCAGCAGATCGATACCATCTTCCAAGGCGCGCTCCGATGCCTTGCGCACCGTATTGGCCAGTCTCACTCCCGCGCCCTCGCCCTGGACCGGGGCAGGGTAGAGCACCACTTCCATATGCGGCGCACGGCGCCGCAGCGCCGCCAGCACGTCCTGCCATGCCGCCGCCGCCGGCGAGGTGACGACGCCGATACGCCGCGGGTAATGCGGCAACTCGCGCTTGAGTGCCGCATCGAACAGTCCCTCGCCAGCGAGTTTCTCCTTCAGGCGCAGGAAGGTCTCGAACAGGTTCCCCTGTCCCGTCTGACGCAGCGCCTCGATGCCGAGCTGGAAGTCACCTCGCGCCTCATACAATGTGACCAGCGCGCGTGCATCCACCCGCATGCCGTTTTCGAGGCGAAAAGGCAGCAACTGGGCGCGATTGCGCCACATCGTGCAGCGAACCTGCGCCTGCGCATCTTTCAGCGTGAAATACAGATGGCCCGACGGCGCGCGTGTCAGGTTGGAGATTTCACCGCTCACCCACAGCAGCGGGAAGCGTGCCTCCAGCGTTTCGCGAGCCAGCCGGTTGAGGGTCGACACACTCAGGATGCGATCCTGGTCGCGCCCGTTGTTCATGCCGTCCAAACTCGTGGAAAGATCGTTTTGCATGGCGCGGATTGTAGCGGAATCCACAAGCACGACGGCTTGTCAATGCCGTCCTCAAAAAACCTTTCAATTCAAGCTTGTATTTATAAGTGTTTGTTTTTAAGTGAATATTTTGTTGCACAATTTTTCAGCAAAGTGACAAAAGGCTTGTGGCGACAGACCTTTCGGACACTCCCGGCGAAGAATCCACAAACTTATCCACAGCTTTTGTGGATTCTTGTGCCGGGCGATGACATGGGACTGCGCTCTTGCCCTGCAGGCCCCCGGGCGTTAAAGTTCCGCCTTTGCCTTTGCGGAGTTTCATCGCGTGTTTGCGCTCATCCAGGCCTCGGGTTGGACGATCTGGCCTCTGTTGCTGGCATCCGTCATTGCGGTGGCCCTTATCATCGAACGTCTGGTGACGCTGCGCAGATCCAAGGTCGTACCGTCGAGCTTGCTCGACAAGATTGTGGTCGATCTTCGCCAGAAGGGCGTGTCCGCAGAGATGGCAAATCGCGTCGAGGCCCATTCGCCGCTCGGTCGCGTGCTGGCCGCCGGCTTGCGCAATGTCAACAGTTCGCGCGAGGTGATGAAGGAGTCGATCGAGGAAACCGGTCGCGCCGTGACGCACGAACTGGAGCGCTTCCTCACGACGCTTGGCACGATCGCATCGATCAGCCCACTGATGGGGCTGTTCGGCACCATCGTCGGCATGATCGACATTTTCGCGTCGCAGGGTGCGGGCGGCGTCACCAACCCTCAACTGCTCTCACAGGGTATCTCGATCGCACTCAACAACACCGGCCTGGGGCTGATCATCGCGATCCCTGCCACCATTTTCTGGCGCCATTTCCGCGCGCTCGTCGACAGCTTTGTCATCGACATGGAGCAACAGGCGATCAAGCTGGTTGAAGTGGTTCATGGCGAACGCCGCTGATCGGGTGTGAGAATGAATTTCCAGCGCGGCAGGCGTGAGGAGGCACCGGAGATCAACCTGATCCCGCTCATCGACATCATGCTGGTCCTGATCATCTTTCTGGTGCTCACGACCACTTTTTCGAAAGTGTCCGGCCTCGAGATCAACCTTCCGACTGCTGATTCCGAGGCGGCGCCGGACAGCGCGCCCGCCGAGATCGTTGTCGCGGTGAATGCTGCCGGTGACGTCCTCGTCAATCGGCAGCCCGCCGGTGGCAAGGACATCAACGCGATCGCCGCCGCACTCGGTCGCGCAGTGCCTGCGGGCGGAGGCGAACCGCCGGTCGTGGTGATCAACGCTGACGCCAAGGCCGCGCATCAAAGCGTAATTGACGTGATGCAGGCGGCTCAGCGTGCCGGTCTGGGGCATATCACTTTCGCCATTCAGGCGCAGTCCCCCTGAGGCGCCTCGCCTTGGGGCAAGAATTTCGTCGCCGGCGCTGAGTGATGCCGCACAAGGCGCCTGCGTTCTGGCAGTCACCCTCCCTCTTCGCTGTCCTGCTGCTGCCGCTGTCCGGGGTGTTCGCCCTGTTGAGCGGCTTGCGCCGTCTGCTGTTTCGCCTGGGGGTGCTGCGTGCTGTGCGTCTGCCGGTGCCGGTGCTGGTCGTCGGCAATATTGCCGTCGGCGGCAGCGGCAAGACGCCGGTGGTCGAATGGCTGATCGGGTGTCTGCGTGCTGCCGGATTTACGCCGGGCATCGTCAGCCGCGGCTATGGCGGCCGTGTCACTGGCGTTGCGGTCGTGCCGCCGGATGGTGATCCGGAAATTTTCGGAGACGAACCGGTATTGCTCGCCCGCCTTGTCGCCTGTCCCGTTGCAGTGGGGGCGGATCGCCCGGCCGCGGCGCGGGCCTTGCTGGACGCGCATCCCGGCTGCGATGTGATCGTCTCCGACGATGGTTTGCAGCACTATCGCCTTGCGCGCGACGTCGAAGTGGCGGTCGTCGATGAAAATACCCTTGGCAATCGCTGGCTCCTGCCAGCTGGACCGCTGCGCGAGGGGCTCGCCCGCTTGTGCGCCGTGGACGCAGTGCTCGCCCACGGTGAACTCTCGCCAGCGATGGCTCGGCAGCTCGGCGGCTGTCCAGTGTTCGCGATGCGTCTTGAAGGCGCAACGTTTGTCGCGCTCCGGCGCGGTGGCGAGCGCTGCGGCGCCGACGCCTTTCGCGGGCGTCGCGTGCATGCCGTCGCTGGCATCGGACGTCCGGAACGTTTTTTCGCTCAATTGGAGCGGATGGGGCTGGACGTGATCCCGCACCCGTTTCCCGATCACCATCATTTCACCGCATCCGATCTTGATTTCGCTCCCGGCGAACCGAAGATCCTCACCAGCAAGGATGCGGTAAAATGCACAGCTTTCGCGCCCGCCGACACTTGGGAATTCCCGGTCACGGCACATATCGCCGCGGGCGCCGCCGAACACATCCTGGAGAAACTGAGGCATGGACGCCAGACTGCTTGAAATCCTCGTGTGCCCCATCTGCAAGGGCCCCCTCGACTTCGTCAAGGACAAGCACGAGCTGGTCTGCAAGGCTGACCGTCTCGGCTTTCCGATCCGCGACGGCATCCCGGTGATGCTTGAAGAAGAAGCGCGCCAGCTCGGCGCCGAAGAAGTCGACGCCCTGCGCCGCTGAAGATGGCCGGCTTTCACGTCGTCATCCCGGCGCGCTACGCCTCGACACGTCTACCGGGCAAGCCGCTGGCCGATATCGGCGGCAAGCCGATGGTCGTGCGCGTCCTCGAACGGGCGCGCAAAGCCGGTGCTGCGTCAGTGTGGGTCGCCACTGATCACGCCTCCGTACTAGATGCCGTAAAGGCTGCCGGTGGCGATGCGCTGATGACGCGCGCCGACCATGCCAGCGGCACCGACCGACTCGCCGAAGTGGTTGACGCCCTCGGCTGGAGCGCCGACGACATCGTCGTCAACGTGCAGGGCGACGAGCCGCTGATCGAGCCCGCATTGATCGCCGCGGTCGCCCGTGCGCTGGCCGACACGCCGGACGCCGCGATCGCCACCGCGGCGCATCCGCTTGGCGACGCAGCGGAGTTCTTCAATCCCAACGTCGTCAAGGTCGTGTGCGATGCGCGCGACCACGCCCTGTATTTCTCACGTGCGCCGATCCCGTGGGCGCGCGACGCGTTTGCCGCGAGTCGCGAGGCGGTTCCCGCCGGTTTGCCGGTGCAGCGGCACGTCGGCATCTACGCCTACCGCGCCGCCTTCCTGCGACGCTACGCCGGACTCGCGCCATCACCATTGGAGCACTGGGAGGCGCTCGAACAGCTGCGCGCGCTCTGGCACGGTTACCGGATCCGTGTGTTGTCGGTGGCAGAGGCGCCCGCCGCGGGTGTCGATACGCCCGAAGATCTGGAACGCGTAAGGGCGGTGTTTGACCGGGCGGGTCGAGTCGAGTAAGTTTCGGGCTTCATTTTTCACATAACGATGCGGCCGTGGCGATGCGCCGCATGACAGGGAGGATGGTAAATGCGACTGATTCTGTTGGGACCGCCGGGCGCCGGCAAGGGTACTCAAGCGAACTTCATCAAGGAAAAGTTCGGCATTCCGCAGATTTCCACCGGTGACATGCTTCGCGCCGCCGTCAAGGCCGGTACTCCGCTGGGCATCGAAGCCAAGAAGGTGATGGATTCGGGCGGCCTCGTTTCCGACGACATCATCATCGGCTTGGTCAAGGATCGTCTGAAAGACGCCGACTGCAAGTCCGGCTACATGTTCGACGGCTTCCCGCGCACGATTCCGCAGGCCGACGCGATGAAGGACGCCGGCGTGCCGATCGATTTCGTGCTCGAAATCGACGTGCCCGACAGCGAGATCGTCGAACGCATGAGCGGCCGCCGCGTGCACGTGGCCTCGGGTCGCACTTACCACGTCAAGTACAACCCGCCGAAAGTTGCGGGCAAGGACGACGTCACCGGCGAAGACCTGATCCAGCGTGACGACGACCGCGAGGAAACCGTCAAGAAGCGCCTCGAGGTGTACCACGCCCAGACCAAGCCGCTGGTCGAGTACTACACCAAGTGGGCCAATTCCGGTGTCGCCGGTGCGCCGAAGGTCCGCAAGATTGCCGGCCTCGGTGCCGTCGACGAGATTACCGCGCGTGCTTTTGATGCTCTGAAGTAAGCAGGAATTTTCACCTTCAGCGCGGCGAGCGGCGGGATTCATCCCGTTCCCTCGCCGCGTTTGTTTTGCTCAGTGCGCAGGCCCGATGAAGAAAGCCAATCTCCTCTATGCTCAGTCGGGCGGCGTCACTGCCGTCATCAACGCCACTGCCGCGGCAGTGATCGAGGCTGCACGCGCGCGGCCGGACGCTGTCGGCACGGTGCTCGCAGCGCGCCACGGCATTCTCGGCGCGCTTGCTGAGGATCTGATAGATACGGCTGTGCTTGGGCCGGCCGACCTGCGTGCGCTTGCCTGTACTCCTGGCGGTGCCTTCGGTTCCTGCCGTTTCGACCTCGATCCCCCCGAGGTCAATCCTGCCCAGTACGATCGCCTGTTCGCGGTGTTTGCGGCCCACGACATCGGCTATTTTCTCTACAACGGCGGCAATGGTTCGATGGATACCGTTGCCAAAATCTCGCGTGCCGCCGGCCAGCGCGGCTATCCGGTGGTGAGCGTTGGTGTGCCCAAGACGGTGGACAACGATCTAGAAGGCACCGATTGCTCGCCCGGCTTCGGTTCTGCCGCGAAGTATGCCGCCACCGCGATGCTCGAAGCCGGGCTTGATCTTGCCGCAATGGCCAGCCGCAGCGGTCGCGCCTTCGTGCTGGAAGTCATGGGGCGCAACGCCGGCTGGATTGCCGCCGCCACCGCGCTTGCTGCGCGTAATCCCGACGAGCCGCCGCACATAATCCTGATGCCCGAAGTGCCATTCGACGACGAGGTATTCCTCGCTGCGGTCGAAGACACCGTGCGGCGCCTCGGCTACTGTGCGGTCACCGTCTCCGAAGGTATTCGCCGCGCCGATGGCACCTTGCTGATGGAGCAGGAGCACGACGTCAAGGGGCACATTCAGCTCGGCGGGGCAGGGCAGTGCATTGCCCGCCTGATCCACACCCGGTTTGGCTACAAGCACCACTGGGCCATTCCCGACTACCTCCAGCGTGCCGCGGGGCATCTGGTATCGGCCACCGATCACGCGCACGCGCGCGCCGTGGGGCAGGCCGCCGTCGATGCCGCGCTGGTCGGGCACGACTGCGTCATGCCGGCGATCCGGCGCCTGTCGGACGAACCCTATCGCTGGGAGGTCGTACCGGTCGACGTCGCAGCGATCGCCAATCTCGAACGTCGGTTGCCCGCGCGGTACATCCGCGCCGACGGCCTCCACGTCACCGATGCCGCGCGCACTTACCTGCGGCCGCTGATCGAGGGAGAAGTGTTCCCGGCGTTTGCCGGCGGCGTACCGGATTACCCGCGCTTCGCCATGCCCGGCATTGCGTGCAGGCTGCCGCCATATCGTCCCTGACCCACTTTTTCGAGTGAGGATACAAAATCGTGCCGACCATGAAAATCATCTCGTTCAAGGCCATGTTGCTGGCCGCCTGTCTCTCCCTCCCGTGCGGGGCGGCAATCGGTCGGACGCTGCCGCTTCCAGCCGGTCTCGTCAGCCTCGGCAGCGAGCAAGGCGCACACCTTCTGCTCGACAGCGAGGCGCGGCAGGCGTACTGGCCCCTCAGCCTGCAGTTCGTGACGCAAAAAACGCAAACATATTGCGGTGTCGCGACGATCGTGATGGTGCTCAATGCACTCGAGGTTCCCGCGCCGACGGCCCCGGGCATCGAGCCGTTCACGGCTTTCGATCAGGACAACTTCTTCAACGAGCGCACCGACGCGATTCTGCTGCGGCCCGTCCTGGCGAAGATCGGCATGACGCTCGATCAGATAGGCGGGCTGCTTGGCGCCTATTCGGTGAAAGCAGACGTCCGCCATGCGGGCGACGGCGGCCTCGACGAATTCCGTACACTCGCGGTCCGCTATCTCGGTACGCCGGGCAGATACGTGATCGTCAACTACCTGCGCCGGACGATCGGCCAGGAGAGCGGAGGGCACATCTCGCCGCTTGCGGCGTATGACGCGGATACGGACCGTTTCCTGATCCTCGACGTGTCCCGCTACAAGTATCCGCCGGTATGGGTCAAGGCGGCCGACCTCTACGCGGCAATGAATACGCCGGACTCCGACAACGAGAACCGGACTAGAGGTTACGTTCTCGTAACGGCCGGCGACTGAGGGACCGCCGAGCCCCTGCACGGCGCCGCCGAGCCTTCCACCGCGCCGATACCGGATCCGGGCGCTGTCAGTCGTTCCGTGCCGGCCGCTCTCGCGCCGACGCAGGCGGTGTTGACCGGCTGGGCCGCGTCGACTAGGTTTTGTAGTTCTTACCGCCGAGGGAGCTCCGATGAAAACCACGGGCCTTCACGCGTGGGCGTATCTGGTGGCCTGCGTGATCGGGGGTGTCGCGCTGCTCCCTGCGCACGCACAGGCACCGGTCGAGCCCGTGTCGGCATTCGGATTCGAGCCGAAACCGGCCGTCACGGCGCAGCATGCGATCGCGGTAACTGCAAACGCCCACGCGACCGACGCCGCGCTCGCGATTCTGCGCGAGGGCGGCACTGCGGCCGATGCCGCGATCGCAGCGGCGCTCGTGCTGAACGTCGTCGAGCCGCAGTTTTCCGGCATCGGCGGCGGCGGTTTTCTGCTGCATTTCGACGCTCGCAGGGCCCGCGTGAGCGCTTGGGACGGCCGGGAAACCGCACCGATGGCGGTTGATGAGCGCCTGTTCCTGAATGTTGATGGCGAGAAAATGGCTTTCTACGATGCCGTCGTCGGTGGCCGCTCGGTCGGTGTGCCGGGGCTGCTGCGCATGTTCGAGCAAGTACATGCCCGTCACGGGCGGCTGAGCTGGACGAGGCTCTTTGCGCCGGCGATCCGGCTCGCCGAGGACGGTTTCGCGGTTTCGCCCCTGTTGAGCGCGCTGGCCGCGCGGGACCGGTATCTCGCGCACGATCCGGCTGCGCGGGCGCTCTTTTTCGATGCGACCGGCCGGGCGCTGGCGGTCGGCACGACCCTGCGCAATCCGCAGCTCGCGGGGGTCTTGCGGCGAGTCGCGGACGAGGGGGTCGGGGCATTCTACGGCGGCGACATCGCCCGCGACTTGGTCGCGGCGGTCAACGCAGCACCGAATCCAGGGGCGCTTTCATTGAACGACCTTGCGAGTTATCGCGCGCTTGAGCGCGCAACCCTGTGCGCGGGCTACCGGGCGCATCGGGTTTGCGGGATGCCGCCGCCCAGTTCGGGCGGGGCGACGGTGCTCGCGATGCTCGGCATGCTCGAGCGCTTTCGGCTCGCCGAGATCGCCCCGGATTCGGCCTTTGCGGCGCATCTCTTCAGCGAAGCCGGACGCCTTGCGTTTGCCGACCGCGATGCGTGGTACGGCGACCCCGATGCGATGACGGTGAGGCCGGATCGCCTGCTCGATCGCGCCTATCTCGCCGGGCGCGCGGGGCAGATCCGGCTGTCAGGCAGCCTCGGTCGTGCCGCGCCAGGGACCCCGGCGCAAGGGGCTGTGCGCCCGGTCACCCGGCTGAGCGCCGAGCTGCCGGCGACAACGCATCTTTCGGTCATTGATGCCGAAGGCAACGCGGTATCGCTGACGGCGTCGATCGAAGATACGTTCGGCAGCCGCCGCATGGTGCGGGGCTTCCTGCTGAACAACCAGCTCACCGATTTCTCGTTCGCTGGGACCGACGAACGCGGCCCCCACCCGAACCACGTGGGTCCCCGCAAGCGGCCGCGCAGTTCGATGGCGCCGACACTGGTCTTCGATCCGACGGGGCGCCTTTTCGCCGTCACCGGCTCGCCCGGCGGTAGCCAGATAATCAACTACGTCGCCGAGAGCCTCGTCGGCCTGATCGACTGGAAGCTGCCGCCGGACCGGCTCCTCGTCCGACCTCACGCCGGCAGCCGCAACGGACCGACCGAAGTGGAAGACAGCCCGGATGGCCGCGCGCTCGCTGTGCGGCTGACGGCATTCGGGCATGAGCCGGTGATGCGCGAACTCCCCAGCGGCCTGAGCGTGATCGTTCGCGACGGCTCGGGCTGGACCGGAGCGGCAGACCCAAGGCGCGAGGGGGTGGCTGCTGGCTACTGATTCAGGGCGAGGTCGCGGGATTGAGACTGTAGAGACCGACGAGCTTGGCTTCCGCCAGTACATGCCCCGCGATCGCATTGCGCACTTGCGCACCGCCGAACTGTCCCTCCAGCGCGCAGCACTCGACGTCGAGCGCGTACAGCGTGAAGACGTAGCGATGCACCAGCTCGTCATTCCACGGCGGGCACGGGCCATCGTAGCCGTAATAGTCGCCGCGCATGGCTTCGTCACCCTCAAACCAGGCGGTGTAGTCATTGATGCCCTGACGGCTGCCGTAGGCTGCGGCGGGGCCGGGCTTGCCCCCCGGGGTGACCTCCCGCGAGAAGCTGCCCGTCTCAATCTCCCGCAGATTGGCAGACAGGTCGATCAGCACCCAGTGAAAGAAATCGACCCGCGGCAGGCTTGCCGGCACATTGCGACCTTCCTGATTCACGTCGTCGCCCTTGCTCGGGACGTCGGGGTCATGGCAGATCAGTGCGAACGAGCGAGTGCCGGCCGGCACGCCGCTCCAGGCCAGGTGGGGATTGCGGTTTGCGCCGAGGCACACATGCCCGTCAGCGGCCGGAATGCAGAACGAAAATTCTCCGGGAATGCGCGAGCCGTCGGCGAAACTTTGACTGGTCAATTTCATGCTGCTTGACTCCTGGTCTTGTCGGTCGGGGAGAAGCAATCAATCTGCGTCATTGTAGTGCCTCGCAAGCCACGCTGTGCCATCTCGCCGAGGCGCGATGCGGCGCTGGCTCTAGCCGGCGGTGCGACGGCGAAAATCGCGCACCCTGGTCCCCAAAGCAAACAGCGTCGCGAAATATGCCGCGATGCCCGCGGCTACCACTGCGGTGAGGCGCAGCGCACGTGTCGCCGCATCCTGTTTCAGCCATGTGGCCTCTTCGCCCATGCCGAACCATAGCACTCCACCGAGTACCGCAAGCGCCGCGATCAGACGCAGGGCATACACTCCCCAGCCGGCCAGCGGCCGATATACCGCACGCCGGCGCAGTCCCCGGTAGAGCAGGCCGGCGTTCAGCAGCGATGCCAGTCCGATCGACAAAGCCAATCCGGCATGTTTCATGGGCACGATGAACGCCAGGTTCATCAACTGCGTTGCCGCCAGCGTGATCAATGCAATCTTCACCGGAGTGCGGATATCCTGCCGCGCGTAGAAGCCCGGCGCCAGGATTTTCACTAGGATAAGCCCTGTCAGGCCGACGCTGTAGGCGACCAGTGCGAGCCGCGTCTGCAGTACGTCATTGGCGGTGAATGCGCCGTGCTGGAACAAGGTGGCAATAAGCGGCACCGCCAGCAACGCCAGCGCCAGCGCCGCCGGTAATGTCAGCATCAGCGTCAGCCGCAAGCCCCAGTCGAGCAGCGACGAAAACGCCTCCGGTTGCTCGTCGGCATGCATTTTCGATAGGCTCGGCAGCAGGATCGTCCCCAGTGCGGCGCCCAGCAGGCCCGCTGGAAACTCCATCAGGCGGTCGGCGTAATACAACCACGAGACGCTGCCGCTCGCCAGGAACGACGCGAAAATCGTGTTGATGATCAATGAAATCTGGCTCACCGAAACGCCGAGCATTGCCGGCAGCATCAGCTTCGCCACGCGTCGCACGCCCGGGTCGGAGAGGCTCAGGTCGAAGCGCGGCAACAGCCCGATGCGCGCAAGCGGACGCAACTGCAGGGCCAGTTGCAACACCCCGCCGATGAAAACCGCCCAGGCCAGTGCCAGCACTGGCGGGTCGAAGTAGGGCGCCGCAAACAGCGCCATGCCGATGAATGAAAGGTTCAGTAATACTGGTGTAAATGCCGGAATCGCAAAGCGGCTCCATGTATTGAGCACGCCGCCGGCGAGCGCCACCAAAGACATGAACAAGATGTACGGAAAGGTGATGCGCGTCAGTTCGACGGTCAGTGCGAACTTCTCCGGCTCCGCGGCAAAGCCTGGGGCCGAAACCTGGATAATGAATGGCGTCGCCATGATCCCCAGTGCCGATACTGCGGTCACCGCGAGGCCCAGTACCGTCGCCACGCGGTTCACCAGTCGATGGGTTTCCTCCGTCCCCTGGCGATTCTTGTACTCTGCAAGAATCGGTACGAAGGCCTGGGAAAACGCCCCTTCGGCAAACATCCGCCGCAGCAGGTTGGGGAGACGGAAGGCAACGAAGAATGCGTCGGTGGCCATGCCTGCGCCGAACGCGCGTGCGATCACGAAGTCGCGGACGAAGCCGAGAATGCGCGAAAGCAGGGTCATGCCGCTGACGGTGACGAGGGCGCGCAACAGGTTCATCAGGGGGCCGGCCGTGGAAAAAGACGCGATGATAGCCGCTGGCGACGGCCAGCGCACTTGCGTCGAATGATTCAAGGCGGTAAACTCGCGCGCTTTCAAGAACCAATTAACGGAAGAACATTTATGGCCAATTCGGCACAAGCCCGCAAGCGCGCCCGTCAGGCGGTCGTGGCCCGCGCTCACAACGGCAGCCTGCGTTCACGTCTGCGTACCGCGATCAAGGCTGTGCAAAAGGCCGTCGTCGGTGGCGACAAGGCCGCGGCTCAGGTCGTGTTTCGCACCTCGATGAGCACCATCGACAGCATCGCCGACAAGAAGATCATCCACAAGAACAAGGCCGCTCGCCACAAGAGCCGCCTGTCGGCCGCAATCAAGGCGATGGCCGCCTGATCTGCCTGCTTCGGTGGTAAATAAAAACGGCGACTTCGAGTCGCCGTTTTTATTTGGTGTTCGGATTTGAGTGGCGAGGGATGGTCCCGCGTCGCCCTGACGCGAGCGCTTACACGCCAGCCTGATCGTTATCGATCGGTTCCATCTTGAGGTTGTTGTCGTTGGCGAAATTCACCATGAACTTGAACGCCAGCGGTTCGATATCGTAAAGGCGTGCATCGACCACGACAGTCTTCTCGCCCTTCAACGTGCAGCCGGGGCGAACATAAGGGGAGTACATCATGCGATTGTCGGCGCCAAATGCCGACATGATTCCGCACAGCCTGTCCGCCCAGTCGCTGGGTCGGAATGTTTTTCCCTCTCGCGTGACCCCGATGATGATGAAGCTTTCGATCAATTGGTTCATATGGCGCGACTTTGCGGCTGCGGGAATTTCCGGAGTGCGGTGCGCAGGCTGAGGCTGGGCTTGTGGCGCCGCACGAGACGGGGCGGATTCTAGCAGAAAACGCTTTCGTGATTCCGTCATGCGGTCTACAAAATGGCATTGTTCCTGGCGTCGCAAGCTACTCTGGCGAGCGCGTTTGTCGGTCCCCGAAAGCGTTTTTCGTGAGGTGGGTCAATCGGCAGCGAGCCTATACAATCCGGGCTCTTTGGCTTACCATCCAAGCTTCTACCATTCACGGCGGCGCCTGCCGCCGTGTGCGTTTCTGCTTCATCCTGATCGGGGTTATCCATGTCGCATCTCATGAACACCTACGCCAGATTGCCGGTTGCTTTTACGCATGGCGAGGGCGTCTGGCTCTTTGATGAGACGGGCAAACGTTATCTGGACGCCCTCTCCGGAATCGCGGTATCGACGCTCGGGCACAACCATCCGCGCCTCGTACGCGCGATTGCCCAGCAGGCGGCAAGCGTGCTCCACACTTCGAATCTGTACCGCATTCCGCTACAGGAAGAGCTCTCCGACCGCATCGCCGACTTGTCGGGCATGGACGAAGTGTTTTTCTGCAATTCGGGCTGTGAGGCCAATGAGGCCGCGATCAAGCTCGCGCGCTTCTACGGCCACAAGAAAGGTGTTGAGCATCCGGCCATCATCGTGATGGAAAACGCTTTTCACGGTCGCACGCTGGCCACCCTGTCCGCAACCGGCAACCGTAAGACCCAGGCGGGCTTCGAGCCGCTGGTGGCAGGTTTCCTGCGCGTGCCGTACAAGGACATCGGGGCGATCCGTGCGGTAGGCGAGCATAACCACAATGTTGTCGCCGTGATGCTGGAAATGGTGCAGGGCGAAGGCGGCATCAACATCGCCGACGACGCCTTCCAGCGCGAACTGCGTGCCGTGTGTGACGAGCGCGGCTGGTTGCTGATCTGCGATGAAGTCCAGTGTGGCGTCGGCCGCACCGGTCACTGGTTCGGCTTCCAGCAGGCCGGTGTCAAACCCGATGTGATGACCCTTGCCAAGGGGCTCGGGTCCGGCGTGCCGATCGGCGCCTGTGTCACTGCCGGGCAGGCCGCGGGGCTGTTCGGGCCGGGCAATCATGGCTCCACCTTCGGTGGCAACCCGCTGGCGTGCGCGGCGGGGCTTGCCACGCTTGCAGCCATCGAAGAGGACGGCCTCATGCAGAACGCGGTCAAGGTCGGAGACGCGATCCGCACCGGCATGCGCGAGGCGCTCGCAGGTGTTTCGGGCCTTGTAGACATCCGGGGTCGCGGCCTGATGATCGGTATCGAACTGGATCGTCCCTGCGGCGATCTGGTCCGTCAGGCGCTCGACGCCGGCCTGCTGATTAACGTCACTGCAGAACGCGTCATTCGCCTCCTGCCGGCGCTGATCTTCACCGAGCAGGATGCCCAGACGCTCGTGTCCAGGCTGGCTCCGCTGGTGCGCAAGCACCTTGCGCAATGAGGTGCGCGCGATGAATCCGCCCCGACATTACCTGCAGTTCAAGGACTTTACGCGCGAGGAATATCAGCACGTTTTTGATCGCACACGCTGGATCAAGGACAAGTTCAAGCGTTACGAGCCCTACCATCCGCTGTTCGACCGCACGCTGGTGATGATCTTCGAGAAGGCCAGCACCCGCACCCGCCTGTCCTTCGAGGCCGGCATGCAGCAACTCGGCGGCTCGGCGATCTATCTCAATACGCGCGATTCACAGCTTGGTCGCGGCGAACCGGTCGAGGACGCTGCACAGGTCATCTCGCGCATGAGCGACGTCGTGATGATCCGCACCTTCGAACAGGACATCATCGAACGCTTCGCGGCGAACTCGCGTGTCCCGGTCATCAACGGCCTGACCAACGAATATCACCCCTGCCAGATCCTGGCTGATATCTACACCTTCATCGAGCACCGCGGCTCGATCCAGGGCAAGACCGTCGCGTGGATCGGTGACTCCAACAACATGTGCAACACCTGGCTGCAGGCAGCCGAGTTGCTGGACTTCAATGTCCATGTGTCGACCCCGCCGGGCTATGAGGTCGAGCCGGAGCGCGCCGGCCTGTACGGCACGGGCCATTTCGAGCAGTTTGCCGATCCGATGGACGCCTGCAAGGGCGCCGATCTGGTCACGACGGATGTATGGACGTCGATGGGCTTCGAGGCGGAAAACGACGAACGGATGAAGGATTTTGCGGACTGGTGCGTCGACGCTGAAATGATGGCGGCCGCCCGTCAGCATGCAGTGTTCATGCACTGCCTGCCCGCCCACCGCGGCGAGGAGGTGACCGCCGAAGTCATCGACGGCGTCCAGTCGGTGGTGTGGGACGAGGCCGAAAATCGCCTGCACGCCCAGAAGGCGTTGATGGAATATCTGGTGCTCGGCAAGGTTGAAGACTGAGCCGGCCCAAAAATAGCGAATCCTGGCCGCGTGACTGCGGCCTGCCTGTTGAGCGGAAATCGAAAGAGCGGAAATCCAAATGAGCGACGTCAAAAAAGCAGTGCTCGCCTACTCGGGCGGGCTCGATACCTCGGTCATCCTCAAGTGGCTGCAGGACACCTACCAATGCGAAGTGGTCACTTTCACCGCCGACCTGGGTCAGGGTGAAGAGCTTGAGCCCGCGCGCCAGAAGGCACTGAAGTTCGGCATCACGCCCGAGAACATCTTCATCGACGACCTGCGCGAAGAGTTCGTGCGCGACTTCGTCTTCCCGATGTTCCGCTGCAATACCGTCTATGAAGGCGAGTACCTGCTGGGGACCTCGATCGCCCGTCCGCTGATTGCCAAGCGCCAGATCGAGATCGCCCGCGCCACCGGCGCAGATGCGGTGTCCCATGGCGCGACCGGCAAGGGCAACGACCAGGTCCGCTTCGAGCTGGGCTACTATGCCCTGATGCCCGGCGTGAAGGTCATCGCCCCGTGGCGTGAGTGGGATCTGCTGTCGCGCGAAAAGCTGCTTGCGTATGCCGAGAAACACGGCATTCCCATCGAGATGAAGCATAAGCAGGGCGGCTCCCCGTATTCGATGGACGCCAATCTGCTGCATATCTCCTTCGAAGGTCGTCACCTCGAAAACCCGGCTGCGGAGGCCGAAGAGTCGATGTGGCGCTGGACCGTGTCGCCGGAGGCCGCACCGGATGCCGCCGAATACGTCGACCTCGAATTCGAGCGCGGCGACCTTGTGTCCATCAACGGCACGCGCATGAAGGCGCACGAACTCCTCGGCAAGCTCAACGAACTCGGCGGCAAGCACGGCATCGGCCGTCTCGACCTGGTCGAGAACCGTTACGTCGGCATGAAGAGCCGTGGCTGCTATGAAACGCCGGGGGGCACCATTCTGCTGCGCGCCCACCGCGCGATCGAATCGATCACGCTCGACCGCGAAGTCGCCCACCTCAAGGACGACCTGATGCCGCGCTACGCCAGCATGATCTACAACGGCTATTGGTGGAGTCCGGAGCGTCAAGCGCTGCAGGCGCTCATCGATCAGACGCAGCAGGCGGTCAACGGCTGGGTGCGCCTCAAGCTCTACAAGGGTAATGTCATTGTTACCGGCCGCGATTCGAAGACCGACTCGCTGTTCGATCCGACCATCGCCACCTTCGAAGACGACCAGGGCGCCTACAATCAGAAGGACGCGCACGGCTTCATCCGCCTCAATGCGCTGCGCATGCGCATCGCGGCAAACGCCAAGACCAAGCGAGGCTAGGGAGATGTCTCGATGAACGGCGACCCGATCATTTTCGGGCTGACCATTGCGGAATTCGAGGACTACTCGCTCAAGATCCTGCTGTCCGCTCTGATCCTGTACATGCTGTTCATTATCGGCAATCTCGCCCGGCAGTCGAAGGCCGGCCGCTATGGCACGATCTGGCTGTTCGTGGCGCTGGGTCTCGGCTTCGTCGGCTTCGTCGCCAAGAGTTTCATCCAGAAATTTATGGGTATCGAATAGGGAAGCGACATTTCATGAGCATCACCGAAAAATTCGACGGCGTCGCCGTCACCACCAAAGCGAACGTCTATTTCGACGGCAAGTGCATCAGCCACGCCATCACTCTGGCCGATGGCACCCGCAAGTCGGTTGGTGTCATCCTGCCCGCTACGCTTACCTTCAATACCGGTGCCCCGGAAATCATGGAAGGCGTCGCCGGCAGCTGCCGCGTGCGTCTGAAGGGCCCCAATGGTGAAATGGGCGAATGGAAAACCTGGGGTGTCGGCGAATCCTTCAACGTCCCCGGCAATTCCAGCTTCGACATCGAAGTTGCCGGCGAGCCGTATCACTACGTCTGCCATTTCGGCTGACCGGAGCCAGCGATGCCATCATTCGACATCATGTCTGAAGTCGATCTGCCGTCGCTGCGCAACGCCGTCGACGTCGCAAATCGCAAGATCACCGGCCGCTACGACTTCAAGGGCAGCGACGCACGGGTGGAGCAGGGCGACAAAGTCCTCACCCTGTTCGGTGACAGCGACTTCCAGATCGAGCAAATCACCGCCATCCTGCTGCCCGAGATGACCAGCAAGAAGATCGACGTGCGCTGCCTCGAATACGGGGATCTGCAAAAGGTTGGCGGCAACAAGCTCAAGCAGGAACTCAAGGTTCGGGTCGGTGTCGAGCAGGAGTTGGCAAAAAAGGTCGTCCGCCTGCTCAAGGACAGCAAAATGAAGGTCCAGGCTGCCATCCAGGGCGACGTCGTGCGTGTCACCGGTGCCAAGCGCGACATCCTTCAGGACGCTATCGCACTGGTCAAGAAGGAGGTCACGGATTTCCCGCTGCAGTTCGGCAACTTCCGCGACTAATCACTCGTACGCCGGAGGCGTCATGAACGTATCCGCACTCGCTTCAGCCGCCTCCGCCAATGTAGCCACCGTCCAGGCCCAGGCCTCGCTGCTCGTCCTCAAGAAGGCCATGGACCTGCAACAAGCCAACGCCGCGCAACTCCTCAAGGCCCTTCCTCCGGCTTCGGGCCCGACGCCTGGGGCCACGGTGGGTGGGACCATCGACACCTTCGTCTAGTCTTCGCGCCACGGCGCGTCCTGCATAGCTCGTCACGGATGGGCTTTGCATACCATTTGGGTTTGCAGTTTGGGCGCGTTCGAGGCCGATTCGTCGCCTGTGCGCTCCCGCACACGCGGGCGCTCGCCAACCTGTTCGCAACGGTTCGCATTTTTTCCCCCGCCCTACGGCACTCCCTGGAGTTGTTGCTATTTGTCATAATAAAAAATTCAAATAGAATGCTCGCTTCATCTTTGTTGGGAGCGTGGCGATGTATGGGGGGTCACCGCTGATAGAGCGCGAGCGGTACCGAAGGGTTTTGCAGTGGCCCGGCCGTCGAATGGTTCGCGGGTGTACCGGCTATTCGGTAGTCGAACTCGTCGTGGTGCTGGCCATTGCGGCAACCCTTTCGGCCATTGCGCTACCGTCTTTTGCGCGCCTGCTGGCAGAAACACGGGTTGCAGAAGCGTCGAACGACCTGTTCGGGGCCGTCCTTTTGGTGCGCTCCGAGGCGCTCAAACGGCATCGTCGTGTCGTCATGTGCACGAGTGCGGATGCGGTGGACTGCGCCCAGGATATCGGTTGGCACAGCGGCTGGATCGTCTTCGAGGATCCGAATGAAAACGGCAAGCGTGACGGTGATGAATCCCTGTTGCAGGTAGGGCAGGCACGTCCCGGGCAGGTGAGGATGACTGGGACGGACAAGCTTGGCAATTACGTTTCGTACGTCGCATCCGGGCGGACGGAGCAGTTAAGCGGCGCGTACCTGATGGGCACGCTGACTATCTGCAGCGAAGGTGTCGCGAAGAAGATCGTCATCAACCACGCTGGCCGCCCGCGTCTGGCCGGGGCAAGCTGCTAGCGGTCTCTGCAGCGGCGCAAGTAAAAACGGGCGCGGGCCGTTGGTCGAACGGTCCACTCCCGCGCGTACGCCAGACTGCTAGTCTATTTTCTTGTAGCGATAGACCTTCGTTCGGTCCTTCTTGATAGGAATCGGCGGAAGTTTGACTTCCAAGGCAGAGCCTCCCGGTGCATCCGGTTTGCCGCCAATGATGAACGGGACGATGGTGCCGTTCACGAGGACGGTTCCGGTAACCGCGGAGGGGGGGAGGCCGCCGCCGACAAACTCTTCAGAGCGGGTCGTGCCTTCAGGTGCCAGCCCGCTGCACGTCGCACCGCCATGAAGGAAGCACGCCGCATAGCCGCGCGCCGTGCCTAGCGACGAACATTTATCCTTGTTTTTCGCCTGGAAAGTGCTGAAGTTGACAAAGCCTCCCACAGTTGCCGGCGTCGTCACGACCTGCTCGTTAGGCCCTGCGTCACTCGTGTCGTCCAGATCGATGACCCAGCCGCGTGGCCGCGTAAAAATCGATGAGAATACGGGCGTGTAATCGAGTGTCGTCTTGGTGGTGTTCATCAATTCACAGCCGCCGTCGAGGATTGTGTCATTCGGGGCGTCGCAATCTTTCCCGTTGTCGTCGATCGTATCGAAATTTGTTACGACGGCGTATTCATCCCAAAAGCCGTAGAAGCGGTTCTTCGTCTTTGCAGCGGCTGAAGTGTCCAGCGGTTTCTCGCGGTTGCCCGAGCCAACGAGGACGACGTTGAAATTTCCGACCGTGACAACGTCCGGTGCATAGAGAAATTTCCGGTTGCGGATGTTTTGAGTTGACCAATCTGCGATCGTCGCTACCTTGGTTACCGTCCAGTGGCTCTGATCCTGTGTTGCCGGGCCGGAGGGGTTGGTCAGATTGATCCGCCACACATTGCCGGACGTATCGACTGCGTAAATCAGATCCGAGAACCCGTCGCTATTGGTGTCGATGGGAACCACGTCTGCGACGATCCGCCCCGCCGAGGTGCCGAGGTCGATATAGCGGAGCTGCGTACCGGATTTTGCGTCGAGTACGAAAATGCCACTTCCGGTCTTGGCTGCCGAGCAGTCGCGCGGTTCCGTGTCTTCGCAGGTGTCGTAGCCGGCACCAAAAACGGTGTATAGCTTGGACTGATTCTTTACGCGGACGACCCTCGGCGCCGACCAGGTTTGACCCAGCTTGGCCACGTCGCCAGCGCCAAAACAATTGCCCGACTGGTCGCAACCGAACCGCCACAACGGTTTTGGGGCTTCATCAGCCGGATGTGCTGTCGCGTCGAATGCGTATATCATTTTACCGCCTCGGCGCATCGAGGGGTAAATATACGTCACGCGGGAACCTGTGCCGTCGGCGTTTGCCGGACCAATGTAGGCGCCGATCGAGCCGTCGAAGAAAAAGTCCTTCGGCGCCGTGGGGTCATCCTTGAAAGTCACAAGTGGAAAATTAAGCCGATTCCGCTTTAGGCGCGACCTGAATTCCGGTGCGAGGAATGCCCACAATTCGGTACCGCTGCGCGCAGCGGTTTCCGACTTGTTGCCATTGACGGCCCTGAACAGGCCGTCGTCGGCGCCGTAAAAAACAACGATGTCATCCACGCCGTTGCTGCCGTAATTGATCGCCAGCGGGCGGGAGTGCACCACCCCGCCATGGATAGTCGGACGCATCACGCTGCTGCCGCGCTGATACTGTTCGTTCACCGAAGTCGTGGCCGTGTTGTAGCCGTCACCGACGTTGTCGCCCCGAATCCAGAGATCATCGTCGCCAGGCGTCGCTCCCGGAAAATCGACACTCGTTGTGCAATTTGCCGGCGCAGAGGCGCAGGTCTGGATGTTTCGCGAACTCGTGGGCGTGATGTTGCGCAGCTTTTGGGCAACACCGCCGCGCTCGACGACCCGGCCGTCCGGACGGTCGTTGAATTCGAACTTGAAGTCGAATGAGGGACAGCTTCCATCCGGGATGTCGTAGTCTGGGGTCGGAGATTCCGTCACCGTCTTCCAGTACTCGCCCGAATCGCTGGTCCAGAAACTGCGCGCGCAGGCCTGCAGGAAGCCCGTGTTGGCGTTGTCGATGGCTGCTTCGCCGTCGGCGTCAGCGAGGAATAGCGAGCGCACGGTGACGCTGCCGACGGGCGTTTCCTCAAGTGCGAACTGATACTGCTTCAGGTTGCCTGCCCAGCGCGGACGCCCTTTCCCGTCAGGCCGGAACATGCCGATGAATACCTGGTTCAGGTAAGTGCCCTGCGTATTCACGCTGATCGGCAACGACGCGGACGCGAAGGAACTGTTTACTGCGGAAATTTGCGTAAGAATGGTTTTCAAACCGTCGATCAGTGCCTGCAGGTCGCCATTGACCTTGACTGCTCCGCCTACGCCGGACCCCCCATTCCTGGCCATGCTGTTCAGAAGTGCCGTCTGGGCGAGGTCTTCGCTCTTGTTGAAGACGTTTATCGTGAACGTCTTGACTGGCTGGTGCCCGGTTACCTCACTCACATCGGTAAGCGCCAGAAACTGAGCCCATTCGTCCGCAAACCGGACCGTGTTTGTGTTCGTTACATAAAGTTGCGCGGGCTTCAGTCCCAGTCGGCTCATGACCAAATTGGACGGCGGGGAGACCTTTGTGTCCGTTGTCGGTTCCTGGTTCGGGAAGCTGTTGCCAACGAGGACGATGTAGTTGTTTCCGCAGGAGTCGGCGGAAATCGGGCTAAGGTATTCGTTCTTGGACGGCGTCTTGAAGGCGGTTTCGTCCTCAAGCGTAGTTCGCAGCGAATACGGTGCTGGACCATATCCTTTCGCTCCGACCGGAGACCCCATGGCCGTTGCGGCCGTTCCCCTTGTGTTGGCGTAGCCCCCAAAGTACTTGAATGCCTCATACATCGCACTGCCGTAATCGATGGAGGACGGAACCTTGTAGTCGGGGTCTCTGATCTCCTTGTCGATCTCATCGAGTGATGCCAGAACGCCGTCCGGATCAGTGCATCCAAAGGACTCGGGGGCCAATAGCTGGACCCTGTTCCGGATGTAGCCTGCTACGCCACTTGTGCTGTCCGCGGTCCCCGCGTCGTTGAACAGCATCAGACCGAGGTTGACGGTGAAGGGTTTGGCGGATTTACAGGCCAATTCATTGAGCACCACCCTGAGGGCTCGCACTTCGGCTTGGCCCTGTACTAACCTTGTATCAGTGCCGAAAATTTGATCAACGTATCCTCGACAGGTGTCATCCTTGCACTTGGCTCTCACCGTGTCCTTTTCCCACGCTTGGTCGGCAGCAGACCAATTCGACGAGTTATCGAGAACAAGAAGAACGTTCGGCGAAGCCGCGCTTGTTTCCTGCGCAGTGTAAATGTCGATATCTTCGGCATGGCCGAGGGGCGCTACGCCGAGGCCGAGCAACGCGAGCGTCATCGCGAAATGTAATTGTCTGCTCATCTTGGGACTCCGTTCCGTTTTGCTGTCAGAGTGTTTCATTCGCAGGCATCCTTCGCTTCTGCGTAGTCGATCCGCATTTCTACTCCCTGCATGACCTGTGCTTTGGTGCCGGTTCCGGGGAGTTGGACCTCCGCGGTCATTTCCCATAGCGACGTTGCGCATAGGGAATTGTCATTAAAGCTGGCGTTGTCGACGACAATCGTCAAGCCGGATCCGGACGCGCTGCCGAAGCACGGGAGGTTGTCGGTGGGCACGCGTGCCTCTTCCTTCAACTCGCCATCAACAAGCACCATTGATTTCTCCACCAATTCGCCTTTCTTCAGGTAGCGGTAGCGGTTGCATTTCGGCGGGGGAATCTTGATGGCATAGTTTGTCGCCTCCGTGGCGGTCACGCCGGAAAATGCCGGAAGCGTTTCGGTGCGGTCGACATTGATGGCGGTAAAACTATTGGAGTTGAGCGCCAGATCGAGATGGTAATTCGCGGCGTCCTCTGCTTCCTTCTGAAACTGTTCGTTTCCGACAACCAGAAGGTTGGTATTGGCAAGCCGGATCGCGGAAACCGCTAGCAAGGTGATGAGAATCAGCATGATCAATCCGACAAAAAGAACCGCGCCTTTCTGCCGGGTGAGCGCTTGTGGATGGATCATTTGGTTCTCCGCGCTACAGGATGAGTCAGTTCGACATAGGTGTTGAAGACATGCCGCTTGAAGGCGTCGCCGGGTGCGATGGGGTCCTTGCTTCCAAGCTGGTAAGTCTTTGCGTCGAGATAGCCCGGACTCGGATCGATGGCGCGGGCGATAAGCCAGACGCGGACGCCGACAATGTTGATCAGCTGGTTTGCAGCAGGTGCTTCACTGAAAAGGTCGGGCGAGCCATCACCACTGGTGTCGAGCGCGTATTCGAAATGCAGGTCATCAATGCCTTCAACGAGCGCTACCGCGGTGCCGGCCCCCGCGGGGCTGAAATCGACGCGCTTAAGGGTCGGGATGCCATCTCCCGCCACGTTGTTCTGGTCGACAAAGAAGACCCGCCGGATGTACTGGTGAACGGGGGCAAGGTTGGCCGCACAGTCAATCTGTTTGAGGTTGAATACACCGGCGCCTGGGGTCTTGATTTTGAATCGTATATCGGGGGTCGTACTGACATACTCGTTGCCGCATAGGGATACCTGCAAATAACCCCGGTTGGCGTCGAGTGCGCCTGGCGCGGTGATCGCAGTCGAGGCTCGCTGGACGAAAAGCATGCCGGTGCCGGCCTTCGAACTCGCAATGCACGCGAAATTGCCTGCGTTAACCCCTTCAACCGCAATGTCCATCGAGGCTTTCCACACATCGAGGTCGGCCGAGCATGGGCTGGCGGTTGTCGACGGCGGACTGTCGACGATCGACAGGGTGGTGTAATAACCTGCGAGCGAGATCTCGTCCTCGAGGATCTGCATCGCGTAGCGGCCGTTTTCAAGTTGCTGCGCAGCCTTGTCCAGTTCCCGGCGGGACTGGCTGTTGTTGATGAAGATCGTGGTCATGGCGCCGATCACCAGCAGCCCCAGGGTCATCGAAATCATCAACTCGACGAGCGAAACACCTCTCTCAGCAGAGAGGGAGCGGCATTTTCCGGATGGATCGCGTTTTTCAGGTCTTTGCATGATTGCTTACACGCCGGCGAGTTTCGGAATGAGAACGCGGGTCACGACAGCTCGGCGCAGTCCGTCCCCGTAGTCGACTGCATTTGCGCACTGGGCACCTGGGGTGTTGGCGTCAGGCGATTTCGTGGACGTCAGGCCCTGCCAGATGCCGACGATGAAGTACTCGGCGAGCGCATCCTCACTGGGGGGGACGACGGAGATCAGACATCCGCGCATCCCGATCGGCGCGCCGATGCTGCCGGCGTCGGTTGTTTCGGCGACGCCCTTCATGGCATTGCTCCAGTCGCACAACTGGAGTGCAGCCCCCGTTTTTCCGGCGCAATTTGCCGGTTGGGCGTCGCCGACCCCGAATGTGGTAAGGCTTGCCGCGTTGAATCCGGCAATATGCTGGCGCCCGGCCGCCACGCGATTTGCCATGTCCTGCACCAGCATGAGCGCCACTGAGCGCTGGTAGGCCTCCATCTCGACGACGTTCGCCTTGGTCTGCAGGCCCGCGAGTCCCAGTAATCCGATCGCGAGAATCACCATCGACACCAGCACTTCAAGCAGGCTGAAGCCCGCCTGCCGAAGTTGTCGGTGCCGCAGAAGTCGAGTTTGGTTCATCAGCACGCTCCTTCGGTCAGTCGGGGTCTGCCCGTGGTGTCGAGGCGGATGCAGCGCTGCACGTCGGTTCCCGATGCTGTCACGGTGATCGCTGCATTCGCGCCTGCGATCAGCCTACCGGTCGCGCCATAGGTGATCGCCGGGTTCGCCGGACTGAAGCTCAGGCCTGCAAGCGGCGACTGCGAATGGACGCTTTGCGCGCCAACCTGAACTGTCCAGCCCTTGGATAAGTCAGAGCCCGCTACGGCAAAGGTCGCATTGGCGTTGTTCTTGAGTGCTTCGCTGCGAGCAATGATCATCGAGTCATAAAGTGCCGATGCGGCCGCGCGAACACGCTGCGTCGCCAGCAGGCCCTGGAACGAGGGGTATCCGATGCCGGCGACGATTGCGAGTATCGCGATGGTCACCATCAGTTCGATGAGTGAAAACCCCTGCACCCGGATAACGTCCGTTCCGTGTTCGCGAGCGCGCCTCACGGTTGTCATTATCTTGCGCCCCAGCAGTCCGCTGCGTTCCCGGAGCCGGAGATGGACTTCGCGCCGGTCTGGTCGAGGCTCAGCGTGCCGCACTTCGCATCGTTCGTGGCCTGACTCCCGCTCGGTGCCGCCTGGATCGTGAACGTGGTTGCGGTCGGGGCACCGACGACGCTTATCGCATAGTGCTTGCTGACCTCGCTCGGCGCGGTGCTCATGCCGATGTCGCTCAGCGATCCGAATGTCCTGGCATCCAGCCGGTACTGTTGCTGGCGGGTGGCGACGTCGAGGAGATGCGCGGTAGCGACGCTGCGATTGGCGCGCACGATGTAGGATTGGTAGGCCGGATAGGCGACGGCAGAGAGAATCCCGATGATTGCGACCACGATCATGACTTCGATCAGGGTGAAGCCGTTGCGGAGTGGCTGCCGTGCAAGGTGTTTTGAGCTCACGATGGAATCCGTATCTTGAATGGGTACGTGAATAATATGGTCGAGCTGACATCCTGGGTGCAGGCTAGTGAAAATTGGCGCAAACCTGAAGCCGTGTCCGATGAGCGTCTCATTTGAGCGCACGAGTGGCAGGGCGGGGTGGCGCCGTCGGGCTTGGCGTTCAGTGCTGGCGGCGCATTGGAGAAGCTTTTGCCCTGTGTCGCGTGGCGAAGCCGCGTGCGTCTCTCCATGAATTTTTCAGCTTTGAGGTTTGGCACGTGGATACTCCGCCTTCGCAGAACATAGTGACGCTTCCCGATTTCCGCAATCTCGGGGTGATGTTGCGGACGCTCGTGATCGCCGAGGCCGCCAATCTCGTCGCCTTGGTGGCTCACGCCCCGGACATGTTCGAGGCCTTAACGCGGGTCGGATCCGCCGCCTTGCCCTTCGAGTCGTCCTTGTTGATGGTTGTGCTGCTGCTGTTCGTGCTCGCACCGTGGTTGAGCGGTCTGCAGTACCGGCAAGGGGTCGGGGCTGTGGTGGCGATTGTTGCGTTTGTGTCAGGCGGGCTGGACCTTGGCCTGCGCGCCTGGGCCGGAGTGGTGCCGATGGCAGGTGCGGCGAAGGCGGCGGCGCTTGGTGCCTTGCTGGCGGCGCTGATTCTGGGCTACTTCAACTGGCGCCAGAGAGTCCTGTCCCCAGCGCTTGCGAACGCGCGCCTGATGGCGCTTCAGTCGCGCATTCGGCCGCATTTTCTCTTCAATTGTCTGAATACTGCGGTGTCCCTGGTCCGGCAGGATCCGCGTCTGGCGGAGCAGGTGCTGCTGGATATGGCCGATCTGTTTCGTGTGCTGCTGGCGGACAGCCGCGCGCTGGTGCCTCTTGCCGACGAGGTTCGCCTCGCCAAGTCGTACCTGGAAATCGAGCAGTTGAGGCTCGGGGGGCGGTTACGGGTGCAGTGGGACTGCGAAGCGGCGCCACTTGGCGCCCAGGTGCCAATTCTCGTATTGCAACCCCTGCTCGAAAACGCGGTCCGTTATGGGGTCGAGCCGTCGGCGGATGGTGGGGATGTGTCTGTCGCGATCAATGTTCATGGAAGACAACTCGTCATCGAAGTCTGCAATCCGGTTGCCGGTTCGGACGGCCCCCCGCCGACCGGTAACCGGATTGCTCTGGCAAACATCGCCGAGCGTCTTGCGCTGCATTTTGATGCGGAAGGCGGCTTGCGTACTTCCTCCCGTGGGGGGCAGTTCGTCGTGAAGGTGAGCATGCCGTTGTCGGATGCCGATGCACGGCAAAAAACCGGGGCTGGCGGTGCAGGATGAGGCGGTTGGCAGTTCTTGTTTCAAGCGGTAACCTTTACTGATTCCCGGTGCTGAGATGTCGCTCGGGCGCTTGGGCGTGGCGTAGGTAGCGGTAATTCCTGAGGATCGGTGATGGTGCGTGTGCATCGGTTGGTGCGTTGGTGGTTGATCGCGCTTTGCGGGTCGGGGGCGGCGGCGTCAATTGCGGCCGAAGTTGAATTGGCTGGCGTATTCGGCAACAAAGCCGTGCTGGTGATTGATGGTGGCGCGCCGAAAACGCTTGCAGTCGGTGAGCAGACTCGCGACGGGCTTCGGTTGCTCGAGGTGTCGGGCGCTGCGGCAGTCGTCGAGCTTGATGGGCGGCGCCAAAGACTTGCCTTGGGCGCGGCGCCAGTGCGAACCGATCAGGCCACATCAGGGGCGTCCGGTGTCAGTCTTTTCCCGGATTCCCGCGGGCATCATTTTTCGAACGGCAGCATCAACGGCGCGTCGGTTCGTTTCCTCGTCGATACCGGCGCAAGCATGATTTCCATGGGTGCGGCGGATGCCCGGCGCGCAGGGATCAATTATCGGGGCGGTATTGCGGGCGTTTCCGAAACGGCGAGCGGTCCGGCAAGGGTCTGGCGGGTGCGCCTGGATACGGTGCGTCTGGGTGACATCACGCTTCACGGTGTGGATGGTCTGGTCCACGAAAACGATTTGCCGTTCGTGCTGCTAGGCATGAGTTTCCTCAGTCGCATGGATATGCAGCACGAGGGGAGCCGGCTTGTCTTGCGGAAGCGCTATTGAGGAGATTTGTGTGAGGGGTGACGGGGGCTTCGGTTTTGCCAGGAATGCCGACTGGCTGAGGGATCGTTTCGTCGATGCACCGGACATGGCGCCGGTGCGCGAAGAGGGGGTGCCAACGATCGAGCTTCGTCCCGCTGCGGTGCTGGTGCCGGTGGTTGTTCGCCCGGACGGGCTGGCAGTGCTGCTGACCCGTCGCACGGATCATCTACACCACCACCCGGGGCAAATCAGTTTCCCCGGTGGGCGGGTCGAAGAGTCGGACGTGTCCCCCGTGATGACCGCATTGCGTGAAACCGAAGAGGAAATCGGCCTCGACCCGGACCGCGTCGAACTGCTCGGCGAACTGCCTGACTATTGCACCGGGACCGGTTTTCGTGTGAAGCCCGTGGTCGGACTGGTGCATCCGCCGTTCGAACTGAAGCTCGACAGCTTCGAAGTCGCCGAAGCTTTCGAGGTGCCGTTGTCCCATTTCCTCAATCCGGCCAACCACCAGAGGCACAGCATGGAGTATCAGGGGCGGATGCGTCAGTACTACGCAATGCCTTACGGTGATTACTTTATCTGGGGCGCGACCGCGGGGATTCTGGTATCGCTTTACCGGTTTTTGCGCGACGAGTGAGTGCCGTGCTTGGTCGCATGTTTACTTACCTCGCGCATTTGCATCCATAGATGGGCTCACGGGGTTGACGTTGACGTCAACTGCAATTATGTTGCGAGCCCATACGGCCGCGCATGGGCGGTACTCATAGGGAGTTGGGCATGAAGATCGAGAACAGTGTATTCGTGGTAACAGGTGGTGGCTCGGGTCTCGGTGCGGCGACAGCCCGGATGCTGGTCGCTGCGGGGGGCAAGGTTGTGCTCGCCGACGTCAATTGTGACGCGGGTGAAGCGGTTGCGACAGAGCTCGGCACCGCTGCGGCGTTCGTGCAAACGGACGTCACCAGCGAGGAGAGCGCGAAGGCGGCGATCGATCGCGCGGTGTCGGGCTTTGGCGGGTTGCAGGGGTTGGTGAACTGTGCCGGGATTGCTCCGGCGGAGAAGGTGGTCGGACGTGAGGCTCCGCATCGGCTCGAATCCTTTGCGCGCGCGATCGGAGTCAATCTGATCGGTAGCTTCAACATGATGCGCCTTGCGGCGGACGTGATGAGCAAGGCTGCGCCCAACGAGGAAGGTGAGCGCGGCGTGATCATCAGCACCGCGTCGGTGGCGGCATACGACGGACAGATCGGCCAGGCAGCCTATGCCGCGTCGAAGGCGGGTGTCGTCGGTCTGACTCTGCCCGTGGCGCGCGAAATGGCACGGTTTGGCGTGCGGGTGATGACCATTGCGCCGGGGATCATGGAGACTCCGATGCTGATGGGCATGCCGCAGGACGTTCAGGATTCGCTCGGCAAGACCGTACCGTTCCCCTCACGCATGGGGCGGCCGGCTGAATACGCTGCATTGGTGCGCCACATCATCGAGAATTCCTACCTTAATGGCGAGACGATCCGCCTCGACGGCGCCATCCGCATGACGGCGAAGTAAAATCGGCGCAGTGCCTGTCCGATATCTCAACAGCGGGGCGCGCCGATGCAGGTGAGGCCCCGTTTTTGTTGACCGGTGCAGTGCTGCGCTGCGTTGGTGGGTATGGGGAAGTGTGTTAAAAGAGCATTCCCGTTTCACCCGTCGCGCGCGTTCCCGATTTGCCGGTCTGAATGAGTCAATCCCAAACTGCCGTTGCCGCCCCGGACTCGTCCGGCGAAGAGTGTTACCACTGCGGCCTGCCGATTCCGGCTCAGACGCATCACCATGTCGTTATTGATGGCGCCGAGCGGCACTTGTGCTGCGTGGGGTGCGAGGCGGTGGCGCGCGCCATCGTCGCAAACGGACTGACGGACTACTATCGCCACCGCGATGCGATGCCGGAACCGCAGAAGGAAGCCCTGCCTGCCGAACTGCAGGAGCTCGGGCTGTTCGATCATCCGGACTTCCAGAAAAGCTTCGTTCAGCCCGTTGGCGAGCATGAACGCGAAGCGTCGCTGATTCTGGAAGGCATCACCTGTGCCGCCTGCGTGTGGCTGAACGAGCAGCACGTAGCGCGACAGCCGGGCGTGTCGATCGTCGAGATCAACTATGCAACACGCCGTGCGCGGGTGCGGTGGGATGAGCGCCGGATCCGTTTGTCCGAAATCCTCGCCGCAGTGCAGGCGATCGGATATCGGGCTTACCCGTACGACGCGGAGCGTTCCGAGCAGATTGCGCATCGCGAACGTCGATCGATGCTGTGGCGGGTGTTTGTCGCCGGCTTCGGCATGATGCAGGTAATGATGTACGCATTCCCGGTGTATCTGGCGGACGATGGCGACATGACGCCAGACATCGAGCGGCTGATGCGCTGGGCGAGCCTGGTCCTCACGCTTCCCGTCGTGCTTTATTCGGCGGCGCCATTTTTCCGCCGGGCACTGCGCGATGTGAAGCTTCGCCGCCTGGGTATGGACGTGCCGGTGGCCCTTGGCGTTGGAAGTGCCTTCGCGGCCAGCGTCTGGGCCACGCTTGTCGGCGGTGGGGAAGTGTATTTCGACTCGGTGACAATGTTCGTGTTCTTCCTTCTGTGCGGCCGCTATCTGGAGATGGTGGCGCGTCAGAAGGCGGTGCGCGGCGTCGAAGAACTGGGCAAGGTGTTGCCGGCTTTCGCCGAACGCCTGCCGGCCTGGCCCGCACAGGCAGGCGAGCGGGTCCCGGTGTCCCAACTGGTGCCGGGGGACGTGCTGCGTGTGCGTCCGGGTGAAGTGGTTCCGGCCGACGGCGTCGTGATCGACGGGCGCAGCGAAGCCAACGAGGCTTTGTTGACGGGTGAGAGCCTGCCCGTTCCGAAGCTGCCGGGCAGCTCGGTAACCGGCGGTAGTATCAACGTTTCGAGCCCGCTGACGATTCGCGTCGAACACATTGGGGACGCCACCCGGCTTTCTGCGATCCAGCGCCTGATGGAGCGCGCCGCGAGCGAGAAGCCACAGATCGCCCAACAGTCCGATCGCGTGGCCGTGATGTTCATCGTTGCGCTGTTGGTGCTTGCATGTGTCACCGGCGTCGCCTGGTACTTTATCGATCCCGGCCGGGCCTTGTGGGTGTTCGTCTCCGTGCTGGTGGTCGCGTGTCCATGTGCTCTGTCGCTTGCTACACCGACCGCTCTCACGGTAGCCACCGATGCACTCGCCCGTATGGGGGTTCTGGTGACGCGCGGTCATGCAATCGAGACACTGGCGCGCGCAAATCACTTCGTCTTCGACAAGACCGGCACGCTGACCTATGGGCGAATGCACCTGGAGGAGACTTTTCCACTCGGCGACCTGGACGAGCCCGAACTGCGGGCACGGGCAGCGGCGCTGGAGCAGGGATCGGAACACCCGATTGCCGAAGGCTTGCGCCGTTCCGCCGAAGGCCTTGCGCTGCCTGTGGTGGATGGGCTCGCTGCGGAGACCGGGTTGGGGGTCAGTGCAAGGCTGAATGGTGACCAGAACTGGCTAGGTCGGCCGGATTTCGTTGCCGAACGCCTGCAAATGACGCTGCCGCCGCAGCTGTCGGGTTTTGCCGCGCGCGGCGGGTCAGTGATTGCGCTGGGCGGCCGCGGTGGCTGGCTCGGGTTGTTTCGCCTGGCCGACGTGCCACGAAGCGAGGCGCGGGCGCTCACGGAAAAACTCGATCGCGAGGCCATTCCCATGACGGTGTTGAGTGGAGATACCCCGGCGGTTGTAAGCTTGATCGCCGAGCAGTTGGGCATTGCTGATGCCCAGGGTGGGATGACCCCTCAGGGGAAACAGGCCTTCATCGCGAGTCTGCAGCGCCAGCCCGGTGTGGTCGTGGCAATGGTCGGAGACGGTGTCAACGATGCGCCGGTCTTGGCGCAAGCGCATGTTTCGGTGGCGATGGGTGGTGGTACCGAACTAGCGCGCACGCAGGCGGATATCGTACTGCTGAGTGAGAATCTGGCCGGGTTGGGGCGCGGCATCGACGTCGCGCGCCGGACCCTTCGGATCGTCCGCCAGAATCTGTGGTGGTCTTTTGCCTATAACTTCACGTCCGTGCCACTCGCGATGGCGGGTCTGGTGACCCCCTGGATGGCCGGGATCGGCATGGCGGGCAGTTCGCTGCTCGTCGTGCTTAATGCCCTGCGCTTGCAGGCTCGGCATCCGGAATCCTGAGCTTCACATGGAAAGCCTATACATTCTCGTCCCGTTGTCGGTCGTGCTCGTTTTCGTGATCGGGATCATCTTCTGGTGGTCGCTCCGCTCCGGGCAATACGACGATATGGAAGGTCCGGCTTATCGCATGTTGATGGACGATCGTGATCCCCCGCCTAAGGACGCAAGTGACGTTGAGCGCGACGACACCGGCCGGACGGAGTGAGGGGACGTGCAGTGATGGAGGCTTTCGATCTGCTGGTGTCAGGTTTGTTGACTTTCATCAAAGCCCCCAATTTAGGGGAAAGGCATACTTCCTCCATGGTTTTCACGGTTGCCGCGCGGTCTATGGCCAGGCGACAACCGAGGCAGGAAATTTTTGTCTCTCTGTTGGGGTTGGGGGTGCGCTAATGCGCACCCTTTTTTTTTGCCGTGAATTTTGTCCTATGATGGAGTAATTAGTTTCCATTTTTTGTAAGTGGGTATTTTCACCCACTGCCGCAGTGCAATACAATGACGGTCGAAGTCACGGGCCCGTGATGAACGTCGCAAGCCGGCGCCGCGGAGCCTCGTGCAACGGTTTCTTCATTAAAAGGGGAGTTACATGCAATCGCAGGCGACTTATAACTACAAAGTCGTGCGCCAGTTCTCCGTTATGACGGTCATATGGGGAATTGTGGGCATGCTGGTGGGCGTGATTGTCGCAGCTCAGCTTGTTTGGCCGCAGTTGAACCTCGGCGAATGGCTGCACTTCGGCAGGTTGCGCCCGTTGCACACCAACGCGGTCATTTTTGCCTTTGGTGGTTGTGCGCTGTTCGCAACGTCATATTTTGTTGTGCAGCGCACGTGTCATGTGACGCTGTTTGCGCCTGCTCTGGCAGCCTTCACGTTCTGGGGCTGGCAACTGGTGATCGTGCTTGCGGCGATAACCTTGCCGCTGGGTTTTACCTCGGGGAAGGAGTACGCCGAACTCGAGTGGCCGATCGACGTGCTGATCGCAGTCGTGTGGGTGTCGTATGCGATCGTGTTTTTCGGGACGATCGCCAAGCGCAAGACCACACACATCTACGTCGCCAACTGGTTCTTCGGAGCATTCATCCTGACCGTGGCACTGCTGCACATCGTCAATAGCGCTGCGCTGCCTGTGTCGCTGACAAAGTCGTATTCGGCATACGCCGGCGTGCAGGACGCGATGATCCAGTGGTGGTACGGGCACAATGCGGTCGGTTTCTTCCTGACCGCGGGCTTCCTTGGGATGATGTACTACTTCGTTCCGAAGCAGGCTGAACGTCCGGTCTATTCCTATCGCTTGTCGGTGGTGCACTTCTGGGCGCTGATCTTCACCTACATGTGGGCCGGTTCGCATCACCTGCACTACACGGCGCTTCCTGACTGGACCCAGTCGGTGGGCATGATATTTTCGTTGATCCTGCTGGCGCCTTCGTGGGGTGGCATGATCAATGGCGTCATGACGCTGTCGGGTGCCTGGCACAAGCTGCGCACCGATCCGATCCTGAAGTTCCTTATCACCTCGCTGTCCTTCTACGGCATGTCGACCTTTGAAGGCCCGATGATGTCGATCAAGACGGTCAATGCGCTGTCGCACTACACCGACTGGACCGTCGGTCACGTGCACTCCGGTGCGCTCGGTTGGGTGGCGATGATCTCGATCGGCGCGATGTATTACCTGATTCCGCGCATGTACGGCAAGACGCAGATGTACTCGACCGCCCTGATCAATACTCACTTCTGGGTCGCGACGATTGGCATCGTGCTCTACATTGCTTCGATGTGGATTGCCGGTGTGATGCAGGGTCTGATGTGGCGCGCAACCAATGCGGACGGCACGCTGACCTATTCGTTTGTGGAGAGTGTCAAGGCCAGCTATCCGTTCTGGGCGATCCGACTGACCGGTGGCGTGCTCTTCCTGAGTGGGATGCTCATCATGTTCTACAACATGGTGAAGACAATTGCCGGTGAGAAGGCGTACAACGCGCCCGTCATCGCACCCGCTGCTGCTCACGCTTAATCGGAGAGAAGTGTCATGGCTCAATCGAAACACGAATTTGTCGAGCGCAGTGTCGGCTGGCTGATTGTGCTCACCTTGCTGACGGTGAGCGTCGGCGGCTTGGTCGAAATCGTGCCGCTGTTCTTCCAGAAGACCACGACCACGCCGGTCGATCGTACTGGCAAGCCGCTTAACGTGAAGCCCTATGAACCACTGCGGCTCGTGGGGCGCGATATCTACGTGCGCGAAGGCTGCTATAACTGCCACTCGCAGATGATTCGCCCGTTCCGCGCGGAAACCGAACGTTATGGCCATTATTCGGTGGCCGGTGAGTTCATCTACGATCGCCCGTTCCAGTGGGGTTCGAAGCGCACCGGTCCCGACCTCCATCGGGTGGGGGGGCGTTATTCGGACGAGTGGCATCGCGTGCATCTGATTAATCCGCGTGATGTTGTCCCCGAGTCGAACATGCCGGCCTTCCCGTGGTTGAATCGCCCGGTCAAGGCTGACGACATCGAGGACAAGATGCGTACGCTGCGCACGCTGGGGCATCCCTACTCCGACGATGAGATCGCCGGTGCGCGGGCGGCGCTCGACGGCAAGTCCGAAATGGACGCCATCATCGCCTACCTGCAGGGCCTCGGTACCGCGCTTTCAAACTTCAAGTGATTAGCAGGAGACGCGCCATGGATATCAACGATTTCCGATCCCTCTTTACCGTGCTCGGGCTGACGTGTTTCCTGGGTATCTGTTTCTGGGCATACAGCAAGAGTGCCCGGGCCGGGTTCGAGGAGGCGGCGCTGCTCCCCTTCACCGACGATGATGCGCCGGCCTCTTCTGGCGGCCGGCAGGGCAAGGAAGGATAAAAAAATGGCTGACTTTGTTAGCGGCTTCTGGAACATGTACGTGATGGGGCTGGTCGCCCTGAGCTTGTTGTTCTGTCTGTTCATTCTGATGTCGAACAACAAGCGGGAGACCGGCCCAGTCGAACTGCACGGCCATGTGTGGGACGAAAATCTGGCCGAGTACAACAACCCGTTGCCGCGCTGGTGGTTGTACCTTTTCTGGATCACCTTGGTGTTTGCGGCGGTGTACCTGGTGATGTATCCGGGCTTCGGGAACTCCAAGGGGGTGCTCGGGTGGAGTGCGGTCGGCCAGTACGAGACCGAGATGCGTGCCGCCGAAGCTCGTTACGCTCCGATTTTTGCGAAATTCCAGGGTATGGACGTAGCCGCCGTGGCGGCCGATCCGGAAGCTCAGGGCGCGGGCAAGCGCCTGTTCGTGACGTACTGTGCGCAATGTCATGGTGCCGACGCACGAGGAGCCAAGGGTTTCCCCAATCTGTCCGACACCGCATGGAACTGGGGAGGGGAACCGGATACGATCAAGACGACAATTACCGGCGGTCGCATGGGCATGATGCCGCCGTTTGGTCCGGCATTGGGGGGCGAGGGCGTAAAGGATGTGGCCAACTATGTCCGTTCGTTGTCCGGCCTGGCGCATGATTCGCTGCGCGCGCAGCGCGGCGCCGAGCTGTTCCAGCAGAACTGCGCAGCCTGCCATGGACCGGAAGCGAAGGGAACCGCGGCGATGGGCGCGCCGAACCTGACCGACGGCGACTGGTTGTATGGATCGTCCGAAGCAACGATCACCGAGACTGTTTCCAACGGCCGCACGAATCGCATGCCGGGCTTCGGGGAATTCCTCGGGGACGCCAAGGTCCACCTGCTGGCTTCGTATGTTTACGGGCTGTCGAACACCAAGCCTGCGCAGTAACAAATAACAAGCAGCTTGTCGCATCATTCCCCGGGGTTTGCCCCGGGGAAAATTCTGGTTGCTAGATTAGAAGATACGGATATAGCGATAATGGGCAGTCCGGTGCAAAAGCGGAAATCCACGAACCCGCAAAGTCTTGCCGTTCAGTCTGACGAGCTTTACGCTGCCCGCCAGAAGATTCACGTTCGTTCCGTTTCCGGCTTGTTCGCGAACTGGCGATGGGTTCTGGTGTGGCTTACCCAGATCCTGTATTACGGTCTGCCGTGGCTGACCTGGAACGATCGTCAGGCCGTCCTGTTTCATCTCACCGAGCGCAAGTTCTATATTTTTGGTTGGGTCTTCTGGCCGCAGGATGTGTTTTACCTGGCCATCCTGTTGATCATTTCCGCTTACGCGCTTTTCTTCTTCACTGCCATCGCCGGACGACTGTGGTGCGGTTATGCCTGTCCGCAGACGGTCTATACGGAAATTTTCCTCTGGATCGAGGAGAAAATTGAGGGCGACCATAACAAGCGGCGCAAGCTTGAGGCTGCGCCGATGGATGGTCGCAAATTCGCACTGCGTAGCGCCAAGTACACGGTGTGGGCGCTGTTTTCGTTGTGGACCGGTTTCACGCTCGTTGCGTATTTCACGCCGCTCGCTGAGTTGCTGCAATCAGCGGCGACCTTCAGTTTCGGATCCTGGGAAATTTTTTGGATCCTGTTTTACGGTGGTTTCACCTACCTGTTCGCTGGCGTTTTGCGCGAACAGGTGTGCAAGTACATGTGCCCGTATGCGCGCTTCCAGAGCGTGATGTTCGACCCGGACACGCTTGTCGTTACCTACGATGAGGAGCGCGGAGAGGCGCGGGGCGCCCGCAAGAAGGGCGTGGATCCGCGCAGTATCGGCATGGGGGATTGCATCGATTGCGGCATTTGTGTGCAGGTCTGTCCCACCGGTATCGACATCCGTAACGGTCTCCAATACGAATGCATCGGCTGCGCGGCGTGCATCGACGGCTGTGATCAGGTCATGGATAAGATGGGTTATCCGCGCGGCCTGATTCGTTATTCGACCGAAAACGCGCTCAAGAAGCACTGGGGGCGTCGCGAAATCGTGATGCATGTGCTGCGTCCGCGAACCCTGATCTATGGCGGCATTCTTGCCCTTGTCTGTCTGGCGTTGCTGTGGGGACTGGCAACCCGAACCGATCTGCGTATCGACGTAATCCGCGATCGCGCGATGCTGGCGCGTGAAGTGCAAGGCGGGCTGATCGAGAACGTGTATCAATTGCAGATCATGAACATGCAGGAAGTCAAACGGGTGCTCGACATCCGCGTATCCGGTCTGGATGGGATTCGCCTCGACGGACCTCAGCGCGTAGAGGTTCAGCCGGCCAGCACGGAGTCGGTGACGGTCCAGGTGCGTGTCCCCCCGGAGGCCGGTGCGCCCGGATCGCACGAGATTTTCTTCGATGTAAGCGTCACCGATGACCCAAAGGTCGCGGTACGTGAGCAGACGACCTTCCATCTTCCCCGATAACCGGAGTTCAGCATGCGTGTTGCAAGCCTTAAATCATCGACTGAACCCTGGTATCGGCAGGGATGGCCCTGGTTTCTCATGGCCATTCCCGCTGTGTCAGTGGTTGCCGGTCTGGTGACGCTTTGGCTCGCGGTCAGCACTTGGGACGGCTTGGTGGTCGATGATTACTATCAGGAAGGCAAGACCATCGAGAAGACGCTCGCACGCTCGGAGCGCGCGGCGGAACTCGGGCTGGTTGCAGAGCTCAGTGTCCGTTCTGACGAGGTGAGTCTCAGCCTAACCGCGGCAGCCGGAGTAACGTTGCCACCGACCGTAGTGCTGACCATTGCACATCCGACGCGCGCCGGCATGGATCAGGTGCTGCTGCTGAAGCCGCGCGATGGCGTATTCGTTGCGCCCGTCGCGCCGCTGTCGGCGGGGCGCTGGCTGATTCAGATGGAGGACGAATCTCGCGGTTGGCGCATGAACGGAACGGTCAACGTGCCTGCCGATGCGGTTGTCCGGATTGTCCCGACGCGTTCCTGATTTCCGGTTGAGGGGGAGTGTGCAATGCTGAAGTGGATACAGGTTTTGTGGCCTTCGTTTCTGATTGCCGGCATCGCAGAGGCGGTTTTCTTTACTGTGATCGATCCGCAGGAGCTGTATCTCTTTGGTGAGCCGGTCAAGTATTCGCTGACTGCAACGTATTCGATCGGCTTTTTCGGTTTCTGGCTGGTGGGGGCGTCGTCGAGTCTGTTGACGCTCTTCTTTCAGCGCAGCGCAGCGCAAATCAACGCGCAACGCTAGTTGCGCTGCGCACCAGCGACCATTGCGGTGATATGCCCTCGATATGTTCGAGGGCTCTTGTGGGCCGTCAACGCGATTCGGTCGCCAATCCTGGTTACCGGTACACCAGCACTGGAATCTTGCTGTGGGTAAGCACTTTTTGTGTTTCGCTGCCCAGCAGCAGGCCGGCAATGCCGCGTCGGCCATGGGACGCCATGAAGATCAGATCGCAGCCATGGCGCTCTGCTGCGTCGATGACAGCTTCGTAAGGCACTTCATTAACTATTGTGTCCGAGTCGGAGGCGACACCAGCCGCGTCGGCAGCTGCCTTTGCTGCGTCAAGAATGCGTTTAGCTTCATCGGCCGCAGCTTTTCCGAACTGCTCCGGCGTGGTCGGGTCAATCAGTGCGCCTTCGCCATAAATCGGCATGGGGAAGTCGGGCTGTGCATAGAAAAACGTGATCCGTGCGCCTGCATCCTTCGCAAACAATACGGCCCGGGATACGGTGCTCTCGGACAACGGTGAGCCGTCGGTCGGGACGAGTATGTGCTTGAACATCGTGCTTCTCCCTTTTTTCGCATGGACGCTTGATTATAGCCAGCTCCCTCGCTGTAATGCGACTGAATGGGGGGCGACGCATTGAGCATGTCAATTGCGTCGGGCATGACCGAGAGCAGTCTCTTGTCGATGCGGGAGGGATTATGGAAGTGACATTTTACGGCGCCGCTGGGGAAGTCACCGGTTCCTGCGCGCGGGTGCGATACGACGGCGGCGTCTTTCTCGTCGATTGTGGCTTGTTTCAGGGGGGGCGCGATGCTGCGCGCAGAAATCTGCAGGCTCTGGATCTGGATCTGCGCGGCATTGACTTCGTCCTGCTGACGCACGCTCACCTAGACCACTCCGGGCTCGTGCCGCGTCTCGTTTCGCTCGGCTACCGCGGCAAGATTTACGCGACCGCTGCGACGGTGGATCTACTTGGGGTGATGCTGCTCGACTCCGCTCACATCATGGAGAAGGAGGCCGAGTGGATCAACCGGGGCAAGCGACGTACGAACCTGCGTCGTGGCTATGAGATTGCACCGCTCTACACAGTGGATCAGGCACGTACGAGCCTTGCGAGCTTGCGCAAAGTGGATTACGAGCAGGAAATCGCACCGCATGCCGGCGTGCGTTTCCGCTTCCATGATGCGGGGCATATCCTTGGTTCGGCGATCATCGAACTGGATATCGAAGTTTCCGGCCAATCGCGCAAACTGGTGTTCAGTGGAGACCTGGGGCAGCCGATGCGCCCGGTGTTGCGTGATCCCACGGTGATTCGTGCGGCCGACTACCTGTGTGTCGAATCGACCTATGGCAATCGCGCACACCGGGCGATGACAGAGACCGAGAACGAATTGGTCCATGTGCTCAGAAATACGCTTGAGCAAAAGCACGGCAATGTCATTATTCCGGCCTTTGCCGTGGGCCGCACACAGGAGGTGCTGTTCGTGCTCGCCAATCTGGTTCGTGAGGGCCGGGTGCCGCATCTGGAAGTGGTGGTCGACTCGCCAATGGCGTCTGCGGTGACGGAAATGACCTTGCGTTACGATGAGCTGTGGGACGATGAAACTCGCGAGTTGCTCGCGTGGGTGCGGGCACACCCGGAACGTATCCGGTTACGCTTCGTTCAGGACGTGGAAGAGTCGATTGCGCTAAATAGCCAACGCTCCGGGCTAGTAATCATTTCAGCCAGCGGAATGTGCGAGGCAGGGCGCATCAAGCATCACCTGCATTACAACATCGGGCGCAGTGAATGCAGTGTGGTGATTTGTGGTTTCCAGGCCGCCGGTACCCTTGGGCGGCGCCTGGTGGACGGTGCGCGCACGATCACGCTGTTCGGCGAACGGATGGCGGTGCGTGCAGAAATCCACACTATCGGTGGCCTCTCGGCGCATGCCGATCAGCCGGCGTTGCTCGGCTGGCTAAGGCAATTCGAGGCCCAACCGCGTCAGACCTTCATCGTTCATGGTGAGCATGATGCCGCATCGGCACTTGCCGATGCGATGGGTGAGCGCCTGAACTGGTCCCGCATTACGATACCCACACCGGGACACGCCTATACCTTGCCGTGACGCCTGGCGTGGTGCCGGATGGAGCGACCCGATCCCGAGGAGTGAATGACTGTGACGAACCGAAAGTCTGCGAAGCGAACCGATGCGATCGACCCGGCGAAGGCAGCCAGGCATGCCCTGCGTGAACTCCATGACACGGTGGAGGGGACGCTGGACCCGCTGGGGATGGCCGCTCCGATTGTTCATGCACAACTGGCATGGCTGGCGCATCCGCAGGAGCTTGCCGAGCGTTTGGTGAGTCTGTCGAGTGACCTCTGGCGGCTGCAGTGGCATTCCGCCTATCGGTCGCTTGGCTTGCCGAGCAAGGATCCTGTCAGCCCCAATGCGGATGACGAGCGCTTCTCGGATCCGGTGTGGACGGACTCCGCCAGCTGGGATCTGACAAAGGAGTGGTATCTGGCATTTACGCACCACATGCAGGACATGCTTTTCGATACGCCCGGGCTGTCGAGCAAGGAGCGTCGGCGAGCGGCTTTCTGGTGGCGCAAGTGGCTCAACGCAGTTGCCCCGACCAATTTCTTCTGGACCAATCCGGTCGCGATCCGCAAGGCGGTCGAAAGTCGTGGCGAAAGCCTGGCGCATGGGTTCCGCAATATGTTGTGCGATTTTGAGGCGGGCGACGTGCGCATGAGCAGTCCCGGCGACTTCAAGGTTGGTGAGAACCTCGCGACAACAGCCGGTGCGGTTATCTTCCGAAATCAGTTGCTGGAGGTAATTCATTACGCGCCGACGCGACCAAAGGTGCATGCCCAGCCGGTTGTCATCGTCACGCCGTGGATCAACAAGTTCTACATTCTCGACCTTGTGTCCAAGAAGAGCATGGTGCGCTACCTGCTCGACCAGGGGCTGGACGTATTCATCACCAGCTGGAAAAACCCCGACGCGTCGATGCGCGACGTTCGTTTCGACACCTACCTGCAGGATGGCGTTCATGCCATCGTTGAAACCGCACGCCAGTTCACCGGTGCGCCGAAGGTGCATGCCGTAGGCTACTGCATTGGCGGTACCGTCCTGGCGATGTACATGGCTTGGGCCAATAAGCGCTTCCCTCCGGATGAAGTGCCTGTTGCGGACTGGACCCTGCTAACGACCCTGGTCGACTTCCATAAGCCGGGTGATATCGAAGTGTTCATCGACGATGCGAGCGTCCGCTACCTTGCGGAGAATATGGCGCGCAAGGGGTTTCTCGACGGCAAGGAAATGGCCTCGGCGTTTCGTTTGTTGCGTTCGAACAGCCTGATCTGGCATTACGTGGTGCATGGCTGGCTGTATGGCGAAGCGCCGTTGGCCTTCGATGTGCTGTACTGGAATATGGACACTACGCGGATGCCTTTTGCCATGCATTCGTGGTACCTGCGCGAGCTCTACCTTGAAAATCGCCTGATTGAGCCCGGCGCGCTAACGGTCGCCGGCGAAGCCCTTGATCTGTCAAACGTTACACAGCCTCTGTATGCCGTGTCCGCCGAGGACGATCACATCGCGCCGTGGACGCAGACCTACCGTATCAATAACCTGGTGACGGGGCCGAAACGCTACGTTCTTTCGAGCTCCGGGCACATTCTCGGGATCGTCAATCCGCCAGTGAATCCGCCCAAGCGAAAATTCTGGGTCGCCGATGCTCGTCGTTCCGAGAAAGCGGACGACTGGCGTAACCGCGCCGCTGCACATTCGGGCAGCTGGTGGGGGGACTGGATGTTATGGCTTAAGCCGCGTTGCGGTGAACTGGTCGAGGCGCGGTTTGCTGCATCGAAGGACTTTCCGGCGTTGGCCGCAGCTCCGGGAACCTACGTGCTGGAGCGCTGAACCGTACTCGTCGCAGTTGATACGAGTCAAGGTGGAGGCCCGGGTGCGCGGAGAAAATGCCAACGCGCGCTCGGGTTTTTTTGCGATGTTTCAGCCCTGATGGCGGGCGAGTCGGGACGGGTCGTGCAGTGAGATGTGTTTGCCGTGCACGGTGATGAGGCCGGCGTCGGCAAGGTCGTGGAATATTCGCGAAAGGGTTTCCGGCGTGAGGTTGAGCCGTGACGCGATCACCTGCTTGCTGGTAGGTAGCTCGATGTCGCAGGCGCCGGGGCTTTCTTCGTCGCTGACTTGCTGAAGCAGGTAACCAATGACGCGCTGCATACTCGAGCGCAGGGAATAGGTTTCGACATCCTGAATCATGCCGTGCAGGCGGATGGCCATGCCGGCGAGCAGTTTGCGGGCAAAGCCGGGGTCCTGATCGATCAGGTCCGAGACAACCGCCTGTCCGACGTGCAGAAGGTGGGTGGCAACGAGGGCTTCCGCAAACACGGGGTAGGAACGGTTAAGAAACATCACCGCTTCGCCAAAGCTGTGCATCGGGCTGATGATCTCGACAACCTTTTCATTTCCCTGTGCGGACGAGACGGCGAGCTTCATCTGACCGGATACGACGAAATAGAAGCCATGCACCGGATCGCCACGCTGGAACAGCACCTCGCCTTTTTCCAGTTGGCGCTCGCGTGTGTAGCGGGCGACGCGATCGATGTCATCGTCCGAGAGTTCGCTGAAGAAAGATACCCGGCGCAGCAGGGTGGGAATGTCGACAGG
>NZ_WTVQ01000090.1 GCF_012910955.1 Aromatoleum diolicum
GTAAGCGTCCGGTCTGCACCGCCTTTTTCCCGTGATCTAGATCGCCCAAAGTGGTGCCCACCAAATTTCTGGTGGGGACCACTTTGGCCACGAATGGCATCACCCGGGTGACCCGCAAGGGGCGCCCGAACTACCCGATCGACTTCAAACGCCACCTTGCCGCGCTCGCCTGCGAGCCGGGGATCTCGGTGGCGAAGCTCGCCCTCGAACACGGCATCAACGCGAACCTGCTGTTCAAGTGGCGCCGCCACTACCGTGCAGGGTGGTTCGGCGAACCCCAGCCGGCGCATCGCGCGGCCCGGCGACCGCACGTGTGCGAAGGGCCGAAACTGTTGCCGGTGATGACCGTGTCGCCGTCAGTCGGCCAACCGTTGGCACCGAAGGGCGTCAAGCCGGCGGCCGCGCTCGAGATTCTGATCGGCGGCGCGACCGTGCGGGTGCTCGGCGAGGTCAGTCGGGACACACTGCGCACGGTCCTCGACTGCCTGGCCGAACGGGCATGATCGGCTTGGCGGCAGGCACGCGCATCTGGCTGGTGGCCGGCGTGACCGACATGCGTCGCGGCATGGACGGTCTGGCGGCGATCGTGCAAGGGGCGCTCGCCGAGAATCCATTCTCCGGGCACGTCTTCATCTTCCGCGGGCGGCGGGGCGATCTCGTGAAACTGCTGTGGTGGAGCGGGGACGGGCTGTGCCTGTTCGCGAAGCGCCTCGAACGGGGCCGCTTCATCTGGCCGCAGGCGACCGAGGGGGCCGTGCATCTGTCCGCGGCGCAGCTGTCGATGCTGCTCGAAGGCATCGACTGGCGAAGGCCCGAGCGGACCTGGCAACCCGAGTGCGCGGCCTGAAGATCGGGGCATGCCCCCTGGGGGCTGTTCACACACCGCGGCATCGCGTAGACTCACGTCATGCACGCGACGACGCCCCTTCCCGATGACCAGGCTGTACTCAAGGCCCTGGTGACGGCCCAGCAGGCCGAGATCGCGCGCCTGAACTTCATCATCGCCAAGCTGCGCCGGATGCAGTTCGGTCGCCGCTCGGAGCAATTAGACGGCACGCTCGCCCAGCTCGAGCTCGCCCTTGAGGGCATCGAGACTGCCCGGCGCGAAGCCGCTGCAGACGCGTCGCCGGACACGACCTCCGGCGCGGCGTCGTCACCGAAACGCCCCGCCCGCAAACCCTTGCCCGATCACCTGCCGCGCGAGACGGTCGAACATGCGCCCGCCGAGGGCAACTGTCCCGACTGCGGCAGCACCTTCGTGAAGCTGGGCGAGGACGTCTCGGAGATGCTCGAGTACGTGCCCGCCCACTTCAAGGTGATCCGGCACGTGCGTCCGAAGCTCGCCTGCTCGCGCTGCGATCGCATCATGCAGGCGGCAGCCCCCGCACGGCCGATCGAGCGCGGACTGCCCGGGCCGGCCTTGCTCGCGCATGTGCTGGTGGGCAAGTTCTGCGACCACCTGCCGCTGTATCGGCAAAGCGCCATCTATGCGCGCTCGGGCATCGAGCTCGACCGCTCGACGCTCGCCGACTGGGTCGGGCAATCGGCACAACTGCTTGCTCCGCTGGTCGAGGCGCTGCGCCGCTATGTGCTCGCCGCCGACAAGGTGCATGCCGACGACACCCCGCTGCCGGTGCTCGCACCCGGCGAAGGACGGACCAAGACCGCACGGTTGTGGACTTACGTGCGTGATGATCGCCCGGCCGGCAGCAATGACCATCCGGCGGTGTGGTTCGCGTACTCGCCCAATCGCAAGGGCGAGCACCCGCAGCGCCATCTGCGCGCCTTCACCGGCATCCTGCAGGCCGACGCCTATGCGGGTTTCAATGCGATTTATGCGACCGGGCAGGTGCAGGAAGCCGCCTGCTGGGCCCATCTGAGACGCAAGTTCTTCGATGTGCATCGGGCACAGGCCTCCCCGATTGCCGCCGAGGCGCTCACGCGGATCGGTCAGCTCTACGCGATCGAAGCGAGCGTCCGTGGTGAGTCACCGCCCATCCGCCGCGCGGTGCGGCGGGCCCAGGCGCGTCCATTACTGGAGGACTTGCGGAGTTGGCTGGACGCGCAGAGCCGGCGCGTGTCGCGCAAATCCGGCATCAGCGAGGCGATCCAGTACGGGCTGAATCACTGGCGGGCGCTGATCCGCTACACCGAGGATGGGCGCATCGAGATCGATAACAATGCCGCCGAACGGGCGCTACGCGTGGTGGCCTTGGGAAGAAAGAACTTCCTCTTCGGTGGTTCGGACGCCGGGGGCGAGCGCGCGGCGGCCCTCTACAGCCTGATCGGTACGGCCAAACTCAACGGTCTGGACCCGGAAGCGTATCTGCGCGACGTGTTGGCACGCATCGCCGAACATCCGATCAACCGCATCGAAGACTTGCTGCCCTGGAATCTGGGGCGCGACCAATCCGAACCCCGGCGCAAGGCCGCCTGACCATGGGCACTGTCGTACGACTCCCGAAGGCGCGGCCCGCGCCGCATCTGCTGCAATTGCGGATTGAACTGGCCTGGATCAAGCCGGCCATTTGGCGCCGGGTGGTGGTGCCGGAAACCATTACGCTGCCGAAGCTGCATCGGGTCATCCAGGCCGTGATGGGCTGGCACGACTGCCATCTGCACGAGTTCGAGATCGCCGGCGAGCGCTACGGCGTCCCCGATCCCGATTACGACTTCGAGCCCGTTCGCAATGAACAGCGCGTGCGGCTCGCGACCGCGCTCTACGGCGCAAAATCCTTCCGCTACGTCTACGACTTCGGCGACGACTGGGAGCACCGCATCAAGGTCGAACGCCGCCTGCCACCCGAACCGCTCTTCGATACGGCGCTTTGCCTTACCGGCGCCAATGCCACTCCGCCCGAGGATGTCGGCGGCGCTCCCGGCTATGCCGACTTCGTTGCGGTGATGGCCGATCCGAACCATCCTGAACACCACGACATGCTTGAATGGTACGGGGCACCGTTCGATCCCGCCGCGTTTGACATCTCGGCAATCGATTTGCGCCTCCACCCGATCAAGGTCTGACCGTCAGTCAAGACGGTCTCGGGCGGACGCTTAC
>NZ_WTVQ01000091.1 GCF_012910955.1 Aromatoleum diolicum
GGGTGGGGGTGTCGCGGAGGCGGCCGCTGCCTCACGCTGAAGCTCCGCAATGGCGTCCTCTCGCTTGGTGTTGTGGCAGCGACCGCACTCCGTAAGCGGAAATGCCACTGCGCCGTGGCACAGGCCGCACTGCTCGCCCTGCAGAATCAGGAACATGCTGATCGGGGTCGCACCCCGTTCCTTCTTGAATATGTGGTCGTGGCAATTGCTGCAATCGAGCCACTGCGTGTGCGCACTGTGCGGAAAGCGCACAACTGGCATGCCGCCATTGAGATTAAGCAACGCATCCTTGTCGTACGTCTGAACTTTTGTGCCCGGGCGAAGGCTGCTGCGCGGAGTGATCTGCCCGTCCTTCAGCGCCTTGACCCAGCGCACCTGGTTGCCGACTTGATCGGGCGCCAGTGACGACAACGCGTCTCCCGGGGCCTGCAATACTTTCACCGCGGGACTTGCAGGATCGCGCAGGCCATCCTGGGCAATTGGCAGCCAACGTTGTTGCGCGTTCACCTGTGTTGCGACGACAAGCGCTAGCATCGCCATGAGGCGGATGAAGTGCTGCAGGATCGACGAGGACCGTTCGTGCATCGAAAAACTCCCGTTGCGAACCCGGTCCGTTGAAGGGCGGCGACGTGCGCTCACGTTGCCGGGAACGTTTCCCGAGATTACCCGAGGCCCTGCCAGTAAAACAAATCCGCCTGTTTCAAAAGGCACCGAAATTCCGGATGACCCGGAAGTAAATAAAACTGTTCCGCTGATCGGAGATCTCGGCGATGCGAATCTGCAGCTCGGTGTCTATGCGGCCAATCCGATACCGGAGCCGCTGGTCCAAGTCCCAAGCGGCTTGGTCCGGCGAGCGGAGCGCGTCGGGATTCCCCCTGATGCGCGACTGATCACGATTGGTGTTGGCGCGAAAGTCGAGCGTGTAACGCAAGCCGCGCACGCCCAGCAGTCGCCCATGCGAGTAGCCGAGATTGCCCGAAAGGCTGCTCGTGCGCGAAAGCGATTCGTTGTCGACGATGATCGGTCGCCCGAACTCGTCGATGATGACCGTGTCCGTTTGCGATTCCGACTGCTGCCGGGAGAGCTGCCAAGTCAGGTTTGCGTTCAGTTCCGAGTAGGCGTTGATGTGCCAGCGGCCATTTACCTGAACATTGAGCATCTGGAATGCGCTCGGATTATCACCCATTGTCCGGTTGTCGGACACACTGCCGCTGATGTAGCCGGACAGGTTGTCGCTTGGGGTGGCCTGCATGCTGACACTGGCCGAGTGGCTCAGGCTCGTCGAACTGCTTGAACTGAGGCCCATGCTGCGGTTGTTGCTAACCGTTTGATTGAGACTGCCGCTGACGGTGGTCTGTTCCGCGGTTTGCCAGCTGCGTTGCAGCGAATGCCCGAGTGTTGCAGCCATCGAGCGCTGTGCGTCCACTTGCGACGACGTCGAGTTCGAGACCGACGTTGCGCCGTACCAGTTGTAATAATAATTGCCAAAATTCAACGGATCGCCGCTGTAATTCAGGCCAAGGGATTGATTGGTGCCAAGATTGCCATCGAGATCCGAGTTGGCGCCAAAAGTGCCGAACAGATTAAGGTTCTGGTTTGCGCGATAGGTCAGACTGGCCGATCCGCCGATATTGCGGTTCTCGAATGTTGTGCCGCCGAAAGTGCTTTGATTCTGAAAATAGCGAAGATTGGCGGTGCCCTGCCATCGTGAATCGCTTGGAACCCATGACAGGTAGCTGAAAATCTGCGCGCTCTGCGCATCACCGCCCGAATCGAGGCTGTCGCCACTGAGCGAGTACTTTTGCCTTGCAACAGACGCCGAAGTGCTCACGCTGGTCGCTTCGTCAAGGCGATAGCCGTGGTTTACCAGCGCATAAAAGTCGTCGCTCGTCAGATCGTCGCTGCGGTTGGACGCAAAGGACCCTTCGGCAGACAGGTTGTGATCGTCGGAGTTTGTGCTGTAACTGCCGGTGATCCGGTCGACGACGTCCTTGCCGAAACTACCCTCCAACTGACTGCGATCATACCGGCCAGAGGCATTCCAGTTCCCCCGCGCGGGCCGATAATCCTGGCGCAGTGCGAGTCGGGTGCTGCGGGTGTTGTTATCGGTGAATGACCCGTCGCTGCGGCTATCGGAAATTCCGAGTGAGGCCTGGAACGGGAAGCGGCTTTGCGGGAAAACGCTCAGAATGCCATTTCCCGTGATCGACGTTCCGGTGAGATTGCTGGCGGCGGCGCTGCCGCTCCCGGACTGATCGCGTACCATGGTGAGGCTGGTATCGGCCGAAACCAGCGCAATGTAAGGCTGCATGATGTACGAGTTGGCGCGCAGCCGGGCCTCGTAAATCTGGTTTGTGGCGCTATCGGAATTCTCAGACTGACTGCGCCGGAAACCTGCAGAGAGCGATCCTCCCCAACGAATCGGAGGCACTCCCCACTTGCGCTTGGGGCTACTCGGAGCAATTGTGTTTCCTTGCGCACTCTGGCCGGGCGCCGGGCGTGTAACACCTGACGGTACGAGGTCAAGTTCGTCCGCAGGGAGGAATTCATCGCCGCCCACTACCTCGGCGTTCAGGCCGCCTGCGGGTGCTGTCGTGGCAGCCACTTGGGCGGTCTTTTCCGCTGCGCCAGCGGATGACGTTGATGCCACCTGATTGTTCGTGGGCGCCGCGCCGCGGGGTGATTGCGCCCCGTCACTGTTGCCGGCCGCATTGCGGTCAGCGCCGCCCTTTGTTGCGGGTTCATCGCGACCTTGCGCGCGTGACGGCATGAACGGCGCGTCCGTGCCGGGTCGCCTATCTTGCGGCGGCGGCTTGAGCGCGACCACGACGGACAAGACCAACTGCAAGGACAAGGACTTCAACAGCATCACGACGCAAAGCATCAACAATACGCCGGTGTTCTGGGTCGAGGTCACCGGCGCCAAC
>NZ_WTVQ01000092.1 GCF_012910955.1 Aromatoleum diolicum
CCGGCAGTCGAAAACCGGTCATGCACGCGCGTGATCGCGGAGGTCCGACGATGAGTACGTGATCGACGTCACGATCGGCCTACGGCCGGTCTGCAAGAGGATGAGGTTGACGGGAAGTCCCTTAGGGCCGGGTTAGACGCCGTCGTCATCTTTCGTGGCCTCCAAGGCGCTATCGTTTGCCTCGATCCATGCTTCAAGTTGGTCGAAGCGATTTGGCCAAACCGTGTTGTATTCGTGCTCAAAGATGGCCATGCACAGTTGAATCGCGGAAACATGCCTTTCTTCGTGCATTGAGCTCAGGTTGTTGGAGAACTCGGTAGCGTGATTGTCGTGATCCACGCGGGAGTAACCAAAGCACATGCCTTCAAAGTTGGGATGTGCGCTTTCGCATAGCGATGCATACAAGTCGGAGATGCCCGGATATGATTTTTCACAATGCTTTGTCAGCACGGTCACGATACTTATTGCGTCATGCTTTGTTGTCTTATCGCGTGAACCGAGCAGCAAGATAGTTGTCTTCTTCGAGAACGCATGAAATTGGAGAGTGCCATCCAAGACCTGCGCGGTGATTTGGTTCAGATGAATTAAGACGGCCAGTGTTTCAAAGGCACTTCTCAGAAGAATGCGGGCGCCAAGCGCGTGGTGATTGGAATGCAACTCATATGACTGCGCGAGCAAGTCATGAATTCGCCAGAACGCTGTTTCGCGAAGGACCATGCTTCGATACGGTGCCTTCCATTTGTGCGCGATGGGATTTCTTGCCACAAGCCCGGCCAGCTCGACTCGCGAGCATAGAGATTGTTGCCAATTAGTGAGTGTTTCAGATGCGGTCGGCATAGGCGTCTAACGACGGTGTAGAAAAACCCGATTTCCGGGCAAGCGATCGGTGTCGGCGATAGCCGACGATGTCTTGTTCGTCATTTTGCTGTCCGGATCAGCCTGAGTCCGTCATACGTTCGGTTTCCGTCGCTCGCGCCCGGTGCTCCCGTATGCGTAGCGGCGTGCTGCCATGGCGTGCCCGCTCATTGTGCATACCCGTGGTGCGCCAGCTTTTCGATGTTGTGCACCAGGCAGTAGAACTTCCACTGCCCGTCGACCTTGCATCGGCCGCGCAATGTGAAGCGATGGAGCCGCTTGTTGTTTCTCAGATTGCCGAAGACCGGCTCGACGGTGGCAAAGCGCGCGGTGATCATGCGCTTGCCGGTGTCGGTGTCGATCCGCCGTTTCATCCGCTCGGTGTGGCTCTCTTCACTGGCGCGCTTGCCTTGGAAGAAGGCGACCTGGCGCGTCTTGGTCTTGTCGGGGGTGCGCAGGTGTCAGCGGTAATCCAATAATCCCCCCTCGGCGCCGCGAAACTTCATCGCCGCATAGCCGTTGAAGGGGCAGTTCGAGCCGTTCGAGTACAGCTTCTTGCCGGCCGGGCAGACGCAGTGAGAGCCGTCGTCGGCCAGCGTGAAATCGGCAGGCCGGAAGCAGCGCGTCGTCCGGTCTAACTTCCGTTTGTCCCACAGCGGATCGGGCTTCGCCTTGTGACTCGCCTGCCCGGCATATCGGGCGTCTCGGCTGCGGTATTCGTTGTCGCAGACGTAGGCGTGGATCCCGGCGTCGGCCAGCGCCTTGAGGTTCGCTTCCGAATGGTAGCCCGCGTCGGCACAGATCGTCGTGTCGGGCGTGCGGAGGAACGGCGCAGTCGCCTCGACCACTGGCAGGAGCAGTTCCTGCTCGGAGCCCGTGCCGTGCGCCTGGGCGTCGACGACGATCTGGCTCTTCGCATCGACCGCGGCCACCCCGGTGTAGCCCTGGATCACGCCTTTGCCGGTAGCCATCTTGGCCGACTCATTGTCGGTGCGATTGCTCAGCCGCGGTTTGCCTTTGGCACTGCGCCGCTCGTCGGGATGCGCGTCCAGCCAGGCGCGGATCTTCGCCGCTTCGGCCTTGAGTCGTTCCACAGTATGCGCCGCGCGTGCGGCCTCGGCGTCTTCGCCGTTCATGTCGGCCGTGGCGTGGCTGGCCATGATGCGCTTGACCGCCGTCTCCATCTTGTCGGCCTCGCGCATGAAGTCTGCACGGGTACCGCTCCTGGCCTTGCTCGCGTTGGCCGGCAGCTTCACCCCATCGATGGCAAAGAGTTCGCGTCCGATCAATCCTTGCCGATCGCAAATCATCAGCACCCGGGCAAAGATCCGGGCCGCTTCGTCACCGAGTTCGGCGACGAAGCCGGCGATCGTCGTGAAGTGCGGTGCGCTGTCGCCCGAAACCGCCATGAACAGCACGTTGTCGCGGCAGGCCGCAGCGATGGCACGCGAACTGACCAACCCGCGCGAGTAACCGAGCAGCACGATTTTGAGCAGCACGGCCGGTGAGAACGCCGGCGCGCCCGTCGTGTCATTGCGGTAGCGCGCGTGTAGCCCCGAAAGATCGATCTCGTGGTCGACCAGATGACAGAGTGCGTGCTCGAAGCTCCCCGCAATCACCTGCCGGTGAATCGCACCGGGTTCCGTGGAGGCCGGTTGGTTTAAGTCAGGCCGCGATGGCGGCCTGACGGGCGAGTTGCCCGTAGTAGTTTGCCTCAGCTTCTGCGGGCGGGATATACCCGATGGGTTCGAGC
>NZ_WTVQ01000093.1 GCF_012910955.1 Aromatoleum diolicum
TTGGGGCGCCGGGCATGCTGCTCCGCAACATTCCGGTGATTGTAGAACGTTTTATGATAATGTCAATCGCGTCTTACGGCGCGTCAAACTAGCCCTCACAAGGCGCGAGTGCGCCGGTAAACATCGACGTCGCCGCAAGCCTGTGACCGACGCGGTATAGACCCGGTATCCTCGTTTTCATCCTGAGGCCATAGAGCCGCACTTCATGGCGTCCGTTTTTCGGGGGCAACCTCAGGAGTGCGGTGGACCTTGACGAAGTCGGATGGACCATGGCCGGGCAAAAAGTTGTCACTCGCCTGCGTGACGAGGTGGAACGGTGAGCGCCAGTTGCGGTCGCGCCCGGTGCGTCTAGAATGATTCGTCGGGTGCACGATTCGGGTTCGAAAGTGCCCAATCTGTGCGCCCGTTCAGCGCGTGCAGAAGGGTGCCGAAACCGTTCTACAAAATTGCCCAGCTATGAGCACTGACGCGGCTTCCGGGACCACAGATGAGTGGAGTTTGTAGATTGAAAACATGCTCAAGTGACTGATTTATAAGAAAACTGACGGGGATTGTGGCTCCAGGGTGTCACCGGTTCGATCCCGGTATGTCGCCCCATAAAATCAAGTAGTTAGCGAATTGCAGTATCCAAAGTGGTTGTAGAACGATCTACAAAAACGGGCCCGCCGATGAGCGGGCCCGTTTTTTTTTAAAAGGTTCCACACTGGATTGTGCGTAACGCAAGATCGAGAACGGCGATCGCTTCGTGGGCGACTAAAACGTCGTCCTACCGCGAGCGCAACTGCACTTCCAGCAGGGCATCGAAGTAGTTGTGCCGCTTGCGGTACAGCGGGCCGGACACACACCGAGGCGGAAATCCCTCCGCGGCGAGCATCAGCGGGATCAGCAGGCGTTCGGTGTGGTCGTTGCCGTTGCGGAAAGGGTGGATCGTTTCGAATTGGGCATGGGCGACCCGGGCGAGTCCGGCCTTTCCTACCGGCGCAGTAGCTCCGCCGCTGCCGGTCGCGTCTCCGGCTACCTCCTCGGCAACGCCGGGCTGCCGGCTGGAGGGATTCTCGATCGACTTCGTCCAGGATCGCATGGCGCCCTCAAAACAACCGCCGAGCGCGTCCAGTTCACTCTGGGTGGCGGCCGAGCAAAATTCAGGTCCGGTGGCGGTGCGGGGCTTCGCCGGGCGGGCCGTCGCGCTGCCAGATCAGACGGCCGTCCTTGAGCACTTCGCGGATGCGGTGCAAAGGCAGCTGGCGGGCCTCGCCTTCGTCATCGACGAGGGTGCAGGCGAAGTGGTCGTGATCCGGGAACGCCAGCCGGCGCAGCGGCACGCGGACAATGTGTCGGGCGACGCGGTCGTAATAGCCGATGACGAACTCCCCGCGGCCGAAGGCGGGGTCCCAGCGGATGCGGGCGAGCAGTGCGTGGATCGGAATCATGGCGTGAGCTGGGGCGGGGGACGGCAGGCGCGGTAGCATGATGCGTCTCCCGTGTTTCATCTGCACTGACCGCCATGCCGCCTGCCCGTTCCGCCGCCGCCTCCGCTGCCGAGCCTGTAGACCTGCGCACGCTGACGCGCCGCTTCGCTCACGCCGGCCGGCTCGAGGCGATCCTGTTGCGCCCGGCACGACGGGCTGCGGCGCAGCCGGTGGGCGAGGCGCGCGCGCTGGCCGGCCGCGGGCTCGCCGGGGATCACTGCGCCGCCTCCGGTCGTGGTGGCGGCAAGCGCCAGCTGAGCCTGATCCAGGCCGCGCATCTGGCAGTGATCGCGGCGCTGGCGGGCCGCGACGAGGTCGATCCGGCGCTGCTGCGGCGCAACCTGGTGGTCTCCGGCCTGAACCTGCTTGCCGCGCGCACGCTGTTCCGCGACCAGCCGCTGCTGCTGCGCATCGGCGCCGAGGTCGTGCTCGAGCTCACCGGCATCTGCGAGCCCTGCTCGCGTATGGAGGACGTGCTCGGCCCCGGCGGCTACAACGCGATGCGCGGCCACGGCGGCGTCACCGCGCGCGTCCTTATTGGCGGCGTGCTGCGCATCGGCGACGCGGTCGTCTGCGAAGCAGCGCCGCCCGCGGACGGGGCGCTCGGCGCCGACTCGCCTCTCACAACCCACCCGGAGAACCCCGCATGACCGCCCTGATGCTCGGACTGCTGCTGTTCTTCAGCACTCATTCGACGCGCATCTTCGCCGAGGACAACCGCGCTCAGTACATCGCCCACTATGGCCTGGCGAAGTGGAAGCTGGCCTACTCGTTGGCCTCCGCGATCGGCCTCGGCCTGATTGTATGGGGCTACGGCTCGGCGCGGCTCGATCCGCTCGTGCTGTGGCCGCCGCCGCTGTGGACGCGGCAGCTGGCCGCGGTGCTGACGCTGCCCGCCTTCGTCCTGATCGCCGCCGCCTATGTGCCCGGCACGCGACTACGGGCGAAGCTCGGCCACCCGATGGTGCTCGGCGTGCAGCTATGGGCGCTCGCGCACCTGCTCGCCAACGGCACGCTCGCCGACCTGCTGCTGTTCGGCTGCTTCCTGGTGTGGGCGATCGCGAGCTTCTTCGCCGCGCGCCGGCGCGACCGGGCGCCGGGGGTGGTGCGGGGG
>NZ_WTVQ01000094.1 GCF_012910955.1 Aromatoleum diolicum
ATCCCGAGCTACACGGATCACGAATACAGCCGCTACACCAAGCGCTACTACGCCGGCCCCTCGGGGGAAGTGCTCGACGCCTTCGTGTTCGCCAACTTCGACGCCGCGAGCGTGCCGGTGCGCCTGAAGGCGGGCCGGCACACGGTGTTCTGGGGCGAATCGCTGTTCCTCGGTGGCGCGCTGCACAGCGTGTCGTACGCGCAGATGCCGCTCGACCTGCAGAAGGGGTTTGCGACCCCGGGGGCCGAAGCGAAGGAACTCTTCCGCCCCTTGAACCAGCTCTCGGGCCAGGCCCAGCTCACCGACACGCTGTCGGTGTCGGCGCAATACTTCATGCAGTGGGAAGCCTACCGCTACCCGGAAGGCGGCACCTACCTCGGCCCGGTGGACTTTGCCTTCAACGGCCCGGACCGCCATTTCATCAGTCCCGGGCTGGGCTTTGCCGCCAACGGCAAGCCGGTCGAACCGAAGCAGGCGGGCGAATACGGCGTGTCGCTGCGCTGGTCGCCGGAGGCGCTCGACGGCACGCTCGGCGTCTACTACCGCCGCTACGCCGACAAGCTGCCGCAGACCTTTCTCACCCGCGTCGGGCCGGGGGTGAGCCGCTACAACCTCATCTACGCCGACGACATCGACCTCTTCGGCGTGAGCCTGGCCAAGAACATCGGCGGCGTGAGCGTCGGTGCGGAAGTCTCCTACCGCCGCAACACCCCGCTCAACTCGCAGGTGCTGGGCATCTCGCCGACGGGCCTGCCGCAGGACGGGGAAACCCCCGGCCCGCGCGGCGACACCTTCCACGCGCTGGTGAACGTGCTGGGCCTGATCTCCGACACCCCGGTGTTCGATGCCGCGAGCTGGGCGGCCGAGCTCACCTGGGCCAAGTGGGACAAGGTGCGTAGCGGCGAGCGTCTCTTCTACGCGACGGGCTTCGCCCCGTGTACCGGCCGCGACAAGTGGGACGGCTGCACCACGAAGGACTTCTTCGGCCTCGCGCTCGCCTTCACCCCGACCTGGTACCAGGTGCTGCCGGGGGTGGATCTGTCGGCGCCGCTCGCGGTGTCGGTGGGCCTCTCCGGCAACGCCCCGACGATATTCGGCGGCAACGAGGGCAACGGCAACTACAGCGTAGGCCTCTCGGCGGACGTGTTCCAGAAGTACCGCATCGATCTCAAGTACATCGACTACTTCGGCAAGTACCGCGACAACGGCACCGCCGTGACGACACAAAACGGCTTCACCACGCTGCTGCAGGATCGCGGCTTCGTGAGCCTGACACTTAAGACGACCTTCTGAGGAGGAGGACCCCCATGAAACTCACCCAAACCCTGCTGTCGGCCGCACTCGCGCTGGCCCTGAGCGGTGCGGCCGTGGCCGCGATCACGCCCGACGAGGCGAAGAAGCTCGGCACCACGCTCACCGCGGTCGGCGCCGAGCGCGCCGGCAACAAGGACGGCACCATCCCCGAGTACACCGGCGGGCTCACCACCGCCCCGGCGGGCTTCAAGCCGGGCGACGGCATCCGCCCGAACCCCTTCGCCACCGACAAGCCGCGTCTCGTGATCGACGCCAAGAACCTGGCGCAGCACGCCGACAAGCTCACCGAAGGGACCAAGGCGCTGCTGCAGAAGTACCCGAGCTTCCGTGTCGACGTGTACCCGACGCACCGCAGCGTCGCCTTCCCCAAGTTCGTCGCCGACAACACCGCGAAAATCGCGACGCAGGCCAAGACCAACAACGACGGGCGCTCGATCGAAGGCGCGCACGCGGGCTTCCCGTTCCCGATCCCCAAGACCGGCTATGAGGCGATGTGGAACCACCTGGTGCGCTACAACGGCCAGGCCTACGAGGTGAAGTACCGCAACCTCAACGTCGATGCGAGCGGCCGCACGACGCTCGCCACCGAAGGCATGAACGTCCAGGAGTTCCCGTTCTGGGATGCGGGCAAGAGCTCGGCCGAAATCTACTGGCGCATCAAGAACACCTACACCGGCCCGGCACGGCGTGCGGGCGAGGCGCTCCTGATCGTCGATCCGCTCGACATCGGCACCAAGGACCGGCGCGCGTGGACCTACCTGCCGGGGCAGCGGCGCGTGAAGGTCGCCCCGGATCTCTCGCACGACACGCCCAACCCGGGCACCGCCGGGGGCAACACCTTCGACGACATCTTCATCTTCATCGGCTCGATGGACCGCTTCGACTTCAAGCTCGTGGGCAAGAAGGAGATGTATGTACCGTACAACGCCTACGCCGCGGTGTATCAGGCCAAGCAGGACGATCTGCTGAAGCCCAACCACCTCAACCCGGACCTGGTGCGCTGGGAGCTGCACCGCGTGTGGGTGGTGGAAGCGACGCTGCGCGAGGGCAAGCGCCATGTGTATAGCAAGCGCACCTTCTACCTCGACGAGGACTCGTGGGCGGCGCTCGCGTCCGACCAGTACGACGC
>NZ_WTVQ01000095.1 GCF_012910955.1 Aromatoleum diolicum
CGCACCCCCCGTGAGTCCGGCCCCGCGACACCCCTGCCCTCTTCCGCCACAAAGCCTGCAATAGCGGCGGCGAGACCAAGGGCTACGCCCGCGCGCGAACAGGACCGGCTGGTGCTTGGCGGTGGCATCGACGAGGTCCCGGGCGGCGGCCTGAGAATGAGCACCGAACTGGGAAGCCTTGGCCGCATCGGCGCAACCAGCGATGCCCAGCGGGATCAGCTGCGCCGCGAGCAGATGGTGACCATGGCGGTCGACCGCACCATCATCACGCAACTCGAGCTGAACGATCGCATCCGCCAGCTCGAGGAAGTCCAGGCGCAAATGATGGAGCGCGCGCAACTCGGCGCCGCGGCACCCGCCCCCCCCGTCAGGACGCCTGCTCCCATTGACGCGCCTGCCCCCGCTCCCGAACTTGCACCTGCGCCTGCCCCCGCACCGGCCCCCAAGCGCACGCTCGCGAGCGATTGGTTCTATTCGACCATTGCGCTCGGCGGCGCATCGCTGGCGCTCGCCACTGCGCTACTGTGGATGCGCCGCCGTCGCGTGGAGCGCCTTGCCGAGCAAGATAGCAAACGGCGCTCGAAACCCGTCAGAGAACCCAGGATTGCACCCGCCGCCCGTCCTTTTGGCGCTCCGCAAGGGAAAACGGACGGCCCGGCGGCCACCACGCCGCCTCACACCGCTACGCCGCTCCTCCCTGTCGCGCGCGCTCCCCTGGGATGGGAAACGGCCGATGAAGCAATCGACGCGCCAATGCCGCCAATCGCGCCGATCACGCCTTTCGCGACGACAGACGAGACGGCAGAAGAGCACGAATCGGCGATCGAGCTCGCCGAGATCATGATGGGCTTCGGGCGCATTCAGGGCGCCGCAGACACGCTCGCCGAATTCATTGCATCCAATCCCAGGAAAGCCGTCACACCGTGGCTCAAGCTGCTTGAGGTCTATCGCGCGGCCGACCTGCGCGACGAATTCGACGCCCTTGCGCGACAGCTGAACAAGACTTTCAACGTCAAATCCGTTACCTGGGACACCTTCGACGAAGCCCGCCAGTCGAAGCACACCATGGAGCAGATGGCTCACGTAATGAAGAACGTGCAGCAACTCTGGGGAACCCGGGAGTGTCAGGCCTATCTGGAGAACCTGTTGCGCGACAACCGCGACGGCACGCGCGAAGGTTTCCCGCTCAGCGTCATCGACGAAATTCTGATGCTCGCGGCGGTCCTTGAGGAACATCTCGGACCGTACAGACCTCCGGCAGAGCCCAGTGCCGCGGCACCCGACACGACACCCGCAAGTTCACCCGAGGCGATACCGCAGGCACTGAACTGAAGCGGCGCCCCCTCGGACAGGCCGCCCTGCGCGGCCGGTACATCTACACCGGGTTATCCAGATCGACGAATCGTGCGTCGAGTCCGAACTGCCGGACCAGATAGGCCGCCAGGGCACGAATCCCGTAGCGTTCCGTGGCATGATGCCCCGCAGCGATGTAGGGGACTCCCGACTCGCGGGCCAGATGCACGGTCTGCTCGGAAATCTCGCCCGATACATACAAGTCCGCACCGGCAGCAATCGCCTGTTCAAAGTACCCCTGCGCCCCACCGGTGCACCATGCAATACGCCGCACCGGCCTCGCCCCGTCACCGATTAATAACGGCTCCCGCCCAAGCCTCGCGGCCAGCGAACGCAGAATCTGCGTGGCCGACTCGAGCTGCGCCGGCCGCCCGATCCAGGCGAGATCCTGCTCGCCAAAACGCCCCTCACCCACCC
>NZ_WTVQ01000096.1 GCF_012910955.1 Aromatoleum diolicum
TGATCTCGTACCGACTGTCAAGCAGGAGAAGGCGCGATTTCAACGTGGCGGCGTCGGGCTCGTCGGATTTCCTCTGGAACTGTGAATTGGTCACGAACGATCCGTTTGGCCTCGGCGACGCTGATTTCTTGACCATTCGGACCGCGAAGTATGTAGCGCTGTCCTGTCTTCATCGTCTTGTAGATCCGGTTGACGAGCCGCGTTGCGACGGCGCAGATCGCCTGCTTATGGTGATGGCCCTTCTTCACCATCAGTCGCCAGTAGACTGCTGCGAGGTCTGGATCGATTTTGCGGGCGGTGTCAGCGGCCAGAAACAAGGCACGCTTGATCCGGTCACTGCCACTCTTGGTGATCCGCTGTCCGGGCCGTTCAATACCGCCTGAGGAGTTCTTCTTCGGGAACAGTCCGCAGAAGCCTCGAATCTGGCGCTCGTTGCGGAATCGTTCAGTGCGGGCGATCACGCCGGCCAGCAACGGCGCCAGCGTTATGCCGATACCCGGGATTGAACGCAAGGCATCCGATGGATGCACCTGTTCGTAGAGGAGCTCACTGCGCTTTTCCAATTCGGCAATATTCTGGCTGAGTAGTCTCAGCATCTCCACTTCCTGGCGAACCTCGAACTGTAGTGCCTGGAAGTCGAGCCGGTCAGCATGCAGGGCGATCGTCTTGCGCGCTGTCTCCTTCAGGGACTTCACAAGGTCGTCGACAAAGGGACCGCTATGCGGGTGATTGCCGGAAGCGTTGTCGGCAATGAAGCGCGCCAAAGTATCCCGGCGCGTCTTGAGAACACGGTGCGGATCGAAGAAGTCGGCCAGGATCGCCAGAGTCAATCGCGTCGTCGTGTCGGGCAGAACCGGCTCGAGCTCCGGACAGGCCCAGCGGATCAGATCGAGGATTCGACGACGCGACGAGCAGATGAGCTCCTGGTAACGGTGACGTTGTTTGGTCAGGCGCTGCAATGCGTGATGTTGTGGCGAAGGGACATGCACGGGATCAAGCGACCGGTAGCCAAAGCTGGGGAGCGCGCCCAACACGTGAGCATCGGCCAAATCGGTCTTCGCATGCTCGCTCAGGTATTGGCGAAGGGCTTTGACCCGTTGCCCTTTTACGCGAATGACCCGGACTCCCACGCCCTCTAGCCACGAGGCGACGGGAAACCACGCCATCCCGGTTGGCTCCATGACTGCGACGATCGGCACGCCGAGCGGAACATCGCGCACGACGGCGTCAACAAACTGCTTCAGGTCATTGGCCGTCAGCCGGAATCGCAGTGGCTTACCCACCGGCACCCCGTCGTCGAAGATTTGAGCGACCTGGACAGCACTGATCGCCAGGTCAATACCCACGGTGCGTCGTTGCATCGCATCCTCCCTACCAGGTTGTTCGGGCTCGATGCTGGGCAGCACTTCCAGGTGTTTGATTCGTGGCCGCCTGTTGCGCCACTATCTCGTTACTCTTGCCTGCGCCAGCTCGGCCACGCAACCTTGGCTCCACATCGTCGGGACGAACTCGCGAGGCTCTCCCACGTTCTTAATCGGTGGCATGACCGATGCCCGCGGGCAAGAGTACCCAAGCAACAGGGCGGGGTCGATGCCCAGCGAATCGGATTGCTCCGGACCTCATACTCTTGCCCCTCGGCATCAGCCCACTGCCAAGAAGATACAGGGCTGATCCGCGATCACTTCGTCAAGGCGCCTTGCAAATCTGAACCCTTATCGACTTGCCCCTCGGCATCAACCCCGTATCGCTATAGATACCTGG
>NZ_WTVQ01000097.1 GCF_012910955.1 Aromatoleum diolicum
GGCGGTGGCCTGCAGGTTGGTGACGGTGCCGCCGACGGCGACGATGTCGCCCGCGGTGAAGCCGACCGGCGCTTCGCTGAAGGTGAAGGTCACCTGCGAGCTGGAGTCGGTGTCGCTGAGCGCGGTATCGACGATGTTGACGGTCAGCGTCGGATTGCTGCGATCGACCGGCACCGTGTCGCTGCCACCGGAGCCGAGGTTGCCCGCGGCATCGGTGTAGAGGTCATCGGCCACACTCACGCTGGCGGTGCCGGAGAAGCCGTCGGTCGCCGTGAAGGTGGCGGTAAAGACCAGCGGATCGGCGGTCGCCTGCAGGTTGGTGACCGTGCCGCCGACGGCGACGATGTCGCCCGCGGTGAAGCCGACCGGCACTTCGCTGAAGGTGAAAGTGACCTGTGAGCCGCTGTCGCCGTCGTTGAGTTGTTCGTCGACGATGTTGACGGTCAACGTCGGATTGCTGCGGTCGACCGGCACCGTGTCGCTGCCGCCCGAGCCGAGGTTGCCCGCGGCATCCGTATAGAGATCATTGGCCACGCTCACGCTGGCGGTACCGGAGAAGCCGTCATCAGCGGTGAAGGTCGCGGTAAAGACCAGCGGATCGCCGGTCGCCTGCAGGTTGGTGACGGTGCCGCCGACGGCGACGATGTCGCCCGCGGTGAAGCCGACCGGCGCTTCGCTGAAGGTGAAGCTCACCTGCGAGCTGGTGTCGGTGTCGCTGAGGGCCGGATCGACGATGTTGACGGTGAGGGTCGGATTGCTGCGATCGACCAGCACCGTGTCGCTGCCGCCCGAGCCGAGGTTGCCCGCGGCATCGGTGTAGAGGTCATTGGCTACGCTCACGCTGGCGGTGCCGGAGAAGCCGTCGGTCGCCGTGAAGGTCGCGGTATAGACCAGCGGATCGGCGGTCGCCTGCAGGTTGGTGACCGTACCGCCGACGGCGACGATGTCGCCCGCGGTGAAGCCGACCGGCACTTCGCTGAAGGTGAAGGTCACCTGCGAACTCGTGTCGCCGTCGTTGAGCGCGGGATCGACGATGTTGACGGTGAGGGTCGGATTGCTGCGATCGACCGCCACCGTGTCGCTGCCGCCCGAGCCCAGGTTGCCCGTGGCATCGGTGTAGAGGTCATTGGCCACGCTGACGCTGGCGGTGCCGGAGAAGCCGTCGGTCGCCGTGAAGGTGGCGGTGAAGACGAGCGGATCGGCCGTTGCCTGCAGGTTGGTGACGGTTCCGCCGACGGCGACGATGTCGCCCGCGGTGAAGCCGACCGGCGCTTCGCTGAAGGTGAAGGTCACCTGCGAGCTGGAGTCGGTGTCGCTGAGCGCGGTATCGACGATATCGACGGTGAGGGTCGGGTTGCTGCGATCGACCGGCACCGTGTCGCTGCCACCGGAGCCCAGGTTGCCCGCCGCATTCGTGTAGAGGTTGTCGGCCACACTCACGCTGGCGGTGCCGGAGAAGCCGTCGGTCGCCGTGAAGGTGGCGGTAAAGACGAGCGGATTGGCGGT
>NZ_WTVQ01000098.1 GCF_012910955.1 Aromatoleum diolicum
CGCCCCGGTCGCGCCGACGACTGATTGAGGCCAGCCGGTGCGGTTAATCGCAGGGCCCCGGCGCTGGCGCGCCGAACAAGGCCGATTAGGGAAAGGCAGTCTGCTCTGTCTTTGTCCATGGCGATGCTGGCAGTCGAAAACCGGTCACGTGTGAGCGTGATCGCGGAGGGCTGAAAATGAGTACGTGATCGACGTCACGATCGGCCTACGGCCGGTCTGCAAGAGGATGAGGTTGACGGGAAGTCCCTTAGGAAGTGTTAGATTTTCGCACTTTTTTTCTTCTGCAGCACCCACTCAGGAATTTTTCCAATCTCTGGGGCGGTATCAATTTCAAAAATATGCTGAAGAAGTGCGTTAATGTCTTTATCAATTTCTGATTTTGAAATTGCAAGCTTTGACTTCATGTAGATTGGGGTGTTTTTTTCAAAATCTCCGTACGCGATAACAATGTATTTTGTATTTGCCTCCCCTTGAAGCATCATATCGCCTTGAATGATCATGGTTTCCCACCCAACTCCAGCCTTCCTTGAGTCGGCCTTTTCTGCGTAATGGGAATCGCAAATCAAAAGGACTTTGCTGGCCTTAATAAGTTCGTTTAGTCATCCATTGCGGAAGATCCATCCCTGGACGTAGGTGAAACCTATCCAGTCTGGCGTCAACCCCGTTCGCACACAAATGGTGCGCGAGCTCAAATACCCAGTTTTTTACAGAATCATCTTTCCATGAATAAGAAATAAAGACCCGCGGATGCTCAATTTGTGCATCCGTGTTGCTGATGTGTTCAGGTGTCTCATTTAATATGTTCTGGTACGTTGTTTTGTCTGGAGCAAAGACATTTAGAGTGAAAGACTCTCTGCCTATTATTTTTTCGTAAACTTCAAGAACCGCTGCCGCATCTAATCCTCCTGCCCCGGTTCCTAGAAGTGGAATATTGACGATGGAGCAGTCGTTTTGCTTGCAGTGAAGGATTAGAGAAGAAGCGATTTTCTCAATTGCAGAAAGGTTTGATCTTGTTGTCTTTGCGTCCACTGAGGCTGCATAGCCAACAAAATCCGCCTTCGTATATCTGGCCTCCGTCGAAAGCAGCCTGACTTGACCAAATGGGATGAGCCCACTTGGGAACGGAAGATTATTTTGTTCGATCTCGCGCTTTACCCAGCTGGTTACGGTGCCGCTCGAACTACATGGGAGCACGATCAGATCGCATTTTTCATCAAATACGCTGCCGCGTTTAATTTTGAGCATCTTGTCGTTCTCAACTATATTGGAGCAAAACAGCATCTAGCCAATAAGCATACTATTATATTGCACGGACGTTTGCTACCGGCGTTCTACGCCCAACGGCCGCTTCTGGCCGAGGCTGTGTAAAAACGGTCGATGTTGTATGATATCTGCATTGTTATCAGCGTGATCAGTGACCATGAAGCGCTTCGTCGAAGGTCAGAGCCGCACACAGGAGGCGCTGCTGCCCGAGAGGCTGGA
>NZ_WTVQ01000099.1 GCF_012910955.1 Aromatoleum diolicum
CGGCAGTCGAAAACCGGTCATGCACGCGCGTGATCGCGGAGGTCCGACGATGAGTACGTGATCGACGTCACGATCGGCCTACGGCCGGTCTGCAAGAGGATGAGGTTGACGGGAAGTCCCTTAGGGATAGGGTTTGGCCCCCACCGGGCGGCCGTCCATGTCGACGAACTTGTATTCGCGTTTTCCGGCGAGGGCGATGATATGTCGCTCGGGCAGGCGTCGGGTATTGTGCGGTTCAGGCGGCGTGGTGTTGCGGAGCATCGTGCCGCCATGCACGTGTGCGGTATGGGATTCGAGTGTATAGACCACCGGTGCCGGCAGCCCCGTGGCGATTGTGTGGGTAGTCTGCGTGGCGGCGCGCAGGTTGCCGGCCATGAGGGCGGCGAGGCGGTTGTCCATTTCGATGAGCGCCAGCGGGATCATCTTGCGCGCGGCGACGCGCAGGGCGTCGAGCTGCTGGACAAACACGGTGCAATGGTCGATGGCGCGCATCATGCGGTCGCGGCCGGGTAGCCAGCGTGGCAGCGAGTCGGGAGAGAGTGTGCGCAGACGGGCCTGGAAGGTGCGAACCAGGTGGGCGAGCTTGTCGATCTGCCCGTTCAGGCCATCGACGACCGCCTGCCGGTAGCGGCTGAATCTGACCTCGCCGAGTGCCTTGGCGGCGTTGCCGTAGCCATGGGCCTGGAGAAATTCGATTATGGCCTTGAGGCCCACGCCGCCTTTTTTCACCAGCATGAGCGCCACGGCGCGCAGGAAGCCGCCCAGTTCCGCCCCGATCAGCGCGCCCACGCCCACAGCGGCGGCACCGATGAGAGTGATGATCAAGGGCAGCAGCATCGCGATGAGCAGAATCCACTCGTCGACGTCGTCGCGCTTCTCGGGGTGCTTGACCAGGCGCACGATGACGGCCACCAGGTCGCGCAAGGTGATGATGCTGCCGACGCCGGGCACCAGGCCGGCCAGCGCATCGGTAACCACCTGGCTGGTTGAGCGGCCGTCTTCCCATTCACCGAGGATGACGCCGCGCAGCCACTCCCAAGCCTCACCCATGCCGCTCCAGGTGCGGTCGAGGATCTCATCCATGATTCGTCTTCACTTTGTTGTTTTGTTCCGGTCTCATTGCATGGGCACGAGAGCCCCCACGCCTCCCCATCACCTCGATCAGCCTTTCATCCAGACATCGAGATCATCGTCCGGCCGGGCCGGCAGCTTGAAGTTCGTGTAGGGCCGGATGTCGCTGCCCACGCTGATCTCGACGCCGCCTGGCTTGACGTTTTCGAGGTGCAGATAGCCGCGCTCGTCGAGGCGGCCGTGGCGCGTGCTGCCATCGGCCAGGCGGGCGGCGAATTCGGCGCCCTTCACCGGCTCGCCGTCGTGATAGGCGTAACGGAATTCGACGTTCTCCGGCGGGACGCTGACGAGCCCCGAAGGCAGGTGGGGCGCTGCCGCAGGATTGCCCCCCGGCCCCTCGAACGC
>NZ_WTVQ01000009.1 GCF_012910955.1 Aromatoleum diolicum
GGGTCGGTCTGCGCGGCGGCGAACTGTTCGGCGAAGCGGCTTTGGCCGTCGCGGAAGCGGGTCAACATTCGCCGGTAGAGCTTGTGGTTGTCCATCGTCGTGGCGAGGCCGGCGTCGATGTCGATGCCGGGCAGCGGGGGCAGGGTGCCTGCGGTTTTTGCCGCCGCCGGTGCGACGCTGCCGGCGCCGACGGTCGCGGGGCGGATCCACTTTGCGAGGGTGACGAACATTTCGCCGACGTTGAGCGGCTTGGCGATGTGGTCGTTCATGCCGGCGGCGATGACCTTTTCGCGGTCGCCCGCCATGGTGTTGGCCGTCATCGCGAGCACCGGAAAGTGCGTCCATGCGGGATTGCGGCGGATTTCGCGCGTGGCGGTGTAGCCGTCCATGACCGGCATCTGGCAGTCCATCAGCACGCCGTCGAAGCGCGCGTCGCGCGCGAGGATGTCGAGCGCTTCCTGGCCGTTGCCGGCGATGACAACGTCCATGCCGGCCTGGTGCAACAGGTCGTTTGCGAGCTCCTGGTTCATTTCGTTGTCCTCGACGAGCAACACGCGCGCACCCGCGAGGGCCGCCATCGCGGCGCTGGAGGCGTCGAGGTTCTCGTGTGCGCGGGACTCGACCAGGCCGCCCTTGTCGAGGGCTTCGCCGATGGCTTCGAGGAGGCGGGAGGCCGTGACCGGCTTGGTCAGCGCGGACTTGACTGCGACGCCGCGCTGTTCGGCCGATCCGAGCGCCTCATCGCGGCCGTAGGCGGTCACCATGATCACCGCGGGCAGCTTGGCGGGCGGATGCTCCTGCAGGCGCCGCACCGCCTCGACGCCGTCGACGACCGGCATTTTCCAGTCCATCAGCACAAGGTCGTAGGCGGTCCGGCGCGCGTCGGCGGCGGCGATCATGTCCAGCGCCTGGCTGCCGTCCCAAGCGGTATCGACTGCCAGCCCGAAGTGCCGCACCATGGCCGACAGGATTTCCCGCGCGGAGGCATTGTCGTCGACGACGAGGATGCGCACGCCCTGCAGTTCGTCGGCGCGGAACATGCGGCGCGCCATCGGTTCGGCCTGCAGGCCGAAGCGGGCGGTGAAGTGGAAGGTCGAGCCGCGGCCGGCCGTGCTTTCGACCCAGATGCGGCCCTTCATCATCTCGACGAGGTTTTTCGAGATCGCAAGGCCCAGCCCGGTGCCGCCGTACTTGCGTGTGGTCGACGCGTCGGCCTGGCTGAAGCTGCGGAACAGCGTGTCGCACTGTTCGGGCGTCATGCCGATGCCGGTGTCGCGGACCCAGAAGTGCAGCTCGACTTCGTCGTCGGTCTGCGCGACGGTGTCGATGCCGACGACGATTTCCCCGGCGTCGGTGAATTTCACTGCGTTGTTGCCGAGGTTCACGAGCACCTGGCCCAGACGCAAGGCGTCACCGACGAGGGCGGTGGGGACGTCCGGCGCGGCGTTGAAGAGCAGTTCCAGCCCCTTGTCCTCGGTCTTGATGCCGACGAGATTGGCGAGGTGGTCCATGACGTCTTCGAGGCGAAACTCGACCGTCTCCATCGACATCTTGCCGGCCTCGATCTTCGAGAAATCGAGGATGTCGTTGATGATGCCGAGGAGGTTTTCGCCGGCGCGGTGCACCTTCTCGATGTAGTTGCGCTGCTTGCGCTCGAGCGGGCCCTGCAGGGCGAGATGCGACATGCCGATGATGGCGTTCATCGGCGTGCGGATCTCATGGCTCATGTTGGCGAGGAAGTCGCTCTTGGCGCGCGTGGCTTCTTCGGCGATCTCCTTGGCGCGCAGGATTTCCGCCTCCACGCGCTTGCGGTCGGTGATGTCGAGCAGCCAGCCCATCACGCCCTTCTCGCCCTCGTGGGCGAAAGGCATGAAGGTGACGAGGAAGTCGCGCAGCTCGCCGCCGGCGGCCACCAGGCGCATTTCGCGGTCACGGATGTAGCCCTCGCGGCGCAGGTCCTCGATCATGCGCAGGCGCTCTTCCGGCGTCGCGTAGATGTGCTGCGCGGAGTCGCCGGGACGGCTGTCGAACATGCGCGTGAACTCGGGGTTGGTGTAGCGGAACACGCCGTCGGTGGTGAAGGCGGTGCCCACCGGGCTGTGGTCGAGGATGTACTGCAGCGATGCGCGCTGGTCGGCGATGGCCTTCTCGGCCGCCTTGCGCTCGGTGATGTCGCGGAACACGACGACGGTGCCGACGAGGGTGCCGTCCTTGTGGATCGGGGTGGTTGAATATTCGATCGGTACCGGGGTGCCGTCCTCGCGCCACAGCACTTCGCTGTCGACCGTGCGCGCCTGGCCGTCCAGTCCGGTGCGGTACATCGAGCAGTCGTCGCGGGGAAAGGCTCGGCCGTCGGGATAGCTGTGGTGGATCAGCGCGTGCATGTGCTGGCCGACGAACTCCACTTCCGCAAAACCGAGCATGGCCGGCGCGGCCGGGTTGGCAAAGGTGATCACGCCATCCTGGTCGAGGCCGACGATGCCGTCCTTGACCGAACCCAGGATCAGCCGGCTGCGCTCTTCCAGGATCGCGAGGTCGGCGGAGGTTTCGCGGAGGGACGCCTGCTGCGCCTCGAGTTCGACCGTCTGCTCTTCGAGCTGTCGCGCCTGCTGCTCCATGTTCTCCGCCTGGCGCTGCGTTTCCTCCAGCAGGGTTTGCGTGCGCGCGTTGCGTTCCAGAATCTCGAAGCTCATCGCCAGGATCGGCATCACCACATCGAGCAGCGCCTGTTCGGCGGCGCCGAGAACGTCGAAGCTGGCCAGCTCCACCACCGCCAGCAGACGCCCGTTGCGCAGCACCGGCAATACGGCAATCGCGCGCGGAGCCGCGTCGCCCAGTCCGGAGCCGATGTGCAGGTAGTCCGCGGGCAGCTCGGTGAGGATGATCGGTGCCCGCTCCCGCGCACATTGACCCACCAGACCCTGCCCCAGGGCAAACTGCGGAACGGGCGTCACGGGCTCGCTGCGCGCGTAGCCGGCGAGCAGGGCAAGCCGGTCGCCGGCTTCGTCGTGGCGGTAGAACGCGGCATGGCCCAGCTTGAGCACCGGCGCGATGCTCGACAGGAATTTCTGCGCGAGTTCGGCAAGGCTGGAGGTCGTCTGCAGTTCGCCCGAAATCTCCGCCAGGTGCGTCTTGAGCCAGCGCTGCGTTTGGACCTTGCGTGCCTCGAGGCGCAATACCTCCATGGCGCGGGCAAGATCGCCGATCTCGTTGGGATATTCCGTATGCGGGACGGGTTGCTCGAGCCGGCCGGCCGCGAGTTGCTCGACGACGGCGCGCAGGCGTTCGGTCGGACGGCGGATGGACAGGCCGACGAGGGCGCCGAAGAGCAGCGCCAGGGCGCTGCCGCCACCGATCAGGCCGTAGGTGCTCCGCTTGACGACCACCATGCGCCGCTCGGCACGCTGCGCGGCCTCGTAGGCTTCCTCCTCCATGACCCGCGCAATATCGGCCAGTGTGTCGCCGGCGGCCTGGCCGGCGAGCTGGAATTCGGGTGACGCGACCGCGCTCAGCGCATCGCTCAACTCGCCTTTCTTCTGGTACTCGACCACCCGCGCGATGCGCGCCTTGTACAGGGCAAAGCGTTCGTCGAAGCGCACCAGTTGGGCACGGTTGTCGTCCCGGTGAAACAGCCGGGCGGCCTCGGTCAGTTCCCGGCGCAGGCGGCTTTCGGCCTCGGCCAGCTGGCGGAACGCCTGGTCGCGTTCGCCGGGCGTCTGCGGCAGGATGGTCTGGCGCAAGGCGTCGCCCATCTGCACGAACTGGATGCGCGCCTCCTTGACGTGCGACACGCCCAGCAGCTCGTTTTCGTACAGCGCCTGCAGCTCGTCGTTCATCTGCTGCTGGTTGTACAGGGAGTGCAGGCTGATGGCGACGAGAACCAGCAACAGTCCTGCGAAACCCAGGAGCAGCTTCGCTGTGAGCGTGCGGCGTTCCAGCGCCATCATCGAAAGATTCATCCCTGCGGCTCCTGTCTGGCGCGGCGGCGTCCGCCTAATCGTTGAAACGCGCGGCAATGGCGCGGAATTCGTCCTGCAGTTCGACGAAGGCATCGACGATGTCGGGATCGAAATGCGAGCCCCGGCCGTCGCGGATGATTTCCGCCGCCGCTTCGTGCGACATGCCCTCCTTGTATACGCGCCGGCTGATCAGTGCGTCATACACATCGGCCACCGCCATCAGGCGTGCGGAGATCGGGATGGCGTCGCCGGCGATCCCCTCCGGATAGCCCGAGCCGTTCCATTTCTCCTGATGGCAATAGGCGATTTCCTTGGCCAGGCGGAGAAAATCGACGTCCATGCCGAGCTTCCGCTCCGCATGAAGGATGGCATCGCGGCCCAGCGTCGTGTGCGCCTTCATCGTTTCGAATTCGTCCGCGCTGAAGCGCCCCGGCTTGAGCAGGATGCGGTCCGGAATGCCGACCTTGCCGATGTCGTGCAGCGGTGCCGACTTGAACAGCAGGTCGATGGTGTTGCCGGCGAGGAACAGGCGGAAGCGCGGGTGGTCCCTGAGCCGCTCGGCCAGCGCCCTGACGTAGAACTGGGTGCGGCGGATGTGGTTGCCGGTATCGTTGTCGCGGGTCTCCGCCAGCGAGGCCATGGCCAGGATCGCGACATCCTGGATCGCCGCGAGCTCGCACGTGCGCCGGGCGACCTCGGCTTCGAGATAGGCGTTCTGGTCGCGGAGAAAATCGGCGGCGGCCTTCACCTGCAGCTGGGTCGCCACGCGCGCGAGCACCACCGGGGGATTGACCGGCTTGGTGATGAAATCGGCCGCGCCCATCGCCAGACCCTTCGTCTCGTCCTCGGTCGCCGTCATCGCGGTGAGGAAGATGATCGGGATGTCGCGCGTCGCGGGGTCGCCCTTGAGCGCCAGGCACACGTCGTAGCCCGACAGGCCGGGCATCATGATGTCGAGCAGGATCAGGTCGGGCGCGGGTTCGCCGCGGGCGATGCGCAGGGCCTTCTCGCCGTTGTTGGCAACCTTGATCTTGTAGCGGTCCTTGAGCAGGCCGGACATGAGCGACAGGTTGTCCGGCGTGTCGTCCACCACCAGGACCGTCGCCTTCTCGGTGAGATTCGGTGCATCCATGTGTCTTCCCCTTGCAGCCGATGGAGCGGAAGCGACGTCGCCGCAGCCTTTCCGTTTGACGCGCGGCGCCGTGAGCTTCGCACATTCAACCCCCGCTCCGCCTCCCAGGCAACAGGAATTCGGCACTTCGCGCAGCCCGGCGCGTCGCGTTGCATGGCAGATGCCAGTGCGCGCGCGCCATGCAGGCCGATACATGGCGAACGGGATTGGGCTAAACTCTCGCCCGACCCTGCATATGCGGGATAACCCCATGACTGGAGCGTAAAACATGTTCGATCAGGAAGACGGCGAACTCAATGTCGTCATCGGTGTGCTTTTCGGTGTCATTGCGCTGGTGATCGCGCTGGTCATCGGACTCGGCACCTGGAAGCTGCGTGCGGCCGATGCACCGGTTGCGGCGGCAGCAGGCGGATTCGTCGAGGTCGCGGAAGTGGGCGAGGCGCTGGTGAAGATCTATTTCGACCTCGGCGTGACGACGCTCCCCGCGGACGCGCCGGCCGATGTGGCGACGGTTGTCGTCGCGCTGGACGCTGCGCCGGGGAAGAGGGTGCTGCTGTCGGGTTTTCATGATGAAAGCGGGAGTGCTGCGGTAAACGCCGAAGTGGCGAAAAACCGCGCGCTGTCGGTGCGCGATGCGCTGGTCGCGGCCGGCGTGCCCGCCGAGCGCGTGCTGCTGCGTCGTCCGGCGGTGACGCTGGGCGGGGGCGATGCGGCTGAAGCGCGTCGCGTCGAGGTCCGCGTACAGTAAGCGGCACCGGTTCAGCAGCCAACGAATCAGCCGGGGACTCCCCGGCTTTTTTGTGTGCGCCAGGCACCGTTGCGCGGCGCGGCTCGCTGCCGAGGCTCGCGCCCTCGCGGTCCCTACATCCGCCACCCGGTCCACGGCCGCGTGGCGGATATACTTTGGCTTTCCCCAATAACATGGAACAAGGAGCCTGCATGTCCGCCCTGCATAATCGGCCTGCCCGCCAGCCCCTCCGCCCCGCACGGCGCCTTGCGCTGAGCGCCGTCGCCGTGCTCGCGACACTGCTCGGCGCCTGCGGCAAGCCGCAAAGCGAGGATCCGGAAGCCCGCGCGCGCCTGATCGAGCCGATCGCACGCGTCGTGCTGAAAGTGCAGAAGGTCGCTGCGGGCAACCGCAGCGGCGAACAGATATATCAGGGCACCTGCGCCGGCTGCCATGCCTCGGGGGCACTCAACGCACCGAAGGCCGGCGACACCGCCGCGTGGGCGCCGCGCATCGCGCAGGGTTTCGACACGCTGACGAAAAACGCGATCAGCGGTATCCGCCAGATGCCGCCGCGCGGCGGCGGCGCCGATCTGACCGACACGGAAGTACGCCGTGCGGTCGCCCATCTCGCCAACTCGGGCGGGGCGAAATTCGAGGAACCCCCGATCGCGAAATAGGGGCCACCCGCGCGCCGGGACACGTGGCGCGCGGCATTCGCCGATGCCGTCGCGCCGTGTCGTTGCCGGTCAACGCACGAGGCAGACGTGGCCGGTAAAACTCATGTCAACCGCGCCGGCGCAATTGATCGTGCCTTCGATGTACAGCCGCCCGCCACCGGTGGGGGAGAACTGTCCGCGTCCGGCCTGCGGGTCGGAAATCTCGCGAAAGCTTCCGTATTGCAGGTCCATGCCGGGGATGCCGCAGGAGCCGAAGTTCGGCAAGCCGTCGAATCGGCTGATCGAGATGACCTGCGAATGGATGCTGTCGACAGCGTTTTCGGCCTGGAGGGTGTCATCGCAAACGACCGAATGCGTGAAACCGCCAAAGGAACCATCCGGATTCAAGAAGGCCTTGCCGTGGATGCCGCATTTGAGCTTCTTCGAGCCAGCCAGCGTCCCCTGCAGCGTGCCGAGCGTATCGCCCGGCCCGAGCGAGTTGTTGAGGATCTTCCCGGCGATGGGCACCAGTTTGCCCGGGGCTTCGCAGGGACGTTCGTCCGCGCTCGCGGCGCCAGGTACAAGGGCGAGTGCGGCGAGCGCTACCGCGGCCGCGCTGGATCGAATCCGGGAATTCCTCATCATTGCTTTCATTGCCTGGCCTCCACCAAAATTTGTATCGAAGCACCCCGTGGTGCCGCGACAGGAAACAGCCCTGCCACGGAACATAATCCATGTTCAATCAAAGGCATATTCATTTGTGGAAATTGGTTTTCCGAGGGCATTGTAAAGGGAGCCGATCCGCGGCCATGCAGCTGACGCCGCGGCATCCGTGACGAACTACACACACACGGACTTGCGGTCTCCTGCGCGGCATGGCATGACGGCGGCTTGACCCGTGGAGCCGAAGGCGTGATGCTTGCGTGATGCTTGCAACTACCGGCGCGCGGCACTACCTGTTCGGTGCAGCGCTGTTCCTCCTCGCCGCCCTCGCACCGGTGCGCGCATACGCGGTGGACGACGCCGGCGCGGTGCGCATTGGCGTGCTCGCCTTCCTCGGCGCCGAAGCCGCGATCAACGAATGGTCGCCGGTGGTGCGCCGCCTGCAGGCGGCCATGCCCGGGCGCAAAGTCAGCCTTGTGCAACTCGACCACCGCGGCCTGCACGATGCGTCGGCCGCGGGCGAGATCGATTTCGTCATCACCAACCCGGGCCACTATGTCGAACTCGAGGCCGTGCTTGGCGCAAGCCGTATCCTGACGCTGGACCCCGGGCCGGCGCGCACCCCCGAACGGGCGATCGGATCGGCGGTGATCGTGAAGGCCGGCAGCGGCGACTTGCGCACGCTCACCGACCTGCGCGGACGGCGCGTCGCGGTCGTCGCGCGCGAGGGCTTCGGCGGCTTCCAGCTCGTGTGGCGCGAACTGGCGGCCCTGGGTATCGACCCGGAACGCGATTTCGCCGGCCTGAAGGTCGTCGGCCTGCCGATGAACCGGGTGTTCGACGCCGTCGCGCGTGGTGAGGCCGATGCCGGCATCGTGCGCAGCTGCCTGCTCGAAAGTCGCGAGGAATGGCGCAGCGCGTTCCGGGTGCTCGGCGCACGCAGCGAACCGGATTTTCCGTGCGCAAGCTCGACGCGCCTGTACCCCGACTGGCCGCTCGCGACGCTGCGTCACACCCCGGCGGCGCTGGCGAAGGAGGTGGCGATCGCGCTGCTGGCGATGTCGGAAGCCGAGGACGGCATGGCGTGGGCCGTGCCGGCCGACTACCAGGCGGTGCACGAGATGTTCCGCGAGCTGCAGATCGGGCCGTATGCCTATCTGCGCGAACCGACGCTGATGACGCTCGCCGAGCGCTACTGGCGCTGGGTTGTCGCGCTCGCAGTGTTGCTCGCGGCGTGGATCCTGTACACGGTGCGCGTCGAACACCAGGTCCATACCCGCACCGCGGAACTGCGCACGGCACTCGCGGTGCGCGAGGCGCTCGAAGCGCGCATCCGCGCGAACCAGGAACAGGCCGACCACCTGTCACGGCTGTCGGTGCTCGGCGAACTGTCGGGCACGCTTGCGCACGAGCTGAACCAGCCGCTCGCCGCGATCGGCAACTACGCCCAGAGCCTCGTCCGGCGCGTCGACAATGGCCGTCTCACCAATGATGCGGTGCGCGAGGCCGCGGGCGAAATCGCCGGCCAGGCCGAGCGCGCCGCGGGCATCCTCGCCCGCATCGGCGGTTTCGCGAAGAAGCGCGCCGCGGTGCGCGAGCGTGTTGCGCCGGTCACCATCGTCCGTGAGGCGATCGCGCTGTTCCGCGGCATGCTGGCGAATGCGCCCGAGGTGAGGCTGACGGACGAGACCCGGCCGGGAACGACGGTCGAGATCGATCCGTTGCAAGTCCAGCAGGTGTTGCTGAACCTGCTGAAGAACGCCTGCGACGCGACGCGCGGGCTCGCGCCGGAGCGCCAGCGGCTGCTCGTGCACATCACTCGGGGTGGTGACGGGAACGTGCACATGGCGGTGCGCGACTTCGGCACCGGGCTCGACGCAACGAGCCGAGACCGGCTGTTCGAGCCCTTCTTCACGACCAAACCGGACGGGCTGGGACTGGGCCTGTCGATCTGTCGTACGATTGCCGAGGCGCACCGCGGCCGCCTGACCGCCGAAGCCCCTGTCGACGGCACCGGCTGCGAATTCGTCCTGAGCCTGCCCTCGTGCGCCCCTGCAACCACGCCTGACGCCCGACCCGACGATGCTGCCGACCGATGATTGCGTGATCCATGTCGTGGACGACGATGCGGCCTTTCGCCGCTCACTGGTCTTCCTGCTCGAATCGGTCGGCTGGCATGTCGCCAGTCATGCCTCGGCGGAAGACTATCTCGCGGTGAGCGACGCGCCGCCCGCTGCGCCCGGCTGTCTGGTGCTCGACATCCGCATGCCGACAATGAGCGGACTCGAACTGCAGGAGCGACTGCAAGCACGCGGCGCGCTGCCGCCAATCATCTTCATCACCGGTCACGGCGACGTCGAACTCGCAGTGCAGGCGATGAAGCATGGTGCGTGCGATTTCCTGCAGAAGCCGTTCAAGGATCAGGCGCTGCTCGACGCGGTCGCCAGCGCCGTGCGACGCAGCGTCGAGGACCGCTCACGCAATGCACTGCGCGACGAGGCAACGGCGCGGCTTGGCCGCCTGTCACCACGCGAACAGGAAGTCGCGCGCCTGGTCGCGCAAGGCCTGCCGAACAAGCTCGTCGCGCGCGAACTCGATATCAGCGAGAAGACGGTGCATGTGCACCGCCAGCATGTGATGGAAAAGACCGAAGTGGGCAGCGCCGCCGAACTCGCGCGCCTGATGCTGCGCGCAGATCCCGCCGCGCTCGATTGAGCGGCGCGCCGGCGCTCGCGCAGGCATCCGTCCGCCCACGCCGATGCGTGCTTGCCGTGCCTAGCGGCCGGGCCCGCCGCCCATGCCGCCGCCTGGCCCCATGCCTCCACCCGGCCCCATGCCGCCGCCCGCCCCGGACCCGGGGCCCATGCCACCGGGCCCCATCATCCGTCCGCCCCGCATCGGCGGCTCGTCCGGCAGCGTCACGCCGCGCTCTTTCGCGCGCTGCATCATCCGCGCATGGTGCTCGGTGCGGATCTGCTCGCGCTCTTCGAGCGTCTTTGCGGCGCGCATCCGGTCGCGAAGTTCGGTACGTTCCTGCGGCGTCATGATCTGCGAGCCGTAGAGCGGCGCATCGTCAGCGATCGGCGGCAAACCGCCGGCCGGCTGGGCGTAGGCGCCGCCCGCCATCAATGCGGCAGCACACGCCGCAATCAGTATCCTGTGTTTCATCGGAACCTCCATCGTATGTCATCGACACGCACATCTGCCACCCGGCAGCCACCGAAGGCATCCGGGTGCCATTCCGATTCAATATAGACCTTCGCTTATATATAGGGTCATCCTGTTACATCCCGTTTTGATAATCCCGGAAACTCAGATCCTCATCAGTTTCGCCGGCAGGCCGTTGCGCACCGAGGTGCCGGACACTGCATCCACCCAGATCGCTTGATTGCCGCGCGTCGGGTCGGCGAGGCCGAGGTCATTGAGATTCACCCCCGCGCGCAGGTCCGGGCGCTCCGGCTGACGCGCGTCGCCCAGCGTGTGCGCGCGCGCCCCCAGCTCGCGGTGGCCGTAGCCATGCTCGACCGCGAGCACGCCGCGCATCACGCCTTCATGCACGATCACGCGGCAGGTCGCCTCGCCGCCGGGCGTCTGGATGCGCGCGAGATCGCCCGTCGCGAGCCCCAACCGCGCTGCGTCTTCGGGATGCACGATCACCGGGTTGTCCGGGTGCAGCGACGTGATGCGTGTCGCGATGCTGTAGGAATTCTGCAGCGCCGACTTGTAGCTGACGACGAGTAGCGGCCAGTCGCTCTCCTTGTGCACGTCGCGCATCGGCGTGCCATCGGCGAAGGCGGGCGGCTGCCAGGTCGCGCAGCCGGTGAAGCGCTTGCCGGTAAGGCTGTTCTTCGTGCCGCCGACGTTGTCGTTCCACAGCCACAGCGCGTTCTTGAAGCGGTTGGTCTGCCATTCGGGGTTCGTTTCGTCCTGCGCCTCCTTCGCCGGCTGGTAGCGGCCGCCGCGCGTGTAGAGGAAAGCCACCTTGCGCCACTCGTCGGGCTTCAGCGTCGCTTCGAGCAGCGGACGCAGGCGTTCGACGCCGGACAGCGCGAGATCCTCGTCGGTCGCGTCGCCGACCGGCGCCTTGCCGCCGAAGGCGACGTTCGCGCCGCCGCGCAGGTACCAGTCCTCGGGCCGTTCGAGCGGCAGGCGATTGCCTTCGATGTCGGCGAGCCCCGCCGGGCCGAAGCCCGGCAGTTTCATCGCCTGCGCCAGCGCAATGAACAGGGTTTCCATGCCGATCGCCGGAGCGTCGGGCGCATGCGAGGTCTTGGCGGCCTTCGGCTCGACGACCGGCCAGCGCGCGGTCGTCGCTTTCGTCGGCACACCGTTCCACGGTGCCGACCAGCCCCAGCTCTCGTACATCAGCGAATCGGGCACGATGTAGTCGGCGAACGCATTGCTCTCGTTGATCAGCGGATCGACCGACACGATCAGCGGCAGCTTCTTCGGGTCGGCGAGCGCCTTCTCGACCAGCGGGCGCAGGCCGGCGATGCCGTACAGCGGGTTCGAACTCCACAGGATCAGCGCCTTCACGCCGTACGGATAGCCGCGCAACATCGCGGGGAACCACTCGGTGCCGAGGCCCGGTGCGTTCGGAAACCACGCGTCGCGCGCCGGATAGGCCTTGCCTGCGGCCTTGCGACGCGCGAACTCGGCGGATTTCTCGTACGGCACGTTGCGCCCGAGCGGCGTACCCTTCGGTTTCACCGCGCCGGGGAAGGTCTCGAGCTCGTAGCGCGGACCGGCGCCGGCGTCCTTGAAGCCGCCGCCATTGACGACGAAGCCGCCCTTCCAGTTGAGGTTGCCGATCAGCGCGTTGAGCGTGACGACGGCGTATGCGTTATAGAAGCCGTTACCGGCCATCATGCCGCCGTGGGCGATCGCGCAGGCCTTGCGGCCGTGACGGGTGAATTCGTCGGCGAGGCCGGTGATCACCGCTTCGGGTACGCCGCAGATCCCCGCGTACTCGGCAAGGCCCAACTTCAGCGCCGATTCGCGCAGCAGTTCGAACGCGGTATTCACCGCCAGCTTCCTGTCGCCGACCATGACCGGAGCCGCTGCTTCCAGCGGCGCCGGACCGGTCGCCACGTCGGCCGGCATCGGCTTGCCGTCGGGCCCCTGCACGAGATAGGGATCGGCGTCCTTGTGCTTCTCTTCTTCCGCGACCGCGATGCCGATGTCCGAACCGCGCAGGAAGCGCCCTTCCCGCGGGTGCCCCTTCTCGGCGACGACGAGCCAGCTCGCGTTGGTGAAGGACGGCTCGCCCGCGGCTTCCGCGGCGTTCAGGTTCGGGTAGCCAAGGTAGGCGGTGTTGACGCGCCCGTTCTCGAACATCCAGCGCATCATGCCCATCACCAGCGCACCGTCGGTGCCCGGGCGGATCGGCACCCAGCGGCCGCGCTCGCCGGCGGCGCGGTTGTCGGCGTTGGTCAGCACCGGGTCGATGACGACGTATTCGAGGCGGCCTTCGCTGCGCCCTTTCGCGAGCAGGGTGCCGGTGCGCTTGAACGGGTTGCCGGCATTGCCCGGCGCGGTGCCGATGAAAAGCACGAACTCGGCGTTCGCGAGGTCCGGCTTCGCGTGCGGCATCTTCTTCAGGTCACCGAACAGCGCGCCCGAACCGGAGCGATAGGCGCCGCCGCAATAGGAGCCGTGGCCGACAAAGTTGAGCGTGCCGTAGGCCTGGTTCCAGAAACGCCGGGCGAAGGGCTCGCGGCCGTCATTGACGCTCGACAGCAGCGCGACCTGGTTCACCTTCGGACCGAGTTCGGGTGCGTCCGGGTCGATCGGCGTCGCCAGGTCGCGCAGCGCGGCGAAGCCCTCCACATGGCCTTCGCCGAAGAGATCACCGCCTTCGACGAGTTCCCTCACGAGCTGCTCGAACGAGATCGGCTGCCACTGGCCGCCGTTGCGCGGGCCGACGCGCTTCAAAGGCGTCAGCACGCGGAACGGCGAGTTCATCTGGTCCATCGCCGCGTTGCCGCGCCCGCAGGCGGTCGAGCGGCCCGCGAGGCCCTTGTCCTGGAAACGCGACAGCGCCACCAGACTGTCCCTCACGGACGCCTTCATCGGCAGATGCGGCTCGGTCGACAGCGGGCTGTACGGGTTGCCCGCCACACGGATCACGTTGCCGCTCGCGCGGTCGACGCGCACGCGCACGCCGCACTGCGTCGTGCAGCCGAGGCAGGCGGTGTAGCTCACCTGCTGGTTCGGGTTCGGGCGTAGCGCGCCGGTGGCCGGATCGACGCTGAATTCCGGCTCGGCCGAGCGCCCGTGGATGTTGTGCGCCTTCGGCGCGTCACCGACGAGACCCGACAACATGCGCCCCAGGGTCTGGGAGAAGCCGACGGCGAAGGCGGCCAGGCCCCCGGCGGCGATCAGTTCGCGACGTTCGATTTTCATGATGGCTATCCTGTAACTCGTTTCAAGCGCCGGTTGCGCCGGACTTGCCGATGCGATCGAGCGGCAGCAGCGTTGTCAGCACGACGAAGAGGAAGATCCACAGCCCGGCGGTGCCGACGATGCCCATCAGGCCTTCGGGCCCGAACGGCAGCTGGTAGCTGTAGTAGCCGGCGCCGGTCTTCGGCACTTCCTGGCCGCCGATGAAGATCGTCCAGCGCATCATCCAGGCCGAATGCAGCGCCAGCAGGCCGATCGCGAGACCCGATCCCGGCCGCTTCCACGCGAGCACGAGGGTCACGACCGTCGCGGCCACCGCCCACACGGCGCTCAACTGCCAATTCGCCGACGGCGCGACCTCGGCGAGGGCCTGCGCGTGAGTCGGCGACAGCCCACTCAAACCCAGCGCGAGCCACACGCCGCCGACCAGCAACGCGACAAGCTGCGTCACCGCGAGCGCGTTCGCCATGCGCCGCGTCGCCAGCGGGTCGCCACGGCCGGACAGGTAGCGGTTGAACAGCAGCGTCAGGCCAAATCCGCCGGCGAGCGCAGTGACGAAGAACTGCAGCGGCAGCAGCGGCGTGTGCCACAGCGGGCGGGCGCGCACCAGCATGACTTCGACGCCGGTGTAGAGCGCGACGAGCGCGGCGCCGACGAACGCGAGCAGCGCCGCGGCGACGAGCGCGTTGCGGCTCTCGTGGCCGCCGTAGGCGAGCCGACGCGCGAGGCCCGCAAGCCTGCCGCCTTCATCGGCATGACGCGCGAGCGCCGGACGGAACGCCAGCCACGCGTACAGGATCAACCCGGTGAGATACACCGGGATGAAGAACGCGCCCCACGACATCCACGAGCTCGGTGTGAAGTAGGCGTAGAAATGCCAGAAGCGCCCCGGCTGGTGCAGGTCGGCGAGCAGCGCGACCGGTGCGGTCAGACCGCAGACGAGCGCCGCCAGCAGCGCCAGCCGTGAGATGCCTTCCCAGCCCGGCCGGCGGAACACCAGGCCGGGCAGCGACACGAGATACGCGCCGTAGGACAGGCCGATGAGGAAGAAGTACTGCACCGCCCACGGCAGCCACGCGACTTCGCGCGCGACATTGACGGTTTCGACGATATCCGGATTCATGATCGGTCTCCTGTTGCCGTTCAGCCGTGCGTTGCGCGCGGCTGCCACAGCGTGCCCTGGCCTTCGACCCTGCCCTGGAAGCGCTCGTCGAGACCGATGTAGAACACCCGCGGTTCGGTGCCAGACTCGGGCTTCAGCACCTTCACTTCGGCCTTCGCCGCGTCGAGCCGCCGCCGCAGCTCGCCCGCAGGGTCGTTCAGATCACCGAAGATGCGCGCCCCGCCGACACAGGTTTCGACGCATGCCGGCAGCAGTCCGGCGTCGACCCGATGCGCGCAGAAGGTGCATTTTTCGGCCTTGTCGGTGTCGTGATTGATGAAGCGTGCGTCATACGGACAGGCCTGCACGCAGTACGCGCAGCCGACGCAGCGGTCGCCATCGACGACGACGATGCCGTCCGCACGCTTGAAGGTCGCGCCGACCGGGCACACCGGCACGCAGGGCGGCTGGTCGCAGTGGTTGCACAGGCGCGGCAGCATGTAAGTGCCGGCCGGCTGTTCGGCGTCGGCGAGCTTGACGCTATAGGTCGACACGAAGGTGCGGAAGCTGCCTTCCGGCACCGCGTTTTCCTGGATGCAGGCGACGGTGCAGGCCTGGCAGCCGATGCATTTGCGCACATCGACGAGCATCGCCCAGTGGTGCGTGGCGTCGGCGGCCAGCACCGGGGCAGGCGCCATCGCCGCGGCCGCGGTGAGCACCGGGATGCCGCGCAGGAATGCCCGCCGCGAAGGCGACGTCGCGGGCGCTGCGGTGGGCGGATTGTGGTCTTTCATGACAGCGCTCCAGAGGTTTGGGAGTCGCTGTCACTGTATGCCGGCAAAGACCACACGAATATCGGGTATATCGGCGAGGCGCCTAGATGAATTTACCTATTGCGCGGCCCATGCGCCGCGGAAAGAGTGCCGCTATCCCTTCCGCCCGCGCCAGATCGAGAGCAACACCCAGATCCCGCCGACGGCGGCGCCGAGGAAGCCGAGCAGGCCGAAAGTGCGCAGACCGGCCAGCGCCGGATCGCGCACCACCGTCATGACGATCGCCGAGCCGATGATCAGCGCCGCGGTGACGATGCCGATCGTCATGCGGCTGGCGGCGCGGTCAAGCTGCTCGCCGAAGCGCTTCAGCGACACCACTTCGACCTGGATCTGCAGTTTGCCGCGCCGCCCGGCACGCAGCATCTCGCTCAGGTCCTGCGGCAGGCCGGCGAGCACGTCCAGCGTGCCGCTCAGCGCGCGCCAGCCGCGCTTCGCCAGCGCCGCCGGGGCGTTGTGCGCCAGCAGCACGCGTCGCAGGAAGGGCGCCGCCTCGGCGCCCATGTCGAACCCGGGGTCGAGCTGGCGGCCCATGCCCTCGAGGGTGATGAAGGCCTTGACCAGCAGCGACAGGTCGGGCGGCAGCGCCAGCCCGTGTTCGCGCAGGATCGCCACCAGATCGGTCAGCATCGCGCCGAGATCGAGCTGCTTCAGCGGTACCCCGCTGTATTGGTCGACGAAAGCGTCGATTTCGGCGCGCAGGCGCGCGGGGTCGGCGTCCGCGTCGCCGTCGATGGTGCTGCGCCAGTCGAGCAGCACCCGGGCGACGAGTTCGGACTGGTGACTCACCAGTCCGTGCAGCAACAACGCGAGCTCGTAGCGCCGCGTCTCCGACAGGCGCCCGACCATGCCGAAGTCGATGAAGGCGATGCAGTTGTCCGGCAGGTAGAAGACATTGCCGGGGTGCGGATCGGCATGGAAGAAGCCGTCCTGCAGCATCATTTTCAACACCGCTGCGGCACCACGGCGCGCCAGCAGCTTGCGGTCGAGGCCGGCGGCGTCGGCTGCCACCATGTCATGGCCGGGGATGCCGTCGACGTAGTCCTGCACATTCAGCCGCTCGCCGCACCACTGCCAGTGGATCGCCGGCACGACGATGTGCGGTTGATCGACAAAGCGCGCCGCAATGCGTTCGGCATTGCGGCACTCGGCCGCGAAGTCCAGTTCACGGCGCAGCGAATGGGTGAATTCCTGCACCACCTCGCGCGGCCGGTAGCGCCGCAGATCGGGGGCTTCGGCGTCGATGATCTCGGCGAGGCGCGCGAGCAGATGCAGATCGGCCTCGACCGTCGGGCGGATGCCGGGGCGTCGCACCTTGAGGACGACCTCACGTCCGTCGGCAAGCCTGGCGCGGTGCACCTGGGCCAGCGACGCCGCCGCCAGCGGGCTGGTTTCGAGCGCCGCGAAAACCGTCGCGGGATCCTCGCCGAGATCTTCGGCGAGCTGCGCGCGGATCGTGGCAAAAGGCACCGCCGGCGCCGCATCCTGCAGCTTGCCGAATTCCGCGATCCACTCCGGTGCGAACAGATCCACCCGTGTCGCGAGGATCTGCCCCAGCTTGATGAAGGTCGGACCGAGCTCCTCGAGGGCGCGGCGCACGCGCGCCGGCGGCTCCAGCCGCGCCAGCTCCTCCGGCGCACGCCAGTGCAAAGCCTTGCCGGCCCGCTCCAGCGCCTCGGCCATGCCGATACGGCGCACCAGGTCGCCGAAGCCATAGCGGATCAGGACGGCCGCGATGTCGTGCGCCCGCGCGAGATCGCGCGCGGCGCCGATGGCCTGCCAGAACATCAGTTGCTGCGGTCAGTCGGCGGGGGCTCGGTCTTGTCCGGCGGCGCCGCATGCAGGCGATCGGCAATGCCCCGCAGCACCCCCGCCGCAAGGCTCGCGAGCAGGGTCGCCTCGTTGCGCAGCGTCTGCCTGCCGCCTTCGACCTGCTCGCGCGCCGCCGCGGGAACGGCGCGCGCGAGTTGCGACAGCGCGGAGCCGACCCGTCCTCCCACCGCCGTGCCGCTGTTGCGCGCATGCTCGGCAAGATCCCGCAGCGTCGCCTGGGCATGTCCGCTCGCACTTTTCGCCGCATCGGCCAGCGTATCGACGAACTGTGATTCCAGCGCCCCGAGCTGATCCACGGCCGTCTTCAGACTCTCGCGCGAGAACTCGCCGGTGCGCGACGCGGCCTCCTGCACGGCCAGCTGGGTGGCTTCCGCAGCCGATACCAGCGCCTCGTCGAGCCCCCGCACGGCCTCGCGCAGCGCTGCGGTGCGCTCGCCGCCGGGACGGGCAATGCCCTGCTGCGCGCCCGTCACCACGGCCCCCATCACCTTTCTCAGCGCCGCCGCATCCAGCACGCCCTGCGACAATGCCCGCAGCGTGATGGCGCGCACGCGCTCGGCAATCGACGCCTCCTCGCCATCCAGAGCGGCCTGCACGTCGTGCTCGATCCTTTCCACGTCCTGGCTCATGATTCCCCCCTGTCCTCGCATTTCTGGCTAGTACATTGTATTGATAGCCCACTCATGCGGGATTGGGTAGATGTCACGCTGCGGTGCCGACGACCATCCGGCGGGGACGTCGCCGATTCAGCCGCCGCGCCCTTCGAGCATCGCCATCAGGTTGGCGACGCGCGCGCGGCCTTCCTCCTTCGATACCGGCGCGTTCGACTTGCGGTCGTTGGTCTTGATGTCGCCGCCCATCTCCTCGATGAAGCGCGACGGATCGCAGGTGCGCGTCTCCTTGCCGGCCTTGCGCCGCTCGCACCAGGTGATGTTGAGGCTGCGCTGCGCGCGCGTGATGCCGACGTACATCAGGCGCCGCTCCTCCTCGACCTTGTCCTCGTCGATGCTCGACTGGTGCGGCAACAGGCCTTCCTCGACGCCGATCAGGAACACGTGCTTGAACTCCAGCCCCTTCGACGCATGCAGCGTCGCCAGCTGCACGCCGTCGAACTCCGCATCTTCCTTGTCGAGCATCGAGATCAGCGCGATCGTCTGCGTCAGCTCGATCAGGTTCTTGCCGTCCGCCTCGCCCTTCCTGCCGAGCCAGCCGACGAAGTCACGCACGTTGTTCCACTTCGACTCCGCCTCGCGCGTGTCGAAGTGCTCGAACAGCCACGCCTCGTAGCGGATCGCCGCGAGCAGGTCTTCGAGCAGGCGCGCCGCCGGCTCGCGCGTCGCGCGGTACTGCAGGCGGTTGATGAAATTGCCGAACTCCTGCACCTGCTCGAGCTGGCGCGCGCTCAGCGCGTGCGCCGCGCCTTCCTCGAAGCTCGCGGCGAACATGCTCACATGACGCCGCCCGGCGTAGCTGCCCAGCGCCTCGATGGTGCTGGCGCCGATGCCGCGGCGCGGCGTGGTGATCGCGCGGATGTAGGCGAGATCGTCGTCCTCGTTCATCAGCAGGCGCAGGTAGGAGATCAGGTCGCGGATCTCGGCCTTGTCGAAGAAGGACTGGCCGCCGGAAATCGCGTAGGGGATCTTCTGGTTGCGCAACTGCTGCTCGATCAGCCGCGCCTGGTGATTGCCGCGGTACAGGATCGCGTAGTCGGAGAATTTCGTGCGGAACTCGAACTTGTGCGCGTTGATCTTCGACGCCACCCATTCGGCCTCGTGCTCGGCGTCGCGGCATGCGGTCACCACGACCTGATCACCGTCGCCATGCTCGGACCACAGGCGCTTCTCGAAAAGCTTCTCGTTGTTCGCGATCACCGTATTGGCCGCGGTCAGGATGCGCCGCGAGGAACGGTAGTTCTGCTCCAGCTTGATCACCTTCAGCTTCGGGTAATCCTGCTGCAGCAGCTTCAGGTTCTCGACATCGGCGCCGCGCCACGCGTAGATCGCCTGATCGTCGTCGCCCACCGCGGTGAAGGCCCCGCGCACGCCGGAGAGCTGGCGCAGCAGGCGGTACTGCGCGCGGTTGGTGTCCTGGTATTCATCGACGAGCAGGTAGCGCAGCTTGTTCTGCCAACGCTCGCGCACCTCCGGGTTGTCCTCGAACAGGCGCACCGGCAGGCTGATCAGGTCGTCGAAATCGACCGCCTGGTAGGCGCGCAGCGTGCGCTCGTATTCCGCATAGAGCTGCGCGGCGGCCGACGCCAGTTCATTGTCGGCAAGCTGCGCCGCTTCCGCCGGCGTGATCATCGCGTTCTTCCAGCCCGAGATCTGCCACTGCATCGCCTTCGAGCGCGCCTTGTCCGAATCCCGCGACACATCGGCGACGATCTGCACCGTATCGGACGCATCGAGGATCGAGAACTGCGGCTTCAGCCCGCAATGCTTCGCCTCCTGGCGGATGATCTTCACCCCCAGCGCATGGAAGGTGCACACCGTCAGCCCGCCCGGCGCGCGCCCGCCCATCAGCCCGGCGACGCGCTCCTGCATCTCCTTCGCCGCCTTGTTGGTGAAGGTGATCGCTGCGATGTTCGACGGATTGAGGCCGCAGCCGTTGATCAGGTGCGCGATCTTGTGCGTGATGACCCGCGTCTTGCCGCTGCCGGCGCCGGCCAGCACCAGGCTGGGGCCGTCCAGATAATGGATCGCTTCGCGCTGCGGGGCATTGAGGAGGGCGGACATGGGCCTTGCTTGGGGGGAATCGCGTGCGGCGAAAATGACTGGCGCCACCCTCGGGCGGCGCCATCGCGAATTTTACCGCATCAACTCCGCGACTTCGGGTTCGTTACAACCGAAGCGGACGCAAGTACCCCGCGTCGCGCGGATAAGCCGAAGGCGCCATCCGCCCCGCAAGGCCGTGCAGCCGCCCGCTAGCGCCCGAGCGCGCCGAACACCTTCTGCGCCAGAGAGCCCGCGGCAGCCACGGGGTTGCTGCGGATCGCGCGTTCTTCCTCGGCGATCATCAGATACAGCCCGTCGAGCGCCCGACGCGTCACATAGCCTTCGATCTGCGCATCTTCGCCCTTGACGAGTCCGAAGCTCGCGGCCTGGCCGGCGATCTTGTTGTACTGCTCGGCGAGGGCCAGGCGATCGGTACTGCCCTTCACCACGGGCAGGAACTTCTCGGTCAGGCGCGTCTGCGTTTTCGATTTGAAGTACTGCGTCACCGAGTCGTCGCCGCCGCCGAGAATCCGGCGCGCGTCATCCACCGACATCTGCTTCACAGCATCGACCAGCAGCGTCTTCGCCTCGGGTACCGCCGCCTCGGCGGCGCGGTTCATCGCCGTCACCAGCTTGTCTAGATCCTTGCCGCGGCCCATCATGCGCAGCGCCGGCTCAGCCTGGGCGAGCCCGTCCGGCAGCGGAATCTTCACCTTCGGGTTGCCGAGAAAACCGTCCTTGGCACCGAGCACCTGCACCGCGCGGTTGGCCCCCTGGGTCAGCGCCTCGCGCAGGCCACCGGAGGCCTCGCCGTCGGTGATATTAGCCAAACCGGCCGCCCATACCGGCACACAGATGACAAGCAGGGCGAAAGCTCTCAGAATGCAACGCATGACGGTCTCCAGGCAGGCTGACTTTGACGGAACACCAGCATAACCGCGCACACGGACTTGATGTGCTTCCGTCATGCAGCCTTTTCACTTATTGACAGAACCGCCCCGCCGGAATTGGCGAGACGGCAGCAACACGGAGAACCCATGATGAACGCGACAGCAACCCGCAATGGTCAGCTCTCCGAAGCCGAGCTGCTGGCAATGCCGGCCGACGACTACATGAACGCGGCGCAACTGGAGTTTTTCCGCCAACTCCTGCTCAAGTTGCAGGATGAGTTGCGCGAAAACAGCGAGGAGACGCGCTCGCACCTGCGCGAAACGGTGGCCACGCCGGACGAGGCCGACCGCGCCACGCAGGAAGAGGAACAGGTGCTGGAGCAGCGTATCCGCGACCGCGAACTGAAGCTGCTGCACAAGGTGGAAGCCGCGCTGCGCCGCATCGACGACGGCTCCTATGGCTACTGCGAAGTCAGCGGCGAACCGATCGGCATCGGGCGCCTGCTGGCACGCCCGACCGCAACGCTCAGTCTGGAAGAACAGGAGCGCCACGAGCGCGCCGAACGCCTGTACCGATAAAGCCGACAAAAGCGAAGGGCGTGGGTGCCGGGGACACGCCCCCGCACCCACGCCCTTCGGTGCTGCTCACCCCGCAGGGCGGCGTGTCACACCACGCCGGCGCCGTGGGCCTGCTGGTCGGCCCAGTAACTCGAACGCACCATCGGACCGCAGGCGGCATTCTTGAAGCCCATCGCGAGGGCTTCGCGCTCGAACATCTTGAAGGTGTCGGGGTGCACGTAGCGCAGCACCGGCAGGTGCCCCGTCGACGGCTGCAGGTACTGGCCGATCGTCAGCATTTCGACGTCGTGCGCGCGCAGGTCGCGCAGCACTTCGAGAATCTCCTCGTCGGTCTCGCCGAGGCCCACCATCAGGCCCGACTTCGTCGGCACGTCGGGATGGCGCGCCTTGAACTCCTTCAGCAGACGTAGCGAATACTCGTAGTCGGCCCCCGGGCGCGCCTGCTTGTACAGCCGCGGCACGGTTTCCATGTTGTGGTTCATGACGTCCGGGGCCGCCTGGTCGAAAATTTCCAGCGCGATGTCCATGCGCCCGCGAAAATCCGGCACCAGCACCTCGATCGCGGTCTTCGGCGAGGCCGCGCGAGTCTCGCGGATGCAGTCGACGAAGTGCTGGGCGCCACCATCGCGCAGGTCATCGCGGTCGACGCTGGTGATCACGACGTAGTTCAGGCGCATCGCCGCGATCGTTTCCGCCAGTTCCTTCGGCTCGTTCGCATTGAGCGGCTCGGGGCGGCCGTGGCCGACATCGCAGAACGGGCAGCGGCGCGTGCAGATGTCGCCCATGATCATGAAGGTCGCAGTGCCCTTGCCGAAGCATTCATGGATGTTCGGGCACGACGCTTCCTCGCACACGGTATGCAGCTTGTGGTCACGCAGCGTGGCCTTGATCTCGTTGAAGCGTTCGGCCTCGTGGCCGGCGCCGAGCTTGATGCGGATCCACTCGGGTTTCTTCAGGCGTTCGGCCGGAACGATCTTGATCGGGATGCGCGCGGTCTTGTCGGCGCCACGCTGCTTGCGGTTGGGGGTTTCCATGGCGAAGTCTCTCGTCTCTCTGTGTCGTGTCAGGGCAGTTGTGCCGCCCGATTCATTATGGCCGTTCGGCGGCCGGGGTGTGCGGCGGCAGCAGGCGCAGCAGGTGCGCGAGCAGCCGCTCGCCCACCTGGTCCACGCCGTCGGTCACGCCGAAATCTTTCATCCTGATGGTCTGCAGGCCCTCGTAGCCGCAGGGGTTGATCGCCGAGAATGGCGCAAGGTCCGCATCGACGTTCAGCGCCAGGCCGTGGTAGCTGCAGCCGTTGCGCACGCGCAGCCCCAGTGCGGCGATCTTGGCGCCGTCGATATACACGCCGGGCGCGCCGTCCTTGCGTTCGGCAGCCAGTCCGTAATCGGCGAGGCAGTCGATGAGCGCCTGCTCCATCAGTGTCACCAGCTCGCGCACCTTGAGGTGGCGGCGGTGCAGGTCGATCAGCAGGTACACCACGATCTGCCCGGGACCGTGGTAGGTGATCTGCCCGCCGCGGTCGATCTTCACCAGCGGAATGCCGGTTTCGCGCAGCAGGTGCTCGGGCTTGCCGGCCTGGCCGAGCGTGAACACCGGCGGGTGCTGCAACAGCCACAGTTCGTCGGGCGTGTCGGCCGTGCGCGCGTCGGTGAAGGCGCGCATCGCCGCCCAGGTCGGCTCGTAATCGACCAGACCCAAGCGATGCACGACCGGCGGCAGCGTGTCGCCAGCCTGCACTACAGCACCACCTTGACCAGCGCGTGAGCGCTTAATTCGCGGTACAGCGCATCGAGCTGCGCCTGCGACACCGCATGAATGGTGCAGGTCAGCGCGAGGTAGTTGCCCTTGCTCGACGGGCGCATCTGCACCGTCGCGGGATCGAAGTCGGGCGCATGCTTCAGCACCACGGCGACCACCGCCTGGGCGAACTCGTCGACGCGCGCGCCCATGATCTTGATCGGGAATTCGCACGGGAATTCGATGAGGGTTTGTCGGGTTTCGTCAGCCACCGCGCATCACCGTAGTCTTGAAGTCCTGATACCAGGCATACATCTGCCGCCCCATCGGGCCGGGCTCACCGGAGCCCACCGGGCGCTCGTCGAGCGCGGTGATGGCGAGCACTTCCTTCGTCGACGAGGTCATCCACAACTCGTCGGCGCTGCGCACCTCGTCCTCGAGGATCTCGCGCACCACGTGCGGCAGCGCGTGGCGGGCGGCCAGTTCCAGCACCACGTCGTAAGTGATGCCGGGCAGCATCAGGTGACTCTTCGGCGGCGCCAGCAGCACGCCATCGCGCACGACGAAGATGTTCGACGCCGCGCCCTCGGTGAGGAAACCGTCGCGGAACAGCACCGTCTCGGCGCAGCCGCAGTCGACCGCAACCTGGCGCAGCAGGCAGTTCGCGAGCAGCGCCGTCGTCTTGAGATCACAGCGCAGCCAGCGGAAATCCGCCGCACTGACCGCCGCAACGCCTTTGGCGAGCTGCGCCGCCGGCGTGGTGACGAGCGCCTCGCTCGTCAGGAACACGGTCGGCCGCATCTGCGCCGGGAAGGCATGGTTGCGCTTGTCGTCGGGGCCGCGCGAGACGTGCAGGTAGATCGACTGGTCCACCCACGGGTTACGCGCGATGATCTCGGCGATGATCGCGGCCCAGCCGGCGGCATCATGCGGGTTGGGCAGGCGGATCGCGGCGAGCGTGTGGCCGAGGCGCTCGATGTGCTGATCGAGCCGGAACGGCCGGCGCGAATATACCGGGATGACCTCGTAGGCGCCATCGCCGAACAGGAAGCCGCGGTCCATCGGCGAAATGCGCGCCTCCGCGAGCGGCTGATACGTGCCGTCCAGGTAGCAGATGCTCATGTGCGCCTCCGCGCGCCTTACAGGCTCTTGATCCACAGCCGCAGCGTATCCCACAGGCGGCCGAAGAAGCCCGCCACCGGCACGTCCTGCAGCGCCACGACCGGGTATTCGCCGATCGCCTTGCCGTCCAGGCTGAGCTGCAGCGTGCCGACCTGCTGCCCTTTCTGCAGCGGCGCGACGACCGGCTGCAGGCTGGTGAGCTGGCTCTGGATCTTTTCCGCCTGGCCCTTCGGCAGCGACATCACGAAGTCGTTCACGAAACCGACCGGCAGTTCGTTGATAGTGCCCTTCCACACGCGAAATCGCGACAGTTCCTGACCGCCCGAGTACAGCTTGGCGGTATCGAAGAACTGGAAACCGTAATTGAGCAGCTTGAGCGATTCCTGCGCGCGGATGGTGTCCGAATCGGTGCCCAGCACCACCGACACGAGGCGGCGCGGGCCGCGCAACGCCGACGCGATCAGGCAATAGCCGGCATTCGCGGTGTGGCCGGTCTTGAGGCCGTCGACGGTCGGGTCGAGCCACAGCAGGCGGTTGCGGTTCGGCTGGGTGATGTTGTTGTAGCGGTATTCCTTCTGCGAGTAGTAACGGTAGTACTCGGGGAAGTCGCGCGAGATCGCCGACGCGAGCAGCGACAGGTCGCGCGCGGTGGTGTAGTGGTTGGGGTCGGGCAGGCCGGAGGAATTCGTGAAGTTGGTGTTCTTCATGCCCAGGCGCTGCGCTTCGCGGTTCATCAGGTGGGCGAAGGATTCCTCGCTGCCGGCAATCAGCTCGGCCAGCGCGACGCAGGCGTCGTTACCCGACTGGATGATCATGCCCTGCACCAGCTCCTCGACCGCCACCGGCTTGTCGGGCTGGATGAACATGCGCGAGCCTTCCATGCGCCAGGCCTTCTCCGACACCGGCACCACCTGCTGCAACGTGATGCTGCCGCTCTTGAGCGCCGAGAAGGTCAGGTAGGCGGTCATCAGCTTGGTCAGCGAGGCCGGCTCGATGCGCGTATCGGGCTCGCGCGCCGCAAGCACCTGGCCGGTGGCCTGGTCCATCAGCAGCCAGGAGCGGGCGGCCAGGGTCGGCGCCGGGACAGTCTGGGCAGAAGCGGCAAGGGAAATGACAGCGAACAGCAGGGCGGTGAAAAAACGCATGAGAATCAGCAGTCTTGTGGGAGGAAGAGAAAAGGAAGCGAAGCCGGAGATTATAGTTCGGCCCCGGGGAGCAGACCAACGCCGGCACCGATTGGTTCAGCGCACATTCAGCGATTGACCACCAGCGGACGGAATTTCAGTTCGCGCGCAATGCGCTCTGCGTCCCCGCGCGCTGCGTCGGTTGACGCGAAAGGCCCCAGGTGCAGGCGGTAGCGGCTGCCGTCGTGCAGCACCTCGAGCCGATCGGCAAACTCCGCAAAGGCATCGCGCACCATGCCGCGAAACCCCTCGGCATTGGCCGCGGTGGAAAACACGCCGAGCTGCAGGAAGACGCCACGCGTCGCGCTGTCCAGTGCAGTCGCCTCGGCTGCGGCAAGCTGCAGCGGCGGCTCGGGCTCGGGCGGGGCCACGGGCTGCGGCGCGGCGAGCATCACCGGCTTGCGCCCGCGCAGTGGCGGCACCGGCGTCGCGGTGGCGATCATCTCGACGCCGTCGGGCACGATCGCCTCGACCTCGACCTCGGCACTGCCGACATTCACATAGCCGAGGCGATGCGCCGCGGCGTAGGACAAATCCATGATGCGGCCCTTGTGGAAGGGGCCGCGGTCGTTCACGCGCACGACCACCGATCGGCCGCTCGCACGGTGCGTGACGCGCGCATAGCTCGGGATCGGCAGCGTCGGATGTGCGGCAGTCATGCCGTACATGTCATAGGCTTCGCCGCTGGACGTCGGCTTGCCGTGAAAGCGCCGGCCGTACCAGCTGGCGCGCCCGAGCTGGCGGAACGGCTGCACCGCGGTGGCGGGCACGTAGTTCGCGCCGAACACGGCGTACGGCCGGTTGGCAAAGCGGTGCAAGGGCTCGGCGCGCGGTTGTGCATCGGGGATCTCGTCGAGGTTCGCCGGCGGGTTGTCGCCGGGGCCGTCGTCCTTGTAGTACCCGCCGCCGCGCTTCTGCACGCCCTCGGAGCCTTTGCCCGCGGGCGGGACCGCCTGTGACACCGCCTCTGCCGGACCGGTGATGGGGGATGTCGTAGCGCAACCAGCCAGCACCGTCGCCAGCAGGGCGGCGAACAGCGGCGCGCGCGCCAGCGGGCTGGATTCAACGGTATGCGTCGGCATCATGCGGTCTCCGCGATCAAGCCTGCGCAAGCAGGCGGCTGCGCTGGATGCTCATGAGTATCCCGATCCCGAGACACAGCGTGACCAGCGCGGTTCCTCCGTAGCTGATGAAGGGCAGGGGCACCCCCACGACCGGGAGGATACCGCTGACCATGCCCATATTCACGAAAGCATAAGTAAAGAAAATCATCGTGATCGCCCCCGCCAGCAAGCGGCTCGCGAGCGTCGGCGCCGTCGCGGCAATGGCGAAGCCGCGCAGGATCAGCAGCAGGTAGGTGACGAGCAGCACGACGATGCCGAGCAGGCCGAATTCCTCGGCCAGCACCGAAAAAATGAAGTCGGTGTGCCGTTCGGGCAGGAACGCGAGGTGCGTCTGCGTGCCGTCCATCCAGCCCTTGCCGAGCACGCCGCCGGAGCCGATTGCGATCGTCGACTGGATGATGTGGAAGCCCTTGCCGAGCGGATCCTGCGTCGGGTCGAGCAGCGTGCACACGCGGTGCTTCTGGTATTCGCGCAAGCCATACCAGTCGACGCCGGGCTGGCACAGGTGATCGCCGAAACCGACGATGGCGCCGATGCCGACCACCCCGATCAGCACCACCGGCGCGATCAGCTTCCATGACAGTCCGGCAAAGAAGATCACATACACGCCGGCCGCCGTCACCAGCAGGCTGGTACCCAGATCGGGTTGGATCATGATCAGGCCGACCGGCACCACCAGCAGCAGGCCCGCAACGATGAATTCGCGCAGACGGATCTGCCCTTCGCGTTGCTGGAAGTACCACGCGAGCATCAGCGGCATCGCGATCTTCATGATTTCGGACGGCTGGATACGGGTCACGCCGATATTCAGCCAGCGCGTCGCACCTTTCGAAGTCTCGCCGAAGAGGTCCACGGCCACCAGCAGCAGCACCCCCAGCGCATACAGCGGCAGCGCGAGGCTGAGCAGCCGCTGCGGCGGCAGGCGCGCCGCCACCCACATCGCCGCCAATGCCACCAGCGTATTCACCTGCAGCGACGGCAGCCGCTCGGGCGAGGCGCTCATCATCACCAGGAAAGCAAAGCCGAGGAGGGCTGCGAGCAGCAGCATCAAGGGCGGATCGATCGGCCGCAGGAAGGCGCGCAGCACATGGCGCGGATGAAAGCTCAGTTCTGTCATTGCACTTGGCCTCCGGCCGGATCGGCAGCAGGCGGCACGAGGGTGGCATCGGGCGCGCCTTCATGCGCCGCGGCACCATGTTCGGCGTGCTCCTCGTCACCTTCGTCCACCGCGGCGGCATCCTCGCCGGCCGGCTGCTCCCGCCGCTTGCCGAGCAGGTGAAAGTCGATCACCTGGCGCGCGATCGGCGCCGCCGACTGCGCGCCGAAACCGCCGTTTTCCACCAGCACCGCCAGCGCAATCGTCGGCTTGTCGGCCGGCGCGTAGGCGATGAACCACGAGTGGTCACGCAGCCGCTCGATCACGCGGCCTTCGACGTAACGCTGGCCGCGCAACGAAAATACCTGCGCCGTACCGGTCTTGCCGCCGGCCGAATACGGCGCACCGGCAAAGGCGCGCGCGCCCGTACCGGCCTTGTTCACATCCACCATCGCCTGACGCACCGCCGCGAGGTGTTCGGGCTTGAGCGCGAGCTGACGTACCGGCTCGGGCTCCACCAGCCGTCGCTCGCCGGTCACCGGATTCACCACGTGACGCACCACGTGCGGGCGAAACATCTTGCCGTCGTTGACCACCGCCGCCAGCGCATTGGCCATTTGCAGCGGCGTATAGGCGTTGTAGCCCTGGCCGATGCCGACCGAAATCGTCTCGCCGCCGAACCACTTCTGGTGCTCCTTCTTGCGGAACCGCTTGCGCTTCCAATCCGGCGTCGGCAGCACCCCTTCCCCCTCGCCATTCAGATCGACACCGGTACGCGAGCCGAAGCCCAGCGGACGCATGAAATTGGCGATGCCTTCGATGCCCAGATCGTTGGCGAGCTGATAGTAGTAGGTGTTACACGACACCACGATCGACTTGTGCAGATCGACCATGCCGTGACCGCCGATCTTGTCGTCCATGAAACGGCGCCCGCCGAACATGAAATAGCCGGGATCGGGAATCGTCTGGGTGATCGTGCGCTTGCCCGCAGCCAGGCCCGCCAGTGCCATGAAGGGCTTGAAAGTCGAGCCCGGCGGGTAGGTGCTGAAAATCGCGCGGTTCACCAGCGGATGGTCGGGCGAATCGTTGAGCGACTTCCAGTCCTCGTTGGAGATGCCATCGACGAACAGGTTGGGATCGAAAGTCGGCTTCGACACCAGCGCCAGCACGCCGCCGGTGGCGGGTTCGATCGCGACCAGCGCGCCGCGGCGATTGCCGAAAGCCGCCTCGGCGATCTTCTGCATCTCGATGTCGAGCGTCAGATCCAGATCATTGCCGGTCACCGCCGGCGTGCGCGACAACTGGCGCACCGCGCGCCCGCCGGCGTTCACCTCGACCTGCTCGGCGCCCGTGATGCCATGCAGTTCGGCCTCGTAGCTCATCTCCAGACCGCTCTTGCCGATGTAATCGGAGCCGCGGTAATTGGCCACCACGCCCGTTTCCTCGATGCGCTCCTGATCGCGCTGGTTGATGCGGCCGATGTAGCCAATCACATGCGACGCCAGTTCCCCGAACGGGTAGTCGCGGAACAGGCGCGCCTGCACTTCGACGCCGGGGAACTGGTAGCGCCGCGCGACGAAGCGCGCGACCTCCTCTTCGGTCAGGCGCGTGCGGATCGGCAGGCTCTCGAAGTTCTTGCTCTCTTCCAGCAGCTTGCGAAAACGCCGCCGGTCGCGCGGCTCGATCTGCACGATCTGCGCCAGCGCATCGATCGTCGCCTCCAGATCACTCACCCGCGAAGGCGTGATTTCCAGCGTGTACGCGGCGTAATTGCGCGCCACCGCCACCCCGTTGCGGTCGGCGATGGTGCCGCGGTTAGGCACCATCGGCAGCAGCGCGATGCGGTTGTCTTCCGCACGGGTGTGGTAGTAATCGTAGCGCAGCACCTGCAGATAATAGAAGCGCGCCGCCAGCAACCCGAAACACACGGCGACGAACAGGCCCGCGACCAGAACGCGGCGTCGGAAGCCCGCCAGTTCCTCGTCCGGAGTGCGAAATTCCATCATCAGATCGGCCGGTTTTCGTCCCGATCCACCGGTCGGTACTGCGGCAGCAGCAACAGGTAGTTCAGCGGCACCCACAGTGCCGCGCTGGTGACGCTGGCCAGGAAGTACCACCAGCCGGGGAACTCGGCCCCCGCCAGCAGGCGCACCAGCACCATCATCACCTGCACCAGCAACAGCAACGGAAACATCTGCAGGGCCTGTTGCGCCGGCGGAAACCACAACACACGGCGCGACACGGAGCTGGCCAGATAGCACAACACCACATAGGCCAGCGCGTGCTGACCCATCGCCGCACCATGGCCGATATCGACCAGCAGGCCGAATACGAAGCCTGCCCCCATGCCCACGCGCAGCGGTTCACGGATCGACCAGAAGGCCAGCACCAGGGCCACCCAGTCCGGCACGCCGGGCGCCAGGCCGGTCGGGATATAGCTCAAGCCGAGGGCAACCAGCAGGCTCAGGTAGGCGAACCAGGATTTCGCCGGCAGCAGGATGCGGCTGGAGCGATGGGTCGGTTGCATCGATCAGCCCTTCCTGCCCGCACGGGCCTCGGGTTGCGCGGCCGGCACGGGGCGCGGCGGCGGAAATTCCGCACGGCCGAGCAGCAGCACCTGGGTGGTGCGTTCGACGCCCGCCACCGGCTCGCACACGATCACCGCGAAGGTCTGCGCCTCGCGGTCCACGCTCACCACATCGGCTACCGGCAGGCCCGCGAGGAACAGGCCATCCAGCCCGGACGTCACCAGCCGGTCGCCGACGCGCACGTCGGCCCCGGACAGCGTGAAGCGCAACTCCAGCCGACCCTGCCCCGCACCGGCGAGCACGCCGCGCAAGCCATTGCGCGCCACCTGCACCGGCACCGCCTGATCCTTGTCGGTCAGCAGCGTGACTTCGGCCTGCACCGGATAGACGCGCGTGACCTGCCCGATCATGCCCTGCTCATTGACCACCGCCATGCCGCCCTCGACACCCTGCTGGCTGCCGCGGTTGAGGATCACCTTGCGCGAGAACGGGTCCGGCGCGTCGTAGAGAATTTCCGCGGCGACGCTCTTGACCGCCACCGACGCACGCATTTCCAGCAGACCCCGCAGGCGGCGGTTTTCCTCCTCGATCTGCTCGAAACGCAGTAGCCGCTGCGCCGCCTCGAGCTCGCGATTGCGCAGGTCGGCATTGTCCTGCTGCACCTCGACCAGCGTAGCGAAATACACCGCGGCATTGCGTGCGAAGTCGACCGGCGCCGCCGCCGCCATCTGCAGCGGCCAGGTCGCCACCGACAGCGCCTGGCGCACCACTTCGAGATATCGGAATTTCAGGTCGGCCACCAGCATCACCAGGCACACCGACACCAGCACGAACAGCCGCAGCAGCGGCGTCGGTCCTTGCTTGAAAATGGGCGGAGACTGATGGCCTACGAGGGACATCGTGAGTGCTGTGCCGCGAACGGCGACAGACGAAAACGCCTGCCGCCGCAGCGCGACTTACTCGGACGCAAAGATGGAGCCGAGCTTGTCCATCTTTTCCAGCGCCATGCCGCAACCACGCGCGACGCAGGTCAGCGGCTCTTCGGCAACGATCACCGGCAGGCCGGTTTCTTCCATCAGCAGGCGGTCGAGATCGCGCAGCAGCGCACCGCCACCGGTGAGCACCATGCCGCGGTCGGCGATGTCCGCACCCAGTTCCGGCGGCGTCTGCTCGAGCGCGATCTTCACCGCGGAAACGATCTGGTTGAGCGGCTCGGTCAGCGCTTCGAGGATCTCGTTACTGGAAATCGTGAAACTGCGCGGGATGCCTTCGGCGAGGTTGCGGCCCTTGACTTCCATCTCGCGCACTTCGGAACCGGGAAAGGCCGAGCCGATGTTCTTCTTGATGTTCTCGGCGGTGGTGTCGCCGATCAGCATGCCGTAGTTGCGGCGGATGTAGTTGACGATCGAGTCGTCGAACTTGTCGCCGCCCACGCGCACCGAACCGGCATACACCATGCCGCCGAGCGAGATCACCCCGACTTCGGTGGTGCCGCCGCCGATATCGACGACCATCGAGCCGGTCGCGTCCGACACCGGCAGACCGGCGCCGATCGCCGCGGCCATCGGCTCCTCGATCAGGTACACCTGGCTCGCCCCGGCCGCCAGCGCCGCATCGCGGATCGCACGACGCTCGACCTGGGTCGAACCGCAGGGAACGCAGACGATGATGCGCGGGCTCGGCGAGAACATGCGCGAATCGTGCACCTTCTTGATGAATTGTTTGATCATCTGCTCGGTGACGACGAAGTCCGCGATCACGCCGTCCTTCATCGGACGGATCGCGGTGATGTTGCCCGGTGTCTTACCCAGCATCTGCTTGGCGGCGTGACCGACCGCCTGGATCGTGCGCTTGGCGTTGGGGCCGCCTTCGGTGCGGATCGCCACCACGGAAGGCTCGTCGAGCACGATGCCCTTGCCGCGCACGTAGATCAGCGTGTTCGCGGTGCCAAGGTCAATGGCCAGATCGTTGGAAAAATAGGAACGCAGGAAACCAAACATGGGGACAATCCCGAAACCGGTAAAGATGGGGGGTACTGAAGCGGGCAGATGCCCGGCCGGACTGGCGGCAAACGAGTATGATAACCTACAAACCTTTGTGAATTAAGCGGGTTTTGTTACCTCATGTCGCTATCCACTGAACAGGTCCGGCGTATCGCCGGACTCGCGCGCATCGAGCTTTCCGACGGCGACGTCGAAGCCACCCGCGCCAAGCTGAACGGAATTTTCGGCCTGATCGAGCAGATGCAGGCGGTCGACACCAGCGGCGTCGAACCGATGAGCCACCCGCAGGACGTCGCCCAGCGCCTGCGCGAGGACGTCGCCACCGAGCCGAACCGCCGCGACGCCTTTCAGCACATTGCACCGCAGACCGAAGCCGGACTCTATCTGGTTCCCAAGGTTATCGAGTAAGGATGAGCGGGCAGACTGCGGCCCCGCAGCGCCCCACTAAGCCATGATCAACGCCAGCCTGACTGAACTGCGCGCCGCCCTCGACGCCAAGCGCGTCTCCAGCGTCGAACTCGCGACCCTGTTCCTCGACCGCATCGAGCGCCACAACCCCGCGCTCAACGCCTTCATCACCGTCGACCGCGACGGTGCGCTCGCCGCCGCGCGCGCGGCCGATGCACGCATCGCCGCCGGAACCGCCGCCCCGCTCACCGGCATTCCGCTCGCGCACAAGGACGTGTTCTGCACCGAAGGCGTGCTGACCACCTGCGGCTCGAAAATGCTGTCGAATTTCGTCAGCCCCTACGACGCCCACGTCGTCGCCCTGCTGAAGGCCGCCGGCGCGGTCAGCCTGGGCAAGACCAACATGGACGAGTTCGCGATGGGCTCGTCGAACGAGAACTCGCACTTCGGCCCGGTGAAGAACCCGTGGGACACCACCCGCGTGCCCGGCGGCTCGTCCGGCGGTTCCGCCGCCGCAGTCGCCGCACGCCTCGCGCCGATCGCCACCGGCACCGACACCGGCGGCTCGGTGCGCCAGCCCGCCGCGCTCACCGGTGTCACCGGCATCAAGCCGACCTACGGCGTCGTCAGCCGCTACGGCATGATCGCCTACGCCAGCTCGCTCGACCAGGGCGGCGCCTTCGGGGCATCCGCCGCAGACTGTGCGGTACTGCTGTCCGCGATGGCCGGCTTCGATCAACGCGACTCGACCAGCCTGGAACGCCCCGCCGAAGACTACACGCGCGAACTCGCCGCACCGGCTGCCGGCGACAAACCGCTCACGGGCCTGCGCATCGGCCTGCCGCGCGAATTCTTCGCCGAAGGCATGGCCGACGACGTGCGTGCTGCACTCGACACCGCACTCGACGCTTACCGCCAGCTCGGCGCGAGTACCGTCGAAGTGAGCCTGCCCAACGCCAAGCTCGCGATCCCCGCCTACTACGTGATCGCGCCGGCCGAAGCCTCGAGCAACCTGTCGCGCTTCGACGGCGTGCGCTACGGCCACCGCGCCGCCGAATACCGCGACCTCGCCGAGATGTATGCGAAGAGTCGCGCCGAAGGCTTCGGCGCCGAGGTCAAGCGCCGCATCCTCGTCGGCACCTACGTGCTGTCGCACGGCTACTACGACGCCTACTACCTGCAGGCGCAGAAGTTGCGCCGCCTGATCGCGCAGGACTTCCAGGCCGCCTTCGCGCAATGCGACGTCATCGCCGGCCCGACCAGCCCGACCACCGCGTGGGCGATCGGCGAGAAGGCCGACGATCCGGTGCAGATGTACCTGTCGGACATCTACACGATCGCCGTGAACCTCGCCGGCCTGCCGGCGCTGTCCCATCCCTGCGGATTCGGCGCCGGCAATCTGCCGGTCGGCCTGCAACTGATCGGCGACTACTTCGCCGAGGCACGCCTGCTCGCCACCGCCCACCAGTACCAGCAGGCGACCGAATGGCACCTGCGCCGTCCGGGCTGAGCATGAACACCCGCGAACTCCGCCTCGCATGCAGGATGGCGACGTTCGCCGCCGCGCTGCTGCTCGGCGCTTGCGCAACGCCGCCAGAGCGCAAGCCGGAGCCGGTCGCTACCAAGCCATCGGCCGCGCAAGCCGCCGCTGAGGCCGAACCGGAACGCGCACTCGAGCGAGGCCGGCTGAAGCCGATGCCGGTGCGTCCGCTCACCGTCAAGACCGACTGCCGCTTCAAGGACGAGGTTGGCTACGGCGGCAGCGCCGTGCTGGACATCAGCTATTCCGAAGTCCGCGCCTTCGCCGCCACTGTCGACGTACCCAAGCGCGGCAGCTGCAAGTTCGACCTCGTGGACTTCAAGCAGGTGCGCAAGGAGCCCCACGTCGAACTGCGCGCCCGCGACGGCTGCACGGTACGCATGTGGGAGCAGGGCGACCAGGTCACCGTCGCGTTTACAGAGTGCGCCAAGCGCTGCACGCGGGGCACTTTCGATTATGTCTGGCCGATCCTGGTGGACCGGCCGAGCGGTCGCTGCACCTGACCGCCTGAAACAACGGATACGAAGATGAGCAGATCGGATTGGGAAGTCGTCATCGGGCTGGAAGTCCACGCCCAACTCAACACCGCCTCGAAGATTTTTTCCGGCGCCAGCACCGCCTTCGGCGCCGCGCCCAACGTGCAGGCCAGCGCCGTCGACATCGCGCTGCCCGGCGTGCTGCCGGTGCTCAACCGCGGCGCCGTCGAACGCGCGATCCGCTTCGGCCTCGCGATCGGCGCCACGGTCGCGCCGAAAAGCGTGTTCGCGCGCAAGAACTACTTCTACCCCGACCTGCCGAAGGGCTACCAGATCAGCCAGTTCGAGCTGCCGGTGGTGCAGGGCGGCACGATCACGACCCGCGTCGGCGAAGGCCTCAGTGGCGAAAATCGGGCGTACGAGAAGACCGTCCAGCTCACCCGCGCGCACCTCGAGGAAGACGCCGGCAAGAGCCTGCACGAGGACTTCCACGGCATGAGCGGCATCGACCTCAACCGCGCCGGCACGCCGCTGCTGGAGATCGTCTCCGAACCCGACATGCGCTCCTCCGCCGAAGCTGTCGCCTATGCGCGCACGCTGCACGCGCTGGTGCGCTGGATCGACATCTGCGACGGCAACATGCAGGAAGGCTCGTTCCGCTGCGACGCCAACGTCTCCGTGCGCCGCCCCGGCGCGCCGCTGGGCACGCGGCGCGAGATCAAGAACCTCAACTCCTTCCGCTTTCTGCAGCAGGCCATCGATTTTGAGGTGCAGTGGCAGATCGCCACCATTGAGGATGGCGGCAAGATCCAGCAGGCCACCGTGCTGTTCGACCCGGACACCGGCGAGACGCGCATGATGCGTTCGAAGGAAGACGCGCACGACTACCGCTACTTCCCCGATCCCGACCTGCTGCCGCTGGTGATCGCGCCGGAATGGAAAGCGCGCGTGCAGTCGGAAATGCCGGAACTGCCGGGCGCGATGAAAGCGCGCTTCATCGAGCAATGGGGCCTATCGGCCTACGACGCGACGACGCTCACCGCCTCGAAGGAAATCGCCACCTTCTACCAGGCGACGGTCGACGCCGCCGGCGTGCCGCTCGCCAAGCCCTGCGCCAACTGGGTGATGGGCGACGTCGCCGCGCGCGTGAACAAGGCCGAAATGGACATTTCCAGCTCGCCGGTCTCGCCCGCGCAACTCGCCGTGCTCGTCACCCGCATCACCGACGGCACGATTTCGAACAACATCGGCAAGAAAGTGTTCGAAGCCTTGTGGAACGGCGAGGGCGGCAAGGACATCAATGCGGCCGATGCCATCATCGAGGCTCAGGGCCTGCGCCAGACCAATGACGCCGGCGCGATCGAAGCGATCATCGACGAAGTCCTCGCCGCGAACCAGAAATCGGTCGACGAATTCCGCGCCGGCAAGGACAAGGCCTTCAACGCGCTGGTCGGCCAGGTCATGAAAGCCAGCAAGGGCAAGGCCAACCCGGCGCAGGTCAATGAACTGCTGAAACGCAAGCTGGAAGGCTGAAGCCCACCCTTCACCGCAAATCGGGGGACGTGCGATGTGCCAGCTCCTCGGAATGAACTGCAACGTACCGACGGACATCTGCTTCTCGTTCGCCGGCTTCCAGGCCCGCGGCGGGGTCACGGACCACCACCGCGACGGCTGGGGCATCGCATTCTTCGAGGGACGCGGCGTACGCGTGTTCCTCGACCCCCAGCCCAGCGCGAACTCCCAGATCGCGGAGCTCGTGCGGCGCTACCCGATCCGCTCGCTCAACGTCATCGCCCACATCCGCAAGGCGACGCAGGGCGAGGTGAAGCTCGAGAACACCCACCCCTTCCAGCGCGAGCTGTGGGGCCAGTACTGGATCTTCGCCCACAACGGCAACCTGCTCGACTACGCCCCCGGTTTCGACGGGCGTTTCGTGCCGGTCGGCAGCACCGACTCCGAAGCGGCCTTCTGCGACATCCTGCAGTGCCTCGCCGCCGAATTTCCCGACGGCCCACCCTCGCCTCAGGCGCTGCACGCGGCGCTGCGCCGGCTCGCGATCCGCATCGGCGCTCACGGCCCGTTCAATTTCCTGCTATCGAACGGCGAGCGGCTTTTCGCGCACTGCTCCACGCGCCTCACGTACATCATCCGCAAGGCCCCGTTCGCGGTCGCGCACCTCGCCGACCAGGACGTCAGCGTCGACTTCAGCCAGCTCACGACGCCCGAGGACCGCGTCGCCGTGATCGCCACCACACCGCTGACCGACAACGAAACCTGGCATGCGATTGCGCCGGGCACCCTGCTCACGTTCCGCCACGGTGCCCCCGAAGCACTCGGCGACACCGCAACGATCGCCGGCGGGAGCGAGGCCGAGGCCGGCAGCGTGTAAATTTCCCTTCGCAGCACCATGCCGACAGGCTAAAGTTAGCGCTTTGACGACCTTGCCCATGGTGACGCCCGTGTCCACCGATTGCCCATTGTGTCTGGCTGCGCAGGAAATCCTCGTCTGGCGTGACGGCAGCTGCCGGGTCATCCTCGTCGACGAACCCGATTACCCCGGCTTCTGCCGCGTGGTGTGGCACGAGCACGTCGCCGAAATGACCGACCTCACCCCGTCCGAGCAACGCCATTTCCTCAATGTCGTCCTCGCGACCGAAGCCGCCTTGCGCCAGCTGATGCGGCCCGACAAGATCAACCTCGCAAGCTTCGGCAACGTCGTGCCGCACCTGCACTGGCATGTGATCCCGCGCTTCAGCGACGATGCGCATTTCCCGCAATCGATCTGGGCCAGCCCGCAGCGCACCGGCGCGCACCGCACAGCCCCTGCACCCGACGCGCTGACCGGCACGATCGTCGCAATGCTGACCGAACAGACCTCGGGATGAGCCCTACCCGGCAGGCGAATGCGCTGGCTGCCACAGCTGGAACGCCACACGGACTTGGAGGATTCATGGCTTATCAGGATCCTGTTGAATGCCTTGAACTGCTCAAGCAACTGCATCCGCTGAACATCGAGGAAACCCACCGGATCCTGTCGGAGATGGTGCCGGCCCTGCTGCATGCGCTGCCGGCGCCCGAGCAACATCTCGAGGTGCTCGAAGCCGCCCGTGCGCAGATCGCGCTGGCACAGGCCGAACTGGCCCGCCGCTACGCGTCGCACCCGCTGCCGCCGGACAGTGCCGAAAACGAAACGCTGCGCAACGTCGTCGGGCTGTGGCGCGCCATGGCGCGCTCGTACGCCCACATCGCGCGTCGCCGCGCCGCCGATGGCTTGCCCGCGGATCAGAGTGCGAGCCTTGCGCAACGGCGTGTGTATTACGCCGGCCAGGTGCTGCTCGAGTATTTCCGCGCACGCCGCGCACTGCCAGCCGGCGCATGGGCGGAGCTGCATGACAGCTATTCGGCCGCCGACGCCCTCGGCGTTGCCGGCACCCGCGTCTCCGACCCGCTCAACGAAATCTGGAAGGCGCAAAGCCCGACCGAAGCCTACGCCGCCGTGCTGCTCGTCGACCTCTCCAATCCCTACGGCCGCGGCGAGCGTGAATTCAACTGGGTCTGCCGCTGGGCGCAGCGCTTTGCCCCCTACTGCAGCCTCAACGGCGAAATGGCAGACGACGCGCCCAAGCCCGCCGCCTACGGACTCGACCTGAGTTCCGACCACGGCTTGCGCCCGCTCGGCGTGCTGGCACAGTCCGGATCACTGCGCCGCTTCGACGGCAGCCAGCTGGCCGGACAGATTCAGGCCGTCCGCAAGCAGTTCAAGCAGGGCGTTACGCCGGCATCGCTGGGCCTCGGCGCAGACTGCCCCGTCGATGCCTGCGCCAAGCTGCTGCTGTCGCTGTATCGCCCCTGGGGGCTCGCCTCGGCCGGGCGACGCTTCCCGCGGCGCGGCTGCCAGGGGGGTGCCGAACTGTGCACCGACTGGTCCGCCATTGCCTTCCACATCCTCGGCAAACCCTTCGAACAGCCGCCCACCTATGTCATCCAGCGCAGCCTGCGCAGCGACATCTCGCTGCTGACTTTTGGCGAACGCGTGGAGCAGGCCGAACGGCGCTGGTCCGAAGGCCAGCGCCGCCATGCCGCGACAAAGTTCGGCTTCATCTGCGAACGCTGGAACATGGCAGACCACTCCGTCAACGGTTTCCGCCTGCGGCAACATCCGCACACCCAGCGGCTCGAACACCATCAGCTCGTCGGCATCCGCCCGCCCGACGGCGAGCGTTTTCTTCTCGGGCAGATCAGCTGGCTGTTGTTCCGCGGCGACGGCATCATGGAGACCGGCGTACACGTCCTCGCCGGGCTGCCGAAAGTCATCGCCGTGCGCGCGTTCGGACTTCTGACGAGCCTGCGCGAAACCTACCAGGAGGCCTTCATGCTGCCCGCCACGCCGGCGCTCAAGGCACCGGCCACGCTGGTCCTGCCGGGCGGCTGGTACCACGCGCAGCGCGTGATCGACGTCTATGATGACGGCCGGCGCGTCCAGCTGCGCCTGACCGATCTGATCCTGCGCGGCACCAACTTCGATCAGGTCAGCTTCGAGTCCCTGGAGCCAGCGAACCAAGGCGTGACGCCGGGAAGCGCGCGCTGAAGCGGCTGCCCTTGCCGGGCTCGCTCTCGATGCGCAGCTCAGCCTGATGGCGCGACAGGATGTGCTTGACGATCGCCAACCCTAGGCCGGTGCCGCCGGTCTCGCGTGAGCGACCCCGATCGACACGGTAAAACCGTTCCGTCAGGCGCGGAATGTGCTGCGCATCGATGCCGATGCCATTATCCTCGACCGCAAACTCGCCGCCGCCGTTCACGCGGCGCCAGATCAGGCTGATCCGGCCGCCGGCCGGTGTATAGCGCACCGCATTACTGGCCAGATTGGCAAACGCCGAGCGCAGTTCCTTTTCGCTACCGAGCAAGGTGGCGCAGCCGGGCGCCTCATCGATCGCGACACTCAGCTCGTGACGGCCATTCGACAACAGTCGGGCATCCTCGGCGATGCTGCGCAGCAGCGGCGCGACTTCAACCTTTTCCTCGAGCGGCGCCGGCGCGCCCGTCTCGAGTGCCGACAGGGTCAGCAGATCCTCGATCAGCGTCTGCATGCGCAAGGACTGATCCAGTGCAAGCTTCAGAAAGTGCAGCACGTCGGCGCGCGCGAAATCGTCCAGCCCGTCGATCAGCGTTTCCAGAAATCCCCCGACCACCGTCAGCGGCGTGCGCAACTCATGCGACACATTGGCGATGAAATCGCGCCGCATCGTCTCCAGCTTCTCGAGCTGGCTGATGTCGCGCGACACGATCATCTTCTGCTCTGCGCCGAACGGCACGACCTGCAACAGCAAGGTCAGGCCGCCACGCCGGCTCAAATGCAGCACCAGCGGATCTGCGTAGTCACCGGAGTTCAGGAACTGCACGAACTCCGGTTCGCGCACCAGCATCGTTACCGGCACCCCCTGGTCGCGCTCGCTGTCGAGGCCGAAGTGCTGCGCCGCCTTGTGGTTGAGCCACTCGATGCAGTCGCCGCCCGACAGATACAACACCCCGTCCGGCATCGCCTGACTCGCCTCGTGAAACCGGTCGAGCGCCGTCGTCAGGCGCTCACGCACATCGTACGCAAGACGCGAACGCCGGCCGAGATCGCCGAACACATGGTTCCACGTCCCTAGGGCACGCGGCAAAGGCGTACCAACCGGCTCATGTGTCCAGTCAGCAAGACGCTGCACATTGCGCAGATGGTAGCCGAGCAAGAACAACAAACCGCCGACAGCGGTGATCAGCGCGGCCGAACTACCGCCCAGCCAGGCCGCCGCCAGCACGACCGGCGCCAGCACCGCGAGGGCAGCGGCTGCGCCGGTCCAGACATAAGGAATGGGGGATTTGATGGACCGCTCCAAGCGCGCAAATCGGAGCAGCGATCTTACACGCCACCAGCATCGGGCTGCGCCGAAAAGCGGTAGCCGCTGCCGCGCACCGTCTGGATCAGGCGGTCATGGCCGCTCTCTTCGAGCGCCGCCCGCAGCCTTCGGACATGCACGTCCACCGTGCGCTCCTCGACGAACACGTGGTCGCCCCAGACCTGATCGAGCAATTGCGGACGCGAGTGCACCCGCTCCGGGTGCGTCATCAGAAAATGCAACAGGCGGAATTCGGTCGGCCCGAGCGCGATCGGGCGGTCGTCGATGCCCACGCGATGGGTTGCCGGGTCAAGGCGCAGGCCACCCAGTTCCACCGGGTCTTCCGTCGCCTGTGGCGCCCGGCGCCGCAACACCGCCTTGATGCGCGCCACCAGTTCGCGCGGACTGAAGGGTTTGGTGATGTAGTCATCCGCCCCCATTTCCAGCCCGGCCACCTTGTCCTGCTCCTCGCCCCGCGCCGTCAGCATGATGATCGGGATCGCCCGGGTGCGTTCATCGGCCCGCAAGCGGCGCGCCAGTTCGATCCCGGACATGCCCGGCAGCATCCAGTCGAGCAGCACCAGATCGGGCAACGCGTCGCGCACGATGCGTTGCGCCGCTTCGGCGTCCGACGCGCGCACCACATGGTGTCCGGCCCGCCCCAGGTTGGCAGCAATCAGCTCCTGAATTGCCGGTTCGTCTTCCACTACCAGAATATTCGCGGCCATATCCACACTCCATGTCATCGCCTGCAGTGTATTGCAGTAAATTGACGCTTTTGTGACATGTCATGGGTGCGCAACGCTCACCCCCGGGGCCGCCCGGCACGCGTCGCGCCGATTCGGGTATGATTGTCGCCCCGACACCGCCAGACTTGAGGCTGACGCTCATGGCCGGACTCGACGAACACACCCCGATTCCCACCGCGATCACGCTGCACCGCAAGTCGCGCGTGTTCGAAATCGCCTTCGACGACGGCAGCCAGTTCTCCCTGCCCTTCGAATATCTGCGGGTGTATTCCCCGTCCGCGGAAGTCCGCGGCCACGGCCCCGGTCAGGAAGTCCTGCAGGTCGGCAAACGCGACGTCGATATCGTGGATCTCGAGCCCGTCGGCACATACGCGGTCAAGCCGGTGTTCTCCGACGGCCACGACAGCGGCCTGTATTCCTGGGACTATCTCTACATGCTCGCGCGACAGTTCGACACGCTGTGGCAGCAGTATCTCGATCGCCTTGCACAGGCCGGCGCCAGCCGCAACCCTGCCGATAACCCACCCCCCGCGCCGAAAGCCGGTTGCGGCGGTCACAAACACTGAGCATGAACGACAAAACCACCCACTTCGGCTTCAAGACTGTCGCCGAAGGTGAAAAGCAGAAAAAGGTTGCCGAGGTCTTCTCCTCGGTAGCGCGTCGCTATGACGTCATGAACGATCTCATGTCCTTCGGCCTGCACCGGCTGTGGAAGGCGTTCACGATCCAAATTTCTGGTGTCGGCCGCGGTGACCGCGTGCTCGACGTCGCCGGCGGCACCGCCGACTTGTCGCTCGCCTTCGCCAAACGCGTCGGCCGAGAGGGCCAGGTGTGGCTCACCGACATCAACCACGCAATGCTGTCGGTCGGTCGCGACCGTGTGCTCGATCGCGGCTTCGCCCTGCCGGTGGCGCAGTGCAACGCCGAGAAGCTGCCCTTCCCGGACAACTGGTTCGACTGTGTCACCGTCGCCTTCGGCCTGCGCAACATGACCCACAAGGACGTCGCCCTCGCCGAAATGAAGCGCGTCCTGCGGCCCGGCGGCCGCCTGCTGGTCCTCGAGTTCTCCAAGGTCTGGGCGCCGCTAGCACCGGCCTACGACCTGTATTCCTTCAAGATCCTGCCGTGGATGGGCGAGAAAGTCGCAAAGGATGCCGACAGCTACCGCTACCTTGCCGAATCGATCCGCATGCATCCGGGACAGGAGGAACTCAAGGCGCTGATGGAACAAGTCGGCCTCCAGCGGGTCGACTACTTCAACCTGACGGGTGGCGTCGTCGCGCTGCACCGCGGCTACAAGCTCTGAGCCGGGAGGGATGTCGCGGCGCCACGGAAACGGGGCCAACTGATGTCCCGGCCCGAGTTCGAACGTGCAAACGGAGTAAAGCCAAACATGAAAAACTTCATTCTCAGCCTGATTGCGGTGGTCATCACCTTCGGCTTCAGCGTCCCTGACGTCGAGGCCAAACGCCTTGGCGGCGGCAGCAGCCTCGGCATGCAGCGCCAAGCCACACCACAGCAGGCGCCGCGCCAGTCGGCAACGACCTCGCCGCAACAGACCCCGACGACACCGCCGAAGCGCTCGTGGATGGGCCCCCTCGCCGGCCTCGCCGCAGGCCTCGGTCTCGCCGCGTTGTTCTCGCACCTCGGCATGGGCGAAGAACTCGCCTCCATCATCATGATCGCCCTGCTCGCCTTCGGCGCACTGATGCTGTTCCGCCTGCTGACCCGCCGCAAGGCAGGCACACAGGGCCAGGGCGCAAGTCCGATGCAATATGCGGGCGCCAGCACCGCCGGCATTCCCGCATCGCCGCCGGCCAATGTCAGCTTCCCGGCGGGCAGCCGCGGCGATGCTGTCGCACCCGCGATTCCGCACGACTTCGACACCGCAGCCTTCGTCCGCCAGGCCAAGGTGCACTTCATCCGCCTGCAGGCCGCCCACGACGCGGGTAACGTGGACGACATCCGCGACTTCACGACTCCCGAAATGTTCGCCGAGATCCGCCTGCAGATGGCCGACCGAGGAAATGCTGAACAGCGCACCGACGTCGTCGAACTCAACGCCGACGTCCTTGAAGTCGCCGAGGAGGCACAGCGCTACATTGTCAGCGTACGCTTCAACGGCCTGCTGCGTGAAGAAGCCAACGCCGCGCCCGCAGCCTTCGACGAAATCTGGCACCTCACGAAACCGCGCACCGGCAACGGTGGCTGGGTCGTTGCCGGTATCCAGCAAGTCGCCTGACCGCTTCGCGCCGGGGCGTCCCGGCGCCCTTTCTACGATCCCCATGGCCCTCAGCACACGCGGCTTCCTGGCTGCGATCAACCACCTGCTCGCCCCCGCCACCTGGGCGCGCGAACGCCTCACGCCCCACGCGGGCCGCAGCGCACGCCTGCGCGCCGAACCGCTCGAATGCGTATTTACCATCGCGCCTGACGGCTTTCTCGTTGAAGCGGACGCCGAAACCGAAGCCGCGGTAACGCTGTCGATCCCGCTTTCGGCCGTGCCGCATTTCCTTGGCGGCGATCACAACAAGGCCATGAATGCGGTGCGCATCGAAGGCAATGCCGACTTCGCCGATGCGCTCGGCTTCGTGTTTCGCAATCTGCACTGGGATGCCGAGGAAGACCTCTCCCGCGTTTGTGGCGATATCGTCGCTCACCGTCTGGTCATGGCCGCCCATGGCCTCAAGGACGCCCAGCAACGCGCCTGGAACGCACTCACCGGCAACCTCGCAGAATATCTGACCGAAGAACAACAGACGCTCGTCACCCGCACATCGCTCGAGGCGCATGCCGATCGGCTGCGCCAGGTGCGCGATGACATCGCCCGCCTCGGCAAGCGCCTCGACCGCCTGTCGGCTCCGGTGCGTCGCTGAACCCCCGCCACACCGCGAGCCACCACACCCGCGCCCCGCCGATCCTCCTCGGCGGGTACATCGCGACGAACTGTTTTCCGTTCTGAAAAAACAAAAAGGGCAGCCCGTGAGGAACTGCCCTTTTCAGCCTTCGTCGGATTGCCCGACGAGCGACCTGTCAGTGACCGTGCTTGCGCAGCTTCTGGATCGCGGCGATCTGTGCGATCGCCTCGGCCAGTTCGGCCTGCGCCTTGGCGTAGTCGAGCTCCGACGACTTGTTCTGCATCGCCTCTTCAGCCATGCGCTTGGCCTCGAGAGCCTTCGCTTCGTCAAGATCCTTGCCCCGGATCGCGGTGTCGGCCAGAACGGTAACCAGTCCCGGCTGAACTTCGAGAATCCCGCCCGCAACGAACACCAGCTCTTCTTCGACCTGGCCCGGCACCTTGACCCGCACCGCACCCGGCTTGATCCGGGTCATCAGCGGCATGTGCCCGGGCAGGATGCCGAGCTCACCCGCTTCGCCCGGCAGCGCGACGAACTCTGCCAGACCGGAAAAGATCTGCTCTTCCGCGCTGACGATGTCCACATGGACCGTCATAGCCATAGTGATGTCCTTTTCAAGGCCGCACGACGGCTCACCGCCGTGCGGCATACCCGGTTACTGAAGCTTCTTCGCCTTTTCCATGGCCTCTTCGATACCACCGACCATGTAGAACGCCTGTTCGGGCATGTGATCACACTCGCCGTTGACGATCATCTTAAACCCGTTGATCGTATCCTTGAGCGGCACGTACTTGCCCGGCGAACCGGTGAACACTTCGGCGACGTGGAACGGCTGCGACAGGAAACGCTGGATCTTCCGCGCGCGCGAAACGGCCAGCTTGTCTTCCGGCGACAGTTCGTCCATGCCCAGAATCGCGATGATGTCGCGCAGTTCCTTGTAGCGCTGCAGCGTCATCTGCACCTGGCGGGCGACGTTGTAGTGCTCTTCGCCCACCACCAGCGGGTCGAGCTGGCGCGAGGTGGAGTCGAGCGGATCGACGGCGGGGTAGATACCCAGCGCGGCGATGTCACGCGACAGCACGACGGTCGAGTCGAGGTGCAGGAAGGTCGTCGCCGGCGACGGGTCGGTCAAGTCATCCGCGGGCACATACACGGCCTGGATCGACGTGATCGAGCCGACCTTGGTCGAGGTGATGCGCTCCTGCAGGCGGCCCATTTCTTCCGCCAGCGTCGGCTGATAACCCACCGCGGACGGCATCCGGCCCAGCAGCGCGGAAACTTCGGTACCGGCCAGCGTGTAGCGGTAGATGTTGTCCACGAAGAACAGAATGTCACGGCCTTCGTCACGGAACGCTTCGGCCATGGTCAGGCCGGTCAGCGCGACGCGCAGACGGTTGCCCGGGGGTTCGTTCATCTGACCGAACACCATCGCGACCTTGTCGAGAACGTTGGAGTCCTTCATCTCGTGGTAGAAGTCGTTACCCTCGCGAGTACGCTCACCCACGCCGGCGAACACTGACAGACCGCTGTGCTGCTTGGCGATGTTGTTGATCAGCTCCATCATGTTCACGGTCTTGCCCACACCGGCACCGCCAAACAGGCCGACCTTGCCGCCCTTCGCGAACGGACACACCAGGTCGATAACCTTGATACCGGTCTCGAGCAGGTCAACCGACGGCGCCAGCTCGTCGAACTTCGGCGCCTTCGCGTGGATCGGGCGGATTTCATCGCCCTGGATCGGGCCGGCTTCGTCGATCGGGCGACCCAGCACGTCCATGATCCGGCCGAGCGTGCCGTGACCGACCGGCACCGAGATCTGCTTGCCGGTGTTGCCTACCTTCATGCCGCGGCGCAGGCCGTCGGAAGAACCCATCGCGATGGTACGCACGACACCATCGCCAAGCTGCTGCTGGACCTCGAAGGTCAGGCCAGCTTCCGCGAAGGAGTCGGACACGTCCTCGAGCTTGAGGGCGTCATACACCTTGGGCATCGCTTCGCGGGGGAACTGGATATCCACCACGGCGCCGATGCACTGAACGATCGTTCCTTGACTCATCGTCGTTTCCTTAATTCAATAATCCGTTACACCGCGGCGGCGCCGCCGACGATCTCCGACAGCTCCTTGGTGATCGCGGCCTGGCGGGTCTTGTTATAAACCAGCTGCAGGTCGCCAATCACGGTCTTGGCATTGTCGGAGGCGGCCTTCATTGCCACCATTCGCGCACTCTGTTCGGAAGCCATATTCTCGGCAACGGCCTGGTACACCAGCGCTTCAACGTAACGCACCAGCATCTCGTCGATGACCACCTGCGGATCGGGTTCGTAGAGGTAATCCCACGAACTTTCCGGAGTGCCAAGCTGTTCGCCGGACAGCGGGAGCAGTTGCTCCATCACCGGCTCCTGCTTCATCGTGTTGATGAAGCGCGTATAGGCAACGTAGACCGCATCGAGCTCGCCGCTCTGGAACGCGTCGAGCATGACCTTGACCGGGCCGATCATCTTTTCCAGGTGCGGCGTGTCGCCCAATTGCACGACATGCGACACCACGTTCGCGCCCATCCGCTGCATGAAGCCGAAACCCTTGTTGCCGATGCAGCAGGCACGGATCTCGGAAACGCCATTGGCGTTCCATTCCTTCATCGCGTTCAGCGCGACACGCTGGACGTTGGTATTGAGACCGCCGCACAGCCCCTTGTCGGTCGTGACAAGGATCAGGCCCACCCGCTTGATCTGGTCCTTGTGGACCAGGAAGGGGTGCTTGTAGTCGGTCACATTGGCCTGGGACAGGTTCGCGGCGAGTCGGCGGATCTTGTCGGCATAGGGACGGGCAGCACGCATCCGGTCCTGCGCCTTGCGCATTTTGGATGCGGCCACCATTTCCATGGCCTTGGTGATCTTGCGCGTGTTTTGCACGCTCTTGATCTTGGTACGGATTTCCTTACCGCTAGCCATATTCCGTCTCCGTCCGCGGCCTTAGGCCCAGCTCTTCTTGAACTCTTCGATCGCAGCGACCAGTTGCTTCTCGCCTTCGGCGTCGAGCTCCTTGGAGGTCATGATCTTGCTCACCAGCGCGGCGTTCTTCGTCTTGACGAATTGCTGCAGCGCGGCTTCGAAGGCCAGCAGGCGGGGCACTTCGACGTTGTCGAAGTAGCCGTTGTTCACCGCGAACAGCGTGATCGCCATGTCGGCGATCGACAGCGGCGCGTACTGCGGCTGCTTCATCAGTTCGGTCACGCGACGGCCGCGCTCGAGCTGCTTGCGGGTCGCCTCGTCGAGGTCGGACGCGAACTGCGCAAACGCCGCGAGTTCGCGGTACTGCGCGAGGTCGGTACGGATACCGCCGGAGAGCTTCTTGATGACCTTGGTCTGAGCAGCGCCACCGACGCGGGACACCGAGATACCGGCGTTGATCGCGGGACGGACACCGGCGTTGAACAGGTCGGTATCGAGGAAGATCTGACCGTCGGTAATCGAAATCACGTTGGTCGGAACGAACGCGGACACGTCGCCGGCCTGGGTTTCAATGACCGGCAGCGCGGTCAGCGAGCCCGTCTTGCCCTTCACTTCGCCATTGGTGAAGCGCTCGACGTAGTCGGCCGACACGCGGGAAGCGCGCTCGAGCAGACGCGAGTGCAGGTAGAACACGTCGCCGGGGTAGGCTTCGCGGCCCGGCGGGCGGCGCAGCAGCAGCGAGATCTGACGGTAGGCCCAGGCCTGCTTGGTCAGATCGTCATAAATGATCAGCGCGTCCTGGCCGCGGTCGCGGAAGTACTCGCCCATCGTGCAACCCGAGTACGGCGCGATAAACTGCATCGCGGCGGATTCGGACGCGGTGGCGGCGACGACGACGGTGTATTCCATCGCGCCGTGTTCTTCCAGCTTGCGCACCACGTTCGCGATCGTCGAGGCCTTCTGGCCCACCGCGACGTAGACGCAGAACATGTCCTGGCCCTTCTGGTTGATGATGGCATCAACCGCAACGGCAGTCTTGCCGGTCTGGCGGTCGCCGATGATCAGCTCGCGCTGGCCACGGCCGATCGGCACCATGGCGTCAACCGACTTCAGACCGGTCTGCACCGGCTGCGACACCGACTGACGCCAGATCACGCCCGGCGCGACCTTTTCGATCTTGTCGGTGAGCTTGGCGTTGATCGGACCCTTGCCGTCGATCGGCTGACCCAGTGCATTGACGACGCGACCGATCAGCTCGGGGCCGACCGGCACTTCGAGAATGCGGCCGGTAGCCTTGACGGCGTCGCCTTCGGTGATGTGTTCGTACTCACCGAGAACCACCGCACCGACCGAGTCACGCTCGAGGTTCAGTGCGAGGCCGAAGGTGTTGCCGGGGAACTCCAGCATTTCGCCCTGCATGACGCCAGCCAGGCCGTGAACGCGGGTGATGCCGTCGGTAACCGACACCACCGTACCTTCGTTGCGCGCCGTCGCTGCGAGCTGCAGGTTCTGGATCCGGCTCTTAATCAGGTCACTGATTTCAGAGGGGTTGAGTTGCATGTGGGTATGCTCCTAGTTCTTTAGCGCAGCGGCCATGTTCGCGAGTTTGCCGCGGACCGAGGCGTCGATCACTTCGTCGCCGATGGCGATACGGACCCCCCCGATGAGTTCGGGGTCAAGGCTCACGCTGATGTTCAGCCGGGACTTGAAACGGCTTTCAAGATCGGTTTTCAGCGTTGCCAGAGTTGCATCGTCGAGCGGGAAGGCGGAGGCGATTTCTGCCTCCTTGACACCCTCATGTTCGTTTTTGCGTTCAACGAACAGGTCACGGATCTCCGGAAGCACTTGCAGGCGCTCGTTGTCTACCAAGACACGAACGAAGTTCTGCAGTTCGGGAGTGAGGGCCTGCCCCGAAACGTCGAGGAACAGCTGGTACAGCTGATCGGCCGACAGTTTCGGGTCACTGATGCAGGCCAGCATCGAGCTGTCCGCGGCAATCGCGGCCAGTCGATCCAGTGCTTCCGACCAAGGCCCCAGCGCACCTGCCCCGCGGGCCAGCTCGAAGGCGGCATCCGCATAGGGGCGCGCGATGGTGACGTTCTCGGCCATGACTTATTGCAGTTCCTGTTTCAGGTTGGCGAGCAGGTCGGCGTGCACCTGGGCGTTGATCTCGCGGCGCAGGATGCGTTCGGCACCGGCAACAGCCAGGTTCGCGACCTGGTCACGCAGAGTTTCCTTGGCACGCTGCGCGGCAACGGCGGCTTCGCCCTGCGCGGCTTCACGTGCCAGGGCGACGATGCGGGCGGCTTCGGCGCGTGCATCGTCGAGGAACTTGGCTGCCTGCTTTTCAGCAGAAGCCCGCACATCGCCCGCGGACTCGCGAGCCTTGCGCAGTTCCTCGACAACCTTCTTCTCGGCGTGAGAGAGGTCTGCCTTGGCCTTGTCCGCAGCTGCCAGCCCGTCCGCGATCTTCTTCGCACGCTCGTCGAGTGCCTTCACGATGGGCGGCCACACGAATTTCATCGTGACCCACGCCAGAATGAAGAACACAACGAGCTGGGCTATCAGAGTTGCGTTCAAATTCACTGTTCTTGTCCCTCAGTTGTGTTCAAAGAGGCCAATAGAGGCCAAATGAGCGAACCGATTAGAGCTGGAACGGGTTGGCGAAGGCGAACATCATCGCGATACCGACGCCGATCAGGAACGCAGCGTCGATCAGACCGGCCAGCAGGAACATCTTGGTTTGCAGCGCGTTCATCAGTTCGGGCTGACGTGCCGAAGCTTCGAGGTACTTCGAACCCATGATGCCGATACCGATACAAGCACCGATAGCACCCAGGCCGATGATCAGACCAGCAGCCAGCGCAACAAAACCCAGAACGTTTTCCATGACGACTCCTTGAGAAGAGATGATTGAAGTTAAAAAAACCAGTTACGACAAAAAAGCGATTAGTGACTTTCGTGGGCCTGACCGATGTACACCAGGGTCAGCATCATGAAGATGAAGGCCTGCAACGCGACGATCAGAATATGGAAGACCGCCCAGATCGAGCCAGCGACGATGTGGCCGAGGAAACCGAACACGGTGGCGGTACCGCCCAGCAGCGCGATCAGCATGAAGATCAGTTCGCCGGCGTACATGTTGCCGAACAACCGCATGCCGTGCGAAATGGTCTTGGCGAGGAATTCGATCATCTGCATCAGGAAGTTCACCGGATACAGCAGCGGGTGGCCACCGAACGGCGCGGTGAAGAGCTCATGCACCCAGCCGGAGAAACCCTTGATCTTGACGTTGTAGTAGAGGCAGATCAGCAGCACGCCGATCGACATGCCCAGCGTGCCGTTCAGGTCGGCGGTCGGCACGACGCGCAGATAGGCGTGCGAATCGCCCGTGATGGCGGCCCAGATGCGCGGCAGCAGATCAACCGGCAGGAAGTCCATCGAGTTCATCAGGAAGATCCAGACGAACACGGTCAGCGCGACCGGCGCGACGAACTTGCGCGACTCGGCGCTATGCACGATGCCCTTGGCCTGATCGGCAACCATTTCGAAGAGGATCTCGACGGCCGCCTGGAAACGGCCCGGCACCCCGGAGGTGGCCTTGTTTGCCGCGCGGATCAGGAAAAACAGGGTCACAACACCCAACAGGATCGAGAAAAACAGGGTGTCCAGGTTCCACACGCTCCAGTCGATGACCGCGGCCTGCTTGTGGCCGGTGGAGTTCATGTGGGTGAGGTGGTGGACGATGTATTCGCCGGAGGTCGGTGCTTCGGTAGCCATAGTCAGGTCTTCACCAAAAATGCAAATAAATTCGCTTTGAGCGCCAGAATCAGACCGATGAAGAGACCGCCCCAATGGACGTCTTCATAAAGCAGTCCGACCAGCACCAACAATCCCACGATCGACGCGATCTTGAGGAACTCGCCGACAAAAAAAGCGGCCACATGACCTGACCCGCCGCGCTGCGCAACAAAATGCAGCCTCAGCGCAAACAGGCCGCTCGGCAGCACACAGGCGAGCCCCCCAAGTGCGGCGGAGATCGCCCCGGCGGGGCCGAAAAAAACGGCCGCGATGGCCGTGGCAGCGATCGTTGCGCCCAACTGCAGGAAAACCATTTTCAGCATGGATCTGCCGTCGTGCCGCGCCCAAAGGCGCAGATCGCCTTAAAAATTGCGCGAATACTAGGGGTTAACCGCTACAAAGTCAAATATCTATGGCGGCGCAGCATGGCGCGCACGACAAGTCCTGCATCTTATACAAGATACGCACAATTGCGTAGGGAATCGGGTCGGGAATCGCTCACCGCGAACCCCGCGAGGACAGGACTCAATCCGATGATCCGCGCAGTCGAGAAAGCAGGCCGTCGAGCTGGTCGAGGTCGCCGAAGCGCAGCGTGATTTCGCCCGCTCCCTTGCGGTTGGCCTTGATGCGGACGCTGGCGCCGATTAGGTCGGCAATTTCTTCTTCAAGGCGCAGCAGGTCGCGGTCCGGCGCGGGAGTGGTTTTCTTCGGGCGCGGACTGACGGTCTGCTGCACCAGACGTTCGGTGTCGCGTACCGACAGACCGCGGGCGGCAACCTGATTGGCGAGCTGGATCTGGTTGGCGCCATCGAGCGGCAGGATGGCGCGCGCATGCCCCATGTCGATATCGCCAGCCATCAGGAGTTCCTGCACGGGACGCGCGAGATTGAGTAGGCGCAAGAGATTGGAGGCGGCCGGACGCGAGCGGCCGACGGCGTCGGCAGCCTGCTGGTGGGTCATGCCGAATTCGTCGATGAGGCGCTGGATGCCGCCGGCCTCTTCCAGCGGATTGAGGTCTTCGCGCTGGATGTTTTCGATCAGCGACATCGCCAGCGCAGCTTCGTCGGGGATCTCGCGCACCAGACAGGGCACTTCGGCGAGGTCGGCGATCTGCGCGGCACGCCAGCGACGTTCGCCGGCAATGATCTCAAAGCGCGAACCGTTGACGGGTCGCACGAGGATCGGCTGCATGACGCCCTGGGCCTTGATCGAAGCCGCCAGCTCCTCGAGCGAACCGGGATCCATGCGCGTGCGCGGCTGATACTTGCCCGGCTGCAGGGTGTCGACGGCGAGGATCTGCAATTCGCCAGTCGCTTCGTCGTCGTTGTTCGCGGCGAGCAGCGCGTCGAGGCCGCGGCCGAGGCCTTTGAGTTTGGGTCGGGTCATGAGCGTTGCCTGATGAGTCGTGGGCGGGTCACAGCGTCTTAACGCGTTCGATCATTTCGGTGGCAAAGGCCATGTACGCTTGCGCGCCCTTGGCGGCCTTGTCGAAGATGACGCCGGGCATGCCGTGGCTGGGGGCTTCGGCGAGGCGCACATTGCGCGGCACGATGGCGCGGAACACCTTGTCGGCGAAATGATTTTCGAGCTGGGCGGAGACCTGCTGCTGCAGCGTCATGCGCGGGTCGAACATGACACGCAACAGGCCGATGATCTTGAGGTCGCGATTGAGGTTGGCATGCACCTTCTTGATGGTGTTGACCAGGTCCGACAGGCCTTCGAGCGCGTAGTATTCGCACTGCATCGGGATGATGACGCCGTGGGCGGCGCACAAGCCGTTGAGCGTCAGCATGGACAGCGAAGGCGGGCAATCGACGAGGACGAAGTCGTAGTCGGCATCGAAAGCCTTGAGGGCATCGCGCAGGCGATTTTCGCGGCGCTCGAGGGCGACGAGTTCGACTTCCGCGCCGGCGAGGTCGCGGTTCGCAGGCAGCACGTCGTAGCCGCCACTGGGCGAGCTTGCACGCGCCTGATCGAGCGTCGCGAGGCCGACCAGCACGTGATAGACGGATTTCTGCAGCGCGCGCTTGTCGATACCGCTGCCCATGGTCGCATTGCCTTGCGGATCGAGGTCGACGAGCAGGGTGCGTTGACCGGCCTGCTGCAGCGCGGCGGCGAGATTGACGCAGGTGGTGGTCTTGCCGACCCCGCCTTTCTGGTTCGCAACGCAGAAAATTCGAGCCATTCAGTCGAGTTCCAGGATGATCAGGTGTCGTTCGGCGCCCAGCCCGGGGATTGTCAAGGGCAGCGCCTCGACAACGCGGAACGCAGCCGGGAGGCGGGCGATTTCGTCGCGAGGATACACGCCCTTCATGGCAAGAAGGCGTCCGCCGGGACGCAGCAGGTGGGCGGTGAGGCCGACGAAGTCCGACAATTCGGAGAAGGCGCGCGAGATGACGGCGTCGAATGGCAGGTCGGGGCGGACGTTTTCGACGCGTTCGTTGAGCACGGTGAAGTTCGCGAGGCCCAGCTCGATTTTCGCCTGCTGCTGGAAGCTCGCCTTCTTGTTGACCGTTTCGATCGAGTGGATCGCCAGTGCGGGAACGCGCCCTGCGGTCGCGATCGCCAGCGGAATGCCGGGCAGGCCGCCACCGGAGCCGATGTCAGCGAGACGCTCGATGCCGGCCAGATACGGCAGCACGGCGAGCGAGTCGAGCAGGTGGTGGGTGAGGATCTGGCCGGCGTCGCGGATCGACGTCAGGTTGTAGACCTTGTTCCATTTCTGCAGCAGGGCGGCAAAGGCGAGTAGCTTCGCCTGCGCCTCGGACGGCAGGTCCAGCCCCATCTCGGCGAGGCCACTTTCGAGCGTCATCGCGCTCATGCAGATTTTGCCTCGGGCGCGGCATCCGGGCCGGCACCGCCGCGCGCGCGGGCGACGAGTTCGCGGCGCTTCAACCATACCAGCAGCAGCGAGATCGCCGCGGGCGTGACACCCTGGATGCGCCCGGCCTGGCCGATGGTTTCCGGCTTGTGCAGGTTGAGCTTCTGCTGCACTTCCTTCGACAGGCCACGCACTTCGGCGTAATCGAGGTCGGCCGGCAGGCGCGTCGATTCGGCGAGCAGCTGCTTGGCGACTTCGTCCTGCTGACGGTCGATGTAGCCTTGGTATTTCGCCGCAATCTCGATCTGCTCGATCACCTGAGGGTCGGTCTCGGGGGTCTCGGGCGCACCGGGCAGGCCCATCAGATCGGCGTAACGCGTATTCGGGCGGCGCAGCAGTTCGAAGAAGCGGTATTCGCGTTCGAGCGCCTTGCCGACGACGCGCTCCGCGTCTTCCGCCGGGATGCGCTCCGGGTGCGCCCAGGCGGCCTTCAGGCGCGCGGTTTCGCGCTCGATCGCTTCCCGTTTGCGGCAGAAGGCTTCCCAGCGGACGTCGTCGACGAGACCCAGCTCGCGGCCTTTCTCGGTCAGGCGCAGGTCGGCGTTGTCCTCGCGCAGACTCAGGCGGTATTCGGCGCGCGACGTGAACATGCGGTAGGGCTCGGCAACCCCGCGCGTGATGAGGTCGTCGACCAGCACGCCGAGATAGGCTTCGTCGCGGCGCGGGCACCAGGCTTCGCGCCCCTGCACCTGCAGCGCGGCGTTGGCGCCGGCGAGCAGACCCTGCGCGGCGGCTTCCTCGTAGCCGGTGGTGCCGTTGATCTGGCCGGCGAAGAACAGGCCGCGGAAGCTCTTGGTCTCGAGGCTGCTCTTGAGATTGCGCGGATCGAAGTAGTCGTACTCGATGGCGTAGCCGGGGCGCAGGATGTGCGCATTCTCGAGGCCGCGGATCGAGTGCACGACGGCGAGCTGGACGTCGAAGGGCAGCGACGTCGAAATGCCGTTGGGGTAGATCTCGTGGGTCGTGAGGCCCTCGGGCTCGAGGAAGATGTTGTGACTATCCTTGTCGGCAAAACGGTGGATCTTGTCCTCGATCGACGGACAGTAGCGCGGACCGACGCCTTCGATGACGCCGGAGTACATCGGCGAGCGGTCGAGGTTGGCACGGATGATGTCGTGGGTGTGCGCGTTGGTGTGCGTGATCCAGCACGGCAGCTGGGCGGGATGCTGCGCGGCCGAGCCGAGGAAGCTGAACACCGGCACCGGATCGTCGCCGGGTTGCACCTGCATCACCGAGAAGTCGATCGTGCGCGCGTCAAGGCGCGGCGGCGTGCCGGTCTTGAGGCGCCCCTGCGGGAGCTTCAGTTCCTTGAGGCGCTGGCCGAGCGAAATCGCCGGAGGGTCACCCGCACGGCCGGCCGCGTAGTGCTCCATGCCGACGTGCACGAGACCGTTGAGGAAGGTGCCGGCGGTGAGCACGACGGCGGGCGCCTCGAAGGCGAGGCCGATCTGCGTGACGACGCCGGTGACGCGGTCGCCGACGACGGTGATGTCATCGACGGCCTGCTGGAACAGCCATAGGTTGGGCTGGTTCTCGAGGCGCTCGCGGATCGCGGCCTTGTACAGCAGGCGGTCGGCTTGCGCGCGCGTGGCGCGCACCGCTGGGCCCTTCGATGCGTTGAGGATGCGGAACTGGATGCCGCCTTCGTCGGTGGCCGCCGCCATCGCGCCGCCGAGTGCGTCGACTTCCTTGACCAGATGGCCCTTGCCGATACCGCCGATCGACGGGTTGCAGCTCATCTGCCCGAGGGTTTCGATGTTGTGCGTGAGCAGCAAGGTTTTCGCGCCCATGCGCGCGGACGCGAGTGCGGCCTCGGTGCCGGCATGGCCGCCACCAACAACGATGACATCGAAACGGGAGGGATAGAGCATGGCGCACCCCGGCGCGGATGAAGCTGGAAGACGGCGGATTTTACGCTGTTGCAGTGCGAAAGCCTAGTGTTCCTCAAACATGTTTCACGGAAAAGTTATTGCCAAACAGTTACTTGACGTCTGATTGCATTCGAGGCGGCATGGACTGTCGGGCCACTTTCGTGGAACCCGGACCACCGTCCGGAAATGGTGTAGGGTTATCAGGGAGCGCCGGCAGCGATCCGGACGCATACAGGAAGGACGACGATGGATCTTGGGCTACGAGACACGGTGGTACTCATTACCGGGGGAAGCAAGGGCATCGGGCTGGCGTGTGCCCGCGCGTTCGCCGCCGAGGGGGCACGCGTGGCGCTCTCGTCGCGTAGCGCCGACAACCTCGAGCGGGCCGCCGCCACGCTGGGCAGCGAAGGCTTCGAGGCCTTCACCGTGGTCGCCGACCTGCGCGACCCGCAGCAGGCTGCCACGATGGTGCAGGCGGTCGAGGCCCGACTGGGGCCGATCGGCGTGCTCGTCAACTCGGCCGGCGCGGCGCAGCGCACGCCGCCCGCCGAACTCACTGCCGCGCACTGGCATGCCGCGATGGATGCGAAGTATTTCACCTATGTCCACGCCATGGACGCGGTGCTGCGCGGCATGGCCGATCGCGGCGAAGGCGTGATCATCAACGTCATCGGCATGGGCGGCAAGCTCGCAGCGCCGACCCACCTGCCCGGCGGCGCGGCCAATGCAGCCTTGATGCTCGCCAGTGCCGGCCTCGCGAATGCCTTTGCACGCAAGGGCATCCGCGTAAATGCCGTGAACCCCGGTCTGACCGCCACCGACCGCATGCAGCAAGGCCTCGAAGCCGAGGCTCGCCTGGCGGGACGCAGCGCCGATGAAGTCCTCGACGAACGGGTGCGCGCAATGCCGCTCGGACGCCTCGCGCAACCTGGTGACGTGGCCGACACGGTGGTCTTCCTCGCGTCGAAGCGTGCGAGTTATGTCAGTGGCGCAGTCGTCTCGATCGACGGCGCAGCGACGCCGATGGTCGTGTAGGACGCCGGGGCGACTCGATGTGCGGCGAGCCGGGTCGCCGTCGCTGCGCTATGCTGAATGGCGCGACTGCAGCGCGCATCGACTATTCACAGGCCCGACGCCCGAGGGGCGCCGCCATACGAGGGACATGCCATCATGATCAAAGTAAGCGTTCTCTACCTCCATTCTGACGGTTGCCGTTTTGACTTCGGGTATTACTGCAACCGGCACATGCCGATGGTGAAGGAGCGGCTCGGCGACGCGTGCCAGGGCATTGCGGTCGACCAGGGTATTTCCGGTGACGCTCCGGGCTCGCAGCCGCACTGCATCGCGATGGGGCATCTGTTCTTCGAATCGGTGGACGCGTTCCAGAACGCCTTCGCGCCGCACGCCGAAGCGATCATGGGCGACATTCCGAACTACACCGACATCCAGCCGGTCATTCAGGTCAGCGAGGTGCTGATCAATGCCCGGCGCAGCGAGACCGGCCCGTTCCATCTGCACCTGTCGGGTGGCACGGCCTAGGTTGCCAAGGGCACCCGGCGACGACGGGTGCCGCACGGCGCGCAAACGTATGTCAGCTCACGCGTTTGCTGGTGAACTCGTCTTCGATGTTGTCGCGGTAGTAGCTCACCGGCGAGCCGCTGGACAGGAAACGGCGGGCGATCTCGTCGCCGACGCCGCTGTGCTGGATCACTTTTCCGGTGTCGAATTCGATTTCGAGAATGCGGCTGCCGCGGTCGTAGCCCGCCGAACGGATGCCGCCGCGCCGGATCGGTTTGCGTTCGATCGTCATCATCGCTCCGTCGAGAGAATGGCTGGAACCGACATTCGACTGCAAGCCTGGCGGCGAGTAAAGACCGGCGTGCGCGGCAAGGACATGCTGCGCGCCGCTGCCACCATGCCGGCGAAATGACAACAGCGGAGACCTTGGTCGGCGGTCTTTGCATTTACTTGATGGTCAGTCCAACTTCACGGGAGGAGTACAGCATGTTCAAGGGAATTCTGGTCGAGAAGGACGAGGCGGGCTATCGCGCGACGCTCCGTGACCTCGACGAGGCGCAACTGCCCGAAGGCGACGTGACGATTCGCGTCGCCTACTCGACGCTGAACTACAAGGACGGGCTGGCGATCACCGGCAAGGGGCCGGTGGTGCGCAAGTTTCCGCTGGTGCCGGGCATCGATCTCGCGGGCACGGTGGAGACGTCGAGCCACGCCGACTACCAGGCCGGCGACCTGGTGGTGCTGAACGGCTGGGGCGTCGGCGAAGGGCACTGGGGCGGGCTGGCGCAGAAGGCGCGGCTCAGGGGCGACTGGCTGGTGCCGCTGCCCACCGCCTTCACGCCGCGCCAGGCGATGGCGATCGGCACCGCCGGCTACACCGCGATGCTGTGCGTGCTGGCGTTGGAGCGCCACGGCGTGACGCCGGACAAGGGCGAGATCCTCGTGACCGGCGCCGCCGGCGGGGTCGGCAGCGTCGCGGTGGCGGTGCTCGCGAAGCTCGGTTTCACGGTGGTCGCAACCACCGGGCGCCCCGAAGAAGCCGATTTCCTGAAGCATCTCGGTGCCGCCGAGGTGCTCGACCGGGCCCTGTTCTCCAGCCCCGGCAAGCCGCTCGGCAAGGAACGCTGGGCGGGCGCCATCGATGTCGTCGGCAGCCACACGCTCGCCAACGTCTGCGCGGCGATGAAATACCGCGGGGTGGTCGCGGCCTGCGGGCTTGCCGGCGGCATGGACTTTCCCGCCAGCGTCGCACCTTTCATCCTGCGCGGCGTGACCCTGGCCGGCGTCGACAGCGTGATGTGTCCGCGCCCGGAACGCCTCGTCGCGTGGCAGCGCCTGGGCACCGATCTGGACATTGCGAAGCTGGACCTGATCACCAGCGAGATCGCATTGGCCGAGGCGATCCCGACGGCGGCGAAACTGCTCGAAGGCAAGGTGCGCGGGCGCGTCGTGGTGGACGTGAACCGCTGAGCGGGGACACGGGCGGCGATCGATGCGCCGCCCGCAACGATCCGGCGGAACATCGCGCGCCTGAATACGCGCCCGGGTTCCGGCCGAATGCGGGCGCCGGTCGGCAGATGATCCGCCCACGGTTGCCAAGTCCTCCCCGGCTGATGATACTTCCGACCTTTTGACCCAGCCGCGAGCTGCGAGGAACCATGTCCGCTATCCTGCCCTGCCCCCAATGCACCCTCGAGAACACTTACCCCGATGGCGCGAACTACGTCTGTGCCGATTGCGGGTTCGAGTGGCCGATGACGGACAACGCGGCAGCCGATGACGACGGCGAGTCCGTTGTCAAGGATGCCAACGGCAACGTGCTGCAGAACGGCGACTCGGTCGTGCTGATCAAGGACCTGAAGGTGAAAGGCTCGTCGATCACGCTGAAGGTCGGCACCAAGGTCAAGAGCATCCGCCTGGTGGGTGGCGACCACGAGGTGGACTGCAAGATGGACGGCGGCAATTTCATGCTGAAGGCCTGCTACCTGAAGAAGGCCTGAGTCATGGCCGGGCGGCACAAGCCGCCGCCCGCTACCGCTCAGTGCTGCAGGATCTTGGCGAGGAAGCTCTGCGCGCGCTCGGAGCGCGGCTGGCCGAAGAACTCTTCCTTGGCAGCGTCCTCGACGATGGCGCCGCGGTCCATGAAGATCACGCGATGGGCGACCTTGCGCGCGAAACCCATCTCGTGCGTGACGCACATCATCGTCATGCCTTCGTGCGCGAGCTGGACCATGACGTCGAGCACCTCGTTGATCATCTCGGGGTCGAGCGCCGAGGTCGGCTCGTCGAACAGCATGCAGATCGGGTCCATCGCGAGGGCGCGCGCGATCGCCACGCGCTGCTGCTGACCGCCGGAGAGCTGGCCGGGAAACTTCGCCGCCTGCGACTTGAGGCCGACCCGGTCGAGCAGCTTCAAGCCTTTGTCCTCGGCCTCTTCGCGACTGCGGCCGAGCACCTTGATCTGCGCGATGACCAGGTTGTCGGTGATGGTCATGTGCGGGAAGAGTTCGAAGTTCTGAAACACCATGCCGACCCGCGCGCGCAGCTTGGGCAGATTGGTCTTCGGGGCTTCCACCGCGATGCCATCGACGACGACGCTGCCTTTCTGGAAAGGCTCGAGTCCATTGACGCACTTGATCAGCGTCGATTTGCCCGAACCCGACGGGCCGCACACCACCACCACTTCGCTCTTGCTGACCTGGGTCGTGCAGTCGGTCAGCACCTGGAAGCTGCCGTACCACTTGGAAACGTTCTTGATCTCGATCATCGTTCAGGACTCCGGAATGTCAGCGGATGATGGCGATGTGCGACTGCAACCATTTCACCAGACGCGACAGGGTAAAGCAGATGATGAAATAGACGACCGCCACCGTCGTGTACATCTCGACCGGGCGCAGGTCGCGCTGGGTGATCTTGTCGGCAGCACCGAAGAAATCGGTGGCGCCGATCGCATACACCAGCGAAACGTCCTGGAACAGGATGATGGTCTGGGTCAGCAGCACCGGCAGCATGTTGCGGAAGGCCTGCGGCAGCACCACGAAACGCATTGTCTGGCCGTAGGTGAAGCCCATCGCATAGCCGGCGGCGACCTGCCCGCGTGGCACCGACTGGATGCCCGAGCGCATGATCTCGGAATAATACGCGGCCTCGAAGATGGTGAACGTGAAGTAGGCCGAATTCGCAGCGCCGATCGGCATCTGTTTGCCGGTGACCATCTGCAGCACCAGCGGGAGAATCAGGTAGAAGGCGAGGATCACCTGCACCAGCGGCACGCTGCGGAAGATATTCACGTAGCCGGCGGCGAACCATTGCAGCGGCGTGATCGACGACAGACGCATCAACGCGAGCACGGTGCCGATGAGGATGCCGCCGATCATTGCGGTGATCGTGACCTGCAGCGTATAGCGCAGGCCCTGGGCGAGAAAGGCCCAGTTGGCGGTGATGACCGAGAAATCGAAATCGCTCATGATCATTTCCCTCCCTTGCTGCCGACGATCAGCCCGGGCACGCGGGTGCGACTCTCGACGATCGCGAGGATGCGGTTCATGACGAAAGCAAGAAGGAAATACAGCGAGGTCACGACGATGGTGATCTCGAGCACCTGCGAGGTCTTCTCGATGATCTGCTTGTACTGGAAATACAGTTCAAGAATGCCGACCGCGTAGGTGACGGCGGAGTTCTTGAAGATGTTCATCGCTTCCGACGTCAGCGCCGGCAGCACGATGCGGTAGGCCATCGGCAGGCGCACGTAGCGGTAAGTCTGCCATTCGGTGAAGCCCAGCGCGAGTCCGGCAAAGCGCTGGCCGCGCGACAGCGAGTTGATCCCGGCCTTGACCTGCTCGGCGATGCGCGCGGCGGTATACAGGCCGAGGCCGACGACTGCGGTGACGATGTAGGGCAGATCCTGCTTCATCCAGTTGCCGATCGTCTCCGGCACCAGCTCGGGCACGACGAAAAACCACATGAAAAGCTGCACGATCAGGGGGACGTTGCGGAACACGTCGACGTAGGTGTCGCCGATACCCACCAGCCAGCGATTCGGCGTGGTGCGCATGACGCCGAGCACCGATCCCAGCAGCAGCGCCACCACGAGCGAGGCGAGCGACACTGCCGTGGTCCAGCCCAGCCCGGACAGCATCCAGTCGTAGTACTTGAGACCGTCGTCGGTCTCCTGGAAGAAGAACATCCAGTTCCAGTGATAGTCCATCGCGATCCCCTTTTACGCCACCGGCAAGCAGGCGGCGACGCTGGATGGAAGGAGAAGCGGCCGGGCCCGCTGCGGCTGCCCGGCCGGGCCGTACGCTTACTCGACGCCCTTGTCGGTCGGCGTCTGGAATGCCGCCTTCACCGCCGCGCTCATCGGGAAGTTCAGATTCACGTTGCGCGGCGGAACCGGATTCATGAACCACTTGGTGTAGAGCTTTTCGGCTTCGCCGGACTTCATCAGGCCGACCAGGGTCTTGTCGACCAGCGCCTTGAACGGGGCATCGTCCTTGCGCAGCATCACGCCATAGGGTTCGTCACGCAGCGAGGGGCCGACGATTTCGAAATTGGCCGGATTCTTCGAGCTGGCGATGAGACCGGCGAGCAGGATGTCGTCCATCACGAAGGCCGCGGCGCGCCCGCTCTCGACCATCAGGAAGGAGTCGGCGTGGTCCTTGCCGTAGATGTTGCGCACGTCGATCGTCCTGCCTTTCTCGTTCTGCTTGATGAGCTGGTCCGAGGTCGTGCCGGTAGTGGTCGCGACCGGCTTGCCGGCGAGGTCGCCGATGTCCTTGATGCCGGACTCCTTGCGCACGGCCATGCGCACGCTGGTGATGAAGTAGGCGACGCTGAAGCCGACCTGCTGCTGGCGCGCCACGCTGTTGGTGGTGGAGCCGCACTCGAGGTCGATGGTGCCGTTCTGCATCAGCGGGATGCGGTTCTGCGAGGTGACCGCCTGGTAATTGACCTGCAGGTTCGGCAGCTTCAGTTCGGACTTGATCGCATCGACGACCTTGCCGCACAGGTCCATTGCGTAGCCGATCGGCTTCTGATTGGCGTCGAGGTAGGAAAACGGTACCGAGGATTCACGATGGCCGATGGTGATCGCGCCCGAGTCCTTGATCTTCTGCAGCGTGCCGGTGAGCTGAGCGTGGGCAGGGGCGACCAACCCGGCGGCGGTCAGGCACAGGGCGATGGCGGTGAGGGTCTTGCGCATAAACGGTCTCCAATTGTGTTGGTTCGGGAATGCGGACGGAACGCTTGCCCGATGAGGCAACGGAAGCTGATGCAAGGTGCCGGCTCCTGTCGCCATCCTAAGACAATGCGGCCATGACAGGTGATGCGGGTTGACCCGCAAGGCCTCGCCGGATGTGCACAAATGCCGCGCGTGGCATGGAAACAAGGATGCCGTGCATACGCCGCCCGGCAAGGCGGAGAGCCGACCTTGCAGGTCGCAGGCAACAACTGCGCGGAATTTCTGCCGACCCTCGCGCCACCTTTCCCCCTATCCACGTCGCATCGTCAGCTTACTGGCAACACCCGCCACCTGCCCGCTCGGGACGTTCGACGCGCACCGGACGCTCGACGCGGTCGGGGCGCTCCAGGCGGTCGGCCGCCGCGTCCTTGTCACTGCTGCCCGTATTGCCGGTGCGGAGCCAGTTCCAGAATCCGCCGCCTTCCTTGGACGCATCCTTGTCCGTCGTTTCAGGGGCGGTCGCCGGCTCGCTCGCAACCGGCCGATCGCCGCGGGGGCGCTGCGGCTGGCCGGTGTCGGCCCAGGTCGGCGGCGCGCATGCGAGATACACGAGCACCGCAAAAGTTGAAAGGCGCATGGACGAACTCCTTCGATGGGGAATGTGCTTAAACTATAGTTCAGCAGCGGAGTGACGCCAGATGACCCATTGGCGGGCCTTGCGCGGGCGAGTCGGGCATGGAGGATCTGCGGTGGCTGAACCCCCTTATGGCGTCATCTGGAACCGGCTCAGGCGCGGCAAGGTCGTGCCGTTTCTCGGCGCAGGGGCGTCGATGGCGGCGCGGGCGCCCGACACGACCTGGGATCCGGCCAATCCCGCAAGCCTGCCGAGCGGGGCGGAACTGTCGCGGCTGCTGGCCGACGAGACACGCTTCCCGTTCTCGCGTCCCGCCGAGACCGACGATCTGGCGACGGTGTCGTCGTATTACTGCGACATGAACGGACGCCGTGTGCTGCGCGAGCGCCTGCGCGAATTGCTCAACGGCGACTATCCCTGCGGCGAACTGCACCGCTTCCTCGCCTCGCTCGAGGTGCCGCTGGTGTTCGTCGTCACCAATTACGACTCCTTGCTGGAAAAGGCCTTCATCGCCGCCAACAAGCCCTATGACCTGGTGATCCATCCGGCCGACCGGCGCGACTACGCCAACGCGGTGCTGTGGTGGCCGCATGGCGCCGCGGAGCCGCAGTTCCGCGAACCGAACCGGCTCGAACAGGACATCGACCTCGCCGATACCACGGTCATCTACAAGATGCACGGCTCGGTATGCAGCGACAGCGCGCGCTGGGACAACTTCGTCATCACCGAGGACGACTACGTCGACTTCCTGTCGCGCATGACGACGCATACCGCGGTGCCCTCGCTGTTCAGTTCCGACTTCCGCGAGAAGAGCTTTTTGTTTCTCGGCTACGGGTTGAAGGACTGGAATCTGCGCGTGGTGCTGAAGAACCTCGGCCGCGACCAGGCGTCGCGCGAGGACGGCACGGCGGACGACGAGGAGTTGCCGCGCTCGTGGGCGATCCAGCGCAATCCGTCGGAATTCGAGCGGCGCCTGTGGGAGTCGCGCGGCGTCAGCATTTTCGACGTCGGCATCGACGAGTTCGTGACGAAATTGCGGCAGCAAGCCGAAGGCGGGCGGTCGTGAGCGACGCCGCCGGCGCCGTGACCTGCCCCTACGTCGGCCTGCGCCCCTACACCGAGGCCGAGCGCGAATTCTTCTTCGGCCGCGAACGCGACCAGCGCATCGTCGCATCCAACCTGTATTCGGCGCCCCTGACGGTGTTCTACGGCGCGAGCGGGGTGGGCAAGAGTTCGGTGCTGCTGGCCGGCGTGCTGCCGGCGCTGAGAGCGCGGCCGCGCACCGCGGTGGTGGTGTTCCGGGAATGGCAGCGCGCAGATTTTCTCGCCGCGCTGAAGGCGCAACTGCTCGCCGCCTTTCCACCCGCGGCCGTGGCGAGCGCCCAGGCGGACGACCCGCTGGATGACATCATCGCCGCGCTATCGCGGGCGGTGCATGGCGCGGTGCTGCTGATCCTCGACCAGTTCGAAGAGTATTTTCTCTACCATCCGGACACTCCGGCGGGCGACGACTTCGAAGCGCAGCTGGCGGTGGCGATCAACCACCCGGGCATGGATGTCGGCTTTCTCGTGTCGCTGCGCGAGGACAGTCTGTCGCGGCTCGACCGTTTTCGCCTGCGCATCCCGAACCTCCTCGCCAACACCATCCGCCTGAGCCATCTCGACACGCAGGCGGCGACGGACGCGATCCGCCGGCCGCTGGAGGTCTTCAACCGCCTGGCTGCGACGGCCGAGCCGGTAAGCATCGAAGACGGTCTGGTCGAACGGGTGATCGCCGAAGTCAGCGCGAGCGATGCTTCGCCGGATGCTGCTCCCGAAGCTGCGCACGGCGGCGAAGGCATTCAGGCAGCGATCCTGCAGCTGGTGCTGACGCGCATCTGGCAGGAAGAGATGCGCCAGGGCTCGCGCGTGCTGCGGCTCGCGACCTTCACTGCGCTGGGCGGCGCGCGGCAGGTCGCGCAGAAGTATCTGAACGAGGTGATGGAGCGCCTGACAGCCGACGATCAGGAGTTGTGCGCGCAATTCTTCGACCGCATGGTGACGCCGTCCGGCGCCAAGATCGCGTGCCGCGTCGTGGACCTGCAGGATTGGGCCGCGGCCCCGGCGGCGCGCGTCGAGGCGGTGCTCAGGCAGTTGTGCGACGCGCGCGTGCTGACCTATATCGCGCCGCCACCGGGCGAGGCGGGCAGTGCCCAGTACGAGATTTTCCATGACGTGCTGGCGCCGGCGATTCTCCACTGGCGCCGCGCCTATCTGGAAGTGCAGCGCCAGGCCGAGAGCGAACGCCAGCTCGCCGCGGCACGCGCACGCGCCGAGGAGCAGGCGGCCATCGCACGCCGCTTGCGCCGGCTGGCCGTCGGACTGGGCGTCGCGACCGTGGTTGCAGTCGTCGCCGCGCTCGCCGCGGTATTGGCGCAGCAGGCGGCCGACACGCAGCGCCGCCTGAAAACCGAACTCGCATTGTCGGTGCAGCTCGTCGCGACCGCCTTGCGCTATCTCGAGATCGACCCCGAAGTCAGCGCCCATGCGGCACTCGACGCGCTGCGCCGCACGCGCACCGCCGAACCCTTCCTGCGCATACAGGCCGAGGATGCGGCGCGCCGGGCGATCGACGCGTCGCGTCTCGGCCTGACGCTGCGCGGGCACGAGCAGCGCGTGCAGGCGGTCGTCTTCAGCCCCGACGGCGCACGCATCGCGTCGGCGGGTCAGGATGGCACGCTCAGGATGTGGGACGTGGCGACCGGCCAGAGCGTGTCGCTGCGCGCCCACGAGGACGAGGCGCGCGATCTGGCATTCAGTCCGGATGGCAAGCTGCTGGCATCCGTCGGTTATGACGGCCGCGCGATCCTGTGGGATGTAGCGGGCGGCACGCTGCTGCGCGAGCTGCCGCGCCAGCCGGGACGCCTGCGCGGCGTCGCGTTCAGTCCCAACGGGAAACTCATCGCGACGGTGGGCCAGAACCCCGTCGTGCGCGTATGGGACGTCGCCAGCGGCGGCTTGCTGATGAGCCTCAACGGTCACAAGGCGGAGGTGCGCGCCGTCGCCTTCAGCCCCGACGGCCGTCGGCTCGCCACCGCCGGCTGGGAGCCGTCGTTGCGGATCTGGGATCTGTTCAGCGGTGACACGCTGCACATCCTCGATCGCCACAGCGACAAGGTGTATGGCGTCGCCTTCAGCCCCGACGGCCGCTGGCTCGCCAGCGCCAGTCAGGACCGCAGCGCGATCCTGTGGGACGCGCAGAGCGGACAACTCGTCCGTGAACTGCCGGAACAGCCCGATACGGTGTATGCGATCGCATTCAGCCCGGACGGCAGCCACCTCGCCACGGGCGGCTTCGACGGTACGGCACGGCTGTGGGACGTGTATGGCTGCGTGCAGCCGGCCCTCGACTGCCAGCCGCTGCTGACGCTCGCCGGCCATGGCGACTACGTGCACGGCCTGGGCTTCGACCCCTTCGGCACCCGCCTCGCCACCGCCAGCTGGGACGGCACGATCAAGCTGTGGAATGTCGCCTTCGGCCATGCCGGGGCAATCTACGGCATCGCCTTCAGCCCGGACGGCAAGCGCCTGGCGAGCGCCTCGCTGGACACCGTCGCCAAGGTCTGGGACGCGGCCAGCGGCAAGCCGCTGCTGCGCCTGAGCGGACACACCAACACCGTATTCCGCACCGCCTGGAGCCCGGACGGCCGCCGCATCGCCACCGCCGGTTTCGATGGCAACGCGATGATCTGGGACGCGGCCACGGGTCAGCCGCTGCAGACCCTGCGCGGACACGGCGGCCGCGTGCAGAGCGTCGCCTTCAGCGCCGACGGGCGCCTCGTCCTCACCGCCGGGCGCGACGGCACCGCACGCCTGTGGGACGCGGTGTCCGGTGCCGAGCGGGCCCGCATCCGCGATCGCGGCGCACCGCTGAACCGCGCGATCTTCGGCCCCGACGGGCAGACGCTGCTGACCGCCGGCAGCGACGGCGGCCTGAACGTGTGGGACTTGCCGAAAGGCAGCCTGCGCCAGCGCCTGCAGGAGCAAGGGGCCGAGATCTACGATATCGCCTTCAGCCCGGATGGCGCGCGGCTCGCGAGCGCCGGCGCGGATCGCCTCGCGCGACTGTGGGACACCGCCAGCGGCACGCTGCTGCATAGCCTCGCCGGCCACAACAGCGCCGTCAGCGCGCTCGACTTCAGCCCCGACGGCCGTCAGATCGCGACCGCGAGCTGGGACAAGACCGCCCGCGTCTGGGACGTCGCCAGCGGCACCGAACTCTATGCGCTGCCGGTGCAGAGCGCGCAGATCAATGACGTCGCTTTCGCGCCCGACGGCCAGACGCTCGCGACCGCCGGTGGCGACAAGACGGTGCATTTCTATCCGCTCGACCCGGATCAGCTCGCGCTCGCGCTGCGCGCGCGCCTGACGCATGAATTCAGCGCCGCGGAGTGCGAGAAATATCTCCATCAAAGCCCCTGTCCGCCATGAGCGCGCTGCGTGCTAAGCTGAACGCACGTGAACATGGTGGTTTCATTTTCCCCGGAGCTGACTGTGCCTAGCTTGTTGCCGACGCCTGATCCCGATGGACTGCTCGAATATTCCGTGGTGTACACGGACCGGGCCCTCAACCACATGTCGCAGGCCTTTCAGGGGGTGATGCGCGACATCTCGCGCATCCTCAAGCAGGTGTATCGCGCGCACGCGGCGGTCGTCGTGCCGGGCAACGGCACGTTCGGCATGGAAGCGGTGGCGCGGCAGTTCGCGACCGGCCGCAAATGCCTGGTGATCCGCAACGGCTGGTTCAGCTACCGCTGGACGCAGATCTTCGACATGGGCGGCATCCCGTCCGAGTCGACGGTGCTGAAGGCGCGCCCGGTCGCAGACGGCCCGCAAGCCGCCTTCGCGCCGGCGCCGATCGGTGAAGTGGTGGCGGCGATCCGCGACAAGAAGCCCGATGTGGTGTTCGCGCCGCACGTCGAAACGGCGGCGGGCATGATTCTGCCCGACGATTACCTGCGCGCGGTGGCCGATGCCGTGCATGAAGTCGGCGGCCTGTTCGTGCTCGACTGCATCGCCTCCGGCACGATCTGGGTCGACATGCTCGCAACCGGCGTCGACATCCTGATCAGCGCACCGCAGAAGGGCTGGAGCGCGTCGCCGTGCTGCGCCCTGGTGATGCTCGGCGAGCGCGCACGCGAGCGCATCGACGCGACCACCAGCACCAGCTTCGCGTGCGACCTGAAGAAATGGCTGCAGATCATGGAAGCCTACGAAAAGGGCGGCCACGCCTACCATGCGACGATGCCCACCGATGCGCTGACCGCGATGCGCGAGGTGATGCTGGAAACCGAGCGTTACGGCTTCGACAAGGTGCGTGCCGAGCAGCAGGAGCTGGGCGAACGTGTGCGCGCGCTGCTCGCGAGCCGCGGCTTCCGCAGCGTTGCGGCAGAAGGCTACGAGGCGCCCGGCGTGGTGGTGAGCTACACCGACGACCCGGAGATCCAGTCGGGCAGGAAATTCATCGCGCAGGGTCTGCAGACCGCCGCCGGCGTGCCCTTGCAGTGCGACGAACCGGCTGACTTCCGTACCTTTCGCATCGGCCTGTTCGGTCTGGACAAGCTGCACAACGTCGAGCGCAGTGTGAAAAGTCTCGAACAGGCGCTCGACGCCATCGCGCTGGGCGCCTAGCGCCCGGTCTTGTGCGCGAAGTAGGTAAGATTCATGCGCGGGTTGAGGTACTCCACGACTGCCTGCGGCAGCGTGGACGGCTTGAGCACGCACTCGATCCTCACGTCTTCCGTTTCGGCGACACTGAGAACCAGCGCCTCACGGCGCGGCACCCCCGGCTCATAGACCAGCACCGTCGGCTTGAGCGTATTGCCCGGGGTCACGGCGATGACGATGCCGATCGAGCCGGTGGACAGCCGGACAAAGGATCCGGGCGGATAGACTCCGAGCTCCCGGATGAAGGCGGCGAGCATGAACGGATCGAAGTGCGCCGCTTCGCGCGCAAACATCTGCGACAGGGCCTCCGCCGGCGTCAAGGCATCGGCGAGGCTGTGCGGATTGCACAGGTTGTCGTAGCGGTTGGCGATCGCCACCATGCGCGCCAGCGCATTGATCTGCGCGCCCTTGCGGCCGGCCGGAAAACCGCTGCCGTCGACGCACTCATGGTGATCGCGAATGACCCCGCGCACCGACGGGATCACGTGCTCGCCGACCATCTGCATGCCGTACTCACCATGCAGTCGATATAAGGTCTCCTCGTGCCGGCTGCGCTGCTTGCTGCGCAGTATGATCGGACTGATCCTGCTGGTGCCGATGTCATGAAGCAGGGCGCCCATGCCGGCGGCTTCGAAGATCTCACGCTTGAGTCCCAGCCCCTTGGCCAGGATCATCGTCAGGATCATGACGTTGAGGGCGTGCTGGTGGGTGGCGTCGTCGCGCTTTCTCGATGCCACGAGCATTACCGTGGCGCCGTCATCGTCAAGGAATGTGGACGCCAGCGCGCCCACCATCGCGCCGGCCTGCGCCGTCGCTCGCGCCGGGTCGCGCAGGATGTCGGCGATGACGTTCTTCGCCGAGTCGACGCTCTCGCCGTAGGCTTTCTCGCAGCTCTGGATGCGTTCGCGCTGCTCGAGCATCCCCGCGGCGCGCCTGCGTTTTGCCTCGATCAGCTGCAGCTCGTCGGCTTCGATCCGGGGCGTTTCCCGCGTCGCGGTTTCGTGCTCCGCCGCCAGCGGCGCCGCTTCGGATCGCGCCGGATCGTAGGCAACCTTGCGCAAACCCAGTTCGCGCAAGGTTTGCAACTGCTTTTCGCTGGTGATGCGAAAGGAATTGACCAGGAAGGGATGGTCGAGCCACGACAGTTCCAGCGATACGAACATCCCCACCTGCAACTGATCGACGTTAACAACAGGAAGGGAATCGGACATCGGAGCCGCAACAAGCCATGGACAGAGGGTGAACCGGCTGTTTCCGCCAACCGGATGCGTGCTGCGCGAACCCGGACGGCGTCCGCGCCTACGCCCGCATCATAGCGGAAAGCCGTGTGCCGGCGGGCTTGTCTTCACGCGAGAGAGCGGCCGCGCGAGGCTCGCCCCCGCCCGGGCGCGCGTCTGCCCAGGCCGCCGGCGGCATGTATTGCGGCTTATTTCAGCGCTGCGAGCGCCGCGGCGTAGTCAGGTTCGTCCTTGATCTCGCCCACGAGCTGCGAATGCAGCACCTTGTTGTCGCGGTCGAGCACGACAACGGCCCGTGCCGTGACACCCGCGAGCGGGCCGGAGGCGATCTCGACACCGTAGTCGTGGAGGAAATTGCGCCCGCGCATCGTCGACAGCGTGACGACGTTATCGAGCCCTTCGGCGACGCAGAAACGCTTCGCGGCGAACGGCAGGTCGGCCGAAATCACCAGCACGACGGTATTGTCGAGCTTGCTCGCCTCGGCGTTGAACTTGCGCGTGGAGGTCGCGCAGGTCGGGGTATCGAGGCTGGGTACGATATTCAGGACCTTGCACTTGCCGGCGTAGTCGGCGAGCGTCACGTCCTTGAGGTCGGCGCCGACCAGCGACAGCGGCGGCGCGGTGTCGCCCTTCTGCGGGAAACGGCCGGCGATTTCGATCGGGTTGCCGCCCAGGGTCACGTTGCTCATGGGTTTGTCTCCTCTGTGGGTTCAGGAATGCCGACACCCGGCAAGGGTGTCATCGAACCAGTCTAGTCGGGAAAGCGGCAGAGGGGAACCGCGATGGCAGCAGGGGAAATCTGCGGGGGCAGCCGGCAAGGCCCCCCCCGCGATCGTCCACCGGCTTACGGACGCGAACGGCCGGCTTTCACTTCGTCGTGCCAGAACTGGTGGTGCTCCTTCGCCCAGGTCTCGTCGACATAGCCGGTCCTCATAGACTGGTAGGCCCCCTCGACACCGATCGTGCCCATATAGATATGGCCCAGCGACAGTGCGATCAGCAAGATCGCGCCGACGCCATGGACGATGTTCGCAAGCTGCATGTCGGCGCGCGTCTGGCCGAAGTTCGGGAAATCCATCACCAGGCCCGAAATTGCGACGAGCAGGCCGAGGAAGGTCACGCCGATCCAGAACCAGGTCTTCTCGCCGAAGTTGAAGCGTCCCGACGGCACGTGTTCGCCGCTGGCGATGCCGCCCGCCTTGCGGATCCACACGCTGTCGATCGCCTGCCATACGTTGTCGCGCAGGAAGGTCAGGATCATCAGCAGCGTGAATACGCCGAACACCGGCCCGAGGTAGTTGTGCACGGTCTTGCCGGCCCATAGCAGTCCGCCCAGCACCGCGTTGCCGAAGATCGGCTCGATGAAGTGCTTGCCGAACAGGATGCACACGCCGGTGATGCCCAGCACGACGAAGCTGCCTGCGGTGCCCCAGTGCACGAAGCGCTCGAAGCGGCTGAAGCGCTGCATCTTGCGCCCGGTCGGCGCGCCGTGCAGCTTGATCGCCCCCTTCACCGCGAAGAACAGCCCGATCGCGGTCGGCACGACCAGCAGCAGGATGCCGCCGTAGAAGCTGATCGGGCCGTTGCGCCACTGCCGCCAAGTGTTGCCCTCGTTCTGGATCAGCACGCCGGTTTCGGGGCCGCGCACGGTAGTGAAGTGCGATTCACCCGAGCGCACTTCGCGCCACACCGGCGCATTGTTGAGCGGTTGCGTCTGCTGGCGTTCGACCTGCGCGGCGGCCGGTTCGGCTTGCGCCATCACCGGGGCGCTGCCCAGCGCCAGCAGCCACACCGCGAGCGCCAGCAGCAGGCCTAGGCCGCCGCGGCGCGTGAGGATTGTGCTCATGGACGCCTCCTCATTCGACACGCTTGTATTCGTTCTGGCCACGGACGCGGTTGCGCATCGCCTGTTCCCACGCGCCCTTGTCACCCTTGAAGGCACCGGCCTCCCAGGGACGGGTATCGGCCTTGCCGGAATACTTGCCATCCTCGTACTTCGCGACCTGCGGTTGTTCGCCGCAGCCGGCCAGCAGCGACGCGGCAAGCGACGCGGCAAGCATGTAACGGATGCGCGTTTTCATTTCGCTTCCTCCTTGTCCTTGCCGTAGGCGGTCATCCAGCCCCAGGCCTCGACGCCCTTGCCACGGCGCAGCACGCGCTCGCGGAAGATATCCGAGAGCTCGGTCGCGTCGCCGGCGAGCAGCGCCTTGGTCGAACACATCTCGGCGCACAGTGGCAGCTTGCCTTCGGCGAGGCGGTTGCGGCCGTACTTGTCGAACTCGGCCTGCGAGCCGTTTTCTTCCGGGCCGCCGGCGCAGAAGGTGCATTTGTCCATCTTGCCGCGCGCGCCGAAGGCCGCCGGACCGTTGGGGAACTGCGGCGCGCCGAAGGGACAGGCGTAGAAGCAGTAGCCACAGCCAATGCAGCCGTCCTTGTCGTGGAGGACGACGCCTTCCTCGGTCTGGTAGATCACGTTGGTCGGACACACCGCGATGCACGGCGCGTCCGAACAATGCATGCAGGCCACCGACATCGAGCGCTCGCCCGGCACCCCGTCATTGATCGTGACGACGCGCCGGCGGTTCACGCCCCACGGCACCTCGTGCTCGTTCTTGCAGGCGGTGACGCAGCCGTTGCACTCGATGCAGCGCTCGGCGTCACACAGGAATTTCATGCGTGCCATTTATGTTCTCCTCAGGCCTTGGATACGCGGCACAGGGTGGTCTTGGTTTCCTGCATCATCGTCACCGAGTCGTAGCCATACGTCGTCGCGGTATTGACCGCTTCGCCGCGCACGATTGGCGCCGCGCCGTCGGGGTAGAACTTCAGCATGTCCTCTCCCTGCCACCAGCCGGAAAAATGGAAAGGCAGGAACACCGTGCCGGGTGCGACACGCTGCGTGACCTGGGCACGTACCTTGAGCTTGGCCTTGGTCGGCGACTCGACCCAGATGTAGTCGCCATTGCGGAAGCCGGCGTCGTTGGCGTCCTTGGGGTTCACTTCGGCGAACATCTCCTGCTGCAGCTCGGCGAGCCACGGGTTGGAGCGCGTTTCTTCACCACCGCCCTCGTACTCGACGAGCCGTCCCGAGGTCATGATCAGCGGGTATTCCTTGGAAATGTCCTTGACCTTGTCCTGGAGCGACTTGTAAAGCGTCGGCAGGCGCCAGAACTTCATCTTGTCGTCGTGCGTCGGGTACTTCTCGACGAGATCCGGGCGCGGCGAATAGATCGGCTCGCGATGCAGCGGCACCGGGTCGGGGAAATTCCACACCAGCGCGCGCGCCTTGGCGTTGCCGAAGGGGTGCATGCCGTGGTTCTTCATCGCGACGCGGATGATGCCGCCCGAGAGATCCGTCTTCCAGTTCTTGCCCTCGGCGGCGGCCTTCTCTACGTCGGTGAGTTCCTCCCACCAGCCGAGCTTCTTCAGCAGCACGTCGTCGAATTCGGGATAGCCCATCTGCAGCTCGGCGCCCTTCGAGGCCGAGCCTTCCTCGGCGAGCAGCGACACGCCGTCCTTCTCGACGCCGAAGTTGGCGCGGAAGTTGCCGCCGCCGTCCATCACGTGTTTCGACGTGTCATACAGGTTGGGCGTGCCGGGGTGCTTGAGTTCCGGGTTGCCATAGCACGGCCACGGCAGGCCGAAGTATTCGCCGTCGCACGGGCCGCCGGTCGCCTTCAACGTTTTCACGTCGAAGGTGTGCATGTTCTTCATGTGCAGCTTCAGCCGCTCGGGTGACTGGCCGGTGTAGCCGATCGTCCAGGTGCCGCGGTTGATCTCGCGCAGGATGTCCTCGGTGACCGGCTCGTCCCAGCCCTGCTTGTCCTTCACGAGCGGGATGTTCTTCACCAGCTCGTCGGCGAAGCCGAACTTCTTCGCGAAGGCGTACATGATGGTGTGGTCGGGCTTGGACTCGAACAGCGGCTCGATGACTTTCTCGCGCCATTGCAGCGAGCGGTTCGACGCGGTGGCCGAGCCCGAGGTCTCGAACTGGGTGCAGGCGGGCAGCAGATACACGCCGTCCTTCCTGACCATCGCCGCCATCGACGCGGTCGCCGACGGATAGGGGTCGATCACGACCAGGGTGTCGAGCTTCTTCATCGCCTCGACCATCTCGGCGCCGCGCGTCTGCGAGTTCGGCGCATGGCCCCAGTAGACCACCGCGCGCAGGTTGCCACCCGGCTGGTCGATGGCTTCCGGGTTCTCGAGCACGCCGTCGATCCAGCGCGACACCGTGATGCCCGATTTGGTCATCAGATCTTCAGAAGCGTAGCGCGCCTTGACCCACTCGTAGTCGACGCCCCACACCTTGCACCAGTGCTTCCAGGAACCGGCGGCGAGCCCGTAGTAGCCGGGCAGCGAGTCCGGGTTCGGGCCGACGTCGGTCGCGCCCTGCACGTTGTCGTGACCGCGGAAGATGTTGGTGCCGCCGCCGGCGACGCCGACGTTGCCGAGCACCAGCTGCAGGATGCACATCGCGCGCACGTTGGCATTGCCGACGGTGTGCTGGGTCTGGCCCATGCACCACACGACGGTCGAGGGCTTGTTCTTCGCCAGCGTCTCGGCGACCTTCAGCACCTGTTCCTCGGGGATGCCGGTGACTTCCTGCACCTTGTCCGGCGTCCACTTCATGACCTCTTCACGGACCTTGTCGAGCCCGTAGACGCGCTGACGGATGTATTCCTGGTCTTCCCAGCCGTTCTGGAAGATGTGGTACAGCATGCCCCAGATGAAGGGGATGTCGGTGCCCGAGCGGATGCGCACGTAATAGTCCGCCTTCGCCGCCGTGCGCGTGAAGCGCGGGTCGACGACGATCATCTTCGACCCGTTCTCCTTGGCGTGCAGGATGTGCAGCAGCGACACCGGATGCGCCTCGGCGGCGTTGGAGCCGATGAACAGCATCGCCTTCGCGTTCTGCATGTCGTTGTAGGAGTTCGTCATCGCGCCGTAACCCCAGGTGTTGGCGACGCCGGCGACGGTGGTCGAGTGACAGATGCGCGCCTGGTGGTCCATGTTGTTCGTGCCGAAGAAGGACACGAACTTGCGCAGCAGGTAGGCCTGCTCGTTGCTGTGCTTGCTGGATCCGATCCAGTACACGGCGTCGGGGCCGGATTCCGCGCGGATCTTCAGCAGGCGGTCGCCGACTTCGTTGAGCGCCTGTTCCCAGCTGATCTTCTGGTACTTGCCATCGACCAGCTTCATCGGGTACTTCAGGCGGTGCTCGCCGTGGCCGTGCTCGCGGATCGACGCGCCCTTGGCGCAGTGCGCGCCGAGGTTGATCGGCGAATCGAACACCGGCTCCTGGCGCACCCACACGCCGTTCTTCACCACGGCGTCGATCGCACAGCCGACCGAGCAGTGCGTGCACACGGTGCGGTGCACAGTCTCGGCCCCTGCCGCGCCGGCCGATTCGGCCGTCGCCGCATCGGCACTGCCGATCAGGTTGTAGGGCAATTGCACGGCCATCGCGCCGGCCCCCACCCCCAGACCGGAACGCTTGAGGAAGGTGCGCCGGTCCATCGTCTGGCCGAGATTGCGGGCCGCCGAACTGCGCAACTGGCGCGCACCGCCGGTCGAATGCGTCGATTTCCTGGTAAGCATCGTGAGTTCTCCCCCGCCTAGATGCGCGCAGTGCGGTAGTAGTTGCGGGCGTGCGCGCTGGTTCCGCGCTCGCCCGCGGGTTCAGCGGCGACCTGGCTTGCCGGGGCGACTGCCGGCACCGATTTGCCTGCGACCGTCGCGACGGCTGCCGCCGCTGCGGCACCACCGGCACCGAGCGTCAGCAGGAAATGACGGCGCTGCAGTCTGGATTTCGTGTCTTCCATGCTCCTTCTCCCCATAAAACGGGTCACATTTCCGGTGGACGTTCGTCGGGCCGGGTGCGGCCTACTCCATTGCGAAAGCTTCGCTTTCGATATCGAAAAATGCCCGCGCCAGCGCACCGACCCGGGTGTAGAACCGCGCCTGCGGCGCCGCCATCAGCGCGTCGGCGAGACGCCCGTACCAGGGCTGCAGATGGCGGGTGAAAAACTGGCGCTGGCGCGCGAGTCCGGCCTCGTCCGGACCGGTCAGCACGAGATGGCGCATCACTTCGGCGAGCGCGGCAATGTGGTCCTCGGTTTCGGCGACGCCGCTACGGCGTGCCAGGCCCAGCTCGGCAAGATCGTCACGCAGATGCGCGAGTGGCTCTTCCATCAGGAAACCGGCGAGGTAGAAGGAACCGTAGAGCATCACTTCTGGCCGGCCGATGCCGTAGAACAAGGTTTCGTACTCGTCGCTGACGGCCGCGGCATCGCTATCGGCGGCAATCTCGCCGAGCGCCGCCCAGGCCTGCGCGAAGGCCGACTCGCCGGCACCGAGCACGCGCGCGGAGGCGACCAGCGCGGCGAGCAGCGGCCCATCCGGTGCGGCAAAGAACAGCCGCCCCAGCAGCGCGTAATGATGGGCACGCGCGCGGTCCTCATCGCTCCACGTGGGCTGAGCCGATGGCGCAGCGGGCTGGAAGATCGAAGCGGGGGCGTTCATTCGTTCATGTCCCAGGCCTTGAGGCCGTTTTCGCTTTCCATCAGGTCGATCACCCGACAGTCGGCACACATGTGCAGGCGGCGACGTTCGGCCTCGCCGGCGAACATCGAGTGGCTCGCGAGACGCGCGAACATCGTGTCGATCAGCGCCTTCGCCCCCATCGGTTTGTCACAGCGGATGCAATGGAACATCTCCGCTTCCTTCAGCGGCACGCTGCGCCGCGCGGCGTCGTCGAGCAGCAGGCGCGGGCTGAGCGTGATGGCGTTTTCGGGGCAGGAATTCGCACACAGGCCGCACTGCACGCAGCTCTTCTCGAGGAAGCCGAGGCGCATCGCATCGGTCGCGGCGCTCAGCGCGCCGGTCGGACAGGCGCCGACGCAGGACATGCACAGCGTACAGGCGTCATTGACGGTGACCGTGCCGAAGGGCGCACCGGCCTTCAACGCGATTTCGGCGACCGGCGCCGGCGCGACCGCGAGCAGGTGACGCAGTGCGAGATCCAGCGTGTCGCGCTTGCGCGGCACCAGGCGGAAAGCGGCCGGACGGCTCACTGCGGCGGCGGGGGCCCAGTCCCACAGCGCGGCCTCGAGTCCGGACCAGTCGTCGGTGTCGATCACGCGCAGGTGCTCGCCGGCATAGCCGAGTCCCGTGAGGATGGTTTGCGCGTGCGCGGCCTGCGCCCGCAGCGGCGCGGCATCGTGCGTGCCGGCGGCGAGCACCGCGACCTGACAGGCGCCGAGCGCGACGCTGCCGAGCAGCACGTCGAGGCCGACGGCGTCGGCGCTCCACACGTCGAGCGGAATCACGCGCGCCGGCAGGCCCTTGCCGCGGCGCGCGAGGCGCTCGATCAGCGCGCGCCCGGCGTCGACGGAATGGAACAGCAGACAGGGCGCGTCGCCACCCGTCTCGCGGTAGCGCATCAGCACGGTCTTGATGCGTGCGCCGAGATCTTCGACGCGCGGGTACTGCGAGGCCAGCGCTCCGCTCGGGCACACCGTTGAACAGGTGCCGCAGCCCTGGCACAGATACGGATCGACGCGCACCGCGTCGCCCGCCGACGCAATCGCCTCGGCCGAACAGGCCTCGATGCAGCGCGTGCAGCCGGTCTTGCGCGAGCGACTGTGCGCGCACAACTTGGCGTCCAGCGCGACGTAGCGCGGTTTCTCGAATTCGCCGACGAGCTCGCCGAGCACCTGCACCGCCAGCGCCTGGTCGAGCGCATCGCGTCCCGGCGCGGCATAGCCCTGCGGCGGCTCGACACGCTTCAGCACGGGCTCGGCCGACAGGTCCAGCACCAGATCGAAGCGCCCCTCGCGCGTCACGTCGCCGCGCGCAAAATCGATCGCGCCGACCGAACCGCAGGCGGTGACGCAGGCGCGGTGGGCGCGGCAGCGCGTCGTGTCGACCTGGTAGTCCCAGCCGATCGCGCCTTCGGGACAGGCGCGGATGCAGGCATTGCAGCGCACGCACAGGTCGAGGTCGATCGGATTCGTCTGCGTCCAGGCGACGTCGAAGGCGCCGAGATGGCCGGATACGCGCACCGCGGCGCCCGACCACACCGCGTAGCGCCGCTCGACGGGCAGTTCGGCCTCCGGCGTCGCGCCGGTCGTCAGCACCGACACGTCGAAGCGCCCGGCGAGCCGCTCGGCCCAGCCCAGCGCCGCGCCTGCTTCGCCGACGATCAGCAGGCCATTGCCGGCGGTGAGGCTGACGCCGGCGACCGGCTCCGGTTCGGGCAGCATCGCCGCCGCGATCAGCGCCGCCATCTTCGGCGTCGCACCGGCGCCTTCGGCAGACCAGCCGGCGTTTTCACGCAGATTGAAGAAATCGATACGCGCGGCCGGTACGGCGGCCGCCACGTCGGAGAACAACGCGCTCTCCTGCGTACAGCCGACCAGCACACTGCCACCCGCGAGTGCCGATTCGAGTTCGCCGATCTCGCGGCGACACAGTTCGTGGTGCAGCGTGACCGGCTGCGCGCCGCCCGCCGTGGCCGCAAGGGCTGCGGCATCGACCGTGAAACTGCGATTGCAGTCGCACAGCCGGATCTGTTTTTGAGCTGTCTGCATTGTGGCCACGATGAGTTGGGTATGGACCACTAGCAGGCGCCGTACCGGCGCAGAGGAAATTAAATCAACCGCGAATCCTCAATTTTCTGCGGTTTCAACTACGTGTGTAACTCAGGTGGAACAATTTGTCGCAGAGGCCCCAAAATGTCGCATTCAAGTCCCCACATCCGGGCTACCCGGGCTCGGCTCAGCAATGACATCGGAATTGTCGCCAGCTGCCGCAGCGATCGGCAAGGCGGTTTCCGGGACGGCATCGCCCGCCACCGCATCCGCTGCGCCTTGCGGCGCATCGACGGGGGCCGTCCTGGCCGCTTCCTCCGCCACGGCTGCGCCTTCCTCGTCGTCCTTCAGCAAGGTGTCGAACTGCCGCAGGCGTTTCATCATGTCGGGCGGTATCGGATCGCTGACCGAATAGTCGTCGATGTAGATGTCGAGGCGGTCCATGCGGTCGAAATGGAAATGCGGGTCGCTGAACAGCTTGCGCAGTGCCGCGCGGCGCAGCGATTCGCTGACTTCCTTCTTCAGGAAGCCGCTGAAATCGGCCTCCAGACTGAGGCTTTCGAGCGGCGGCAACGCAGCGTCTGCCGCGGGCACCGCCGCGACAGCCTCGGCAGACGGCATTGCATCGACCTGCGGCGGCGGGATTGACGCAGGTGCGACGGCAGGGCTCGCCTGCGTGCCCGCGTCGCCCCGGCGCTTGAGGCGCGACCAGCGTTCGAGAAAGCGGCTCGGTGTCGTCATGGGCGTTCCCGGTCCTGCGCCAACGGGTCGTTGCGCCGCACCTTCTTGCGCGGCGCCGGTTTGTAGTGGAGGTTCACGAATTCGCCGACCCAGTCGGCCATTTCGCGCGACATCGCGATGCCGTCGACCTGCTCGCCCGAATCGAGCAGCCGCGCCGCCTCGCCGTAACTCACCGTCACCGCCACCGGACGCGCCACGCCGTCTTCGAGACGCCAATTCACGAAGACCTTGGGCACCGGCGAACTGAGATTGAGGAAATAGTTGTCCGCCTCGTCGCGGAACAGTTCGAGCGCGAAGCCGCCGACGAGGAACTGGTCTCGGTCGGTCTCGGCCACCAGCTGGCGCGTCGTCGCGGGGTTGTCACCGAAGGCCGGCACCACGCCGACCGCCTCCCACGCCTCGTCGGCCCAGCGGCTCTGCAGGCGGCGGCGCTCCATGATCACGGCGATGGGGAAAGTGTACATGCGGCGAACTCCAAGGATCCTGATTCATCATAGGATAGGCGAAGCCGGCGAGGCGAGCGAAGCTCCCCACCCGGCGGCGGCGCACGGCGGCCGGGCGGCTGCCGGCGCGCGCTAGAATACCGGCCCGGACATCCGTTTCCACCACCCATGACCTCATCCCCTGGCGCTGCGCCGCGCCGTCCCTTGCTGAGCCACGCCAGCCACCCGCTGACGGTCACGATCCCGGCGACCAACGAGCTCGGCGAGGCGGTGCCGACCGCGATCGCCGGCGAATATCCGCTGACGCTGTACGTCGACAAGCGCGAGATCGTCACGCTGATGACGCTCGGCGCCGAACCCGAGGCGCTGACGATCGGCTGGCTGCGCAACCAGCGCCTGGTGACGAGCCTCGACGACATCGAAGCGGTGCAGGTCGATTGGGACGTCGGCGCGGTCGCCGTCACCACGCGCACGGGCCTCGTCGATGCCGACGCGCGCCTCGGCAGCCGCACCGTGACGACCGGCTGCGGCCAGGGCACGGTGTTCGGCGGCCTGATGGACGAGATCGACGCGATCCGCCTGCCGCCCGGGCGCAGCCTGTCGCAAGCGACGCTGTATGCGCTGATGGACGCGGTGCGCCACCATGAGTCGATCTACAAGATGGCCGGCGCGGTGCATGGCTGCGCGCTCGCGGCGCCCACCGCGGACGGCAGCGAGATCCTGATGTTCGTCGAGGACGTCGGCCGCCACAACGCCGTCGACACGATCGCCGGCAAGATGTGGCTCGCCGGGCTCGAAGGCGGCGACAAGATCTTCTACACGACCGGCCGCCTGACCTCCGAGATGGTCATCAAGACCGCGCAGATGGGCATCCCCTTCCTCGTCTCGCGCTCCGGCCTCACGCAGATGGGCTGGGAGATCGCGCGCCGCATCGGCCTGACGATGATCGGTCGCGCACAGGGCAAGCATTACCTTTTATTCACCGGCGAGGAGCGATTCACGCGATGAGCGCGCGAGAAAAAATCACCGGCGTGATCCTCGCCGGCGGGCAGGGACGCCGCATGGGCAGCGTCGACAAGGGCCTCGTCGAGTTGCGCGGCCGGCCGATGGCCGAGTGGGTCATCGAGCGCCTGCGCCCGCAGGTCGACGAACTGATCATCAACGCCAACCAGAACGCCGAGCGCTACGCCACCTTCGGCTATCCGGTGTTTCCCGACGACATCGGCGGCTTTGCCGGTCCGCTCGCCGGCCTGCACGCCGCGCTGTCGCGCGCGCAGCATCCGCTGGTCGCGACCGCCCCGTGCGACTCGCCCTTCCTGCCCGAAGATCTCGTCGAACGCCTGTACCGCGCGCTCGACGCCGCCGGCGCCGAACTCGCCGTCGCGCGCACTTTCGATCAGCCGCATCCGGTGTTCTGCCTGTGCCGGCGCGACGTGCTGCCGCACCTCGACGAGTTCCTCGCATCCGGCGGGCGCAAGATCGACTTCTGGTACGCGACGCTGAAGATCATCGAAGTACAGTTCGACGACAAGGAAGCCGCCTTCCGCAATATCAATACCCGCGACGAACTCGACGACGTCGACCGCATCGACCGATGAGTGCGCACGAGCCGCTCGCCACGCCGGAAAGCCCCTGCCTGACGGCGCGCCAGGCCGCGGCCTATCTGCACCTCAACGAGAAGAAACTGTACGAGCTCGCCAACAGCGGCGAAGTCCCCGCCGCGCGCGTCGGCGGCAAGTGGCTGTTCCCGCGCAAGCTGCTCGACGACTGGCTGCTCGAGCAGGCGCACGGCGGCGTGTTCACCGACCGGCTGCTGATCGCCGGCGGCGACGATGCGCTGCTCGCCGCGGCCGTCCGGGCGCTGGCCGCCGACCTCGGTGCCGACGCTTTCGTCGCCTACAGCCCGAGCAACACGCTCGCGGGTCTCGGACAACTCGCGCACCGCCGCGCCGACCTGTGTGCGCTGCACTGGGGCGACGCCCAACACAGCGGTACCCAGCACGCGACCCTGCTGCGCGGCTATCCCGGCCATACGCGCTGGACCCTGGTACGCATCGCGCAACGCGAACAGGGCGTGCTGCTGCGCCCGGATGTCGGCATCGACCAGCTCGAAACGCTCGCCGCATTCGACGTGCGCTGGGCCATGCGCCAGTCCGGTTCGGGCGCCGGACACTTCCTCATGTCGGCGCTCAAGGCGCGCGGGCTGCGAGCGGAGGATTGCAGCGTCGTCGCCACCCCACCGGGCGAGCGCGACGCCGCGGCGCTGCTGGTGCGTGATGCCGCCGACTGCGCCCCGGGCACACGCGCCACCGCCACCGAATTCGGGCTCGACTTCCTGCCCTTGGGCTGGGAAGCGCTCGATCTGGCGCTGCCGAAGGAAATCTTCTTCCGCCACCTGTTCCAGCGCCTGCTCGCGCGCCTCGGCAGCGCCGAACTGCGCGAACTCGCCCGGCAACTCGGCGGCTACGACCTCACAGCGCTGGGGCAGGTGTTGGCGACAGCCTGAACATGTAATCGACGACGAAATCCGCGACCGCCTCGGGTTCGTTGATGTCGAGCTGTGGCAGCGGCGTGTCGAGCTCGACGTCGGTCGCAATCGCGACAATGTGCGGATCGTCCGGAAACAGCAGCGGCTCGCGCACTGCCGCGCGATGGACCTCGATCTTCGGCATCGACGCGCGCTTGAAACCCTCCACCAGCACCAGATCGCAGTCTGACAGCTTGCCCAGCAACGCCTCCAGCGGCAGTTCCTCGTCGCCACGCAGCTCGTGCATCAAGGACCAGCGCCGGCCCGAGCTGATCAGCACCTCGCGGCAGCCGGCGTTGCGATGGCGCCACGAATCCTTGCCTTCGTGGTCGATGTCGAATTGGTGGTGTGCATGCTTGATCAGCGACACACGCAAGCCGCGCGCGCTCAGCAGGGCGATCACGCGCTCGATTAGCGAAGTCTTGCCGCTGCCGGACCAGCCGGCGAATCCGATCACTTTCAATTCGCTTCCTTCTCTTCCCGGCCGAAACTTTCCAGCCCATTCACGTCACAGACTCGCCCCAGTCGGCGCACTTGCGCTCCAGCGTCTTGCGCGAAACCCCGAGGCGCCGCGCCGCTTCCGACTTGTTGCCGCCACAGGCATCGAGCATGTGCAGGATGTGGCGCTTCTCCACCTCGTCGAGCGACAGGTCGGCGTCGGAACCCAGCACATCGCCGCGCGCACTCAGCGCATCCACGGGGAATCCGCCGAGAATCAGCGAACGCTCGATGAAGTTGCGCAACTCGCGCACATTGCCCGGCCAGCCGTACGCCGCCAGCTGCGCCAGCAAGCCGTGCGACAGGGCCAGCGGCGCCACGCCGAGCTGCAGGGTCAGCAGATTCATGAAATGGCGCGCCAGATCCGGAATGTCCTCGGCGCGCTCGCGCAGCGGCGGAATCTCGATATCGACAACGGCGAGACGGAAATACAGATCCTGGCGGAAACGCCCCGCTGCCACTTCGGCGGCAAGCTTGCGGTTCGACGCCGCGACGATGCGCACATCCACGGGTACTTCGCGCTCCGACCCCACCGGCCGCACCTTGCGCTCCTCCAGCACGCGCAGCAGGCGTGTCTGCAGCGCCAGTGGCAATTCACTGATCTCGTCGAGGAACAGCGTGCCGCCATGCGCATAGTAGAACAGCCCGTTGCGGCTTTCCGTGGCACCGGTGAACGCCCCCTTCAAGTGCCCGAACAGCTCGCTTTCGATCAGCTCGGCGGCGATCGACGCGCAGTTTACCGGCACGAAGGGACGCTGCGCACGCGGGCTCATGCGGTGCAGCGCGCGCGCCGCGACTTCCTTGCCGGTGCCCGATTCGCCCAGCAACAGCACCGTGCTGGGCATCTGCGCAACGCGGCGCAACACCGCGCGCAGGCTCTCCATCGTCGCCGAATGTCCCACCAGGCCCTCGACGTCGGCGCTGAGTCCCGCCAGTTCGCGCCGCAGGATGAAGTTCTCGCGCGCCAGGTGGGCGCGCTGGAAGCAGTTCTTGATCGAATTGAGGATCTGGTCGACGCGGAAGGGCTTGAGGATGAAATCGGATGCGCCACCGCGCAGCGCATTGATTGCGGTATCGAGGTCGGCGAAGGCCGTGATCAGGATCACGTCGCCGGCGAAGCCGTGTTCGCGCAACTGGTGCAGCCAGTCGAGACCGGACTTGCCCGGCAGCGCGATGTCGAGGATCAGCAGGTCGAAATGCAGGCGCGCCATCAAGCGCATCGCGTGTTCGGCATCCGGCGCCGTCTCGACCAGGCCGCAACGCGGCTTGAGCGCCCGCTCGAGAAAGCTGCGCATGCCTTCCTCGTCATCCACGACGAGGACGGAATGGGCCTGCCAGTTGAACTCCGCGGAGCTGGCGGGGTTACCGGCCAGTACCTCACGCTCGTACTGCACCATAGGTCTTTGTCCTGAAATTCAGCCTGTGCGCGGTCTGCTTGAAATTTGTAACAAAATCATAATAACGACGCCAGACCTCCGGACCGCGTGCATAAATCACCAACGACGCAGGAAACCGGGCGCACTCGGCGAGACGTCATAGCGCGCGTCACGCCTCAGCCACAGCGAAAACTCACTGCCTTCGCCGGGGCGGCTATCCACCGTGATGCGTCCGCCATAGCGCTCGACGATGGTGTAGCTGATCGACAGGCCCAAGCCCGTGCCGCTGCCCTTCTTGGTCGTGAAAAAAGGATCGAAGATGTGCGACAGGTCTTCCGCTGCAATGCCGTGACCGCTATCACGCACCCGGATCACGGCACCCGCCAGTGCCCCGTCCTCGAGCCAGTCGGCCGTCACTAGGCCCAGCGAACCGCCGTCCGGCATCGCCTGCAACGCGTTCACCATTAGATTGATCAACACCTGTTGCAGTTCGCTGCGGTTGATCTCGATGCTCGTCGTCGCGCGCAGATCCGTATCGACACCGATCGCGCGCTTGTCGAGGTTGTGACGTGTCAGCAACAGGCAATCGGCCACCACGGCGTTCACGTCGACCGCCTCGGCGTAGCCGGCGAACTCGCCGGGGCGCGCGAACTGCAGCAGTTTCGCGACGATCTGGCGAATGCGGTCGGATTGCTCGTGGATCAGCCGGATCTCGTGGCGCACCGGTTCCGCGGCCGCCCCCAGCACATCCCGCAGCACATCGAGATTGCCCTGGATCACCGCCACCGGATTGTTGATCTCGTGCGCCACGCCAGCGGTCAGCTCGCCGATCGCCGCGAGCTTTTCGCTCATTGCCAATTGCTGCTGCGCGCGCCGCAGCGTCTCGTTGGCTTCGCTCAACTCGGCGGTGCGCTCAGCGACCTTGCGGTCCAGTTCGTCGGCCCAGCGCTGCAATTCCTCGCGCTTCGCCGACAGCGTATCGAGCAACTGGTCGAACTCGCCCGCCAGCCGCCCCAGCTCATCACGGCTCGCCACCTCGCCGACGCGCGCATCCGTCTCGCCCTGTTCGACCCGCTGGATCACCGCGTTCATGCGCTCGATCGGCCGGAACACGCTGCGCGCCCAGCGCAGACTGAGCACCGCCCCGGCCGCGCTGATCGCGATGAACAGTGCGAACAGCGCGCCCATCGCCATGCGCCTCGCGTCACGGAACGGTGCCTCGAGAAAGCCGACGTACAGCATCCCGACACGCTCGCCGCGACCGTCGACGATGGCTTCGTAGCCCGACACGTAATCGTCGTTCACAACGAAGGCCGTACCGTGCCACATCTCGCCACGCCCCAGCACCCGATCGCGCACCGCCTGCGACACGCGCGTGCCGAGCGCCCGCGTGTCGCCGAACAGGCGCACATTGGTGGCGATGCGCGTGTCGTCGAGGAAAAGGGTGGCGGTGCCGCGGCTGCCGAGCGGCAGCGAACCGTCGCGATAGACGATGGCATTGATGCGGTCGACCATCTCCAGATTGCCGTTGAGCAGCACACCGCCCTCAAGCACACCCACGAGCCTGCGCTTGTCGTCATACACCGGTGCGGCCGAGTGGATCACCAAGCCGCGGTCCTCGGCGGTGCGCGCATCGGGGGCCGCCGCGCGGGTGTCCACCAGCGGCAACCAGGCGCGCTCGCGCAGCTCCGGCGACAGGGTCGCCAGCGCCATTGCCGGAAATTGCTCGACCGTCGTCAGCGCCGAGCCATTCAATGCAGCCATCACCACGGGCCAGTCGCTGCGTGGCGGCACGGTCTCGGGCAGCGCACGCGACGCTGCCAGCGGACGCCCTTCGCGGTCGAGCAGCAGCAGGAAATCGAGACGCCGTCCGGGCGCCAGCTCCGCGAGCAACGCCGACATCGCCCCGGGCGAAGTACCGAGTCGCCCTGCCAGCTGGTGCGACTCGGCGAGGGACTGGACCTCGCGCCCGACACCGATGCGCACACTGTCGAAGTACTCGTGGGCAGTGACGAGGTCGGAACTGATCTTGAAATTGAGGAGGCGCTCGTAGGCCTCGTCGCCCCAGGTCCACACCAGTCCCAGCAAGACCGGGACCCCCACCAACAGCGGGGCGAGAACCAGCACCAGGAGCTTGGCGCGGACCGAACGCTCCAGCCGCTCGGCCCAGCGCCTCTGCGACGTCCGCACGCCGGCGCGCGTCGCAGTTTGCGACACCGCGGGTGCCTAGCGGCGCACGATCAGCTCGCGCAGGCGTGCGATGCGTTCCTGCGTCGACGGGTGGGTCGAGAACAGTCCGCGCAGGCCGCCGCCAGCCAACGGATTCATGATCATCATCTGCGCCGTCTCGGGATGCGCCTCCGCGGCATGCATCGGAATGCCGCGCGCGTAGGCATCGATCTTCGCCAGCGCGCTCGCGAGTGCGTCCGGATCACCGGAGATTTCCGCGCCGCCGCGGTCGGCACCGAACTCGCGGGTGCGCGAGATCGCCATCTGGATCACCATGGCGGCCAGCGGTGCCATCACCATCACCAGGATCTGCAGCACCATGTTCGGGCGCTCGTCGTCACGGCTGCCGCCGAAGAACATGCCGAACTGCGCCAGCATCGAGATCGCACCGGCAACCGTCGCCGAAATCGTCGAGATCAGGATGTCGCGGTTCTTCACATGCGCCAGCTCGTGCGCCATCACGCCACGCAACTCGCGCTCGGACAGCATGCGGATGATGCCCGTGGTCGCCGCCACCGCCGCGTTGTCAGGATTGCGGCCGGTTGCAAACGCGTTCGGCTGCGCCTCGTCGATGATGTACACCTTGGGCATCGGCAGCTGCGCACGCGTCGCCAAATCGCGCACCATGTTGTACAGATAAGGCGAGCTGGTCTCGTCCACCTGGCGCGCGTTGTACATCTTCAGCACCATCTTGTCCGAAAACCAGTAGGCCCACAGGTTCATCGCACCGCCGAACACCAGCGCGATCAACATGCCCTGCTGGCCGCCGAGCATGGCACCCACCGCACCGAACAGGGCGACGATACCCGCCATCAGGATGGAGGTTTTGACCCAGTTGCCGAACATTTTCCGTTTTTCCTCTCAAGTCATTACAGGACATCTGCCCGCTAGATGGGGCATTTTCGACAGGATTCAATCGGCTGCCGACGAGCGCATGGCAACGCGGCCGCGTTCCCGCGGCGTGCCCCCTTGCTCAGGCTGAAGCGCGATCAAGCCGCAGCGAATGCGAAGCGTTCGCCTGCAATGACCGGAAATCCGCGCAGAAATTCCCCCGCCGGCAGACGACGGCTACCCGGCTTCTGCATTTCGATCAGGCGTAGCGCCTGTTCGCCGCAGGCCACCACGACGCCCCCATCGTCAGCCGCCAGCACCGTGCCCGGCTCACCGTGTCCGGCAACCACCTCGGCGCGCCACACCTTGACCGGCACCTCGCGCAAAGTCGCGACCGCCCCCGGGAACGGGTTGAACGCGCGCACCGCAAACGCGAGCTCGGCCGCGGGACGCCGCCAGTCGATCGCCGCCTCGGCCTTGCCGATTTTCGCCGCATACGTTACGCCTGCGGCGGGCTGTGGCGTCGCTGCGAGACCACTCTGCGGCAGCAGGCGCAAAGCCTCGACGATCATCTGCGCGCCCAGCACCGCCAGACGGTCATGCAGCGACCCAGTGGTGTCGTCCGCGCCGATCGGCAGTGCACGTTTCATCAGCATCGGCCCGGTATCCAGGCCTTCGTCCATCTGCATGATGGTGATACCGGTCTCCGCATCGCCCGCCTCGATCGCGCGATGGATCGGCGCCGCGCCGCGCCAGCGCGGCAACAGCGAGGCATGGATGTTGATGCAGCCCAGGCGCGGCAGATCGAGCACCGCGCGCGGCAGGATCAGGCCGTAGGCCGCGACCACCAGCACGTCCGGCGCGCATGCGACGAGCTGTGCGCGTTGCGCGTCGGTACGCAGCTTCTCCGGCTGATCGACGGCGATGCCATGCGCCAGCGCGACCTGCTTGACCGGACTCGGGTTCAGCTTCATGCCGCGTCCAGCCGGGCGATCGGGCTGGGTCAGCACCAGCGGCACCGCAAAACCCGCCGCGATGATGGCCTCCAGCGCCGCCGCGGCGAACTCCGGCGTCCCCGCAAAGGCCACGCGCAAGGGCGCGGCCGTCACGCGGTGATCCGCGCTTTCTTGGCCAGTCGCGTCTTGATGCGGCCCAGCTTGAGCGGCGACAGGTATTCGACGAATACCTTGCCATTCAGATGATCGATTTCGTGCTGAATGCACACCGCCAGCAGATCGTCGGCTTCCAGCTCGAACGGCCTGCCCTGCGTATCCACCGCACGCACGCGCACGTACTCGGCACGACACACCGTCTCGTAGATGCCGGGGACCGACAGGCACCCCTCCTCGCCGATGTGCTCCCCCGATTTCTCGAGGATTTCGGGGTTGATGAACACTTGCAGCGCGGATCTGTCCTCGCTGATGTCGATCACCACGACGCGCTTATGCACGTCGACCTGGGTCGCGGCGAGCCCGATCCCGGGGGCCTCATACATGGTTTCGGCCATGTCCTTGATCAGTTGACGGATCGAATCATCCACGTCGGAAACGGGAGTCGCGCGGGTATGCAGGCGTGGATCGGGATAGCGAAGAATCGGTAATAGCGCCATAAATGCTTGCCGGGTTAAGTCATTACGTGCAGAATTTCAAGTGCTTTGGCATGCCGTCGGACCTACCCCGGCATTCGAATCGAGTCTGTGGATTGGACCCTCGTCCGGCGGGTGGCGTTCCGGTAGCACGAGAATCCCGTCTGCTCCAATCGGAAGCGAGCAATGACCCGCATTATATTCCCTCTCCTGTTCTGCGTTGCGACCCTTCTCAGCGCCCCCTCGGTCGCTGCACCGGCGGCTCTGGCAGACGACGCACCCGACAGCCACACGGTAGTGCGCGGCGATACGCTATGGGGTATTTCCGGACGCTTCCTCAAGGAGCCGTGGCGCTGGCCCGAAGTCTGGAAGCTCAACCGCGACCAGATCCGCAACCCGCACCTGATCTATCCCGGGCAGGTCATCCTGCTCGACCGCAGCGGCCCCTACCTGTCGATCGGCCGGCGAGTCGGCGACCAGAAACTGCAGCCGCAGGTGTACACCGACGGCGGCGAGAGCGCCGTCGCCAGCATCCCGATGCAGGTCATCGAACCCTTCCTGACCCGCCCTCTGGTCATTGACGAAGCCCGCCTCGCCGGGGCCGGCACCGTCGTTGCGACCGAAACCAGCCGCGTCTATACGGGCCCCGGGGACACCATCTTCGCGAAAAACCTCGGCTCCGAACAAGGTGTGTGGCAAGTCTTCCGCCCCGCCAAGGCACTGACCGATCCGGTGACCCGTGAAGTGCTCGGCTACGAGGCAGCCTTCCTCGGCACCGCCCGTGTTACCGAGTCGGGCACGCCGGCAACGCTTGAAATCGTCGATGCCGTCGAGGAGATCGGCACCGGCGACCGCCTCGTGCGCAGCGAGAATCCCGAGATGTTCTCGTTTGTGCCGCATGCGCCGCAATCCGACGTTTCCGGCCGCCTCATCGGCATCTACCGCGGCGTCGCCGAGACCGGGCGCAATCACGTCGTTACCCTCAACGTCGGCAGCCGCGACGGCCTCGAGCGCGGTCACGTGCTCGCACTCCACCGCAACCGCGGCGCCGTGGTGTACAAGGACGAAGAAGGCAACAAGGAAAACTTCACCCTGCCGGAGAAGCGCTACGGGCTGGCTTTCGTGTTCCGCGTGTTCGACCGTGTCGCTTACGCGCTGGTGATGGAAACCGACGGCCAGGTTGCCGTCGGCGACAGCGTTCACAAGCCCTGACGCTGCCTGTCCGTGGAGGACGATCTCGCGGCCTGGCTGCGGCTGACCCTCCTCCCCGGCGTCGGGCCTGAACGCCAGCGCAGCCTGCTCGCAGCCTTCGGCCTGCCCGAACACATCTTCGCCGCCAGCCGCAGCGCCATTCTCGCGGTGGTCGGCGCCGAAATCGCCGACCTGCTGCTCGCGCCTCCTGATCAGGCCCGCATCGACGCCGCCCGTGCGTGGGCCGCGGAGCCCGGTAACCACATCATCACGCTGGCCGACCCCGACTACCCGCGCGCGCTGCTGGAAATCGCCGACCCGCCGGTGCTGCTTTACGTCAAGGGCGATCCGGCGCTGCTCGCCACCACCGCGCTGGCGCTCGTCGGCGCACGCTCGGCCACTCCCGCCGGCGTCGCCAACGCCGAGGCTTTCGCCGGCAGCCTTGCCGCCTCGGGACTCACCATCGTCAGCGGCATGGCGCTCGGCGTGGATGCCGCCGCACACCGCGGCGCACTGGCACAGCCCGACGGCAAGACCATTGCGGTCATCGGCACCGGCGCCGATCGCGTTTATCCCGCGAAGCACCAGGCACTGGCACGCGAAATCGCCGCACGCGGTGTCATCATCAGCGAGTACCCACTGGGAACCCCAGCCCTGCCGCACAACTTCCCGCGCCGCAACCGTCTCATCGCCGGGCTGAGCCGCGGCGTGCTGGTCGTGGAAGCCGCAGTCGGCAGCGGCTCGCTGATTACCGCGCGGCTGGCGACCGAATGCGGACGCGAGGTGTTCGCGATTCCCGGCTCGATCCACTCGCCGCTGGCCCGTGGCTGTCACCGCCTGATCCGCGATGGCGCGAAACTGGTCGAAACCGCCGCTGACGTGCTCGACGAGCTCGCCTGGGCGAGACCACCGGAAAGCCCCCGCGACACCCCCAAGCGCGCCACCACGCGCCGCAGGGTTGGTGCCGACAGCGCATCCGCGCCCCTATTCACCCCGCCAGCGGCAGCCGTCGATATGCCGCCCCAGCACGCCGCCGTGCTTGCCGCGCTTGGGCATGATCCGCTCGACATCGACACCCTGACCGCGCGCTGCGGCTTGACGCTCGATGCGCTCTACGCCATTCTGCTTGCGCTGGAACTCGACGGACAGGTGGGCCGACTGCCGGGCGGACGTTTCCAGCGCCTCTGAATTGATGGTGTGCCGCCATGTTCGACATCCTTGTTTACCTCTTCGAGAATTACGTCCACGCCGCGGCCTGCCCCGAAACGGCCCAACTCGCGCGCAAGCTCACGGCGGCCGGTTTCGAGGAAGATGAAATCACCGAGGCACTGGACTGGCTGTCGGGCCTGCGCAGCATTTCCGACGCCTCGCCGCTGGCCGTCCTGCCACACCCTGGGGCGATACGCATCTACGCCCCCGAGGAACAGGCCCGGCTGAACACCGAATGCCGCGGCCTGCTGGCATTTCTCGAAAACGCCGGCGCCCTCGACGCGGCCACGCGCGAAATCATCATCGAGCGCACGCTGGCGCTGAATGGTCTCAATGTCGGCGTGAACCGGCTCAAGGTCATCGTGCTGATGGTGCTGTGGCAACGCGAACTGCCGCTCGACAGCCTGATCGTCGACGAATTGCTCAGCGAAGACGCCGACGACGACGCCCGCCTGCCGCAATAGGCAAACCCCGCCGGCTTGCATGCGCGACGGCGGCCTGCTTATCATGCGCCGCTTCTAACCCTCTAAACGAAAGCCTCCAACGGTTTTCCAAGGCAGCCCCACCGGCATGAGCAAGCAACTGATCATCGCGGAAAAACCCTCTGTCGCGCAGGATATCGCCCGCGCGCTGGGCGGCTTCACCAAGGAAAAGGACTACTTCGAGTCCGACGACTACGTGTTGTCGTCCGCCGTCGGCCACCTGCTCGAACTGGTCGTGCCGGAGGAATACGAGGTCAAGCGCGGCAAGTGGACCTTCGCCCACCTGCCGGTGATTCCGCCCGAGTTCGCGCTGAAGCCGATCGAGAAGACCGACGACCGCCTCAAGCTGCTGACGCGCCTGATCAAGCGCAAGGACGTCACCGGCCTGATCAACGCGTGTGACGCGGGACGCGAGGGCGAGCTGATCTTCAACTTCATCGTGCAGCACGCAAAATCGGACAAACCGGTGTCGCGCCTGTGGCTGCAGTCGATGACGGCGACGGCGATCCGCGATGGCTTCGGCCAATTGCGCTCGGCGCAGGACGTCGAAGGCCTGCGTTCCGCAGCCGTGTGCCGCGCCGAGAGCGACTGGCTGATCGGCATCAACGGCACGCGCGCGATGACCGCGTTCAATTCCAAGACCGGCGGTTTCCACCTGACCACCGTCGGCCGCGTGCAGACGCCGACGCTGGCGATCGTGGTCGAGCGCGAACAGAAAATCCGCCAGTTCAAGCCGCGCGACTACTGGGAACTGGAAGCCTCGTTCGGCTGCGCCGCCGGCAGCTATGCCGGGCGCTGGTTCGACGAAGGTTTCAAGCGGCCCGAAGGTGACGAACACGCCACCGCCTTCCGCCTGTGGGACAAGGCGCGCGCCGAGGCGATCAAGGGCAAGTGCGACGGCAAACCCGGCATCGTCAGCGAGGAATCCAAGCCCTCGACGCAACTGTCGCCGCTGCTCTTCGACCTCACCAGCCTGCAGCGCGAAGCCAACGGCCGCTTCGGCTTTTCGGCCCGCGTCACTTTGCAGATCGCGCAGGCACTGTACGAAAAGCACAAGGCACTGACCTATCCGCGGACCGACGCGCGCGCGCTGCCGGAAGACTACGTCGGCACCGTCAAGGACGTGGTCCGCGCGCTGCCCGACGACTACGCGCCGTTCGCCAACGAGATCACCAAGCAGGGCTGGATCAAACCGAACAAGCGCATTTTCAACAACGCCAAGATCTCCGACCACTTCGCGATCATCCCGACCGGGACGGTGCCGAAGAGCCTGTCGGAAGCCGAACACAAGATCTACGACCTGGTCACGCGCCGCTTCCTGTCGGTGTTCTACCCGGCAGCCGAATACCGCATCACCACCCGCATCACCCGCGTCGAGAACGAGGCCTTCAAGACCGAAGGCAAGGTGCTGGTCAATTCCGGCTGGCTCGCGGTGTACGGCAAGGAAGCGGTGAAGGCCGACGACGAAAGCGGCGCGCAGCTGGTTGCGGTACAGCCGAACGAGACCGTGTCGACCGACGACATCCTCGTCAAGGCGCTGGTCACCAAGCCGCCGGCACGCTACAACGAAGCGACCCTGCTGTCGGCGATGGAAGGCGCCGGCAAGATGGTCGACGACGAGGAGCTGCGCGCGGCGATGGGCGAGCGCGGCCTCGGCACGCCGGCGACGCGCGCGCAGATCATCGAAGGCCTGATCGCCGAGCAGTACATCCACCGCGAAGGTCGCGAACTGATCCCGAGCGCCAAGGCATTTTCGCTGATCACGCTGCTGAAGGGCCTCGACGTGTCGGCGCTGACCTCGCCGGAGCTGACCGGCGAATGGGAGCACAAGCTCGCGCAGATGGAGCGCGGCCAGCTGTCGCGGCCGGAATTCATGCGCGAGATCGCCGAGATGGCGCGCGAGATGGTCGAGCGCGCGAAGCGCTACGAATCGGACACCGTGCCGGGCGACTTCGTCACCTTGGCGACGCCCTGCCCGAAGTGCAGTGGCGTGGTGAAGGAAAACTACAAGAAATTCGCCTGCCAGGCCTGCGACTGGAGCGCGTGGAAGATCGTTGCCGGGCGCCAGTTCGAGATCGACGAGATCGAGACCCTGCTGCGCGACGGCAAGGTCGGCCCGCTGACGGGCTTCCGCAGCAAGATGGGACGCCTGTTCAACGCCGAGATCAAGCTCAACGACGACAAGCAGCCCGAATTCGACTTCGGCCAGCCGAAGGACGACGGCGAGGGCGCCGAAGCGGTCGACTTTTCCGCGCAGGAACCGCTCGGCGCCTGCCCGAAATGCGCCGCGCGGGTGTTCGAGCACGGCATGGCCTACGTGTGCGAGAAATCGGTGGGGCCGGAAAAGTCCTGCGATTTCCGCTCCGGCAAGATCATCCTGCAGCAGCCGGTCGAGCACGAACAGATGGTCAAGCTGCTCACCGACGGACGCACCGACCTGCTCAAGGGCTTCGTGTCGACGCGCACGCGGCGCAAGTTCTCGGCCTTCCTGGTACGCGCGGCAGACGGCAAGGTCGGCTTCGAGTTCGAGGTGAAGACGCCGAAGGCCGGCGCGAAACCGAAGGCAGCCGCCGCCGCCCCGGCCGGCAAGGATGGCGAGAAAGCCGTGAAGGCGCCCGCTGCGGCGAAGCCTGCGGCAAAGAAGGCCGCGCCCAAGCGCAGCAAGGAAACCTGAGGGTCGGTCCGGGGAGGGCAGCGCCGCACCCCCTGCGTACGCTGGGCAGGCCACGCGTGCTTGCGGAGCCGGACGCTGGGCAGTCGCGGCCATCCCAACCGGGGCGCGTCAATGCCCGATATGGCTGAGCAGGTGGTGCGCGTCGCTGACCGCTTCCCCGACCAGCACAAAGCCGCGCAACCTGCCATTGAAATCGTGGAACAGGGCGCGTACGCCACGGGCGGTGGCGGTCTCGTGCCATTCCCCGGCAATTGGCGGCGGTTCGCACAATACCGTCGGGCAGCACTCGAGCTGCAGCCGCAGCGACCGCACCTGCCAGCGCAGCTGCGTGTGGCCACCGGTGAGCACGCCGGCCAGCACGCGTGCGCCGGCGTCGATGTCGTCCGACAGGGTGAACAGGCGCCCGCCCATTTCGGCACACTCCCCCAGCGCGAAGATGTCGGGGTCAGAGGTGCACAGCCGGGTGTCGACGACGATGCCACGCCCGACATCGACACCGGCGTCAGCGGCGAGCTGCACGCGCGGGGCGCTGCCGAGTACCGCGATCACGACTTCCGCGTTCAGGCGCGCACCGGAAAGGGTGGTGATTTCAAGCTCATCCAGGCCCTGCTCGATACGCTGAATGCCGTCCTCGAGTCGCAGGCGTACGCCGGCGGTGTGCAGCGCGCCAGCAACACGCTCCGAACAGAGAGCCGGCAGACGGGCCCCCAGCAGACGGCTGCCGGGCTCCAGCAGCGTGACGTCGCAGCCGCCGCGCAACAGATTGTCGGCGAACTCGCAGCCGCTCGCGCCGCCGCCGAGCACGACGACGCGGCGACGGCCCGCGAGTTCGCTGCGCAGGTAGGCGTATTCCGCGAGGCTGCCAACGGTCAGCACGCTGGTGACACCCGTGCCTCGAATGCTGGCGGGGCGCCGCGGTTCGGCGCCGGTCGCGATCACCAGCTGCCCGTAGGCCAGGTCGGCGGTATCGGTCCGCAGGATGTGGCGCGCGCGATCGATGCGCAGCGCACGGGTGCGCGGAAGGATGCTGGCATCGTAACGGTGGGCCATCTGCTCGACGCTGGCAAGCACCAGCTCGCCGGCGTCGCGCCTGCGAGCAAGCGCACCCGGCAACTGGAACTTGGCGTAGGCCGCCGCGTCGTCGGCGGTGACCATGCAGACGGCCATCCGCCGGTCCACATGGCGCAGCGCACGCAGCAGGCCGTACCCGGCCATCCCTGTTCCGACGATGAGCAGCGGCGCGCCCATGTTGCCTCCCTGTAATCCGGCAAGCCTGAAACTACGCTGCAATCCTCGTCACGGCGCGGCATTCGGTCACACCGGGGTCAGCCCACGCGGATGATGCCTCAGTTCTCGAGCAGGCTGCGCAGCATCCATGCCGTCTTCTCGTGCACCTGGATGCGCTGCGTGAGCAGGTCTGTGGCCACGTTTGCCGCAGACTATGACGTTTCGAGCACTTCGAGGGGCACGGCGCGACCGATGGGCCGCACGCCCGGCAGCTCGCTCTCGAGGATCGCGGTACGCAGCACGTCGATGGCACCGCTGCGCGGGTAGGTAACACGCCATGCCAGGGCGACGCGACGCGACGGTTCGGGTTCGGAGAACGGGCGCACGGCGACCAGCGTGTTCTGCGTGGGCAGATCGTCGGCGGCGGTGCTGGGCAGTACCGTGACACCGAGGCCGGTGGCGACCATGTGGCGGATGGTCTCGAGTGAGCTGCCCTCCAGCGTGCGCTGCAGGCCGCTGACGTTGCGGCAGTGCGGGCACACTTCCAGCACCTGGTCGCGGAAGCAGTTGCCGGCGCCAAGCAGCAGCAACTGGTCGTCGGCGAGTTTCTCCGGATCGATGCGCGCCAGGGCGGTCCACGGGTGGGTGGCGGGCATCAGCACGCGGAAGGGTTCGTCATAGACCGGCTGGGCAACGATGCCGGCTTCCTCGAAAGGCAGCGACAGGATGATGACGTCGAGTTCACCGCGCTTGAGCGCTTCGAGCAGCCGCGTGGTGTAGTTCTCGTGGATGATCAGCGGCATGCGCGGCGCCAGACGGTGCACGCGCGGGATCACCCGCGGCAACAGGTAGGGCGCGATGGTGTATATCACCCCCAGGCGCAGCGGACCGGACAGCGGATCCTTGCCGGCAGCGGCAATCTCGTGGATCTGCGCCGCCTCGAGCAGGACTTTTTCGGCCTGCGACACGATGCGCCGGCCGGTTGCGGTGATCTTGACCTCGGTGGCGCTGCGCTCGAACAACTGCACGCCGAGTTCGTCCTCGACCTTCTTGATGGCCACCGACAGGGTCGGCTGGCTGACGTGGCACTTTTCCGCCGCGCGTCCGAAGTGGCGTTCGTGGGCAAGTGCGATGAGGTAGCGAAGGTCGGTAAGGGTCATGGAGGCAGGCGTCCCGATCTGCGTTGCATGGGAGTTCGGTGACGATGTTACTCCGCCTGCGCACAGGCGCACACCCGGATCGGGCCGGTCGGAGCATCAGGCGATATACTGTTTCGAAACATCTCCCGCATCGCCGGGAATAGAAGAACTATCCACCTCATGACATTTCTTCGCTTATCCCGTTATCTGCTTGCGACCGCATGGACGGCCTGCTGTTCATTGGCGGTGGCGCAGACCAATGATTCCGAGTCGCCGTATTTCGACGCGTTGCCGGTGGTCCTGACGGTGTCGCGCATGCCGCAGCCGCAGCGCGAGGCACCGGCGTCGATCACGGTGATCGACCGCGACCTGATCCGTGCCACCGGCTACCGCGACATCGGCCGGCTGCTGCGCCTGGTGCCGGGCATGCAGGTGGCGCAGGAGGGTGGCAATGACCAGTGGGTGAGCTACCACGGGCCGGGCACCGACTATCCGAAACAGATGCAGGTGCTGGTGGACGGGCGCGCGCTGTATTCGCCGTATTTCGGCGGCGCCTTCGCCGGCGCCTTGCCGCTGGCGATCGAGGACATCGACCGCATCGAGGTCGTACGCGGAACGGACGCCGCCTCGTACGGTTCGCAGGCCTTCGACGGGGTCGTGAATATCATCACTCGCCATACCGCCGAGGAGACCGGCAGTTCGGCGGCTGTGCGGCTGGGCAGCGGCGGGCTTGCGGGCGCCGGCGCTCGCGTGGTGGCGCGACAGGGCGCCCTGGGCATGCGCGTGAGTGCCCAGCATGAACGCGACGACGGCATGGCGGGCCTGCACGACGGGCGCGTCATCAGCCGCGTCAACGTGCGCGGCGACCTTCAGCTTGGTGCACGCGACGAACTGACCCTGGTTTCCGGTCTGGTCGACAGCGAACGCGAAAAGGGTTATCCGAACACGCCCCTCAACGGCAACCCGGAGCGCGAGGCCAGCGCCGAGAGCCAGTTCGTACAAGTTCGCTGGCGTCACGCCCCGAGCAGCGAGGAGGAATTCATCCTGTCCGCGTATTACACGCGCGACCGGGCGCGTGACGATTGGCTGGCCAGTACACGCGGCTTCCAGCCCCTGATACCGCTCCTCGCCATTCCGGTCGATGAGGACAACACGACGCAACGCCAGAACGTGGAATTTCAGCATCACTTCGCACCCGTTGCGGGGCTGCGTGTCGGCTGGGGCGGTGAATGGCGGCGCGATCAGATGAATGCGCCGTTCCTGTTTCATGGCGAGCCGAAGCAGGCGGAGGAAATGCGGCGTCTCTTCGGCAACCTCGAATGGCGGGCCGACCCCGCATGGCTGCTGAATGTCGGCATGATGGCCGAGCGCGCGCAACACGATCGCACCCGATTCGGGCCGCGCATCTTCGTGAACTGGCTGGCGGATGCGGCACAGACCTGGCGCGTCGGCTATTCGCGCGCCTACCGTCAGGCGAATGTGTTCGACCGGCGCAGCGATGTGCGGATCTTCCTGCCCGGCACGAACCTGGTGCTGCAACAGCGGCACGTTCCCAACCCCGACATCGAGCCGCCGCGCATCGATGCTTTCGAACTCGGCTTTCTGGGCCAGCTGCCGGACGGGCGGGCGAAGATCGACGTGCGGTTGTTCCACGAACGCGTCAGCGATCAGATCCGCCGCACGCCGACCTTCGTTGCACCGACGAATCCCCTTCAGGCAAGGGTGCAGGCGCTGTTGCCGCCTTCACGCTGGACCAACCGCGACGATGCGATCAAGGTCGAGGGCGTGGAGTACCAGCTCGAGGCGCGTCCGTGGGAGGGTGGCCGCATGCTCTTCAGCCACACGCTGATCCGCGCGCGCTCGAGCGACGAGGCGATCCGCCGCAGTGTCGCGCCCTACACAGCCAGCCTCACCTGGCTGCAGCACGCCGGAGCGTGGCAGACAACGCTTACCGTGCTGCGCATGGGGCCGCTCGACGCGGGAACCGGTTTCTCGCCGGATTTTCGTTACAGCGTGCCGAACTACACCACGCTGGACGCGAGCATCGCGCGCGAATTCCGGCTCGCCAGCGGCCGCAGCGTGGAGCTGCGCCTGACCGGGCTGAACCTGCTCGGACGGCATCAGGAACTGGCGCACTACCCGCTGCAGCGCCTGGCCGGCGACAAGCCGGTGAATCGTGTCGAACCGCAGATCGCGCTGAGCCTGCAGACGGAGTTCTGAAGCGTCGCACGCGCCGGGCGTGAGCCTAGCGTCGTGGGGGCCCGATCTGTTGTCGCGCACGGCGCCCGGGAACGCACGACGCTTACCTGCGTCTACCCCACGGCTTCATGACAATTCGAGGGAATAGCACAATATGCGAAAGACGATTCTTGTCCGCGCTCTGGCCTTGGGCCTTGGCGTCGCGCTCAGCAGCGGATTTGCGATTTCGACCGCGCAGGCCGCCCCTGCGGCGGCGATACCCGCGGCGCAGATGGTGACGCCGAACCGTTTTGGTCTGCCGGACTTCGGCGATCTGGTCGAGCAGGTCGGCCCGGCGGTGGTGAATATCAGCGTGACGCAGAAACAGCGTCCGGCGCCCGACGAAACCGCCCAGGGGCCGCAGCCCGACGATCCGTTCTACGACTTCCTGCGCCGCTTCGGCGTCCCCGTTCCCGGCATGCCGGGACAGCCCGGCCACGGCAACCGCGGCCCGCGTGCCAATCGGGGCGTGGGTTCGGGCTTCATCGTCAGCAGCGACGGCTACGTGCTGACCAATGCGCATGTCGTCGGCGAAGGCGAATCCGAAGTGACCGTCAAGCTGATCGACAAACGCGACTTCAAGGCCAAGGTGGTCGGCATCGACAAGCGCACCGACATCGCGCTGCTGAAGATCGACGCCACCGACTTGCCGATGGTGCGCACCGGCGACGCCGAGCGTGCGCGCGTCGGTGAGTGGGTGGTGGCAATGGGTTCGCCTTTCGGCTTCGACAACACCGTCACGGCCGGCATCATCTCCGCCAAGGCGCGGCGCCTGCCGGACGAGAACTACGTGCCTTTCCTGCAGACCGACGTGGCGATCAATCCCGGCAATTCCGGCGGACCCTTGTTCAATCTCGCCGGCGAGGTGATCGGCATCAATTCGCAGATCTATTCGCGTTCGGGGGGCTTCATGGGCATCTCCTTCGCGATCCCGATCGACGTGGCGCTGAAGGTCAAGGACCAGATCGTCAAGTACGGGCGCGTGCAGCGCGGCAAGCTGGGTGTGACGATCCAGGGCATGGACAAGGAGCTGGCCCAGTCCTTCGGCCTGACGGAGCCGCGCGGCGCGCTGGTGGCGAGCGTCGAGGCCGACAGCGCCGGCGAAAAGGCCGGCCTGAAGCCGGGCGACGTGGTGCTGGGGGTGGATGGCACGAAGGTTGGCGAATCCGCCGATCTGCCGCGCCTGATCGGCGACAAGCGGCCCGGTACGACGGTGAAGCTGGAGGTCTGGCGCGACGGACGCAGCCGCACGATGAGCGCGACGCTCGGCGAGATGAATCCCGAGACGCTCGCGGAACTGCCCAATGGCGGAGCGCCACGCGGCGAGGATGCGGGCGGCAAGCTGGGTCTTGCGGCGCGCGCACTGACGGGCGAGGAGGCGGCGCAACTGGGGGTGCGCGGCGGCGTGGTGGTGGAGCGCGTCAACGGCCCCGCGGCGCAGGCGGGACTGCAGCAGGGCGACGTGATCCTCGCGGTGAACAACCAGCCGGTGAGCAACGTCCAGACTTTCCGCCAGTTGCTGGAAAAGGCGGGTAACCGCTTCGCGCTGCTGGTGCAGCGCGGTGGTGCGCGCATCTTCGTTCCCGTCAGGATCGGCTGATCGACGAACGTGGAAACCTGCGCCGGGAGCGGAGCTGTCCGCCCCCGGCGTTTTCCTGTCGACCCCGGTATACCGCAGAGGCTATGTGACCTGGGTTACACGGCCATTGGCAATGGAATAAATCATCGTAAACTGCTGTTTGCACAGCGTCAGCACCCGTGCATGCGCCACTGCGGGTCAGACCGGTTTTTTCCAAACACCCAGTAAAGAGAGAGATCACCAATGAAGAAGACCATCACTCATGCCGCGTTCGGCATTCTCGCGCTGTCCCTCACCACGCTCGCTGCGGCGCAGATGAAGCCCGAAGACGCGATCAAGAACCGCCAATCCGGCTATACCTTCATGGCGTGGAACATGGGCAAGATCAAGGCGCAGGTGGTCGACGGCACCGTTCCGTACGACAAGGCGCAGGTCGTCGCCGCGGCCAACGTGATTGCCGCCGTCGCCAACTCCGGCATGGGCGCACTGTTCCCGGCCGGCACCGACAAGGGCAAGGGCTGGAAAGACACGCGCGTGAAGGCGGAGTTCTTCAAGGAACAGGATGAAGTGCGCAAGATCGCGATCAACTACATCGAGCAGACGAACAAGCTGCAGCAGGTCGCCGCGACCGGCGACCAGGCGGCGATCAAGGCACAGTTCGGCGAGACGGGCAAGGCGTGCAAGGCCTGTCACGACAAGTACCGCATCGAGGAATGATCCCGGCCTTGCCGGCATGGCCGGCAAGGTGAAAGGAAGAAAGGCCGCTCCATCGAGCGGCCTTTTTCGTTGCGCTGCCCGATCAGGCCGGACTTGCTGCCGGACGCAGCACCGGCGCCTCGCGGATCGGCAGATTGACGACGGCCGCGGCCGCGGCGAGGGCCATGTCGGCATACCACATCCACGTAAAATCACCGAATTCGGTGATCGCGAGGCCGCCGAGCCAGGCGCCGAGGAAACCGCCGACCTGGTGCGAAAGCAGGGTCAGGCCGAACAGCGTGCCGAGATAGCGGATGCCGAACAGCTTGCCGACGATGGACGCGGTCGGCGGCACCGTCGCGAGCCAGGTGAAGCCAAGGCCGGCGGCGAAGACGTAGAAGGTCATCGCGGTCTTCGGCGCCAGCAGATAGGCCGCGATCAGCAGCGCGCGCGAACCGTACATCGTCGCGAGCACGTACTTGCTGCGGTAGCGCGACACGCAGGAGCCGGCATACAGGCTGCCGGCGATGTTGGCGAGGCCGATGATCGCCAGCGACCAGCTCGCGACCGACGGCGGCAGACCGCACAGGTCGACCTCGCCCGGCAGGTGGGTGACGAGGAAGGCGATATGAAAGCCGCAGGTGAAGAAGCCCGCATGCAGCAGCAGGTAGCTGCGGTCGCCCATCGCCTGGCGCACCGTGCGCCACAGACCGGCGTCTTCGTGCGTCGCGTGGTGCTGCACGCCGGTACCGGAATTGACCAGCACGCGCACCAGCGGCAGCGCGGCGAGCGTCATCAGTGCGAGCGACCACATCGCGCCCATCCAGCCGATGCTCTGGATCAGCTTCTGCAGCACCGGTGCGAACACGAACTGGCCGAAGGAGCCGCCGGCGTTGATGACGCCGGACGCGGCCCCGCGCGCCTCAAGCGGCAGGCGCTGCGCCGCGGCGCCGATCAGCACCGAAAAGCTGCCGGCGCCCGAGCCCATTGCCGACAGCACACCCAGCGACACGACGAGACCGAAGCCCGAACCCATGAAGGGCGTCAGCGCGCTGCCCAGCGCGAGGATGATCAGGCCCCAGACAAGCACTTTGGCGGGGCCGTATCGGTCCGCGACGGCACCGGCAATCGGCTGGATCGCGCCCCACATGAACTGGCCGACCGCCAGCGCGAAGCTGATCGTCGCGATGCCGAGGCCGGTCGAGGTGTTGAGCGGGGAGACGAAGAGGCCCAGCGACTGGCGCGCGCCCATCGTCACCATGAGGATGCCGGCGGCCGAGAGGGTGACGATCAGCGCGGCGCGGGTGTTGAGGGATCGCAGCATCGGATTCTTCTTTCTTGGTCGTTATGGCCGGGTTGGGGAAGGGGGTGCGCCGCCTTATTTCTTGCGCACGAACAGCGTGTGCAGGCTGCGGCCCAGCGCGCCGTCGAGGTCGAACACCGCGGTGGTCACGGTGCCGATGCCGCCCGGGTCGATGATGGTGCGCGCGGACATGCCGAACCACTCGCCCTGCGGGTGGCGGTGCATGTTGATCGTGAGATCCACGGGCACGAAGGTCCAGTGGCGGATGTCGAGCTCGGCGCTGACGCCGTTGGCCGAATCGAGGATCAGCAGCAGGGCCTCGATGCCGTCGGTCGGCTGGCCGGCGACGAGCGGGATGCGCGGGCGTGCCCACACCGTCGCCGGGCCGGGCTCGATGAAGCTGCCGTCGGCGAAGCGCCATTCGAGCGCATCGGCGTAGGGGAAATAGTCGACGCCGTGGAAGAACACCTGCGCCTGCGCCTCGGGCAGCGGCGGTGCGGCGAAGGGGTCCGCGACGGCGACGGCGCTCTCGGGCTTGCGTTCGACGCGCCAGGCGTGGGCCAGCAGGACGGGCTTGCCGCGGACCAGCATCTCGCCCTGGATCAGTTCGATGCGCCGGCCCGGACGCAGCACGCGCACGCGCAGCTCGCACGGCTCGACCGGCACCGGGCCGAGGATCTCGAAGGTGATGCGTGCGATATCCAGCCCGAATTCAGATGGAAAACGGCGCAACGCCTGGGCGAGCAGCGCGATCGGCGGGCCGCCGTGCTGGCTGTCGACGGACCACGGGCCGATCGTGGCCTCGGTGGGCTGGTAGGCGTTGTCGCCGAGCGGCAGGAAGAAGGCTTGGGGAAGCGCGATACTCGTGTGCATGTTCAATACCCTAGCGTATGTGACCCGAAATTTAACCGACTACTTTGGAAACAAAAAGCCGATAATCATTGCTGATACGTCAACAGATCATTGACACATGAGCTGGCTCGCAAGCTGGGAAACCTTCGTGAAGGTCGTCGAGAGCGGCAGCATGGCCGCGGCGGCACGCCGCCTCGACTGCACGCGCGCGCAGGTCAGCAAGCAGATCGGCGAGCTCGAGCGGCGCTTCGGCGTGCGCATGTTCGACCGCTCGACGCGCAGGCTCTTCCTCACCCCCTCCGGCGAGGTCTTCTACCAGCACGCGCTGCGCGCGCTCGAATCGATCGAGCTGACCGAAGTGGCCGTGCGCAACCTCGGCGACGTGCCGAGCGGCCTGCTGCGCATCAGCGCCAGCGTCGTATTCGGCCGGATGTGGGTCGCGCCATTGCTGCCGCGGCTCGCCGCGCGCTACCCGGAGCTCGACTGCGAGCTGATCCTCACCAACGCGCTCGTCGACCTCGCCGAGGACCGCATCGACCTCGCGCTGCGCTTCTGCCGCACGCCGCCCGAGGACGTCGTCGCGAAGCGCATCTTCACGATGGAGACGGTGATCTGCGCCGCGCCCGACTACCTGGCGCGCCACGGCAGCCCGACGGCGCCGCGCGACCTCGTCGATCACCAGTGCTTCAGCTTCCTGCTCTTCGACAACCGCGTGTGGCGTCTCGTTGACCGGGAGGGTGTGGAAATCGGCATTCCCGTGCGCAGCCGCATCCAGTTCAACGATGCCGGCAGCATCCTCGACGCCGCACTCGCCGGCCATGGCCTGGCGATGCTGCCGACCTATCTGTGCTGCAACGAATTGGCGAGCGGCCGGCTCGTCCGCGTGCTGGCGAACTACGAGCCGCAGATCGACTTCGGCCGCCACCTGTACGCCTGCTACATGCCCAGCCGGGCGCGCCTGCCGAAGGTGAAGGTGCTGCTGGACGAACTGGCGGCATTGCTGACGCCGATGCCGCCGTGGGGGAGTCTTACCGGCTGAGTCCGGACGGGCCCGGCTCGCCCCCCTGCGCTGCGTTCGCAAGGCCTTCGAGCACCCGCACGCCGAGCAGGCCCCCGCGCGTCGCGACGATCTTGCCGTCGCGATCGACGGCGTAGGCGAGCGGGCTGTCGAGCAGGATGCGCAGCGTCGACGCATCGAGGCGGTTTTCGTCCGCGACGACGGGCAGGGAGAGGCCACGCCGCGCCAGCATCGCGCGCGCGTCGTCATACACGCCGGCCGGAACGACGGTGCGGACGGCAACGCCGTCCTTCGCGGCGATCGCGACGAAGCGTTCGATCTCGGCGAGCGACTTGCGGCAGGTCATGCAACCGGGCGTCCACAGCACGACGACCGCCGGGCTGCCTTCGGCAAGCTGCACCGCAACCGGCGCGGCGGAAAGGCCGGCGAGGTCGGCGGCCGGGGCCGGCAAGGTCGCGCCGAGGGCCAGCGCCAGCGCCAGCCGGCGTGCCGGGGCACGCATGGCGCAACCGAACTCCGCAAGAATCCTCGCTATCGCCCGTCCAGTCATGTCGCTCACCTGATCAGTCTCCGGCTGTTCGAACCGTTCGAAAAGGATCGCCTGCGGCGCGCCGGCGCTCATTGACCGGCGTCAATCGCTGCTTCACCGCCCGCCTCGCAGCCGCGGTAGCGCTGGCCATGGCCGCCTGGAGTGACGTGCAGCAGTAGCGCGGCACTTACCAGGCGGGCGTCGTCGCAGCGGGAACGGCGGCAGGCGGCGGGAGCAGCCCGCCGGAAACGGCCCAGACCGAGAAGCCGGCGATCGCGAGCGCGACGATCAGCGCGACCGGACCGCCGCCGCGTGCGGGCGGAATCGCCGGGTCGTCCACCGCCTTGACGCCGGTGATCATCGGCCGGATCAGGTTGTCCTTCTTGACGTGCGTGTGCCACATCACAGCGCCGATGTGCAGCGCGACGAGGCCATACACGAGCCATTCGGTCTGACGATGCAGGCCGGCGATCCACGTGGACAGTTCGCTCGACACCGCATGGTAGAGCGGCCCGTAAAACGCGATGTCGTCGTTGGAAAACGCGCCGGCGAGCGCCTGGCCGGCCATCAGCGACAGCAGCGCAACCGTCGACAGCGCGCCCAGCGGGTTGTGGCCGACGCCGCGCCAGTGCCCGCGCAGGTAGGCGCGGAATTCGCCGGGCGTGGGCAGGAACTGGGCAAAACGCGCGTAGGTCGAGCCGACGATTCCCCACACGATGCGGAACACGACGACGCCGAAGATCGCCAGGCCGATGCGGCCATGCCATTCCATCGCGTTGCCGCCGATCTTCACGCTCACGATGGCGCCGGCGACCAGCACGACGAGCAGCCAGTGCGCGAGGCGGGTCGGGAGATCCCACAACAGGATGGGGTGCTTCACGATTTTCTTCCTTTTTTCGTCTTGCCTTTCGCCTGTGGCACCGGCGAATCGCTTACGGCGCTTCCCCCGTTAACAGCGCGGGACGCGAGAAATTCCCCGAGGATGCGCGCGGTGTGCGAGCCGGAGCTCGCGCACACGTCCGCGACCGGCCCCTGCGCGACGATGCGTCCGCCGCCGTCGCCGCCTTCCGGGCCGAGCTCGATCAGCCAGTCGGCCATCCCTGGTGGCGCATGCGCATGTCTCCATTCGTTGACAATGCTCAAACTCCCGGCAGAAAAATCCGCAAGTGTCATCCGCGCTTCCTATAGTTTTCAGGGACGGTACCGACCGTGACACTCCATCGATGCTGAGGCTGATTGTAAAGACGCGAGCGGGGTGAACAGCCCGTTCCGAATGGCGATCTCGACGACCATGAGGAGATCGGATCATGCGACGGCACGCCGAATCTTACCCTGCCGTTGACGCACACCAAACGCGCCGCCTGATCTGTGCATGACAGGCAACCCGGGTTGCTTCCGATACCAGGAGGCGACGCTCTCCCAGTGCTTCCTGCCTGGCACGCAAGATTTCGCGGGTACGTGTCGTTGTTCTCAAACGAGGCAATCGAAATGAAACACGAGATTCCGGGGCTGTCTCTCAATACGCAACCGATCAGGACCAAGGGACTCTGCCGTTCGACTTTGCTCGGCGTGCTATTCGTCGCGTTACTGTTTGGTCTGGCGCAGTCGGTGGCAGCCCAGCTCACGTCCGCGAATGGAAAGATTGCCTACGTTGAATGCGGGTCGAGCACGCATCCCTGGTTTTCCCCGCAGTGCGATATCTGGATCATGAATCCGGATGGCACCGAACCAACCAACGTCACCAATACGCCGGACCTGAATGAAATAAACCCGGCCTGGTCGGCTGACGGGACGAAGGTCGCTTATATCGAAGGCTGGAACGGCGTCAACTATCTCAAGATGGTGGATCTTGGCATCGATGGCACGGGAAGGGCCATCACGACCATCACGGAGGAGTACTCCTATCAGTTCGGCCCCACCTGGTCACCCGGCGGGACACAGATCGCGCTTGTACGCCAGGTTCCAGGCGTCGTCTTTTCAATTCAGTTCGACATCATTGTCATGAACGTTGACGGCAGTGGGGAAATCAACATCACGAATTCCGATGTCGATGAAATGGACCCTGCCTGGTCGCCGGACGGCAGCAGGATTGCTTTTGCCAGTGTGAGACCCGAGCATTACCTCGACCCGATCACCGGAACTCCGACCACTGGCGGACAGTGGGAAATTGTCACGGTCAACCCTGACGGCAGCGGTGAACAGATCGTGTCTGCGGGCGACACCGGGACGCCGCGAGCGCAATATCTGGAAGAAGATCGAAGCCCCGCCTGGTCGCCGGACAGCAGCATGATTGTTTTCATGAGTCAGGCTCAGATACCGTCTTGCTGCGGTAACTGGCAGATTTGGGCGGTAAATCGCGACGGTACCAGCATCACCAATCTCACCGACGATGAAACGGTCAATGACGGGTCCCCGTCGTGGTCTCCAGACGGCACACAGATCGTATTCTCGCGCGCCACCGGATCGGGTGGATTCGACCTCTACACGATGCCCACTCCGAGCACCCTGTCGTTAACCGCGGCGACGCTCTCGTTCGCCACAACCGTGCAGGCGGCAGCGTCCGCTACGCGGTTGGCCATGAACGCGAGCGATGCGGACTGGGGGCGTGATCCGAATTCTGCGCCTACGACCGGCAGTTACGCCCTCTTTGTTTCAGTTTCGCTGAACGGTAAAGGCGCTGGAGGCACTGTGACGAGCACACCGGCGGGCATCAAATGCGGACGCGATTGTTCCGCAATCTACCCGACTGACACTTGGGTGACCTTGTCCGCGACACCGAAGAAAGGTTCGCAGTTTTCCGGCTGGTCAGGCGCATGCGGGTCGGCGGCCGGTTCGGTTTGCTCTGTCTTGATGAACGATGCCAAGACGGTCAGGGCCGACTTTACGCGCAACAAATAATCATCGGGCACGGGCCGTGAGGCAAGACATGAGGCCGCCCCGAAGATGGAAGACGCCGATGCGCGTCGTCGGGGCCAGCAACGATCAGGCCAGGAGTGACTGAATCATGCAACGACAACAGTATTCTCATTCCCCCAATGAAGGGCAAGTAACGCGCCGCCTCATCGGCGCGGCGATGGTGGTGCTGATGCTCTTGGCCGGAATGAGCCTTCAGGTGGGTGCCGCCACCACCGAGCCGGTGCTGCAGTGGACGGCGGGCGGCCTCTCCGCAGGCACCGACAGCGTCGGCCAGGCGGCCCGCGTCGCGACCGACGCCTGGGGCAACGTCGCGGTGCTGTCCGGCCCCAGCGGCCGCGATCTCGCGCTCACGAGCTATACCGAAAACGGCATCCTGCGCTGGCGCAGCACGCTCAGCCCGGCGTCGGGCACCTTCGCCGGCGACTGGGTGGCCGCGGCGCCGAACGGCGACTTCGTGGCGGTCGGCCACAACGTGACTAGCAGCGGCAATCCGATCCAGATCACGCTCGCCCGATTCGACGCCAATGGCGCGCTGCTGTGGCGGAAGGAGCCGTCGGTCGGCTTCTTCCCGACGGTCGGGCGGATCGTCGTCGACACGGACGGCAACGCCTACCTCGCGGCATCGGGACGCGGCACCGGTCGTTTCGTGCAGAAGTACAGTCCCACTGGCGAGCTGCTGTGGTCGCAACTGGATGCGAGTGCCGGGGGGTTCGTGATCGCCGCCTCGCTGGCACTGAGTCCGGACGGCAGCGACGTCGTCGTGACCGGCAGCGTCTCGGGTGGCGCGGTGTGGAATACCGCTGTGCATGACGCCGCAACCGGGGTGCGCAAGTGGCAGGCAACGGCGGCGGAAGGCTTGGGCGCGCTGGACGTCGTCGTCGATGCAACGCGCGTGTACGTGACCGGGCAGGGCGCGACGGGTGGCGGGACGCCCGCGCTGACCTACTACCTCAGCGTCGTGGCCTACGACCGGACGACCGGAAAGCGCCTGTGGCGGACCGACAGGAAACCCGCGGACAGTTCGGGCGCAACCGGTTTGCGCATGAGCCTGGCGCCGGATGGCAGCCTGGCCGTCGCAGGGCATGCGTACCGCGGATTCCTCGACTGGTACACAGTGGCACTGGAAAAGACAGGTGCCGTACGCTGGGAGGCGGTCCGCGACGGCGGATTGAATACCGATGAAATCCCGCGCGTGGTGCTGGTCCTGCCCGACGGCACGACCGTCGTGAGCGGCCCCGGCGGGCCCAACCTCCCCGGCGGCTACATCCCCGGCGTCACCACCGGCTACAGCTCGGGCGGCGCGCGCCTGTGGGAAGCCTTTTCGGCGATGGCGACCACATGGGCGACGGCCCTGCCGAACGGCAACGTCTGTGCCGTCGGCGGCTACGACGCGTTGATCAACTGCTGGTCGGTGCCGCCGAATGACGCGACCGAGCCTCCGCCGCCACCTCCACCGCCCCCGCTGCTCGCTCCGACCGCCCCGACGAACCTCGCGGCGAGTTCGAGCGTGCGCCGCCGGATCGAGCTCGGCTGGACCAACACGGCGACCAACGCGACCTCGATCACGGTCGAACGCTGCTTGGGAAGCGGCTGCGCGAACTTCGCGGCCGTCTCCCTGCTCGCTCCAACGGCAAATCGGTGGACCGACGCGAGCGTGAAATCGAGATCGACCTATTCCTACCGGCTCCGGGCGTCCAACAGCGCCGGGACTTCCCCGTATTCGAACACCGCGACGGCAACAGCGCGCTGAACGCGCCGCTCAACCAGCGGCTTTTTTCGCCTTCGCACGACGGACTGGCACGGGCGCGGCAGCAGCGCCGCGCCCTTCGTCGCCTGAAGGACGCGCCCGCGCGGCCAGAAACTCCGCGAGGATGCGCGCGGTGTGCGAGCCAGGCGTAGCGCACACCTCGGCGACCGGCCCCTGCGCGACGATGCGCCCGCCGCCGTCGCCGCCTTCGGGGCCGAGGTCGATCAGCCAGTCGGCCTCGGCCATGACGTCGAGGTCGTGCTCGATCGCGAGCACGGTGTGGCCGGCGTCGGCGAGGCGGTGCAGCACGCGGATCAGCTTGTCGACGTCGGCCATGTGGAGTCCCACGGTGGGCTCGTCGAGCACGTACAGGGTATGTTTTTCCGCCGGCAGCGGGCGGCCGCCGGTCGCCGCCGATTCGCCGGCGCGCCCTCTCACTTTCGCCAGTTCGGTGACGAGCTTGATGCGCTGCGCCTCGCCACCCGAGAGCGTCGGGCTGGGCTGGCCGAGCGTCAGATAACCGAGGCCGACGTCTTGCAAGAGCGCCAGCGGGTGCGCGATCCCCGGGTGGGCGGCGAAGAAGTCGACGGCCTCGTCGACCGGCATCGCGAGCACGTCGGCGATGCTCTTGTCGCGCCAGCGCACGGTCAGCGTCTCGGGGTTGAAGCGCGCGCCGCGGCAGGCGTCGCAGGGCAGCTTGACGTCGGGCAGGAAGCTCATCTCGACGGTCGTCTGGCCCTGGCCTTCGCACACCGGACAGCGGCCGGCGCCGGTGTTGAAGGAGAAGCGCGACGCGTTCCAGCCACGCGTCCTGGCCTCAAAGGTCTCGGCGAAGAGCTTGCGGATCGCGTCCCAGAAGCCGACGTAAGTCGCCGGGCACGAGCGCGGGGTCTTGCCGATCGGCGTCTGGTCGACTTCGAGCACGCGGCCGACCGCCTGCCAGCCGTCGATGCGTGCGCAGCCGACCGGATCGGCCGTGCTCGACTGTGCTTCGCCGCGGCGGCGCGCACGCTGCGCGTCCGGGTCGCCGAGCAGCGCGTGCAGGCTGGCGTGGATGACGTCGCGCGCAAGTGTCGATTTGCCCGAGCCGGACACGCCGGTGACGACCGTCAGGCGCCCGAGCGGCACGCGCGCCGCGACCGACTGCAGGTTGTGCAGCCGCGCCTCGCGCACGACGAGCGACGGATGGTCGGCGTCGACGCCTTTCGGCGGACATAACGGGTGCTGCAGCGGCGCACGGAAGCAGGCGCCGGTCGCGGAGGCCGGCGCAGCCATCAGGTCCGCGAGCGTGCCTTCGGCGACGACTTCGCCACCGCGCACGCCGGCGCCGGGGCCGAGGTCGATGACGTGGTCGGCGCGGCGGATGGTGTCCTCGTCGTGCTCGACGACGAGCAGGGTGTTGCCGCGGTCGCGGAGCCGCTCGAGGGTGTCGAGCAGCATGCGGTTGTCGCGCGGATGCAGGCCGATCGTCGGCTCGTCGAGGATGTAGCACACGCCGCGCAGGTTCGAGCCCAGCTGTGCGGCAAGACGGATGCGCTGCGCCTCGCCACCGGACAGGGTCGGCGCGCCTCGGTCGAGCGCGAGGTAGGCGAGGCCGACCTGTTGCAGGAAGTCGAGTCGCCCGCGGATCTCGGTCACGAGGTCGCGTGCGATGTCGGTCTCGCGGCCGGCGAGCGCGAGGCTGTCGAAGAAGCCGGCGACTTTCGCGACCGGCTGCGCCGACAACTCGTGGATGCCGAGCTCGCGAAAACGCACCGCGCGCGCGACCGGGTTCAGACGGGCGCCGTCGCAGGTCGGGCAGACTTCGTCGGTGACCTGTTCGGTCTCCGCGAGGTCCAGCTCGTTCGCATCCTCGACGCGGCCGATGGTGCGCTGGCCGGTGCCGTAGCAACTGGGGCACCAGCCGTGCTTGGCGTTGTACGAGAACAGGCGCGGATCGGGTTCGGGAAAACTGTCGCCGCAGGACGGACAGGCGCGCAGCGTCGAGAAGGTCAGCGGGACGGCCCCGACCTTGCCGAGTTCCAGCACCTTGACGACACCCTTGCCGTGCGCGAGCGCCTCGGCGAGCTGGGTGCGCAGCGCGGCCTCGTGCTCGGGCGCGACGACGACCATGCCGACCGGCAGCTCGATGGTGTGTTCGACGTAACGGTCCAGCCGCGGCCACTTCGCCGTCGGCAGGTAGTAGCTGTCGACGCGCAGCTGCGCATAGCCCTTGCCCTTGGCCCATTTCGCGAGCGCCGTGTACAGGCCCTTGCGGTTGGTCACCAGCGGCGCGAGGAGTTCGACCGAGGCGCCGCGAAAATCGCGCAGGATCTGCGCGGCGATCGCGTCGAAGCTCTGCGGCGACACCGGGATGTCGCACTTCGGGCAGTACTGCGTGCCGAGCTTGACGTACAGCAGGCGCAGGAAGGGCTGGATCTCGGTCAGCGTGCCGACCGTGCTCTTGCGGCCGCCGCGGCTCACGCGCTGCTCGATCGCGACCGTCGGCGGGATGCCGAACAGCGCATCGACGTCGGGGCGCGCGGCCGGCTGCACGAACTGGCGCGCGTAGGCGTTGAGCGATTCGAGGTAGCGGCGCTGGCCTTCGCCGAACACGATGTCGAAGGCCAGCGTCGATTTGCCCGAGCCGGACAGGCCGGTAATGACGGTGAAGCGGTCGCGCGGGATCGTCAGGCTGACGTTCTTCAGGTTGTGCTCGCGCGCGTGACGGATCTCGATCACCGGCGCGGCGATCGGCCGGTAACGCGCAACCGGCTCGGCAACGGCGGCGGGCTTGCCGAGCGCACCGGCGTAGGCGGCGAGCGCCCGGCCGGTGTGCGATGCGGCGCAGGCCATGACCGTCTGAGGCGTGCCGGCGACGACCAGTTCGCCGCCCGCCTCGCCGCCTTCGGGGCCGAGGTCGAGGATCCAGTCGGCGGCGAGCAGCACGTCGAGGTTGTGTTCGATGACGACCAGCGCGTGGCCGGCGTCGAGCAGCTTCTCGAAGGCGCGCAGCAGGGTCGCGACGTCCTCGAAATGCAGGCCGGTGGTGGGTTCGTCGAACAGGAACAGCAGGCGCCCGGGGGCGGCCTTCGCCTTGGACTTCTTGCCGGCGAGTTTCGCCGCTTCGGCGAGATGGCCGGCAAGCTTCAGGCGCTGCGCCTCGCCGCCGGACAGCGTCGGTACCGGCTGGCCGAGGCGCAGGTAGTCGAGGCCGACGTCGGCGAGCGGCGCGAGCGCGGCCTGCACCGCCGGCTGGTCGGCGAAGAAGGCCAGCGCCTCGGACACCGTCATCTCGAGCACGTCGGCGACCGACTTGTCGCGCCAATCAAGTTCCAGCACTTCCGGCCGGTAGCGCTTGCCGTCGCAGTCCGGGCAGCGCAGATAGACGTCGGACAGGAACTGCATCTCGACATGTTCGAAACCGGAGCCGTTGCAGGTCGGGCAGCGCCCGGTGCCGGCGTTGAAGCTGAAGGTGCCGGGGGTGTAGCCGCGACTCTGTGCGTCCGGCAGCGCCGCGAACAGCGCGCGGATCGCGTCCCATGCACCAACGTAGCTGACCGGGTTCGAACGCGCGCTCTTGCCGATCGCCGACTGGTCGACCATCACGACGCCGGCCAATTGCTCGACGCCTTCGAAACGCTCGAACACGCCGGGGGCGTCGGCACTCTGGCCGAAATGCTTGGCGAGCGCCGGATACAGCACGTCCTGGATCAGGCTCGACTTGCCGGAGCCGGAGACGCCGGACACGCACACCAGCTTGCCGAGCGGAATGGCGATGTCGATGTCGCGCAGGTTGTGCTGGCGTGCACCGACGAGACGCAGCACCGGGTCGTCCGCCGCCACCGGGCGCGACTGGCGGCCCGCATCGACGCGCTTGCGGCCGGCGAGGTAGGCGCCGGTCAGCGACGCCGGATCGGCGGCGATTTCGGCGGGCGTCGCATAGGCGACGATCTCGCCACCGCGTTCGCCGGGGCCGGGACCGATGTCGAGCAGACGGTCGGCGGCGCGCATCAGCTGCGGGTCGTGTTCGACGACGACCAGCGTATTGCCGGCGTCGCGCAGGCGCGTCATCACCGCAAGGATGCGATCGATATCGCGCGGATGCAGGCCGATCGACGGTTCGTCGAGGACGAACAGGGTATTCACCAGCGACGTGCCGAGCGCGGTGGTGAGATTGATGCGCTGCACTTCGCCGCCGGACAGGGTGCGCGACTGGCGGTCGAGGGTCAGGTAGGCGAGGCCGACGTTGGCGAGATAGTCGAGGCGGCTGCGGATCTCGTTCAGCAGCAGGTCCGTCGCCTCGTCGAGTCCATCGGGCAGCTGGAGATTGGCAATGAAATCGCGCACGCGGCTGATCGGCAGCGCCATCAGTTCGTGGATCGCGAGGCCGGGCAGGGTGCCGAGCGATTTCGGGTGGCGCGGGTAGTTCGGGGATGGGAATTCGGAGGCTAAATCCGCCGCCGCCGCGGGGGCTTCCGGTGCTCGTTGAACGCGTGGCGGACGCCTCGCCCCGAAAGCCACCGTGGCGGCGGCTGCGTCGGGGGCATTCTCCGGGTTGTTTGTGTGACCCTGGCCTTCGCCGCCGAGCCGCCACAGCAGCGCCTCCGGCTTCAGCCGCGCGCCGTGGCACGCCGGGCATTGCGTATAGCTGCGGTAGCGCGACAGCAGCACGCGGATGTGCATCTTGTAGGCCTTGCTCTCGAGCCAGTCGAAGAAGTGGCGCACGCCGTACCACTTGCGCGGCCACGACGCCTCCCAGCTCTTCCATTCGGCGTCGCCTTCGAGCAGCCACTGGCGATGTTCGGGCGGCAGATCGCGGAACGGGATGTCCATCGCCACGCCATCCTTCTTCGCCATCTTCACGAGGTCGTCCTGGCACTCGCGGAAGCTCGCCGTCTGCCAGGGTTTCACCGCGCCTTCGGCGAGCGTCTTCGATTCGTCCGGAATCACCAGCGAAAAGTCGACGCCGATCACGCGGCCGAAGCCGCGGCAGGTGTCGCACGCGCCGATCGGCGAGTTGAACGAGAAGAGTCCCGGACTGGGATCGCCGTAGTGGATGTCGCAGTCGGCACAGTGCAGGCCGCTGCTGAAACGCCATACCGTTTCGCCCCCTTCCTCGTCCGCGCGTTGCGCGCGCACCGCGATCCGGCCGTGGCCGTGGGTCATCCCGGTTTCGATGGCCTCGACGGCCCGGCTGCGCTCGGCGTTCGAGAAGCGGAAACGGTCCTGCACCACGTGCAACAGGTCGCCCGCCGCTGTCGATTCGCGCGCGTGAATGCGCGTATACCCCTGCTGGTTGAGCAGCGCGGTGACTTCGGCTTCGGTGAAGCTTTTCGGCACCGGCACCGCGAAGGTCAGCACCAGACGCGGATCGTCGGCCGCGCAGCGCTCGGCGAGCGCCGCATGGATGCTGTCCGGATCGTCGCGGCGCACCTCGGCACCGCAGCCGCGGCAGAAGAGCTTCGCGCCACGGGCGTAGAGCAGCTTGAAGTGGTCGGTCAGCTCGGTCATCGTGCCGACCGTCGAGCGCGAACTGCGCACCGGATTGGTCTGGTCGATCGCGATCGCCGGCGGCACGCCCTCGATGCGGTCGACGCGCGGCTTGTCCATGCGGTCGAGGAACTGCCGCGCGTAGGGCGAAAAAGTCTCGACGTAGCGGCGCTGGCCTTCCGCGTACAGGGTGTCGAACACCAGCGAGGACTTGCCCGAGCCGGACACCCCGGTCACGACCGTAAGCTCGTTCAGCGCGATGTCGAGCGACAGGTTCTTGAGATTGTTCTGGCTCGCGCCGACGATGCGGATGCAGTCGGACATCGCTTACTTTTCGTCCTTGCGCGTCGCTTCCTTCACCGTTTCAACAGCTTCCTTGCCAGCCTCCTTCAGCTTTGCCGCGGTCTCGCGCGTCGCATCCAGCGCCTTCTGCGCGGCCTCCCCGGTCGCTTCCTTCGCGTCACGTGCCGCCTCGCCCGCGGTCTCGCCCGCCTGGCTGGCAGCCTCGCGGCCTTTCTCGATACCTTCGCGCGCCGACTCCGTCACCGCCTGCGCTGCCGCCGATGCCGCTTCGCCCGCCTTCTGCACGGCTTCCCCCGCCTTCTCGGCAGATTCCTTCGCCGCCTGCACGGCATCACTTCCCGCTGTGCGCGCACGCTCGTCCGGTTGGTCGCGGCCGCAGGCGGAAAGGCCCACCGACAGGCCGGCGATCAAGACAACAGCAAAGGTCTTCATGATGTTTTCCTTGCGCATGGGATGCTCAACAAGATATCGCGGTCGGCAGAAAGTTCAACGCGAACGGTATCCGAAAACGACGAAGGGCCCGCACTGGGCGGGCCCTTCCGGTCGCAAGGCGAAAGCTGCGGATTACTTCACGCGGGCCTTGTACTCGTCGGTACGGGTGTCGATTTCGATCTTGTCACCGATTTCGACGAAGGCCGGGACCGGCAGTTCGAAGCCGGTGCCGATCTTGGCGGGCTTCATGACCTTGCCCGAAGTGTCGCCCTTGACCGCGGGTTCGGTGTAGATCACTTCACGCACCACCGAGTTCGGCAGATCGACCGAGATCGCCTTGCCGTTGTAGAACACGACTTCGCAGGTGAGGCCGTCTTCGAGGTACTTCAGCGCGTCGGTCATGTTCTCGGCTTCGACTTCGTACTGCTCGTAGTCGGTATCCATGAACACGTACATCGGATCGGCGAAGTACGAGAAGGTCACTTCCTTCTTGTCGAGCTGGACGACTTCGAACTTGTCGTCGGCCTTGTACACCGACTCCGACGGCGCGCCGGTGAGCAGGTTCTTGAGTTTCATCTTCACGACCGCAGCGTTGCGGCCGGACTTGTTGTAATCGGCCTTCTGCACCACCAGCGGGTCGCTGCCCACCATGATGACGTTGCCGGAGCGGAGTTCCTGTGCGGTTTTCATGCTGTTTCCTGGAGTCGAACGGGTACGGACTGGCGCCGTGAATTGTAAAAAACCCGTTATTTTACCGCGAGTTCTGAAAATTGCACCAGCGTCGACACGAGGTCCGGCGACGCTGCCAGGGTGTCCGACCAGCGCCGGGTGTGCGCCGCCAACCGGGGCAGACATTCGGCGAATCGCGGCCACGCGGCGGCGGCATCGCCTTCGCCGTTCCACGCCCGCCACAAGTCCCGTGTCGCCGCGGCCGTCGCATCGTCGATTCCCGCCAGGTAGCGCGCGAGAAAGGCATCGAGCTTGTCGTGATGAATCTCGTCGTCCTGCGCGTAGATGTGCCAGACGAAGGGCCGCGCCGCCCATTGCGCGCGCACGAAGGAATCCTCGCCGCGCACGAAGTTCAGGTCACACGCCCACAGCAGACGGTCGTACTCGGCGGTGTCGAGAAAGGGCAGCAACACGACCGTCAACGCGCCTTCGCGCAGACACGCGCCGACGCCAGCCTCGGGACTGCGAAAGAAACGCAGCACATCGCCGACCACGCGCCCCTCCGGCACCAGCAGCACGGTCGGCTGCGGCGCATCGGCCCAGCAACGCAACACCGTGTGCAAGCCCGGCTGCTCATAGGCGAACAGCGACACCACGCAGGCGCCGGCCGGCATCTCGGGCACGCCGAGGTGGCGCCACCACTCGCCGCGGCCGCGCGTGTCCGCGTGGAAGCGAATGCGCTGTTCGATCAGCCCCGGTTCGCGCAGCAGGCCGCCGGTGCGCGCGGTGAAACCGGGAAAGAAAAAATGTTTGAGCAGCGGCAGACGCGGGTGCGGCGAACCCAGGCCGTGACAGCCCTCCACCCAGTTTTCCGCCGACAGGTACTCGAGATTGATCCACAGCGGTGCCGGCGTGCGGGCTGCCATCGCGGCGAGGTAGCCGGCCGGCAACTCGCACGCGAAGGCTTCGACGACCCGCGCGGCCGGCACAACCGGCGGAAAAGGATCGCTCCAGCGACGCACTTCGACACCGTCCTGATGCAGTACATCGGCGACGTTCAGGGCCGCCGGACACAAGCGCGAAAAGGCCTCCCAGTCATCGACCCACAGGCGCACGGCGCAGCCGTGATCGCGCGCCAATCCCTTGGCCAGACGCCAGCTGACGCCGATATCCCCGAAGTTATCCACAACCCGGCAAAAGATGTCCCAGTCGAAGGCGGATGCGGCGACAGAAGGGCTCATGGCAGTGGACAAGTGCAGGGAAAAGGTTGGGATGCTTTGTGGGAAAAGGCCTGCAAAGCGCGAAGGTGAAAAACGGGACACATTCCGTGCACAGGTGAACACAGGGCTTATCTACGGACTTCTACCATCGCGAAGTCCCTGGGCCTGCTGGTGAAACCCGATTTATCCACAGAAATCGGCGCACTATATATATCTTTATCTTTTAAATTAATAGAAAAACAGAAGAAGAAAACACCAGGCTGCGAAGAACGGTCGGGGAAGCCATGTACGACCAAATCCATCCCTGCGGGACAGGTTCGGCTCAACCGCACCCCAACCGTGAAACCGATGCCGTGATTTCACCCCCGGGTTCTTCGCCGTACGGACCCGTGTGCGACGCGCCCGGCAAAAAAAGCGATCGGGGCACCACGGCGTTTCGGTGATGCCGAGAAGGCCATCTCCCGCATCCGCGAATCGGGATGGTTCGCCCGGACGGCGTGCGAGCCGGCACATGCCGTCCCCTTGTGCCGAAGGTCGGTGGCGGCACCGACCTCGCCCGGCGCAGATATCCCCGAAATTATCCACAAGTGCAGCAACGCGCTAGCGCTTGGAGGCGGGATCGGTCTGCGAAAGCGCGATTGGCGTGGACAACTCGCGGGGAAACGCAGGGATGCTTTGTGGGAAAAGGCCCCCGAGACACCGAAGCGAAAAACAGGACACATTCGATGCACAGGTGAACAGGGGGTTTATCTACCGGTTTTCAGTAGCGTGAAGTGCTTGCCCTGACTGATGAAAGCGCACTTATCCACAGAAAACCGCCTGCTATCTTTATCTTTGTTATTAATATTTATAAAAAACAAAAGAACAACACACCGCAGCACGCAGCGTGGAAAAATCGAAATGCCAACGCCGCAAGCGGCGATCAAGGGACCGCGCGGTACGGCCGGGAAAGGATCAAGGAGGACGGGTACGCAGCCCTGGCGGACAGGGCGGCCATTTGCGACGGACGGATTTATGCGATGTCGGCGAAAGCAGCCAGCTGGGCGAGATCGGCCTCTTCGAGCCAGCGCCAGGTGCCGCACGCCAGATCGTCCGGCAGCGACAATCCGCCAATGCGGCTGCGGTGCAGGGCTTCCACGCGGTTGCCGGCGGCGGCGATCATTCGCTTCACCTGGTGGTACTTGCCTTCGGTGATCGTCAGGCTTAGACTCCGCTCCCCCGTTTGCCGACATGCGGCGGCGGCGATCGGGGCAGGTTCGTCGTGCAGCTGCACGCCGGTGAGCAGACTGGCGATCAGGGCGTCGTCGACGGGATGCCGTGTCGTGACGTCGTAGACCTTGGGAACGCGTTTTTTGCCGGAACTCCAGACGTGGATGAACTGGCCGTCATCGGACAGCAACAGCAGGCCCGTCGTGTCCTGGTCCAGCCTGCCGATGCACTGCACGCCGCGATTCGCCAGCGCTTCGGGCAGCAGCGCGAACACCGGGGAATGAAACTGGGTCTGGTGCGAGCACTCATATCCGGCAGGTTTGTGCAGCATCAGGAAGACTTTTTCGCGGTAGCGCCAGGTCTTGCCGTCGACGGCAAAATCGAGTCCGGCAGGCGCGAAGTCCGCAGCGGGATTTTTGAGGACGCGACCGTCGATGCTGACGCGGCCGGCGTGGATCAGGTTGCGGCAGACTTTGCGACTGCCGAAACCCTGAGAGTGGAGAATTCGTTCGATCTGCATGAACGGATGCTACCCGAAGCGCGCTAGACTGTTGCCCCCGCCCACGGAGCCCGCTGGTGAATTTTGAACATCTGCTGGTCGTCAATGACCCCGACAATCCGCTCGTCACGCCGCTGACGCGCGAGGAGCTGTGGTTCGGCCTGCTGTGCCGGGCAGAGGATTCGCGCCCCTTCCTGCCGGGGCTGGATGCGTGCACGATCGTCGAACGCAGCGACACCGAACTGGTGCGCGAATTGAACTTCGGCAGCGTCGTGATACGCGACCGGGTGACGCTGCAGCCGATGGAATGGGTGCGTTTCGACACCGAACGTACCGCGACGCACGCCGGCGGCAGTCTCACGATCGGCATCGAGGAACCGGCACCGGAGACCATGGTGCTGCGTTTTCACTACCGTACGACGCTGACCGAACTCAGTGCCGCCGACGACATCGCCTACTCGGAGTTCGTCAAATCGGCGTATCACCAGTCCGACGTCGACACCCTGCGCGTGATCCGCATGATCGCCGAGTCGGGCCATATCCAGTAGCCGCCGTCGGGTGGCTCATCCACGCGGTGGGGCGTGCTGCCGAGGGCCGCGCCCCGCTCCCTGAATCAAGCTGAAATCCGGAAAAAAAATCTCATGTGGTTCAAGAATCTGCAGATCTATCGTGTTCCCGCCGGCTGGGACATCAGCGCCGAAGCGCTCGAGGAGCAACTTGCGCGCAAGCGCTTCGTGCCCTGCGGCAGCCAGGACCAGGAAACCCGCGGCTGGCTGTCGCCCACCGGTGACGAATTCCTCGTGCACCGCGTGGGCGGGCATTGGCTGATCGCACTGGGGGTGGAGCAGAAGCTGCTGCCCTCGTCGGTGGTCAAGCAGGAGGCCGAGGAGCGCGCCGAGGCGCTGGCCGAACAGCAGGGTTACAAGCTCGGCCGCAAGCAGATGAAGGATCTGCGTGAGCAGGTCATGCAGGAATTGCTGCCGCGGGCGTTTACGCGGCGCAGGAAGGCCTTCGCGTGGATCGACCCGGTGGGTGGGTGGCTCGGTATCGATGCGCCCAGTCAGACCCGTGCGGAGGACGTCCTGGAGGTATTGCGCCAGACGCTCGACACCCTGCCGCTAGCCATGCTGCGCACCGAGCGCTCGCCGACCAGCGCGATGGCCGACTGGCTGGCCGGCGGCGACGCGCCGGGCGGGTTCACGATCGACCAGGATTGCGAGCTGCGCTCGGTGACCGAGGACAAGGCGGCGGTGCGCTACGTGCGCCATCCGCTCGAAGGCGACGAGGTGCGCGGCCATCTGGCCGCCGGCAAGCTGCCGACGCGCTTGGCGCTGACTTACGACGACCGCGTCAGCTTCGTGCTGAGCGAAAAGCTCGAGATCAAGCGCCTGGATTTCCTCGACGTCGTGAAGGAAAACCTCGACCAGCAGAGCACCGACGATGCGCGCGCGCTGTTCGACGCCGGTTTCGCACTGATGACCGGCGAACTCGGCCGTCTGCTGCCGGCGGTGGTGGAAGCGCTGGGTGGCGAGCTGAAGACCGCAGCGCCCGCCATCTGAGCCGTTCGGGGCGATCAAGGGAAGTATCGCGGGGCGTCGCGTGAGCGGGGTTCCGCGCGTGGCGGCGTCCCGGCTCATGACGGGTAAATCGCCGGTCGGCCAGGAAAGCCGACGAGGACTGGGCTATGCTTGGCTTTGCGGTTAACCGGAGATCCGGACTGCGGCATGAGCGATTCCCCTTGTCCTCCCCCTTCCTCGCCGCCCCGCGATGCGCCCGCCGATGGCGAGCGACTGCTGCGCATCGTGCACACGCTTTCGCGCGAATTGCGACCGGGCATGAGCGCGATCGAGGCGTTGGGGCTGGAGCATTCACTGGAGCGCGATTTCGGCTTCGATAGTCTGGCGCGGGTGGAATTGCTTGCCCGCATCGAGCGTGAATTCGGCATCAGGCTGGCCGAGGCGGCCTTCATCGAAGCCGAGACGCCGCACGACCTGCTGCGTCAGATGGAAGGGGCGTCCGGCACCGCAGCCGCTTCCCAGGCCGACATTGCGAAGGTGAGCGCGAGCGGGATCGAGCGGCCGCCACAAACGCTCACGACGCTGGTCGAGATCCTCGACTGGCGCGTTGCGCAGCACGGCGAACGGGTGCATGTCACGCTGCAGGGCGAGGGCGCGCTGGTCGAGGACATCAGTTTTCGCGCGCTGCGTGCCGACGCGATGCGCGTCGCTGCCGGGCTGCTCGCCAACGGATTGCAGCCGGGCGAACGGGTCGCCATCATGCTCCCCACGGGGCGCGAGTTCTTCGCCGCCTTCTACGGCGTGCTGTATGCGGCGTGCGTGCCGGTGCCGCTGTACCCGCCGGCACGGCCGTCGCAGATCGAGGATCACATGCGGCGCATCGGCGGCATCGTCGCCAATGCCGAAGCCGCCGCGCTGGTGACCGACGAGCGTGCGCGACCGCTCGGCCACCTGCTGCGCGCGCAATGCGGCTCGCTGCGCAGCATCACGACCGTCGCGGCGCTTTCCGGTGGCGCCGCGCCGCCCGCCTTGCCCCGCCCGGACCCGCAGGAAACCGCCTTCCTGCAATACACGTCGGGCAGTACCGGCAACCCGAAGGGGGTCGTCCTGACCCATGCCAACCTGCGCGCGAACCTCGACGCGATGGAACGCGCCTCGGGCATCACTGCGGCAGACGTTTTCGTGTCCTGGCTACCGCTATACCACGACATGGGACTGATCGGCGCGTGCATGGGCAGTCTCGTCGCAGGTTTCCGGCTGGTGCTGATGTCGCCGCTCGCATTTCTGGCGCGGCCGGGCGCGTGGCTGTGGGCGATCCACCGCTATCGCGCCACCGTGTCGGCCGCCCCTAACTTCGCCTACGAGCTTTGCGTCGACAAGCTCGACGATCGCGAAGTCGATGGCCTCGACCTGAGTTGCTGGCGGCTGGCCTACAACGGCGCCGAGCCGGTCAGTCCCGATACGATCGAGCGTTTCGCGACGCGCTTCGCCCGCGTCGGTTTTCGCGCCAATGCGATGACCCCGGTCTACGGTCTGGCGGAGTGCTCGGTCGGTCTCGCGTTTCCGCCGCTCGACCGTGGACCCTTGATCGACCGTGTCGATCGGCCCGCCTTGTCCCGCACCGGCATCGCGCAGGTCGCCGCCTCCGGCGATGTCCATGCCCTGCGCATCGTGTCCTGCGGCCGCCCGCTGCCCGAACACCGCATCCGCGTGGTCGATACCGGCGGACGCGAACTGGCCGAACGCACCCAGGGGCGCGTGCAGTTTCAGGGGCCGTCCGCGACGCGCAGCTATTTCCGCAATCCCGAGGCCACGGCAAAACTTGTCGAGGGCGAATGGCTCAATAGCGGCGATCTCGGTTACCTTGCGGCGGGCGAGCTATACCTCACCGGCCGCGAGAAGGACGTCATCATTCGCGGCGGGCACAACGTCTACCCGCAGGAGCTGGAAGAGGCGGTAAGCCACGTGCCGGGGGTGCGCCGTGGCGGCGTGGCAGTGTTTCCCGCCACCGACGCGCAGACCGGTACGGAGCGGCTGGTGGTGCTGGCCGAGGTGCGCGACACGGTCACGTCGGCGGAACGGCAGCGGTTCCAGGCCGAGATCAATCGTCTCGCCACCGACCTGGTCGGCCTGCCCGCCGACGACATCGTGCTGGCGCCGCCGCGCACCGTGCCGAAGACGTCCAGCGGCAAGATTCGCCGCGCGTCCTGCCGCGAACGTTACGAAAACGGTACTTTGCTCGATGCGCAACGTGCGCCGTGGCGGCAGTGGCTGCGCCTTGTCGGCAGTGGCTCGGTCGCCGGCGCCGGACGCCTGTTGCGCCACAGCGTCGGCTGGACGTGGAGCGCGTGGGCGTGGCTGGTTTTCGCCAGTCTCGTGCCCGTAGCATGGGGGCTGATCGTGCTTGCGCCCACTCTGACACTGCGTCGGCGGATCGCGAAGGTCAGCGCCCGCCTGGCGCTGACGCTGACCGGCCTGCGCCCGCGCGTCGACGGGCTGCAGCATCTCGCCGCTCGCGGTCCCGTGATGGTCGTCGCCAACCATGCCAGTTATCTCGATGGGCTGATCCTTACCGCCGTGCTGCCGCCGCGCTTTGCCTACGTCGCCAAGCAGGAGCTGTTGCGCAGTCCCTTTGCAGGCATCCCGCTGCGTCGCCTGGGTAGCGCCTTCGTCGAGCGTTTCGAGAGCGCGCGCGGTGTCGAGGACACGCGCAAACTCGAGGCGCGGATACGCGACGGAGACTGCCTGATGTTCTTCCCGGAAGGCACTTTCGGCGACGCCGCCGGACTGCTGCCGTTCCGGCTAGGCGCTTTCGTGCTGGCTGCGGGTGCTGGTGCGCCGGTGATTCCGGTGACGCTGACCGGCACGCGCACGCTGTTGCGCGGCGAGAGCAAGCGGCCGCGCTTCAGCCGACTCGCGGTGTGGGTCGGCAAGCCGCTCGTGCCGCAAGGCGCGGGGTGGGACGACGCTTTGCGTCTGCGCGACGCCGCCCGCCGGCAGATCCTGGTGCAGCTGGGCGAGCCCGATGCGGCGACCTGACTAGCGCAGCAGCAGCTTTTCGAACGCCTCCACCGGCAGCGGGCGGCTGAACAGGTAGCCCTGGTAGCTGTCGCAGCCCTGCTCCGCCAGAAACGCCAGTTGCTCCGGCGTTTCGACGCCTTCGGCGAGCACCTTCAGATTGAGCTTGCGCGCCAGCGCGATGATGCCGGCGGAGATTTCCATGTCGTTGCGGTCCTGCGGAATGTTGCGCACGAAGCTCTGGTCGATCTTCAGCACCTCGATCGGCAGGTTCTTCAGGTAGGACAGCGAGGAATAGCCGGTGCCGAAATCGTCGATCGCCAGCCGCAAGCCCATCGAGCGCAGCAGGCCGAGTCGCTCCACGGCCTGGGCCTCGTGGCCCATGATCATGCTCTCGGTCAGTTCCAGCTCCAGCGACTGCGGCGGCAGCCCGGTCTGTTTCAGGATTGCCGCGATGCGCTCGGGCAGATCCGCCTGCCACAGCTGGCGTGCCGACAGATTCACCGCCACCAGCAGCGGCGGCAGTCCCGCGTCCAGCCACTTGCGTGCCTGCTGGCAGGCGGTTTCCAGCACCCAGTCGCCAATCGGCACGATCAGGCCGCTCTCCTCGGCAAACGGAATGAAACGATTCGGCGGAATCAGCCCCTCCTCCGGATCGTTCCAGCGCAACAGCGCCTCGCAACCGACCATGCGCCCGCTGGCAATGTCGATCTGCGGCTGATAGTGCAGCACGAAACCGCGCTGCTCCAGCGCGCGGCGTAGCCGCCGTTCGAGATTCAGATGCAGCTGCGCGGCGCGGCTCATCGCGTCGGTGAAGAAACGATAGGTGTTGCGCCCCTGCGCCTTGGCCTGGTTGAGCGCGGTGTCGGCGTGCTGGATCAGTGCGTCGGCGGTTCGGGCGTCCTGGGGGTACAGGCTCACCCCGACACTCGCGCCGACATACACCAGCTGGCCATCCGCCAGCTGGAAGGGTTCGTGCAGCTGGTCGATCAGGGTTTGCGCAAGACTCGCGGATTCATCCGGCTTGACGAGATTTTCGATGATCACGAGGAATTCATCGCCGCCCCAGCGTGCCAGCGTGTCCTCCGGCCGCAGACAGCTGCGCAGGCGGCGCGAGATGCTCACCAGCGACTCGTCACCGGCCGGATGGCCGAGGCTGTCGTTGATGTTCTTGAAGCGGTCGAGGTCGATGAACAGCACGCCGATGCCCGTGTGGTGGCGCGCCGCCTGATCGATGGCGTGCTCCAGGCGCGACTGCACCAGCAGGCGGTTGGGAAGGTCGGTCAGCGGATCGTAGTGCGCCAGACGCTCGAGTTCGGCCTCGGACTGCTTGATCTTGCTGATATCCGTCATCACCCCCGCGTAATGCGTCGGCATGTGTTCGTCGTTGTATACGGTGCTGATGCTCAGCCACTGCGGATACAGCTCGCCGTTCTTGCGCCGGTTCCAGACTTCGCCCTGCCAGTAGCCGGTGCGTGTGACCTGCGACCACATCCGGCGGTAGAAGGCATCGTTCTGCAGCCCGGACTTGAGCAGTTGCGGCGCCTTGCCGAGCGCGTCCGTGGGCATGAAACCGGTCATTTCGCACCATGCGCGGTTAACGCTGACGATGCGCCGGTCCAGATCGGTGATCATCACGCCGTCGCGGGTGCTTTCGATGACCGCCGCGGCCTGGCGCAGCGCATCCGTCGCGCGCACCTTCTGCACCGCCAGTGCCGTGATCGCCGCAAACTCGTCGATCAGCGCAATCAGCGCTGCTTCGGGTGCGCGCGGTGCGTCGAAATACACCGCGAAGGTGCCAAGCACGGTGCCGCCCGGGTCGCGGAACGGAAACGACCAGCACGCCCGGAAGCCGACGCGCGCCGCGATGTCGCGGAATGGTGCCCAGTGGGCGTCGGTCGTCACGTCGGTGGCGAACACCGCTTCGCCGCGATAGGCGGCCGTGCCACAGGATCCCTGCCCCTCGGCGGGCTTGAGTCCTTCGACGGCGGCGCGATAGTAGTCGGGCAGGCTGGGGGCCGCGCCATTGGTGAGGCCGCCGCTGAGCGGGTCGAGCAACAGGATCGACGCGCGCATCTGCGGTTCGAGCCGCTCGAGGCGCTGCACGACGTCGTCGAGGATGATCGGCAGGGCGTCGCCCGCGACCAGCCGGTTGAGCACCGCGCTGCGCGCCGCCTGCAGCAGTTCGTCGTGCTTGTGGTGCGTGATGTCCGTCCAGGTGCCGACGACTTCGAGCGTCGCGCCGACGTCCCGGCGCACCACGCGCATCTGGTCGCGAATCCAGAACGTGCGCCCGGTGTCGGCGACGAAGCGGTACTCATGATCGAGATGGCCGTCGGACAGCAGTTGCGGTTGCGCCGCGAGGGCCGCGCCGCGGTCCTCGGGATGCAGGTGGCCCAGCCACCAGCCGGGAGTCAGGGCTTCGCCAACGGTGCTGCCGAAAATGCGTTCGATATTCTCGCTGACCCAGTTCGGCATGAGACTGCCATCGAACATGCGCAGCGTATACAGCACCACCGGACTCGCCGTCAGCAGGTAGGACAGGTGTGCACTGGTGTCACGCAATTCGGCGCGTTCGCGCAGCAATTCTGCCTGTTCGCGGACTTTCTCGAGCGTCGCCGGCAGCGCATGCAGATAGCCGTCGTACTTGGCGATGTAGTCGTTCACGCCGACATTGAGCGCGCGTGCCGCAAGGTCTTCGCTGCCATGACCGGTGATCATCACGATCGGCAAGGTGAATCCGCGCTCCTCGCGCAGCACGCGCGTGAGTTCCACGCCGTCGATGCTGCCGATGCGGTAATCCACCAGCAGTACGTCGAAGTCGGCCACCTGCGTGTCGTCCTCAGGCACGCTCGCCAGCACCTCGGCGGCCGTCCGCACGATGCGGAGCTGGATGTGCGGCGTGTGCAGCGCCAGGTGGCGGCGCGTGAGATCGGCGTCGAACTCGTTGTGCTCCGCATACAGCACGCGCAGTGGTCGCAGCGGGCGTGCCGGGCTGCTGTGATAGCGGGCCAGCGCGGTGCGCAGTGTCGCCGGCAACTGCGCCAGGTAATCCTTGCGCTTGACCAGATAGCCATCGGCTCCGGCCTTGAGCGCGGCAATCGCCGCATTCTGGTCGCCGGAACCGGTCAGCAGCACGACGGCCAGCGGCAACTGGTGCTGGCGCACATGCGCGAGCAGTTCCAGCCCCGAGCCGTCGGGCAGTTTCAGGTCGGACAGTAGCAGGTCGAGGCCGGGCTTGCGGGCAAGGCGGCTCTGCGCCTGGGCGAGCGTGTGCGCCACCTCGAGCACGATGTCCGGCGCCAGACGCGCGAGCGTGCGTCGCGCCAGGTCGGCGTCGGCCTCGGAGTCCTCGACGTACAGGACGTGCAGGCCGTTTACCTCGGAAGTTCGTTCAGTAGGCACCAGTACTGCTCGATCTGTTCGGCCGCTTCGATGAAACGCGCGAAGTTGACCGGTTTGATGATGTAGGAATTGGCGCCGAGCTCGTAGGCCTGGCCAACGTCGGCGTCCTCGCCCGAGGTCGTGAGCATCACCACCGGGATATAGGCGAAACGCGGGTGTGACTTGAGCCGGCGCAGCACCTCCAGGCCATTGACGCGGGGCAGCTTGATGTCCAGCAGGATCATCGCGGGAACGGGGTGACCGGCCTCCCAGCGGGCGATGAAGGACAGGGCTTCCTCGCCGTCGCGCGCGACCTCGATCGGACGGTCGGAATTCTTGCGGGAAAACGCCCGTAGTGCGAGATCGAGGTCGACCGGGTTGTCCTCGACCAGCAGGATGCGGTGTCCGGGAACATCGCTCGTCATTGCGCAAACTCCACGTGGAAGGTTGCTCCGTGGCCGGGCGCGCTTTCGGCCCACACCCTTCCGCCCATGCGTTGCACCGCCTTGCGCACCAGCGCGAGTCCGACCCCGGTGCCGGGATAATCTTCGGCGCGATGCAGGCGCTGGAAGATCTCGAAGATGCGGTCATGATACTTCATGTCGAAACCGATGCCATCGTCGCGCACGCGGATAATTATCCGCCCGTCGTGGAGCCGGGCATCGATGGCGATGTGTGGCGCCTGGGTATCGCGGGTGAACTTCAGTGCATTGCCGATCAGGTTGCGCAGCACCAGCGTGAGACCACTGCGGTCGGTCGCAATCCGGGGCGCAAGCTCGCCGACATCGACGTGCGCATCAAGGGTCTTGATCTCGTGGGCGAAGCTGTCGAGCACGCTGTGCACCAGCGCCGGGAGATCCATCGGGGCGCTTTCCATCGGTCGCCGCTCGATGCGCGAGTACATCAGCAGATCCTCGATCAACTCGTGCATCTGCGCCACGCCGCGGCGGATGTTGGTGAGGAACTGACGGCCGTCCTCGTCGAGGCGCTCATGGTAGTCGTCGAGCAGCAGCTGGCTGTAGCCCTCGATGCCGCGCAGCGGCGCCTTCAGGTCATGCGACACCGTATAGCAGAACGATTCCAGCTCCTGGTTGGCCGCTTCGAGTTGCGCGGTGCGGCGGGCGACGCGCGTTTCCAGTGTGGCGTTGAGACGGCGGATCTTGGCCTCGGCATTCTTGATCGCGGTGATGTCGAGCAGGACGCCATGGATGCGTGTGACCACGCCGGAGGCATCGCGTGTCAGCCAGGTGCGGTCGTCGAGCCAGATCCAGTCGCCGGCAGCGGTGCGCAGGCGATATTCCTGGCGGTATTCGTCGGGACCACTGGCGAAGTGTTCGGCGACGTCCGCCTCGATGCGCGGCTTGTCGTCGGCGTGGATGAGATCCGCGTAGTGGATCCGCCCCGAGAGCAGATCGTCGCGCCCGTAACCCCATTGCGTGACGCTTTCGCTGACGAAGCTGACCGGCCAGCCGGGTGCGTTGCACCATTCGATGGCGACCACCGGCGAACGGTTGATGAGCGCCGTCAGGTGCGCGGGTTCGCCGCCGGGCGTGTCGTCCGGGTTCGTGAGCGTGTGCATGCCCCTCCTCCTCCCGGCCAGCTGCGGTCCGGGCTCGTCAATTCAGCGCACGGGGTGTCCTGGCCGGACCATGCGTCGCTAAAGTTGCTGAATTGTACAAGTGAAAGC